>JAEOSF010000038.1 GCA_016840515.1 Candidatus Borrarchaeum yapensis | reverse complement strand
TGAGTGCCTATCATACCACACAACTGTGTAGTCGGTGTGGGAAGCTGGTGCCGAAAACCCTGGCAACCCGCATCCACCGCTGCCCGTACTGTGGACTTGATAAAGCAAGAGATCATAACTCTGCCATCACGATTTTAAGCCGCTCAATCTACAATGTAACATCAAAATCATCATCAGGGCAGGAACTGCCCGTAGAGCCTGTTTGACATGTCCCGTTGGGGAATGGATGATTCAGGAAGCCAGCCTACTTATAGGGTGGTAGTTCACAAAGTCATAATAAAACCATTCTAGCAAATTCATTTAGGCGAAGAGGATTTGGACGCTCCTCTCAATTATATCGAAATGGACGGACCGTGTTTTGAAAAAGGCTCTCGTTGTCATCTTTATAGCAGTATTCATGCTCTTACCAATGATGGTGCCCTCTTCAGAAGGTACTACAAGCCTTGAAGACGGGAAAAACCTATTTTCAGAGTTGGATATTGATACAATAAGACTCTCAGCTAGTAAAGGAGCCGAAGCTAAAGATAACATTCTTATTACGTTCTCAATCGATTCAATAGAAGATAAAGCTCTTTCACTTTCGCTTCTCACAAGTTTTTCTGGCGAAGACCCAGACTCTGATTTCGATATCGAAATTTATTGTAATAACCGTTTTCATAAAAGCAAAAGTATTGTAAGCACGTCTTTAAAGAAGATTGGTAAGTATTGGGTAAACATTATCGTTCCGTTTGATAGTTTACTCGAAGGAAACAATTTTATTGAAATTGAACTTGCCTTTACTTCGAGTAATGATGGCACAACAACTTTCACCCTCCACAAAGAGTCCTATGTCTTCTTGAAGACACTCTCACACATTCAGTCAACGGGAGAATATAGTTTTAGTGAATTAGGTGATGCACTTCCTTATCCTGCAGAATTTCAAGATTATTTACAAGACGGCGCACCAGAATACCAAACGGTAACGGCTTCTTTGGAATTTAGACTATCTGAGGACGTGGTGACAGATCAATTCTCAACTGATCTTAGAGCGTTTTATTCTGTTGAAAACTATCTTACTGTCTATAATATTACCCTTAACCTATACTGGAATCAAGAGAAACTATCCACGTGGGAATGGGACATTAACAATGAATCTCAATTGATTGAGATTTCAACAAATGTTGACAAATCATTGCTATATGAAGGCAGAAATGCATTAGACATCGAATTTAGGGTATTTGGAAATGTATCACAATACACGATTAATGTGTTATCAAATTCTACTATTCATGTTGTAGCATTTCGGGATGTTGCTGTAAAATCATTATCAGTAACGCCTCAAGTAATTGAGCCTGGAGACGTAGTAACTATCAAAGCTAATATCGAAAATCAAGGCTCGAAAGATGAACTTACAACAGTACATCTTAAAATTGATGGTAAATTAATTACGACATCGAAACTCAAGTTACTTGAAGGGCAATCTATCGAAAAACAGTTTCATTGGGACGCCAAAAAAGGGAAACATCGAATTACAGTATTTGTTGAGATTAACGGACTTACCGCGACTAAGGAAGTTAATTCACAAAATAATAACCTTACACAAACACTTTACATTCCAACTCGCGATGTGACATTGAGTCATGTTGATGTCTATCCGAAACATCCTCCAGCAAGCGGCGAGACCATAAAAGTGGCAATATACGTAGAAAATACTGGAAAGGTGAATGAAACCATTACTATTAATCTTTATATAGACAATACACTAGTTAACACCACTGAAGTGAATGTCCTTGTTAGTTCCTCTGTAGAAGTCACGTTAGAATGGGATGCTATTGAAGGTAATCATACGGTATTAGTTAAGATTTCTGGAATTGAAAATGAAGCGAATATAACAGATAATTCTTATTCTACGACTATTCTGGTGCTTGAGCCACTTTTTAGTATTTCGTTATATGGTAAAACATTTCAGTTTGATATAATTGATATCCAGTTTCTTTATGGTGCAATATTGGTCCTTTTTACTCACATGATGTACTTTTCCTTTTATCTAAGAAGGTTCTCATTTGTAGAAAAACATTATCGCGATATTTTATTTGTTACAATAGGATTGACCTTTCCTTTATTACTCTCTCAAGCATATGCTATTCGGAGGACATTTGGCATTCCACTGCTATTCGAAGGACTGATTATCGGTAATATATTTTTTTGTAATATTTTATTCTTTGTTGGAAGACGAAAGTGGACAACAGGCAGTATATTAGGCAAAAAAACAACAAAAGAAATTATTGAATATTTCAAAAGAAAATTAGGAATGGGCGTAGAATAAAAAGAAGAGCATGTATGAAAAGCGGAAATTAGTTAGGAAGTTATGTGCTTTTAGGAAGTTCATTTTTCTTATAAATGAAAACATGATAAAAATACATTTTCTTAAGGTTTTTTTGAGAAAATAGCTATAGGAAGGCTTGCCAGTCGCCATTGCGCTGCTTTTCCTTTGATTTGTAAATCAATTTGATGTTTTCCATGTGAACTAAGAATAATGAAGACTGATCCAGGCTTCGCCTGCATAAAAAGAACCTTTAGCCATTTATCAGTCCTCCGAATTAACTGTTTTAGCGTTTCTGCAGGTGGCTGAAAAGCATATTGCTGGTATAATTTTTCAAAATCAATAAAATGCAACGAAAGAAAATCATGTCTGTTCAAAGCCTTTACAGCATTGATATAGACATTCATATCATCAGTGGACGGAATCGAATACTCATTATGTGCAATAGTATTCAGTTCTTCTTGACGTCCAACCATTGCAACAGACTTTCCGTTTTCAATAAGAGCACTTGGAAGATGAAAGCCACTAAATTGTTCAGTAACATAGAAAACCTGTTTTAACACACTATCAGTATAAGGATTCTGTGTATCTAGAAGAACAAGAGCATCACACGCTTGGATTAAGAATTCGGGCTTATAGTAAGTATACTCAAATAGACCAAAGTTATCAAGTATAACTAGCACAATATGTTCCGAATTAAAGTTGATACCTTCAATAGGGAGAGGTAGGGACGTAGGGGAAGTTACTTTTAAGATTTTTAGAATAGTAGCAGGAATAGCTGTCATCTTTGCGGTAAGTTCAAGATAATCGTTAGCCTCAGTTGCCACAGAGAAAGCCTCCATTCTTCTGGTTAATATCACATCGAAACTCATTCAAAAGTCTTACTGAGGTACAGACTTTGAAATAGCACTCATTGTTGAAACCGATCCTTTCCAATATTTATTCATGGGTGAATAAGGTTTTGCCTTTTGTTTATCCATGCACGGTCCTTATTTCTGGAATGACATATCAAACGCAATTGACATCGATAAAGTTATCGTCTGGGCAAAGGAGTCGGGTATCAATATCGTTAGTCGAAGATTAATTGCTCTTACCCCTAAGGGCGTAGTATCTTACCGCACATATGCGAATCGACATGGATTAGCCCTTTGATTAAATCCTATGATAGACAGATTCATTTGAGGAAAGGTGGTTGCAGCATCTCAGAATGATGAGAAAAAGTTTAGTTGTTTAAGGAGAAAAAATGTGTAATCAAGCAAAAAGCAAGCATTCCCAAGTTGATAGAATTCAACCTCTCAAGTAAATTCGTTTTAAATCCTCTCTTGCAACGTAATAATGATACGCTCTACCGCGTAATTCTCGTCTTATATAACCCTGTTCATGCAAATCTCTTAATATATTCCCTGCACCGCCTGTAGTGAGATTTGCACGTTTAGCAACATCATCTGGTTTTAACATTTCGGAAGAATTGGCTAAAACGAAAAGGACTTCGTTTTGAGCAGGAGTTAATGACTTTATTATTTCATCTGTTATCACTTCAACGATTTCGATGCGACCTTCCTCAATTGCAATCTCATTCACTAACTCTTTTGTAACTTCTGAAGCTTCAGAATTTAAAAACGCCTCAACTACTTTTGCGCATAGTTTAATAATAGCACGTGGATATCCTTGTGTATGGTTAAAAATCTCTTCCAGTGCATCTTCCCGGAAAGGTTTGATATCATGTCCACCAAAATACTCTATCCGCTTCCCAATCATATTATTTGTTTCGGCGAGACTCAATGGTTCTAATCGCAGTTTTCTAGTAACCCTATCCTCCAATGGTATAAACATCTGAAAAAGAGATTTAGAAAAATCTGGCAAACCAGCTAGAAATAAAACAACATTGCTAAGGTCAACTAAAACCCGTATCCATTGGACGTCTCTTCTTTTCTTTTCTTTTACTTCCAAGCTATCAGAATCTCTGGCAATTAGCAATTGCGCTTCATCAATTAATAGGATAATACGTCGATTTACATCTCTTAGAATAGAAACCAGTTCATCAATGACTTTCGGGGGTTCCTGAGTGATTCCAAAAGATTTTCTGAGTTCGGTCATAATTGATTCACTTAATAAGAAGGTTTCTGGAGGTTCGGAAATTAAGATTGGCAAATAATCATCATGTCTTTCACTCAATAAATATTTTAGGTGCTCGAAGAGTTGCGTCTTACCTGTCCCATAACTTCCCTCTACGATCACAAGGTTACCGATCTTGACCTGGGGTAACAAGGCTTCGAGGTTTTTTTGTCCAAGATAAACTTGTGGTATAATCGATGGAATAAACGGAAAGTCCCACCAACCTAACTCATTAAGTTTTCTAGAGTATCTATCTAATGCCTCCATACTCATCATCCTTCTTATTGATTCTTGATAACAGAATAAAAGTTTAATTAATTCTTTTTAGGGAACTACGGTAAACTCCATTAAAACTCCATCATATCTATTATTTTAATTCATCCTTAAAAAAATATCTGTTTTTGTTTAAATAGGAGCAAGCATTGATGAACTTTAACTTTAACAGGCAGATAGAAGTTTTTTTTGTTTAAAATGCAAAAAAAAGGGAGATATCATTGGGCTATATACTGAAGTAACTCCATCAAGTAGTGCATTAATTCCTCTTACTATCTGATAGGCTATAGCGATGTTGTATTCGACCTAAAATTTGTTTTAAATTATTAGTATCGACAATGAAAATTATTTATCTTGTATTGTGCTTACATTAGCCTCAGATTAATTTCACAGCAATGATAACTTTATTTGGAAGTACACCTTAACTACACCGAATAGTATTGTTAACTACATTTGACCACATAATAAGTACTTATAACTACATTTTAACTACATTAAACTCCATTAAACTTATATAGTAGTTTGCATAAGTTTATTTTAAGATAACACAGCCTAAATATTGCGCGCGTGTTCGATGGATATCCATCTCATGCGCGCAATTACACTTTACAAAGTTGGTGGAAATATGAATCGCCCTCAAGAACATCCAGTTATTATGTATTTATTGAGACGCGCAAGAAGGTTACAATATAACAACGACATAGGATTTTGTCTTTCCTTAAATCGTTTTAGAGAGATGTTATATTCAAGAGAAATTCCGAACTATCCTCATTAACTGTATGAGATGCCATAAAAAAATGATATATGAGATCTTTATCATTAAAGAAGGAGGGCAGTGTCTACTTCGAAAAGCTATTAGCGATTCAGAGAAAATAAGAATAGATGAGGATCTTTTTTCAAGTTTTACTTGTGCCATTAGAAGTTTTGCCAATGAACTAATGGAAACCGTTCAAACCATAGAATTGAAGCAATTCAAATTGGTATTTTTCTCCTTTGAAAAATTATTTTTAATTGCAATTAGCGATAGATTTGAGGATAATCTGGAGGTAACGCATAAATTAGCCTTACTTGCAAATGATTTCAAAAGGAAATTTAACCAGTATATAACAACATGGTCTGGAAATTTAACAGATTTTAATGGATTTGAAGAGAGAATAGCATCTATTTTGTCATATAATCAGTCTATATCTCAATTTTCGTGAAATTGAATGTTCTGATTTGAAAAAAGGAAACATTCTTCTGTAGAATTTTGTGGTTGATTTAAACCTATTCAACCCAATACAGTTTTTTTACAAAATCCACCTGAAAACCGTTCTACAATCTCATTAGTGATATTCTTTTTTTTCTAAAGAAATAACTAAATAGCTCGAATTTTTAAAAGATAAGAACGAATATCACGAAATACTGAAACACTGTGCGTTCAAATATTTTAAAGAAATGACAAGTTATTATTACACTTACATAATAATTTGTCGTTGCAGAGAGATGCAGTAGAATGATCCATGAGATATTTATCATCGAAGAGGGGGGAAAATGTCTTCTTCATTGCAGTAACTCAGAAAAAATAAGAATAGAAGAGGATCTTTTTTCAAGTTTTACAACTGCGATCCGTATTTTTGCGAATGAATTAGACGAAACAGTGCACACTGTCGAATTAAAGGAATACAAATTAATATTTTTCGCTTTAGATGAATTAATGTTAATTGCAGTTAGTGATAAAGCGGATTCAAAACTAAATATTCAACGAAAACTAGCATTGGCAGCCAATGAATTTAAACGGCAATTTAAAGACATTATCTGTACAGATCCAGTCAATATAGCAGGTTTCAATGGGTTTGATAAGAAAATTGCGACTATTTTGTTTAATAGTCTAGAAAATGACACTAGTTTTTCCTGAACTTGTAAATTCACTTTTTAGTATCAGATGAAGTAGAAAAAAAACAGAACCCTAATGGGTTTTTTTAATAATGTTCGAGAATCGTTTTTAGAAGATCTGTACGTGTTACAATACCAGTTACCCGCTCATTCTCGTCAATTATAACAACGCGCCCCAATCCACACTCGTCCATGACTCTAAGAGCCTTAACTAACGATGTTTCAGGTGATGCAATACAGGGCTCCGTTGTAGCACCGAGTTTTAGTGCATCGGAGATGTTTTCAGCCAATTTATCTAGTACAATCATCTTTGCAAGATCCATTGTAGTAAACAATCCAACAAGTTCGTCATCTCCATTAACAATTGGGAGAGCACTAATACGTTTTTCAGCGAAAAGCTCTGCAGCTTTGGTAAGCGGTGTATTGGGTTTGACGGTTATTGGTTTCTTTGTGGCGATTTCTCCAATTGAAATAGCAGGCAATGACGCCATTTCAGATACGGCTAGAAGCAATTTTCCAGTCGCTGGATAGAGCCCCATCACTTCGCCTTTGACTAAAAGGTTTGATTTTGGGGTGGGACCTATAATAATTCTTTCACCTACTTTTATCTGGCTGACGTCCCCAGAGATTGTAATTTCAGCGGTAGATTCTGCTGGTGAAGGGATTTTGGACAAACCGATATCTGAAACGGACGCCGAGATTTGCTTCCCTTCAACAATGACCGGGACTTCCTCCCATTTTTCCGGTGTGGGTAATTTGAACAGTTCGAATGCTTGAATCGTAGGTATGTAGCCTCCTTTCGGACCAGCAATTGATTCTACCAATTGTAACGCACGAAGGCTTATCATCATATTCCGGATTGTACCATTGGATCTACCTGTCATTCTTGCGATGGCTTCTGACTTAATCGGTTCACTTTGTTCTTTATACAAATCTAGCAATGACTTCAGGATCTTTTTCTGGCTGCTTGATAACATGCTGCTTTTCAACCACCATTTGAAGGTTATGGTAATGATAATTCGTTAACTATAATGACAATTATGACATCGTAATGACATATAGATTATAAGGTTTGTTATTTGTCTCTGCAAGAAGTCCCCCCCAGCGTGTTGTGGGGAAGTATGAATTGCGTTTTTTACTGGTTTTACTTTCACGGTAGCGTCCCCTAGTTTAAATAACTGTTTGCGGATACTATCGTTAGTGACATGGCGCTCAAGGGAACAGAGGAAGACCTGTGATGAAACGCATGTACAAATTTCGCCTGTATCCCACCACATCACAACAGGCGACCTTCACTCAATGGCTGACTACCTGTCGTCTGGTGTATAATAAAGCTCTTTCCGAGCGAAAAGACGCCTGACACAGTCACCAAAATGCAGTCAGTTATTATGAGCAAGCTAACCACTTAAAAGAAGCAAAAAAGTCTAATCTGTTTTTGCAAGCGGTGCATTCGCAGGTACTGCAAGACGTGCTGAGACGACTGGATAAAACCTTCAAGAATTTTTTTCGGCGCATCAAGAAGGGCGAAAAAGCCGGTTATCCACGCTTTAAAGGGAAATACCGGTATGACTCCTTCACCTACCCGCAAAGTGGGTTCGCCCTCGATTTCCACAAGAAAAAACTCCGGCTCTCGAAAATAGGACGTATCACCATTAAACTGCACCGCCCGATCCCTGCTGAAGCGTGATCATGACCTGTACTATCAAACGCGATGTTGACCACTGGTATGCCTGTTTTGCAGTAGCACTGCCTGACCCCACTCTTGACTCTCAGCAGAGAGGCATAAAGAAGGCGATAGGGGTGGATGTCGGGCTGAAGAGTTTGTTAACATTAAATAACGGAGACACCATAGACAACCCACGCTGGTTGAGACACTCGGAGCAGAAACTCGCCAAAGAACAGCGAAGGAAAGACAGGAAGGTTAAGGGCTCACGTAACCGTCACAAACAGAACAGGAAAGTGGCACTTGTACATAGAAGAATACGCAATCAGCGCAAGGACTTTCATCACAAGCTCAGTCGAAAACTGGTCGATGCCTATGACCTGATCGTGTATGAGCAGCTTACCATCACCAATATGGTGAAGAACCATCGTCTCGCCAAGTCGATTAGTGACGCCGGCTGGGGACAACTCATGTGCTTTACCGAATATAAAGCGGAGGAAGCTGGTACTCTGGTAGAGTATGTGAGTGCCTATAATACTACACAACTGTGTAGTCGGTGTGGGAAACTGGTGCCGAAAACCCTGGCAACTCGCATCCACTGCTGTCCATACTGTAGATTAGTATTAGCGAGAGACCACAATTCTGCTATCACGGTGTTACAGCGATCAACTCACTATATAGCTTCACGATCATCATCACCAGGGCAGGAACTGCCCGTAGAGCCTGTTTGAAATATCCCGTTGGGGAATGGATGATTCAGGAAGCCACCCTGCTTGTAGGATGGTAGTTCACTTGTCCAAAGAGACCGTCCAAAAAATCAAGAAAGAAATAAAAAGAAAGAAGAAGATCACTCATTAGGGACTGCCATTAAACTAGATCTTTCAAATGAATTTGATATTGACCTAGTTCTCCACCATAGTTAGCAGCGGTAATTTTAATGATGCCAGGTACTTTTACTGCTGCTTTAATTGCTTCAGACATTGCTTTACTAACTGCCTCGGTTGTGAGCCCATTAATAACGATTTCCAATACACTTTTTGCGTTGACAGGCAATTCAGTGTCATTAACTTTTCCGATTAATGTTGGGCAAAACTTGTGATTCGTACTGGCAATCATAAATTTTGAATACTTCAGTGAGCCAACCTTTGAACCACTCCTACAAATTCCACCTGGAAAGGGGGTAACAGTGAAATCTACAGCCTCAATCGCCTTAATAGCTGCTTCAGTTGCTTGCAATGTTTTGTCTGGATCATCACCGATGAGCAAGAGATTTCCTCCTGCCACGCCCTTTTTTGCACCGAATTCGCTGTCAATTAAGAACTCACCTTCCATTACTGGGATTTTCCATAGGGTCCTACCGTACATCTCTACTTTTTCTTCGAAACCATCACCAAAGTATCGTAAATTTGCGCCAGTTTTGAAGAGTTCGTCGTATTCATCCATAGCACAGAATGCAGCAGTAGTAGGGCATGTTAAGACACATTGTCCTATCCTTGTTAGCAATTGTGTGGCTAACTTTTTCTTCTTGGTATGGGCTATTTGAATGATAACCCCAGGTCTTCCATCAACCGTATCTTCTGATGGAACAATTTTTTCAATTGCAGCTTCAGCGGGGCTCATTATTATGGAGGTTCCAAAGCCTGTAGCTGCTCTTGCTGCTGTTAAAGCCCATTTTTGCGTTGCAGCAGTTATTAGAACACGAGAAATCCATATTTTGAAGCCTTCAGCGAAAGTATCTTCTATTTCTACATTTTCAAGGTTCATGATCTTTCACTCCTTAATAAGAGATTTTGTAAGGTATTAATTACCACACCTCGTTGACATATTAAGACTTTTAAATATAAAAGTGGTGAATGTCTTTCATTATCGAAAAAGGCGAAGAGAATTATTTATTATGAACGGTAATTATGTCAATTTCCTCATTCTTATGAGAATTTTCTAAGAGGTGTATTTAGATGGCCAATGAAGTTATACTTATACTTAAGAAAGAGATTGCTGGGGCATCTTTAGAAGCTGAAGTGATTTCACCAAATATTTTTGCGGGAAAAACTATCGATGAAATAAAAAGTCTACAACTTTGGAAGGGAAACAGGCAAGTACCAATCACGGACTATTTCAACGTTTCAGGTGAAACGGGAAGTACTGCTGAGGAAACGAAAATCATCTTGGAGGGCGACTTATCGAAAGCAAAGCACATAGGCGAGGGAATGACTGCTGGAGAAATCTTAATTAAAGGAAACGCAGGAATGCACACCGCTGCTAAAATGAAAGGCGGCAAAGTAACAGTAGAAGGCAATGTAGATGATTGGACAGGGGTTGAAATGAAGGGAGGCGCCCTAACTATCTTTGGCAACGCGCGAAACTATTTAGGGGCAGCATACAGAGGAGCATCAGTGGGAATGCAAGGTGGCACAATCGAATTAAATGGTGATTGCGGAACAGAAGCTGGTGAATGGATGAAAAAAGGTACAATTACTATTAAAGGAAAAGTAGGATCTTTTGCAGGTATACATATGCAAGGTGGACTGATTATTTTGCACAATCTTGTAGCAGAACGTGTTGGCGCAGAAATGAAAAATGGTAAGATAATCATTCATGGAAAAGTTGAAGAACTATTGCCTTCATTTAAGTTTGATGGTGAGGTAGCATCAGCTGTTATCAATGAAGAAAAGGAAATTGAGGGACCGTTCCTAAAATTTATTGGAGATATAGCAGAAAAGGGCAAAGGGGAGATCTATTTAAATAAAGAAGCAAATAATCATCTGATTAATGCGTAGGTGATTTTAATGAATAAGCCTAGTGTCAATAAGCTTGCGTTAGATGTAGTTAAAAAAATGGATAAAAAATCTGAATTAATAAATGTAACATTTACTGAACTTAGCAACGGTGCAACCGTTATAGATTGCGGAATAGAGGCAAAAGGTGGGCTTCTAGCTGGAAGGTATGTGACCGAGGTATGTCTTGGAGGATTAGGAAAAGCTAATGTGAAAACAATGGATATAGAAGAGAACACTCTTCCTGCAATCACAGTTGTAACAGATAATCCTCCTATCGCACTATTAGCTTCACAGTTAGCAGGATGGAAGGTCAAAGGAGCAGAGGGAAAAGTCTATGGATATGCCTCTGGACCAGCACGAGCCTCAGCCCTCAAACCTAAAAAACTATTACCAAATTATGAATTCTCTCAATTAAATTATAAAGACAAAGCTGATGTTGCGGTAGTCTTCTTAGAACCTATGAAAGAACGCCTGCCTGGAGAAGCTGAAGCTGAGTTCTTAGCAGAGAATTGTGGAGTTTCACCAGACCAATGCTATATGGTTGTGGCTCCGACAAACAGCATGGCGGGCTCAGTACAAGTGAGTGGTAGAGTCGTTGAAATGGGAATCTATAAGATGACCTCATTAGGATACGATCCGAAAAAGGTTACATATGGAGCGGGAACAGCACCAATAGCTCCTGTAAACCCAGATGAACAAAAAGCAATGAGCCAAACAAATGACATGATACTATACGGAGGCAAAACATTTTACGAAGTTAACGACGAAGTTAACGATGACCTAAATGCATTTGTCACACAAATTCCATCAGCAGCATCAAAAGATTACGGCGAACCCTTTTACGATGTTTTTAAGAAGGCGAATTTTGATTTCTTCAATGTTGACCCCGGACTTTTCAGTCCAGCAGCCGTTGTTCTATCAAGCCTCAGAACTGGCAAATCAGTTAGTGCAGGTAAAATAAATACAGCAGTATTACAGCAATCTCTTGATATAAAGAAATTTTGATATAAAGAAATTTTAACTAATATGAAGAAGTTTTTGGAGATTTCCATCTCTTTTTTATTATTTCAGGTCGTTAGGTATCTGCTAATTCTCCAATTTTATCTTCCCAATAAGTGGTGATTTCGTCTACCTGCTCCTTACATGTGCCTGTATAATCTCCAATAATTTCAAGTAAATCCGTAGGTAACAGATCACTCAATGGTCTATTTTCCTTTTGTGCTTTTAATGTCAATTCACGTACCTTGTCATACGCTTGCGGATCTCCCTGCAACGCTAATTGGATATACGCAGGCTCTGCTAAATAAAACTCTCGATTGAGTTTTAAATTCTCTTTCATTCGTCCTCTATCGACTTTCAGAGTTTTTATTACTTGGATTAAGCGATTGATAGAGTGAACAAATGCATTTAGAACTTCAGGAAGTATATAGCGTGTAGAAGCAGAATCGCGTAAGTCTCTTTGGTGCTCGGACTCTATATTTAATAGTGCTGTAATAATATGGGGCATAACTGCTCTATATTGAGAAATAATATTCTCAAGATTGATTGGATTTCTTTTTTGAGGCATAGTAGAGGAACCAACTTGTTTTTTTTCAAAATATTCTGCCACTTCTCCGATTTCACTTCGTTGTAGGTGCCGTAAATCGTTTGCAAGGTCAGCAATGGCTCCAAAAGTGATTGTGATTTGGCACATGTAATTCGTAAGTTCCTCAGGAGGTAATCGCTGTGTGGTGATTGATGCTGCATTTAAACCCAATTCCTTCATGAAAATAGACTCTAATTCACCAGGGTCATGGATCAAGCTGAAAGAGGCTTTACTACCAACAGCACCACTTAATTTCCCTTTTAAGCCATCACTTGCATTCTTTATACGAATAATTGCATGCCCTATTCGATCTACAAAAACTGCGATTTCCTTTCCAAACGTTGTTGGCTCAGCATGCTGTCCATGTGTACGGCCAATTTGGAGAGTATTCTTTTCTTCCCTTGCAAATCTGATTAATTCAAGTTCTAATTTGACTAAATTAGGAAGAACTACCTTCTTAGTAGCATTCTTAATGAGTAATGCCTGTGCTGTGTTTACAACATCGTAAGACGTCAGACCGAGATGAACATAGGGCTTCGCAGGATTTGATATCTTGTCTCTCAAAACTTCAACTAGTGCTCTAATATCATGTTTTAGAATTGCTTCTTTTTGTTTTACTTCATCAGCGGTAACTGTTTGAGTGATTATTTCTTCTGTGATTTCGTCTGGACAAACGCCAATTTTATTTAAAGCGCTTACATACGCTTTTTCAACCCTTAATTTATATTCTAAATAACCCTCTTCTGAGAAAAAAGGAATTAATTCTTTGACAAGATATCTTTGATCTGTTGGGTGAATCATAATATCACATCTAAAAGTTGTTCAAAGTTTTCCATATATATTTTCATTCAATTTCAATTCCGCAATTCAGCTTTTAACATAGCAAAATTCGTGAAGACTCCGAATATTAATCTAATTTGAATAGGATAGAATGGAAAATATCAGTTGATAATGATTTTTTTTTGATTATCACTGACTTCTAGTAGCATATTCTTGAAATCGAGATCTTTGTACATTTTCTTTACTATTCATCTATAGGGAAGCAGTATTTTTTAACTATATAGTGTATATCTTTTTATTTTTAAGAATGATTTATGGGGAGTCCTTTTTGATAAACTATTTATAGTTAAAAATGACAATATATTATATGATTGTAAACTATAGTATCTATTGTGTGATAAAAATGAAACTTCCATGCAAAAACATGCCGGAGGAGTTTTGTCTAAACAACATTTGTGAAGAATGCTGTGAACTATTGCAAACTATAGAAGAAATTCCAATTGCTGTTCCACGAGTAGCAGTCGCTTAGCTTTTCTTAAACCAGAATACATGGGGAATAGAGGGTGGCACCCCTAAAGAAGGGATGCCATAATTTTTTCTTTTTGATCGCACTTTTTGACTAAGAATGCTTTGACTATTATTCGTGACCATATTATTGTTTTTTTAGAATTAGTTCATCTCCTGCTTTCTTCAATTGACCCCAGGCTTGCTCTATTTCTGGCATATCCGATTCATCTGTTAAGAGTGCAAAAAACTTTAGGAACTTCCCGACTAACGGATGGGCTATAAGGGTAAGAGTTTCATTCGTAATATTCACTTTTGCAATCATAGCTGATGAAACTTCTGTTGGAGTTCCTAAAATATCTTTTACAATCAATGTATCTCCATTTTGAAGTGCGTATACCACATCTTTTGCAATTTGTTGTGATTCTCCATCTTTATTTAGCAAAACTGAAAGTTCACACAATTATTTCACCTCAAGGAAGCCCCTACCCTTTAGGTTGAGAGGAATTAGTAGGGGTTCACTTTTACCAAGGTCTCTCCACCTTTAAATAGTTCTTCTTAAATAAATAAGTGTGGTGTGGTAGTGTAAGGCGAAAGGCACACCTCTCATGGAAGTGGAAACGGTTGCGTGATGATCTCCCGATGATGCCACGTCAGGAGGCTAGGTACACTACTACTCAGCATGAACTACACCTCGACTCCCATGAGGCAGGAAATACTGCCTACGGGACTACTCAGCCATGTTCCGTTGGAGACCACGAGAAGGGGGCCGCCCCTTACCTTGCTTTGGTGGGGTAAGGCACGTCTGGCTGGGCGTGTGTAAGCCGACCCATGATGTAGCGTGTGATGAAGGTGAAACTCTTCTGGTAAGAGGATTGAGCTGGAGTGCAGCTATAAGCCTCACCGCTTTTGCGAGAGGTTGCTTACCTAAACCTACTTTATTGCAATGAATTTATTAAATGATTTTTAATATATTACTTGAAAGAAGAAGCAGAATATGCTAGTTCAAGTTAGGCTGAAAAACCTCACATGATATATATGCTGAAGATCATTTGAATATTCAAAGTGAGAAATATGGCATTTAAATATGTTACAAAGGCCGATGGATCAAAACAAGATTTTGACAGAGAAAAAATTGTCAAAACATGCATACTAGTAAGTGGAGGAGAGGTTGATCGAAAAACGGCTGAAGAAATTGCTAGTGAGATTGAAAATAGAAGTTATGATGGCATATCAACTAAAAAAATTCTCGAAATGCTGTTTAATGAGTACTTGAAGCCCTATAAAACAATTATACCGTATAGAAACAATTTGCGAAAAGCGATCTCTCTTCTCCGTTCAAAACCCGATTTTGAGCTCTATATCCAGTTGTTATTGGAGCAGGTGGGTTATTCAATCACTCCTAATTGTATTTGTCGAGGAAAATGTGTGGAACATGAAATTGATGCTATTGCACGAAAAGGTACAGACACAATACTGATAGAAATTAAGCATCATAGAAATCATCATACCCCTACCGACTTGGATGTTTGCAGAAATACTAGGGCTGTACTTGAAGATGTAATTGAAGGCTATCAAGATGGTAAGAATTCTCATTCCGTAACATCCGCTATGATTGTTGGCAATACGAAGTTCACGCGACACGCTGAAAGATATTGTAATTGTAGGGGAATTGAACTGCTGGCGTGGTACGAATTGGAATCGATAATCGAAGAGAAGAAATTTTATCCGATTACCTTGCTTAAAGGGATTTCTAGAAAAGTAAATTACAGATTAATCGAAGAAAACATAATCACATTACAACAATTAGTTGAATCTGATAGTAAGCAACTTGCAAAAACACTTGATCTTGAGTTAGAGATCATCGAAGATTGGAGTTTAAGGTCAAAGAAAATCCTTTCTGGCTAGATTTATGCACGATTGGAATCAACAAACTAATTTTCTGTAGGTTGTTGGACAAAAATGAGTGAAGATGAACATGTAATTGAAGTTGCAAAAGCTAGAGTTGTCATAAAGAACGGGAAAGTGATTGAAGTTGGAAAACCATTAGTGACTCATTGCCCTTTACGACATGAATTTTACGGTGGTGGAACAAAAGAGACTCCAGAGAGCATTCGCAAAAGTGTTGAATTAAAAATAAATGAGTTTGGATTTTTTACAAAAAACAGATTGCTAGAATATAAAGGGAGAGACGTGCCCTTCGGGGCATCAGAGATGTTGAGGGATGCAATGCACGAGGGATTGATAGATATTACGGTATGTGCGTGTGATGGTGGGGGAACTGTATTAGTGAAGTCACCAGAACTAGTTCAGGGGATTGGTGCTCGAATGACAGGATTAGTAAAGACATCACCGATTCCAGAGACAATAAATCAGCTGGAAAATAAAGGCGGGATCGTATTAGATCCAAAGACAGGGGCAATAGATCAGATGGGGGGCGTGAAAAGGGCATTCTCATTAACTAAAAAAGTGGCAGTAACTCTTGCTGGAGTAGACGCTGAAAAAATCCCTTTACTCAGGGATTATGAAAAACAAGCCAATGGTAAGCTAACAATCCTAGCAGTTCACACGACAGGTATTTCTCCCCAACAGGCATCAATGTTAGCAGATGGATGTGATCTCATCTGGGGATGCGCTTCTAAGGCAATTCGAGAAGTAGGAGCAACGGCATTACTTCAAATTGGAGTAGGTATTCCAGTTTTTGCGTTAACTGAGCAAGGGAAAAAAATCATTGCTAACAGAATAGTAAGAATGGATACACAATTGTTGGTGACACGAGCACGGTTGCCAAAACTAGTTGAACATAAACAGCCAGATCCCTTATTATAATTAAAAGGTCGTTCAAAGTTATTTTTTTTCTTTTACAAGTTCTAACAATTTTTGTAAAATCATTTCGTCAGATAAAATGCCATCTGGTGGAGTGAGAATGTTTCTCATATAAAGAGGAACAGAATCCATACGATAGGCGGTGCCACTAACTTCAATACCAGATAATGCTACTGGAATGACTATTTTTGAGATTCGTGTTGTAGGGGTCATTTGGCGATCCATTGTGATGAGAGGAATTTCTTTCAGATATGATGTTAATGAATATGGCAACGTGGAAACAGGATCAGAAGCAATACACAACATTGCATCAATTTCCTTCCTCTGTAGTAGTTCTACAATTGTTGTTTCGCCAGGATTAAACATGGGATGTTCTTTACGGAAATCTACGCCATAAGGGAATCCAGTTAACCAACTACATACATGATTAAATCCAATCATGTTATAATGTCCAATCATGGGAATAGCAACGACTTTCGCAAATTGGTTGAGTTCAGCAACAAACGAAAGAAGACTAGAGATATTATGATACGTTCCTGCACTCATCAATAAGCCTAATCCAAAGAATATTGAACAAAAATTCGCCTCTTTAATTAGTTCAAGCAGTCGGTCTACTTCTTTTAAAGGGACATTTGCAACGGTTTCTATATTTGGACGATATCCGTTCAAAAGAGAACGCATAACGCTAATTATTTCGAAATCGCGATTAGGTTCAACTTCAAGAAAACGATCAGCAATATTAGCAGTTCGTGTCTTACGGATATCTATAACAACAACGGTTCGCTCATCTTTTCCAGCTTGTCTGAAAATACCACGCGGTACTGTACTATACCGTGACATATGTCTTGGATGTGATTCTATAGGATTAGCACCCCAATATAAGATCACATCAGCTCTATTCATGACTTCACCAAGAGTTGCAGTACTCCACGAGCACTCTAAGAGAGTTGAAAGTGTTACGCCGTG
The DNA here is from genome assembly GCA_016840515.1 of Candidatus Borrarchaeum yapensis. Classification (GTDB taxonomy): domain Archaea; phylum Asgardarchaeota; class Sifarchaeia; order Borrarchaeales; family Borrarchaeaceae; genus Borrarchaeum; species Borrarchaeum yapensis. The sequence goes on along the minus strand of JAEOSF010000038.1, from coordinate 18,858 downwards.
GCAGAATGAAGACGTGCTATCTACGGTCCCTTTTAATTCTTTGGCGAGTTGAATGCCAAGCCTTTGTGCTTCACAAGTTGTAGCGCTCCAGCCGTAGAGGGTAGGGGACTCTGCATTAATCAATATTTCTGCTGTTTTCGAAAGCGCAGAGTCTAAATCAATTTCTTTAGTGGTTTTATCAGTCATTATTGTTGGTTTAAGTATTCTATTAGCGGCGATATCAAGGAATTTTGCGTTGCCTTTAGAACACGCATTATAATTTGTTACAACTGTATTTTCCTTTAGTTTCACTTTGATATCGTCGCAGAGAACTCCACAACCTGGACATATCACGTCAGAGATCTCTTTTGGCATGCTATCAACTCATTGAAGTATTTCAATTGCTTTCGTTGGGCATAAAATTTCGCAAACCCTACACGATGTTCGAGGTGGTTCGTATCTGCGGCACTTTTCAAGTTTACAAATTTTTGCTGCTCCTTTTTCCACTATGAATATGAGATCGGGATTTGTTTCGTCTTTGACTCCTTTGCCCCCAGAAGTTTCTGGCGCGATCGCTGCATTCGCTGGACAGCAAACAACACAATTACCACATCCAATGCACTTTTCCTCCTCTAAAATGATTCCGGTTTCTTTCGCCTGTTCAAGTGGAGCAACCAATTCTTTGAGTTTTTCCGCCTTTTCTGCATATTGTTCTTCTTCGAAGAGCGGTGTACATTGCTTGAGTTCTACTGAACGGTTAAGTAATTTAACTGCAAATGCCATGCAATTTGGTTCGCCGCAAATTCGACAGTTAGTTTGAGGGAGCAGTTTATAAATCATCATTGCATTTAGGCGCTTCTTTTCAGACATTCTTGTTACCTCAATGGATTTATGTAGACACTTTATGCACCGCAAGGGTATTGAATAAAGTTACCTTTCAAGCAACACTGTAAGAATTTTATAATTTAGATGCATCTGTCATTTTAAAGATTAGTGAAAATAATCCTCATAGTATTTTGCAATATTTATAACGAACATTCAGGTGCCAAAATCGAATGTCATTTAAAGATTGAAGGAAACTATTAATAGAGAACTTCGAGAAATCGAGAATAATTATTATAATGATTAAACATTATCCACTGCTCACTTAAAAGGGCTAACAAAGCGTCATCAAGACTAAAAGGCATTATAAGAGAGGTTAAGTATGAAAGTGGATCCAAAGGTTGGAGTGTTCATTTGTCATTGCGGTAAGAATATAGCTGAGGTCATTAATATCAAGGAAGTTGTAGATTATTTCACGAATATGGGCATCTTTATTAAAGCGGATACATTTCTGTGTGCAGATCCTGGACTGAAGTTAATACAAGAGGAAATTATTGAGAATCAACTCGACAGAGTTGTAATAGCGGCATGTACACCAAATCTACATGAATCTCTCTTCAGAAAGACGCTAGAAGAAGCTGGACTAAATCCATATCTATTGGAAATAGTAAATATTAGAGAACAAGGTTCATGGGTTCACAGTCATGACCCCGACCGTGCTACGGAGAAAGTTATTGATCTAGTTGCGATGGGCATCGCAAAAGCAACCTTATTGCAACCCTTCAGCGCCATCAAGATCCCCGTTGAAAATGAGTTTTTGATTATTGGAGGAGGCGTCGCGGGTATACGATCAGCGTTGGATTTGGCAGATCTCGGACATAAAGTGCATTTAGTCGAGAAAGAGCCGACCATCGGTGGTCATATGGCAATGTTCGATAAAGTCTTTCCAACTAATGATTGCTCGATCTGTATTCTTGCCCCACTAATGGTTGAAGTTTACCAGCATCCAAATATTGAGTTGTATACCAACTCTGAGGTATTGGAGGTAAGGGGAGGTATAGGGAATTTTAGCGTGAAAATTAAAAGAAATCCCATTTATGTGGATCCTGACGAATGTACTGGCTGTGGAGATTGTGTCCCAAATTGTCCTGTCGAAGTCCCCAATGAATTTGATCTAAAGTTAGGTTTGCGGAAGGCTATATATATTCCATTTCCTCAAGCAGTCCCATTTATCTACAAAATCGATCCTGACAGTTGCATAGGCTGTCGTAATTGCGAAGCTTATTGCGAGAGGAACGCGATCCGATTTGACCAAAAACCAAAGACCTTCGATGTGAAAGTTGGTGCGGTAATAGTTGCCACGGGTTATGAGCCTTTTAATGCACATAAAATCCCAGAATTGGGATATGGCAGATATACTAACGTTTTAACATCTTTAGAATTAGAAAGAATGCTTAGTCCTTCTGGACCCACAGAAGGAGATATCATTCGACCTTCCGATGGTCAACCCCCAAAAACTGTAGTCTTTGTACAATGTGTGGGCTCACGTGACAAGAATACGAATGAATATTGCTCACAAGTTTGCTGCATGTATGCATTGAAACAAACAAATTCAATAATAGAGCGCTTAGGAGACTCTGTAAAGATATATATCTGCTACATAGATATCAGGGCATTCGGAAAACGCTATGAAGAATTTTATCAGACTATGAGAGAAAAAGGAGTCATATTTGTTCGTGGACAACCTTCTGAGATTCAAGAGCTACCAAATAATAAGGTACTTACATTAAACGTATATGATACTGATATTGGAAAACATCTTCAAGTGGAGGCAGATATGGTTGTCTTATCGGTTGGACTTACTCCTCCAAAAGATGCTGAAAAAATGAGTTCAATCCTTGGCATCCCTCGAAGTGAAGATGGTTTTTATTTAGAAGGACATCCCAAACTCCGACCAATTGACTCACAAATACCAGGTTTTTATGTAGTCGGATGTGCCCATTCTCCAAAATCTATAGAAAGTTCAACAACACAAGCAAGCGCAGCAGCACTTAAAGCAACAACCTTATCCCAAGGAGAAGTAGAATTAGATCCATTTGTGCCAGTTATAGATCCGGATTTGTGTTTTGCTTGTAAAATCTGTGAACATGTCTGTGACTATGGTTCAATAAAAGTGAATTCAGATAAAAGTATTGAAGTTGACGAAGTTGCTTGCAGAGGATGTGGTGCATGCGCCGCTGCCTGTGCAACAGGGGCACTTCAGATAAGAAACTTCACTGATCAACAAATACTCGCTCAGGTTGATGCGGCTCTTGAAAATAAAAGTGAATTTCCTCTGATAGTTGGTTTCCTATGCAACTGGTGCGCCTACGCAGCCGCGGATAACGCTGGAATCTCAAGAACAAATTATCCAACCAATATTCGAATCATAAAGGTGATGTGTTCGGCAAGAGTAAGCCCAGTTTTCGTTTTAGAAGCCCTAAAAAAAGGTGCAGATGGAGTTCTCATTATGGGATGTTATCCTGGAGATTGTCATTATAACACTGGCTTTATGAAAGCCGAAAGACGAATTAATGCGCTTAAAGAAATTTTAGAAGTAGTAGGTATAAATTCAAAACGCGTGAAAATTGTTAGCGTATCTGCAAGTGAAGGCAAAAAACTCTCAAAATTAATAAGAGAGTTTGTAGATGAAATTGAGCAATTTAATCCAGTTGGCGCCGAATTAGTGCCAGAAACGAGAATTAGGTGATATTTATGGGCACAGATTCACCAGAAATTGATATGGATGTAACAGAAGAAGAAATGGAATACAAATGGAAACATCTACGGACTGACGATAAGAAGAAAACCAAAAATCTAGAGCTAAAAATTGAAAAATGCATAGGCTGTGAATTATGTAAGATTGTTTGTCCAGTCGACGCCATAGAGATGGGGCCTGTAGTAGAGGTAGCTACGGGAGAGTTTGAGAGAGGAACCGTTCCCCTAATCATGATCGACCAAGATAAATGTGTGTTCTGTGGTTTATGTGCGATAATCTGTCCTGAAGACGCTCTTGAATGTAAGTTCGATGAAGTAACTATTGATGACTTAGATTATCCCAAAGTGATGAAAGACTCCAAATCCAAATTCCTTGAGGGCACTATAGCGGTATATAATCTTGAAAAATGTGATCCATCGGCATGTAAAGCGTGTATTAATATCTGTCCGGTGGACGAATCGTGCTGGTACATCCCAAAAGACATCGAAGAAAAGACAGGAGACAAGATACGCGTAAGGGAAGAGGATTGTACCTTCTGTGGCGCATGTGTCAATGCCTGTCCTGAAAAACTGATTGAAGTAAAACGAACCAAAGTGAAGTATACGGAGATACCAGATGTGCCATGGATGAATGCTTGGAAAGAGGCCTTTGAGAAGTTAATAGGAAAGGCAAAAGAGATTGATTTATCACGGATAATTGAATACGAGAAAGAAGAAAAGCCATTAGTTAAAAAACCGCCACAAGAAATACCAGAAATACCAAAAAAATACCAAAAGTTGTTAAAAGAGAGAATTGAAGAGATAGAGAAGCATTTGCAAAGCAGAAAAGGCATCAAAATACGTCATTTTACCGAACAGGGAGACACTGAAAAAGTACTAAATTCGTTTTTAAGGAGTAAAAAGAAGTTAAAAACTGAAAAAGACTAAGAAATACAATTCTGAGATCATAGATATAAATATCAGTTATAGGTTGCTCTGTATCATTATTTTTTCCGAGTTTTTGAGGTAGGAAGAATCTACATACAAATTGGGTGTATTTATTGAAGAATAACGCTCTAATTTACGCTCCAGGTTTTCTAATGTCTTGTTTCCTAAGTCTTCATTAACCTTTGCATCCACCCAGAGCGTTGATCCTGTAAAAACATTCGGATCTATTATTCTCTTTTTTATGATTGGATTGCCGCGTTTTATAACATATTCGGCATGTGAAAACGCCTTTTCTAATAATTTGTACTCCTTAGAGGGGTCATTGGATTTTGGATCAAAATTATATACAACTACATCAGCAAGGGCACCGATTCCTAAGTGACCTCTTTGTATATCGAGGCCTAATGACTTCGCTTGGCTAGCACGAGTGATTATAGCAATTTCATGAAGTGAATATTCACGTTCAAGGTGTGGAAGTATCGCATTATTCTGAACATCAGGATGAAGCGTGTCGACTATCTCATCTCTAGCGAGTTTACTTATCAGCCAACTAATAACCTTCGGATAATCAGTCACTAGACCCATATTAGGATGATCTGTTGATAGCTGAACCTGCCAAGGATTAGTCACGTGCAACGCAATTTCAAGTCCTATAGTCCATTTTATGGCATCAATATAGCGTTCAGGAGAGAAATTAAGGGTAACTGCTCCAAAATTCCCTTCTAACTCGATATTATCGCTTATCCATCGACTATTGGCCATTTTTGCAAGATAGTAAGCATAAGCGCCATCTGGAAAAATAGCAGTTGATGTATGAAACGTAATTTGGCCAATATCAAGTTCAACCTGCTCATGTGTATTAATGTATTCTACTATAGTTTGGCTTTTTGATTCAAAATTTTCCCAGTCCTGGCCTCCGTAACTGTGAAGTTGGGCATGAGCAATATGAATTAATTGATTACGGCGTACCTGACTGCTTTTTTCAATATCTTGAATAGATTCCAACGTTTGTATTGTTGTATCTATATTACCAGGACGCCCTGCCTGGTTTGGATGAATATGTATAGAATGTGGTAAATTTAGCAATTCATTGACTTTTACAAGACCTGTAACGATATCAAGTGGATTTAAATCATAGCCTAAAATTTGTTTTTCGAGCGAATCTGTGTCTTTTCCCCAAGCCCACATTTCGGCCCCGCCAGGATTTGCTAGCTTTAATCCATATCCTTTAACTGATTTAAGAAGCCAAGAAAGATAAGCGGCACATTCTTCGATTCTATCCTTTTTTAGAAAATCCATCACATGAGAATCTGATCCAACAAGAACTAAAAATGCTTTATCAATAAAAGAGATGTCTTGAAATTCTAAATGTGTGTGTCTTGCTAAGTGAGCGGCAACTGCAGCCTCAATGAATAGCGTATATCCTTGTTTAATATATTCCTGACCAATCTGAGAGGTTGTATAAAGAGGCTGTGAAGGTGGCTTTGTAAACATTCGTCCAAAATTTACAGTTTGAGAACTTATATGCGTATGAATATCTATCGCACCGGGCATGACGATCATATTCGATGCGTCTATGACTTCAGCGTCTGCAGGTGCTTTTTCTACAATTTTCCTATCTTTAATTGAAATATCTAAAGTTTCTCCATTGATATTATTTATAGGATCATAAACATATCCGTTCTTAATTATTATAGAATCCGCCATGTCAGTGTACCTACCTTCGGGGCTCTTACATGCTTGTGAGATGCGGGATATCACTTGGCGATTCATCCGTTGATTCGATCGTTGCAGGAATATTCTTCAAAAGAGGAATTCCATTACTTTGAACTGAATTTCCCATCGTCATATTAGCCCAGAGACCAACAGGAATTAATGCGATGCCTTCCTTAGTTTCTTCTGACTCTTTTGCTTTCACAATAACTTCGCCATATTTCGTACGTATCTTAACAGGTTTATTATTTTCTACACTTAGTTTTTTCATATCTTCTGTGTGTAACAACACGATTGCGGCTTCATCGAAGTATTCTTTGCTTTCTTTGTCGGAATCAGCACTTCTACCTTGCTCTATGGTTCGTACGGTGGTCAACAAAACATCAATCTCTGTTGTAATCATTTTGAAAAAACTCATTGTCAATCCCTCAATTATGGCAATAGGCTTTAATCCTTTTTCAGGAAATCATTTTTCATTATCTTCAAGCATTATTTCTGCAACCCATCGCGCAGCGTTTCCAACAACACTAGGGCATTTATCAACATGTGCGCCAGCCTCTTCAAATTCTTTAAATTCTTGTGGATCTCTCAAATCAAAAGAACGACCAAAAATTTTCTTTTGTATATCTTTGCAGATAACAGTTCCATATTCATCTTCAAAGCGTTTATACAACTGTCTTGCTTTTTCATAAGACTTTAGACGCTTACCTTCTGGATCACCTGCCTTGTAAGCTTGTAAATCACGACCATATTTTAAACTCAAAGCCATTACGCCCCCAGTAAACGCACCACAAACCAAGCCCATTAAACCAATGCCCGCAGCAAGGCCAGAGGCAGATTTAAAGACAGCCTCATTTTTTAAATCAAAAGTATCTTGAAGCGCTAATAACGCGCTTTGGGCGCAGCCATAATAGTCTTTTTCATATTTGAAACCAAGATCATATGCTTGTTTAGTTTTATCCAATTCAATCACCAACTAAATTATATTGAAATCAATCACGTTTAAGAAGAATCTTTTTACATTTTCTTGTGTCCCGTTATAAATCTTGATTTTTATTTAGCGTTTATTGACTAACCTAATAAAGTGTGTATAGGAATTATAGCAAGTTACACTAGACATTAATCTAGAGGAGTTAGCATAAGTTTGGAAAACAGAAGTCTTGATCAAAGACTTTACTGCAGAATTAAAAAGACTATAGACCATATCTGGTTTTTTTTTAAGATCCACGAGAATCTCATATTCAATTCTTCATTTATTGTTCTTTCTGTACTCAGCGCATTTTACATATTCATAATTTCACTGAATACTGTCCCCAGGGAAATCAACATGGGCAAAGATGCCGCATTATACTTGAGAATGGCGGAAACATGGCTTAAGGGCCAGATTTATATAGATGTCAATTATGATTTTGGACTTTCTCTTTTTATGATACCAGTTATTTTACTTGGATCAGCATTCTCCATAGATTCCATTCAAAGCCTGATATTATTTTTTTCTTTAGTGGGATGTGTAAATATGTTCTTAGTGACTATTTTATCGAACGATTTGACAAAAAATAAATGGTCACGTCATTTGGCTGTAATCTTTGTGATCATTGATTTTAATCTGGTTTATCTCTCTGTTCGGCCGTTAACAGACACTTTCCACGCAATGTTGATTCTTGTGATCATCCTAATTCAAATTAAACTTCTAAAATATCTTAACGAAGATACAGAGACACAAAATTTCAACATCAGAACGCCTTTATTAGCAATGAGTTTGGGGGTATGTTTGGGGCTTCTTACAACAATCAGGCATGCTGCCTTAATACTACTCATTTTAATTTCTCTACTTTGGGGAGTGTATATATTTCGTAGCAGGACGTCGATGAGAAGTAAAATAAAGTTAATTTCTCTCATAGTTTTGCCAGCATCAATTATCACGATTTCATATTTATTTTCCCGCTGCGCGATCCTAGGAGATATCAAATATTTCTTCTATTTTGGTGCGAACTCAAATATTTGGGTCGATTCTTATAGTGAGCAATGGTATTATGTTCACCAGGGTTTGCCAAATCCAACTTTTCGCGAGTATCTACAAACACACTCATTAAGTTATATTGTTCAAAGAGAGTTTCTAGGAGTCTTTCAAATTCTTAGAGAACAATTTATTGGTCAATATAGTAACCTTTTATTTTTCTTAGCCTTAGGTGTCTTTGTTATTTTCAGAAAAAATTATAGAATTAACTTGATTCTTCTTGCTCCAGTTTTCTATACTTTAGTAGTTTATGGTTGGCTTTGGAGCATTTGGCCTTATTCATTGAGACCTGTCCGATATTTATTACCGGTACTCTATCTAGCTTACTTGATAATAGTATATGCAATACATTATTTAGTTGTTGAAATTGAAAATATACAAACATCTGCGAAATCCAAAGACGTGTGCATCGGACTATCGGTTTTCTCTGTATGCCTTTATTTAATTATACGCGCTTCCATTCATTTTACAAAGTTTTTGGTGTTGACCAACGGTTTCGATTTTCCGGTAAAGACGGCAGTCATCGCATTGACTTTGATTCTTGGAATATTTATTGTGGTATTTTATCCAAAAAAGACCAAAGAATCGACTATAGACAACCTAAGATCGGTAATACAAAGATATTTGTGATGCTTCGCTAAAATGGAGTGTTGACATCGTGCAAAAATTGTTGTAAGGTACGCTAACACTATTGTCAACTGGCTAAGAATATATATTACGTAAAATCCACATTTGACGCAATTAATCATTAATGTTAATATGATTAATTTTTCAACGAAATGAGATACGTTTGCTAGAGATTTATTGCCAACGACAGACGAAATATGTTTATAAGGTGATGAATAACTCTAAAAATTATATCCTTAAGACGACTAATTCTAGTCTAGAGGCTTTTGAGGGAAAAATATGGACGAAATTGTTAATAAAGTAATCAAAGGAGAAATTAAGTTTTACAGGGTTGAAGAACACGTTGGAAATGACGTTAATATAGCTACAGAAATTAGACGAAAAGTTTTAGAAAAGATGAGAGACATATCGCTAGAAAACATTGGAAAATACTCTATGGACATGAATTTAACGGCAAAAAGAAATATCGAAAATTCAATAGGCTGTGCACAAATTCCGATTGGCATTGCAGGTCCTCTAAAAGTCACTGGCGATTATACTGACGAAGAAGTCTATATACCTCTTGCTACTACTGAAGGTACACTCGTAGCGAGTACGAACAGAGGTTGTACTGCTATTACGCGAAGTGGAGGGGCGAAATCTAAAATTATTAGAGATGGAATTACACGTGCACCTGCTTTGAAAGTTCCTGACGTAGATCATGCCTATAAACTTATAAGCTGGGTACGCGAAAATCATCAAGAAATTGTAAAGGTGTTTGATGGTACTGATCCTTTCCTCAACTTAATAAATATCGAGCCTTGGATAGTTGGAAGAACTGTTTTTCTCCGTTTTCGTGCCAATACTTATGACGCAATGGGTATGAATACCGTAACAAGAGGTGCGCGATTTGCTTGCGATTTCATAACTCAAGAACAGCCCTATGCAAAATTAATCAGTGAATCCGGAAATGTATGTGTGGATAAGAAACCTAGCGCAATTAATTGGATACTAGGACGCGGTAAAACTGTAATTTCAGAAGTTATTCTAAAGAAAGAAGTCGTAAAAGACGTATTAAAAACCACTCCTGAAAGTATAGCAGAACTTGCTTATCGAAAATTGTTTTTAGGCGGAGCACAGGCATTATCTTTAGGATTTAATGCACATGTGGCGAATATTATTGCAGCCATCTTCTTAGCTACAGGTCAGGATGCGGCACATGTAACAGGTTCAAGTATGTCTATTGTCACTCCAGAGTTAACAGAAGACGGGGATCTATATATAGCTGTTACTATTCCATCCCTTGAGACCGGAACATTTGGTGGAGGTACAGGGTTGCCAACTCAAAGTGAGGCACTTGCTATAATAGGATGTCAAGGTCCCGGTGATCCACCAGGAGCAATGGGAAAAAGGTTTGCAGAGATTGTCGCGGCAGCGGCACTGGCTGGAGATATAAGTTTATTATCGGCACAGTCTGCACTTCATCTGACTGGTGCACATGAACGGCTTGGACGCGGACATGTCTAATTACGCACAAATTTCAATATTTATTAGGGAATTTCCACATCCTTCCCTACTGTTATTGTAAATCCTCCGCATACATCTTTTAATGCCTCATAGCAGGAAAGACCCTGTAACATTAACTGCCGAATCTTTTCCTCGATTTCTTCTTGCTTTTTCACTTTTTCAAGAACTTGAACGGCTCTATTTGCTGGCACTATTACGACTCCGTCAGTATCAGCTACGACAATATCACCTGGATTTACTAATACTCCACCGCATTGAATTGGAACATTAATATCTCCAAGTACAGAACAATCACCAGCATTTGGAGTTACAGCACGAGCAAATACAGGAAATTGAATTTTTCTTATTTCAGCTACATCTCTTATAGCACCATCGATGATTACTGCAACGATTCCTTGAGATTTACAAGAAGTTGAAGCCAACCCACCCCAGATTGCCGTGTCTTTATGACCTCTCACATCAATAATGAGTATATCGCCAGGCTCAGCATAATCAATAGCTGCAACAGGCGTCAAATAGTCAGCGACCATTGTCCTTGCTGTAATAGCAGGACCAACAACCTTTTCTATAGGTATAACAGGTTTAATCTCACTATGCATAGCCTGACTTTTTTCCATTGCATCAGATAATAAAGCCGTTGGATATTTTGATAATCCATTGATTATATCTTTGGACGGACGTTCAATACTCTCAATAATCAAGAAATTACCTCCACTTTTTCTCATTTCAAAATAGTTTAAACACCAATGTAGGTTTTCTGTGAGATAATAGATATTAAAAATATAATACTATTTACACAGATATTTGAAAATATTATAGTTTTTTTCGTCTGATTGGATACGCGCGAAGCAAATATTTATAAATGTAAACAACACGTAACATCCATGTATTACCCGCGCGCGGTGGAATTATTGGATGATTTGTCCAAACAAATGAATGATGGGCTTTCATGTCCTAGATGTGGGTATCAGATGAATATACTAAGCTCTAATGGCATTCAAAGATGTCCACGATGCGGTTTTTGGAAACAACTGGTTAAATAGCCAATGTTGGATAGACATTAATTGAATTGGCTATATCAACGAAAGTAAAGCGATAAACGGCAGCCTCCACAAAAGTGAAGGAGTAAGTAAGATTCCCACTGACGGCTATTTCTTTAAAAATGATATCTTTGCCACGATTCCATTGCATTGCCATATGTCGCTCGGCACAGTGTTTTATTATAGCTTTACTGCCATTAATTATCACTAAACCGTTAGAAAGTGGTAAATATGGATTTTCTTGGATATCCGTAGGATTTAACGTGATTAATGTGTTCTCTGCCAGACTGGGAGAATACATGATACCATTTTCGGCGGGAAATCTGATTTCAACCGTGCTTTTCTTTTCAAGGAGCATCTTGATATTGAGTGTTACACCAAATTCTCCCTTGGTACAATTAATTTGATAAGGACCACCTTTAACTGTTACATGTAATGTAGGCATCGAGGTGAGTTTAGGTTCATCGTATGATGAAATTTTTGAAATAGTATTCTTAGAGGGATCTACCTTTAATAGAGTGTCTTGATATCCTAATTTTGCTTTCAATTCAGCAATTATAATATCCAGGGATTTTAGTGCCAAATCTGTCAGACGAACAGATTCTTTTACTTCGATCTCCCAAGGAAACCATCCAGTTGAATCAGATACTTCAGCAAGTAAGATTTGCTTCCAGATGTTGAGAAGCATTCGCTCTTCGTCTGAGACATCTATTGCCTTTGCTCTTGTTATCTTAAGTAATGATTCGGCTACGAGCGCTTTTTGTCGTGCTCGATATGTATATGCTCGAATAAAGGCATCATCTTCATAACGAGCGCTATTATTACCCATCCATAGCCAAACTCCTTCATTTTTCCTCATTTTCCAAGTTGCTTCTGGAATGACGGGGATTTTTTCTCGTTCAACGTTCTTTTCTCGTAACATGGCAACAAATTCACTGATAAAAACAAAATGATATTCTGTTTCAATTTTTGTCAATTTTTTTTCGTGATTTTGTTCTTTTGAAGAATCGTATCGAAAATTGTTCTCATAAGCAAAGGTATTAGCAGTTTCTCCATCAGAGGCATAAGCCCAGTGATAGTCTATACCATTAACAAGTCCATCCTTTTTGTGAAGAAGCACATTTAAAAGTCGTTTATCAGAATCAAGAGACTGTGACGAGTTATCCTCTAAATAAAAAAGTGGTGAGTTCATTTTCATTCTATTCGGAAGATAATAATACCATGGATCGCTCGATACAACTACGGTGTTGTAATCATAGGAATTAAGCAGTCCAGCATATCCAGGTGTCCACTGGCTCTCTTGTGCAAAAAATACTCCAGAACGAACGAGACCTGAAGAATCAAGTATATTGTCTGAAATTTCTATTGATTTTGCCATATCTGTTCGGGGATACGCTACTAAAAGCTGCTCAGAGTAATGACTCACTATAAGTTCAATTTGTCCTTCATTCACCAGATTCTTGAGAAGATCTAATAGTTGAGGGTATTTGTGATATAAAATTTCGAGCATGTAGCCACTTAGTTCAATATTACATCTCCACGTGCTATGGCGCTCATACATTTTAAGGAGCGGGTAAAACGATTTCTCAATAATACGATTTTCAATCGTGGTAGATCCTGAAACAAATTGAACGTTGAAGTGGTAAAGTGCCATAGTATATTTCTGATAACCTGAGATAGAATCAACATGAATATTGAGAAGGATGCTTTCCTCAAATGAAGAAGGTGAATTATACAATCTCAAAGAAATTGTATAAACCCCATTTTGTTCAGGCGTCCAAAAGAATGAGACATTTACAGTTTGATAATTTGCTACTGAAATCTTTTCAGTTTGGTTTTTAGTCCCATTTACCATGAGTGAAACATAAAAAGAACGGAAACCAGTTCCAAGATATTGTACACTTCCTTCAATCTTTAGACGATTGCCCATATAAACTTTTTTTGGTTTGATTACACGTAAATCAATTATTCTAGCATTATCATCTAGAAGATATGTTGAGAATATCGGAATTGTAAGTAAAATGACCAAAAAGAAGAGATAGGTTGTCTTTTTTTTTGTTAATTTCCGCATGAACCATAGACATCCATACTTCGAATAAATAAAATAAATGTATGAGGAAGACCTTGTTCATAATTTTTTAAAACACCGCATTAAACAATCAAATGTGGATAGACATTGATTGAATTTGCAATATAAATGAAATTGAAGTAGAATATGTCTTCTACGAACGTAAAGGAGTAAGAAAGATCCCCGCTGACGGAATTTTCTTTAAAGACGATATAATTGCCGCGATTCCATTGCATTGCCATATGTCGCTCGGCACAGTGTTTTATAATAGCTTTACTGCCATTAATTATCACTAAACCGTTAGAAAGTGGCAAATATGGATTTTCATGGATATCTGACGGATTTAACGTGATTAATGTGTTCTCTGCCAGACTGGGAGAATACATGATACCATTTTCGGCAGGAAATCTGATTTCAACCGTACTTTTCTTTTCAAGAAACATCTTGATAGTTATTGTTACACCAAATTCTCCCTTGGTATAATTAATTTGATAAGGACCGCCTTTAATTTTAATGTTTAGATTAGGAGCAGATGTAGGTTCCGGGAAAATAATGGATGAAACCTTTGAAATGGTGTTCTTAGAAGGATCTACCTTTAACAGACTATCTTGATATCCTAATTTCATTTTCAATTCCGCAATTACATTATCCAATAATATAAGAGCAGAATCTGTAAGTTTAATTGATTCTTTAACTTCAATCTCCCAAGGAAACCATCCGGTTGAATCTGATACTTCAGCAAGTAAGATTTGCTTCCAAATGTTGAGAAGCGTTTGCTCTTCATCTGAAACATCTATACCTTTTTCACGGGTTTTTTCAAGCAATGTTTCAGCAACTAGTGCCTCTTGTCGTGCCTGATAAGTATATGCTCTGACAAATGCATCATCTTCATAATCAGCTATATTGTCACCCATCCATCGCCAAACACCTTTACATTTCTTCATGTCCCAAGTTGCTTCTGGAATTTTTGGAATTCTTTCAGGGTCAGTCATCTCATTTAGCAATGATACAATCTCGCTTATGAAAGCGAAATAGAATCCTTCTGCCTCAAATTTTTCCAATTTGTTTTCATGTGTTTGTGCTCTTGATGAATCATAGCGAAAGTCATTATTGTATGTATAAGTATTGGCAAATTCTCCATCATAAGCCCAAGACCAACGAAATTCTATATCATTGATAAGTTTGGGTTTTGTAAAAAGAAGCACATTTACTTGCCTTCCATCAGCACTAAGAGATTGAGTTGAATTATCTTCTAAGAAGTAAAGTGGAGATGTTATTTTCATTCTATGATGCAAGTAATTATAGAATGGATCACTTGATACGACAACTGTATCATAGTCGTAAGCGTTAAGCAGTTCAGCATATCCAGGTGTCCACTGGCTCTCTTGTGCAAAAAATAATCCAGAACGAACGAGATCTAAAGAATCAAGCAATGAATCTGAGATCTCTATTGATTTTGCCATATCTGTTCGGGGATACGCTACTAAAAGCTGCTCAGAGTAATGACTTACAATAAGTTCAATTTTCCCTTCACTCACAAGAAACTTGAGAAAATCTAATATATGGGGGTATCTTTGATGCAAAAGTTCGAGCATATAACCACTAAGTTCAATATTACATCTCCACGTGCTATGGCGCTGATACATTTTGAGGAGTGGATAAAACGATTCTTCTATAACTCGATTTTCAATGGCAGTTGATCCTGGAACATATTGAACATTATAGTGATATAAGGCCATGGTATATTTCTGATGACCTGCTATGGAACCAACTTGTATAGTGAGGACGGGGCTTTCCTCTATAGAGGTAGGTGAATTATATGCTCTCAAAGAAATCGAATAAACTCCTTCTCGTTCGGGTGTCCAAAAAAATGATATATTCATAGTTTGATAACTCGATATAGAAATCCTTCGAGTCTGCTCTCGAGTTCCATTCACTAAAAGAACGACATCTAAAGAACAACTAGAAGATCCAAGATATTTTACACTTCCTTCAATCTTAAGTCGATTGCCTGCATGGACTTTTTTTGGTTTAATTATATCTAATTTAGTAATTTGGATGTTATTATCTGAATATGAAGTTAGAAGTATTGGAATTACAAATGAAATAACCAGAAAAAGAAGAAATGCTGTTTTCTTGTATTTTGTTAATTTAAGCATAGAACTAAGATATCAGATTATCCTATAAAAAATTAAGTCTGTAACATCTAAGAGATTACAGAAGGAATCATGCAATTAAGACTAGGTATTATCTACTTAAGGTGATATCAATATCATTAGAAATTTTTTTTTCTCCCCTTAATGTTGCTATAATCGGAGCAAGTAGGAATAGAGGAAAAATCGGGTACATAATTCTAGAGAACATGATTCTCCAAAAATATAAAGGTAATATTTATCCAATTAATCCTTACGCAGAGCAAATCTTGAACACTCCTGTTTATGCAAAACTAAAGGATATTCCTGAATCTGTGGGTCTTGCAATAATAGCCTTAAAAGCTCAACATGTTCCTAAAATTGTTCAAGAATGCGGAGAAAAGGGAGTTAGAGGAATTATAGTTGTCACTGGAGGCTTTGGAGAGACAGGAACTGAAATAGGAACTGAAAGAGAAAATGAAATTATAAAAATTTCTCGTAAATACGGAATGCAAATCATTGGTCCAAATTGTATTGGTGTATTTGATCCTTATACTGGCATCAATAGTTTTCTTGTACCACGTGAAAGGACAATAGGATATCCAAAAAAAGGAAATATTGCGTTATTATCCCAATCTGGAGCAATACTTGTAACATTAATTGAATGGTGTGCATATCGGGGGATAGGAATTAGTAAAACATGTTCTTACGGAAATGCAATAGATGTCAATGAAAGCGATCTTCTAGGATATTTAAAACAAGATACAACCACTAAAGTTATCGGAATGTACGTTGAGGGGGTGAAAGAAGGAAGACGATTTTACAAGACACTAAGAGATGTTACTAAAGTAAAGCCCGTTATTATTAGCAAAGTTGGTAAAACCAAAGCAGGAGCAAAAGCTTCAAAATCACACACAGGGGCTCTTGCAGGATCTGTAGAGTCATTTAATGCAATGTTCAGACAAACAGGTGTAATCACTGCAAAAGATCTAGAAGAACTGCTTGATATTTGCCAGTGCTTTACAACTCAACCATTACCCAAAGGAAATAATGTGGGTATAATAACAAATAGTGGTGGACATGGTGTCTTAGCAACAGATGCTCTTGAAAATAACGATTTAAGCCTTGCAGAGTTTAGTAGTAAAACGATTGAACAGTTACATAGTTTACCTCAACATTGTACTCCCTTAAATCCAGTTGATTTAGCAGCGGATGCTGACACGGAAAGATATGAATGGGTAACAAAACTCATTATAAGTGACCCACAAGTTGATTCTGTGCTAGTAATATTAATACCAAGTGGTCCAAATATCGAGTTTCAGACAATTAAAACACTTGTTGCAGTTATGAAAAGCAGTAACAAACCCATTATAGCCTGCTTGGGAAGTACATTTAAACAATTTGAAAAATATAAGAGAATATTAGAGGATGGCAAAATTCCTGTTCACACATTACCAGAAAGAGCCATTAGAACATTAGGTGCATTAGTAGAATATAAACGATGGAACCAACATTTTCAGTAAAAAAAAAAGAAGGATAATGCCATTTACTATAAAATATCTAGACAGCTATTTTTATTCCAAGTACTCTAACAATTTCCTTGTAGCGGTTACGAACAGTAACTTCAGTTATCCTTGCTATTTCTGCAATTTCCCTTTGGGTTCTTCTCTCACCTTCAGTAATGCTTGAGATATACAATGCTGCTGCAGCAAGACCAGTTGGATCTTTACCAGCAGTAATTCCAAATTCTTTTGCTTGATTTAGAATTTCTATCGCACGTTGCTGAGTTTTTCCAGAGATTTTTAATTCTTCACTAAAACGGGAAATGAAGTCAACTGGGCTGGCTATGGGGATTGAAATATGAAGTTCTCGAAGAATTAAACGATAGCAACGACCTAATTCTTTTTTATTAACACGTGTACACTGGGCAATCTCATCCAGGGTACGAGGAACTTTCCTAAGTCGTGAACCTGCATACACAGATGCAGCAACCATAGCTTCTATTGAACGTCCACGAACCAACTTTTTTTCTATAGCCCGCCGATAGATGACAGCCGCTGATTCTTTTACTCCATTGTGAATTCCAAGTTGACTAGAAAGTCTTTCTAGTTCGCGTATAGCGTGAGAGAGATTACGCTCATAAGAACCTTGTGATCTTGTTCTTATTTGCCATTTTCTCAATCTATAGATTTGGGCACGTTTTTTCGGTGACAATTTGTTTCCATAAATATCTCTGTTTTCCCACCCAATCATAGTTGATAGTCCCATAGAAGGAACAACGCATGAGACTGGACTGCCTACTCTGCTTCTTTTATTTCGTTCATCTGAGGTAAATGCTCTCCATTCAGGACCAGTATCTATCAGATGTTCTGTAATTACTAATCCACATATACTACAAATTCTCTCCCCTCGAATAGAGTCCATTACAATTTCAGCTGAACCGCATTCCATACACTCTTGAGAAGAAATAGCTCCACCAGGGATAAATTTGGTATCAGTTAATTCAGTACTCTCCACCATGAGAACACAGCCTCGTTTTTATCGAAATTCTCATTTGAATTTCTTATTCAATGAGAGTCTAAATCGCGAATATATAGTAGGGAATCGAAGATACATTACAATATTCTCATAGATCATATTTAAATATTTCTCAAATATCGCAAATTTTTACTTAAGTTTTCCGGTTTTCGCAAGGAAGAATTGTAACATTCTTAGCTGATGATCCGTCTTTGTGCGCCCCATTACTATTTCGATAAAATTAATTACTATTTTGAAAAATGGTGCTTTTTAATTTTGTAGTGAATTCCTCCGCAAACTATACAAAAAGTTTTTGCGACTTAAACATAGAGTATCATATGGGTATATAGAATACAAAAAAGTCATTTACAAAAACTTTAAGAAGGATGAAACACTATTTGTTTTCAAAATCCCTTAACTAGGAATCCGTTAGACCCAAAAGAGGTCTAATAGGGGGTGCCTTAAGTGGGTGAATTGGTTCTCCATTGAAAAATTAGTTTTTTCTGAACAAATAGAATTTAGGCATCTTATAAAAACGCTAAAAACACTTTTCTTGGATATCGTGTCAGATACTGAACTTGTTGGAGATATTGAAACTATTCTTTCGGATATTTTGACTATCCACTACTTCTTAAGACATAAAAACAAGATATTAGAGGAAAAACTTTCAAAATACCAAGAAAAAATAGTCGCAACTGTTTTTGACAATCTGACGCCTAAGCAGAAGACTATTCTTAGAGAAATTGCCAACAT
>JAEOSF010000037.1 GCA_016840515.1 Candidatus Borrarchaeum yapensis | reverse complement strand
GGTCGCTCTCCAGCATAGCAAGAAATTCCCCTGAATAAGGGGCAGGATAGTGAGTGAGCAGCGTGTGCAACCTGGTAAGTTTCCGTAAGCCCATAAACGTAGGCGAAGCATCGCTTCCCGTGAGGGAACGAGACCACGATGGAAAGCTGGAAGCCCCATCCGAAAGGCTGGGGAGGATGTCACTTCAGACGTCTTTCAATTATCTATTCAGACAAAATCCGAAAAACCTTCTTTCCTGAATATAGAACTATTTTTAACACAAGAGAACTAGCATTGATATTTAGATATATTTTTATTGGCCATCTCTGAATTTCCTTGATCAATGGTTTTTGGCGTTTCTTCTTCTTTTCGTTGATAAATTATTTATATTGGGGAAGATAAGAAGTCGTTTACAAAATCGCTTTTACTCTAGATTGTTACGCTTAAAGCGACTCATTTCTCAAAATTTGAATTTAATGATACTATTGTGCTATGTGCGTATGTCATATTGAGTGTGCAATAATGCTAAACAACGAGAAGAAAACAGCCTTTTTTGATGAAGAAGTTCCTGAAAAAGTGTATCTGGAGTTAATTAGCAAACAATATGATTTTTTTGAGGCAATAGAAACGCTAGATAAATTAAACTGGGATTTTAAACCTTTTATGACACAATATTTAACTCACAAGTTTCATTCTTATCCAGCACGATTTATCCCACAAATTCCTCTGACATTTATTAAGTTATTTACAAAAGAGAATGACACAATTGTAGATCCCTTTTGTGGATGTGGTACTACTCTCGTTGAAGCGTTTCTTAACTATAGACATTCAATTGGGAATGATTTCAATCCTTTAGCAGCACTTATTAGTAAAGTTAAGACTACTTTAATTGATAAAAACGATTTTGAGTATTTAAATAAAAAAATTGTTTCGATAGAGAATGAAATAGATCCAGACAATAGCAAAATAGATGAAAAATTAAGAAATCTGCCAAATAGAAAGATAAGTAAGATTTTCGATAAAAAAACTATCACAATCTTAGAAACAATCCGAGAGATTTTATTGGAAATAAAAAAGGATGGGTATTCTAATCTATACGATCTGGGACGAGTAGCCTTCTCTTCTACAATTTGGTCATTAGTAGAGCATGGAATGATCGACATAAAAGATTCTTTTTTAAAAAAAGTAACTAACATGGAAAATGAACTACAGAAAATGGCTAGTATCGTGAAACGCGTTCCTGATGTAAAAATTTTAAATAGTGATGCAAGAAAGCTTTCAGTAAAATCTGAATCCATAGATTTGGTAATAACATCTCCTCCTTATGTAAACGCACTGGATTACTATCGAGTACACATGTATAACATGTACTGGTTAGATATGGATTTTGATGAATTCAAAAGACACGAGATAGGTGCTCATTCTCGTTTTATTGATAATAGATTTAGATTACTATCGGAATACCTTGGAGATATGCTTCGTTCAATGATAGAAATGAATCGGCTTTTAAAACAAAACAAACTTTGTGTTATTATTGTTGGCAATTCAAGTTTAGAATACGAATTGATCGAAAATTATAAATTTCTTGCTGAAATGTCGAAAGATATAGGATTTAAGCCAATTAAAACGATTTTTAGAAATATTGATACAACAAAAAAATATTCGAGCGCAAAGATCGGAAAAATCGATAATGAGTATATACTTTTATTGCAGAAAATAAAGAATACGGATTTTTTCTCAGAGGAAGATGATTTTATTGCTGAAATTGTAACACAAGAGATGCTGCAATTTAAAGAACAAATAAAGAATTTTCAAGGAACCTCTATAAGAGGTAGAAAACCTACAAAAGAACGGCTACTTAAGAATGTCGATAAGATTAATGAGGCAATTGAAACAATTTCTCAAGATACAAAATGGACGTGGAACTACTCCTTCAAGCCTGTTTAGAAAATAATGGTTTATCTTCTTTTTTCTTTATTTAAAAACCTACTTAATGTACTTTTTATCAAAAGTTTTGGTGGAATTAGACGATCTTCATTTCTTAAATTCAAAATCCAATCAAAAAATAGCATAGTTGTGGCAATAAGTATGCCAAAATAAATATGAACATCTAAGGCAGTAATCCAGTCTACTGTGTGAAGGGGAAAAGGAAGTTTTCTAATTCCATAAACGTTAACATATTCAAAACTTAGGAGAACTGGAATTAAGCATGCAGCTATTGTCCTCCATGAAAATGACAACCTTTTACTATCAATTTTGATTAAATCGTAAGCAAACAACAGTCCTAAGATTGGAATTGTATATGTGAAATATTGGCTGAATACTGAACGATTGAATAATACAGTAAACATGACAAAGAAAAATAGGACACTAAGTTCATCCTTTATTCTGAAATCATTGATGGATGCTGCCAAAAAAATTACCACAATCCAAGCTATCCATACAAATATGAAAGGCGCATAAAATGGCATAAAATTATATGGATGTAACTCATGCATCCATTGATCCATCTCTTTGGTAACAAAAAAGAGAAAGGTATCTTCAATGAACCTTAACGGGGCAATAAGAAGGAACGGTAATGAAATCAAAACTATGGTTACCGCGCATATCGCGATATACTTGATAATATCTTTTCGATCCCATGATTTTTTTAAGAAGAACAAAAAAGGAATGAAATACAGTCCTGCGAGATATTTAAACATGATTCCAACACCGAGAGAAATGGCAGAAAGGTTGAGTTTTCTCTGATTGAGAAACCAAAACGCTAGAAGTGCACATAAAACAGGAATCGCATCCATTTTACCTTCTCCTGAACTAAATATGATCGTAAAAGGGTTGAAAGCATAGAACATACTTGCAAGATAGCCCTGTTTTATCCCTAGCACATCTTTTCCTACGAAGAACATTATCAAGATTGTTGAAACATCAACAATAATTAGAAGAAGAAGTATGTTTCCTACACTAATTCCAAAGATATAGAACCATGCTGCTAGTGTATAAGTCCAAACGGGTTTACAGTCCCAGAAATCTGCGAATGAATTCTGGCCATTTAGAACCGCGGTAGATCTACTCATGAACCAAAATGTTGCATCGCGATCTGGAGTTACCACAAGAAAAAGGGAGATTAGTCGCAAAAGCAGTCCTATTGCCCCGATGAGAATAATTATCGCAATTGTTGATCGTTCAAGAGAATCTGCATTTCGCTTTAAAAGAAGAAAATAAATAGCGATAATGATTCCAATGCTAATTCCTAAATCCAATGGTCCAACAGGCACCATAAGGTACTCATCCTTTTTCAGGAGCTTCTTTCGTTAGCATGAAGTTTTTGAATTAAATACAAACTTTCTTGAAAACCATTGAAGTGAAATTTATAAATCTTTTTTATGTTACATCTCTTTATAAGAGATTTCAGTTTGCAAATTTCGATAAGAATCAAATATTTTGGAATAAATTAAGTAAGAACATTATAGAAAACTAAAGATAAAAAAAGAGAGATTAAATGGGCTATAACTTATCGTTATTTTCTTATTAACCTTATTGATTGAATTACTCAGCGCCAAAACTCTTTTTCATCTGTTCCATCATTTCAAGAAATGGCTTCATAAGTTTATCTAACATATCCCCATAAAGAAATTCGTTTAGAAACTGAAAAACTTTATTAGCTGGTTCTTCTCCACTGAAACCTAGTTTAATATTATCATCGCCTGCTTCAAATGAAATCAAATCTTCAGGGTTTCCTGTGATTTCACCTATGTTTTTCTTCATCTCATCAAGATTCAGAATTTGAGAGCTTGTATTCTCATCCACAATGTTTTTATCAATTGACATTTGTATGGAATTAGGAGAAGGACGTTTTAGTTTGATGCCTTCACGGATTTGTTTTTTCATTTCTTCTAGCATCTCCATCTAGTACACACACTCCTAGCTTAAGTGCAGTATTAGTCAAAAAGCGGTTTTTAGAACATTTAACGTATTTTCTTCGTGGTATTGAAAACCCGCTCACGGGTTGAGATATAAACGCTTCCTTCATATATAAGATTAGCTGTAGATTTTCCGAAAGCTGATGGGGTTTTATAAGTAATAATGTAGTATTTAACTAAGCATACTTCAAGAACTTCAGAGGATATTTTATACCAAGAATATGAGATGTTACGTGAGTTGAAATCTGGTATTGGGGGAGTGTTATCCAAAAATGCTTGATGTTGTAAAGGCAAATTATTATTTTTGGACCGGAAAGTATCATTTTTCACAAGAGAATTATAAAAAAGCCAAAGAACACTTCGAAATAGCTGTAAAGCTTGCCCCCAAATTTGCTGATGGTTTGAATGCCCTAAGCATCACATATAGAATGATAGGTAATTATAAGAAAGCTGTTGAATGCGCTCAAGAAGTCGTAAATCTTTATCCTAAAAATATTGAGGGATGGCGTAATTTGGGAATGGCATACAAAGAATTGGGCAAGTATAAATGGGCAATTGAAAGTTTTGATAAAGTTTTAGAATTAAAATCAGAAGATACACATGCTTGGGTCAACTTAGGCTGGTCTAAGATGGCTATGGGGGAATATAAAGAGGCAATTGAGTGTTTTCACGCAGCATTGAAAATCAATAACAGATCTGAGGATGCTATGAATTACATGGGAGAGGCATACCAAAATCTAGGAGATTTAAGTAGAGCAATCTATTACTATGAAAAAGCTTTAGAAATAAATCCCGATCATAAGGGTGCAAAAGAAAATCTAGAACATGCACTCAATGAACTGGATCAAAAAAGAAAAGAAGTCACAAAACCTAATGAAATACCTTCTGATTCATTTCCTGATGTCATTCCAGATACAGAAGTGACTGTTTCAGAAGATGACACTGAGGTATTTTCAAAGATTTTAATTTGTGAGAAAACGGAAAATGAAGTTTTGGTGAAACGGGGTTTTGTTCCATGGGGAGAAACTATCAAGTTTGGTTTTCGGGTAGAGAATCATACTCGATATGTTATACATGATGTGGATATTAAACTTGATTACCCAAAAGATATTCTTGATCTTGAACATGCAGAAGGATCACAAACCGAAGGCCGTCTTGTATATCTTCAAAAAATTCGCCCAGGAGAAGCCCGTACAGCCATTTATTATTTGAGACCTAGAATCTGTACAATTAGTAAGATTGGAGCAGTTCTATTCTACCGAGATTATCAGGATAATAGAATCATTAAGGAAGTTCCAGGGAAGTTTATTGAAGCTTGCCAGTTTGTAAAGCCGAAATTCGTATCTCAAGATGTCTTTCAGCAAGAATGTACAAGAGATTCGTTAAAGAAGAATTCTATTGTTTTAGAAAATGTTGAAGATTTTGATGTTCTCATACAAGAAATTCAAAGGATCTGCGGCTTATCGTTAGTAAACGTAAATGAGGACAACGCACAGTTTTCTGGTGAAAGTTTAAAACATGAATTTTTCGGTCTCCTACTCAAGAAGGTAGGAAATAATGCAGAACTAACAGCTTTGTCACCAGCAGAAAAATTAATTGTCGGATTTCTAAGTGAAATTACTCAAAAATTGCGTACAACAATTTCAAGAATTGAAGATCATGATATGATTATTAGGGAAAAACTTGGTGAGATTGCGAAGACAATTCCTCTTCCATCACGCGTAGAAGTGATCTCAGGAAAGTTGAGGGACACGCTTCGGCTTATTTTTACGTGTATCTGCAATGGAGAACATATAGGTGAAATTCGCGACAAAGAATGGCGAAAGTGGGTAAAATTGTTAGCATATGGCATGAAACTTGGAGCGAAAATTGTAGTAGGAGATTATGGACATGCAACTACAGATTTACAGCAAGCATTAGATCTCTATAAGCAGAAGGAAACGATTCCAGATCAAACTTTTTTTCTTACGCAAAAGGAGAAAGATAAATTACTGGAAAAACTTAGAGCATCGAAAATTTTTGAAAAAATTCACTATTGCCCAGAATGCATGGGCTGGGTTTGCTTGCAATGTTGGAATATGGACAATAAATTATGTAAAATGCACAGTAAAGCCCCTAACAAGTGATTTGTTAGATTCGATCGTTTCCCTTCCAAAAAATTTATTATTCTCCGAGATGGGGTTTTCTTAATATAAGAATGAGTGAAGCTAAAATGCTAAACAATATTCATCTTGAGAAAGGAAAAACCTATTATGATCAAGGAGAATATAAAGAATCCATTAAAGAATACGAAAAAGCCTTGGAAGAATCAAAAGATATCTATATTGCATGGATATTTTTAGGAAAGGC
This sequence comes from Candidatus Borrarchaeum yapensis, assembly GCA_016840515.1. Lineage (GTDB taxonomy): Archaea > Asgardarchaeota > Sifarchaeia > Borrarchaeales > Borrarchaeaceae > Borrarchaeum > Borrarchaeum yapensis. Next base: position 30,309 of record JAEOSF010000037.1, on the reverse strand, counting down.
ACATGGAAAGCTAGGGGAACATAAGAAGTCTATTGATTGCTATCAAAAAGCAATGGACATCGATGCTACACAAGCAGACGCATGGGTGCTCATGGGCGGTTCATACTACTATTTAGGCAAATATAAAGAAGCCATTGACTGCTATTATCAAGCAGCTGAAATCAAGCCGGATAATGCAGATACTTGGCTACTTATGGGTGTAGTTTACAGCACTTTAGACAAGCATGAAAAAACCATTGATTGCTATCAAAAAGCACTTGATATAAACCCAAATGATTCTGATGCTTGGTATGGCATGGGTTTGGTGTATGAAGAATTATTTATGCATACCAAAGCCATCGAATGCTTTCAAAATTCATTGGAAATAACACCTGTGTTTTCAGATCCTTGGTACAAAATGGGAATCGCTTATAGTAAATTAGGTGAGCATCAGAATGCGGTTAATTGTTATCATCAAGTTTTAAAAATCAATCCTGAAGATACAATTACCTGGTATGATATGGGTATAGCGTACGGGGAGTTAGGTGAATATAACAAAGCAATTGAATGGTATGAAAAATTCTTGGAAGTGAAGTCGGGAAATTCAGACCTCTGGTACAATTTAGGAGACGCCTACTATCATTTAGGCGAATATAATAAAGCTGTTGACTTTTATCAGAAAGTGCTAAAAATCAATCCTGAATCTGCAAAAGCATGGTATAATGTAGGAGAAGCTTATGGAAAATTAGGTGATAGTGATAAGGCAATAGAATATTGCCAGAAAGCCGTGGAACTCAATCCGAGGAATACAGATCCATGGAATCTTATAGGACAACTTCATTATAGTTTAGGTGAGTACGAAAAGGCAGTAAAATACTATCAACAAGCGTTGAATATTGAACCTGAGAATGCAAAATCATGGGAACTTTTAGGAATTGCCTGTGAGGCTTTGAATGAATTCAAAAAGGCGATCAAATATTATGGAAAGGCGCTAGAATTAGATCCAGAATTGGTTCTTGCTAAGAGAAACTTAGAAATATTAGAGAGCATACAATGAAACTTAATTTTTAGATAGTTTTTCTGATGAAGTTTTCATTGAACCGAAATATTCCATTATCGGAAGAAAAATCTTAACCCATAAATTGAAGGGGACATACAGATAAGCCCTAAAAAAAATATTGAGAAAGGAAAAAAACACTATGAACAAGGAAACTATAAAAAAGCTATAAAAGAATACGAAAAAGCATTAAAGGCTAATCAAAGCAACCAGCAATCGATTATTTTGGCGCTTATGGGAAAAGCATATGGAAAACTTGATGATTATAAGAAAGCGATCGAATGTTATCAAAAAGCCTTAGAAATTGATTTTGAATATGTAGATGCCTGGATACTCATGGGAGGTGCCTATTACTATTTAGGTGAATATGAAAATGCAATAGGAGCATACCATAGAGCCTTAGATGTAAATTCTGAAAATTCTGATGCCTGGTTAATGATGGGAGTAGCTTATGGGAGGTTAAATGATTATAAGAATATACTTTTTTCCTATGAAAAAGCACTGGAAATCGATCCAGAAAATGTTGACGCTTGGTATAGTCTAGGTGTGGTATATAGCGAAGTAAGTGATTATAATAAAGCGTTTGAATGTTTTAATAAAGCATTAGACCTTAAACCAGATCATGGTAATGCATGGTATCACATGGGACTCTCTTATGGACGGTTAGGTGAACATAGAAATGCGATAAAGAGTTATCAAGTCGCTTTAAAGTTTAATCCTCAAGATGCTGATGCATGGTATGGTATGGGAGTATCACATGGTGAGATAGGTGAGCATACAAAATCTATAAAATGTTTTGAAAAAGCGATTGAAATCAAACCTGATTTTTTAGATGCATGGAATCTTATTGGTCTGGCCTATGATCATTTAGGAGAACACAAAAAGGCACCTAAATATTTTCAAAAAGCTCTTAAAATCAATCCTAAATTCGCCAAAGCTTGGTATAATTTGGCTGTTGTTTATGGGAAACTAGGAGAACATAATAAAACAATTGAAAACTGTCAAGAGGCACTAAGAATCGACAAAGAATATGTAGATGCAAGGAATTTAATGGGAACTGCCTTTTATTATTTAGGAAATTATAATACTGCGATCAAACAATATGAAGAAGCATTAAGAATCGATGCAAGGAATGCAAAAGCGTGGGGGCTGATGGGGCTTGCGTACAGATCGTTAAATCGATATAAAAAAGCGATAGCGTGTTATAAAAAAGCATTAGAAATTGACAAAAATTTGAACTTCGTCAAGAGGAATTTAGCGGACCTAGAACAATTCCTTAGGTGATAACTATCCACAATTCTGATCTATATGGAAAATGTTAGTTTTGAATCGTTAAGAACTGAAGAGTAGACTATTACAAGCACCTAATGTGTGAAAAAAAGACTTTTTTAATATATGCAGTCAAATGGTAAATACATTTGAATTTTCACGAGGGTCGTATTTTCAAGAATCGAAAAAAATGATAAGATGTATTCAGGTGTAAGGAATGTATGACGTCATAGTTATTGGTTCGGGGATTGGTGGGTTAACATGTGCTGCAAAGTTGGCTAAGAATAGAAAAAAAGTAATAATATTAGAAAAAATCCATCATATCGGTGGAACCAGCCATATTTTCAAACGAGGGTCATATTATTTCCCCATGGGTGGTCTATCATTCAGCTCTCCCGATACAGTGCTCAACTTATTAGGCGAACTTGGAATTCAGGAGAAGTTTAAATTCTACCGGAATCATTTTCAATTGATTACGCCAGATTTTGATATTATTTACTCCCAGCCCTTTCAAGAGTTAAGAAAAAATTTGAAAAAGATCTTTGAAGATGAAAAAGACGGAATTGATTCATTTTTCACTGAAATAAAAAGAATAATGGACATACTTGACAATATTGAGCACTGGCATCCAGATTATTTAATAGGAGAAAAGAAGGAACATACGCTTAAAAATCTAAGTTCAACTCATAATGAAGAGATTGAACTGCTAGAAAAGTATTCTCAGATTCCATCAAAGCAAATTCTTGAGAAAAATCTTTCTAAAAAGATTCTACGAAATTTTCTAGGGTCACAAGGCACGTATGAACCAAAAATGTCTATGGTTCTTCTTGCAATTATGTGGTGCTTAATGTCTGAAAAAGGGATTTGGTTCCCTTCTTGCGGTATTCATGGTATTAATGAATTAGTCTATGAGACTTTCTTGAATTATAATGGAGAAGCAAAATTACTTACTCCTGTAAAAGAAATTCTGATCGAGAATAACCAAGCTATTGGTGTAAGGACTTCAAAAAATGAGATCTTCGAAGCAAATTGGATAATATCAAATGCTGATTATAAAAAGACCTTCTTAGAATTAATTGATCCACAAAATATTCCTGAACAATATCTAAGTATGATACGAATTGTTCCATATTTTGGTTCAGAACTCTGCGTCTATCTGGGTGTTAATCCGGAAAATATTGATTTTAGCAAAGTCAGAGCGCAACATATCTTTTGTCGTGAAGAAATAAAACTTTCGGGACACTTAAATCTAGAAGATTTTAGTAATCGAGAAATTGAAATATGTATTTGGTCGAAAAATTACCCAGATTCTGCACCTCCCGCCAAAGCTACAATTCTCTTACGTGTTGGATTCCCGTATGATCACTTTTCAGATTGGAAGATAGGTGAAAAGAAAAGAAAAGAAGGCTATTGGGATTATAAGAAACGATTAGCGGGGCAGTTAATAAAAGCGGCGGAAACCGTTTTACCAGGTTTATCTTCATCGATTGAAGTTATGGATGTAGCAACTCCGTTAACCTATGAAGACTGGGGACAACGATTTCGAGGCTCTATTGCCGGTTGGTCGTGGAAAGTCGAAGGATCACAAAAACTTCCTGGAAAATTATTGATAGAAACTCCCATTAATAATCTATTAATGGTAGGCATGTATGCTGCCTCAGAACTTTTCTTAGGTGGTTATCCAACGGCAATGTATACAGGAAGCTTAGCCGCTGATTTGGTTCTAGAAAAATCATCCACCCTGAAAAGGAATTGAGAGAATTTCTTATTCAACATTGCCAAAAGGATTAGCATAATGGTGGAAGACCTTAATGCAATTTGAAGGAATTTTAGAAAAACTTAGGACATTAACTAATCCAGAAGCAGTAGAAAAGATGAAAAGGTTTGGAATTACTGCTAAGAATACGCTAGGTGTATCAATTCCCGACCTGAGAATTTTAGCAAAAGAAATAGGCAAAAATCATCCTTTAGCATTAAAACTTTGGTCATCTGGCATCCACGATGCTAGAATACTTGCCAGTCTAATTGATGATCCTAAGAAAGTAACTGAACAACAAATGGAAAGTTGGGCGCAAGATTTTAATTCTTGGGACATTTGCGACCAATGTGCAAATAATCTTTTTAGAAAAACTCAATTCGCCTATCAAAAAGTGGTTGAATGGAGTAGTAGAAAAGAGGAGTTTGTTAAAAGGACTGGTTTTTCTATATTGGCGTCTCTAGCAGTTCACGATAAAAAGAAAGAAGATACAGAATTTATCAGGTTTTTTGAGATTATCAAGAGAGAAGCAACTGATAAGAGAAACTTTGTTAAAAAAGCAATTAATTGGGCATTAAGACAGCTTGGAAAACGAAATCTCAATCTCAACAAGAAGGCAATTGAAACTGCTAAGGCGATCCAAAAAATAGATACAAAAAGTGCAAAATGGATTGCTTCTGATGCTCTAAGAGAACTCGAAAGCGAAAAAATTCAAAACAGATTTAAGTCGCATTAATTTCTTGTTTCACTATATAGATTTAAGAGAATTATGTGATCATATGAAACCAATGGTTCCAGATCAATTCAAAGAACGATATGGACAAATAGTTGATGATCAAGATGCCTTTTTCAGTAGTTTGCTCCAACAACTTCCTAAAACTTTTCGTGTTAATACTCTCAAAGCATCAAAACAAATTGTGAAAGAACGGTTCGAAGAATATGGTATAGATCTCAAACAAGTACCGTGGTATTCAGATGCCTTCGTTTTGCAAAATTATGCTATTGGCAACACTTTGGAGAACTTTTTAGGTTATATCTACATTCAAGAGTTAACATCAATGTTGCCTCCTCTAATATTGCAGTTACAGGCAGAACTTCAACATTCAGAATTCATTTTGGATGGTTGTGCTGCTCCTGGATCCAAAACCACCCAACTTGCAGCATTGATGAAAAATCATGGAACAATCATCGCTAATGATATCGATTATAATAGAATTCGCGCTCTAAAGTTTAATATTGAAAAAACGGGTTCGTTGAATGTTATCATCACAAATCGGGATCTGCGGCTTTTTGAAAAAGGAAATAACTCCTTTGATATTATTTTGGTTGATGCACCCTGTTCTTCAGAAGGAACTATTAGAAAAAATCCTACAATGCTTTCAAAATGGTTTAATCAGAAAAAAAGGATCTCAGGTTATGCAAACCTTCAACAACAACTTATTAACAAAGCATTTAATCTATTAAAACCAGAAGGATGCCTAGTGTATTCTACATGCACATTTGCTCCAGAAGAAAACGAAGGGGTGATCAACTGGCTATTAGAAAGACATCCTGCCACAATAGAGCAGATCGATATTCCGAGAATGAAGCTTTCACCTGGAATTCTTGAATGGAATGGTAAGGTTTTCAATTCAGAGATCAAGAAAACTGTTCGAATCTGGCCGCATCATAATGATACAGATGGCTTTTTCATTGCAAAGGTGAGAAAATGATTACTGAATGTTCCCCTAGTGATCAAGAAATGGTTCTTAATTATTTTAAAGAGCGATTTGGGATTCAACGACAATTGTTTAATGGTTTTAGTTTTTATTCCGCATCTAAAGGTAGAATCTATATTGGTCCAAAAAATCTCATTGAAAAGCCTAAACCAGTTACGGGTGGCATACTTATCGCGAGAATTAGTCGCTATATCAAGCCAACTACCATTTTTTTACAGTTGTTTGGTAAGGATGTTACAAAAAACACGATTAGACTCAATAAAGAACATACAATCTGTTATACACAAGGAGAAGATTTGGATCTAACGGGCAATGAAATTCAAGATGCATCAAATGGTTATATACTGGTCACCTATCTTGGTTTTTCCCTCGGTTGCGGTCTTCTGAAAGGCAATTATGTCAAAAATTTGATCCCTAAGCCAAAGCGCCTGGATTTAGAATTTTTATGAGGCTTAAAGATCCATACAGTATCTATCATCACTTTTTAAAATCCACTTTATTGCGAAAACTTTTTTAATAGACACTCCTGAAGGAGTTTTACTTTCTAAAAAAGCAAAAGATAAGTGTTAGATTATGCAGATGAACCATTCTATAAAAACAGGATTTAGCTTTGGTTTAACTTCTGGAATAATAACAACGCTGGGGCTAATGGTAGGCTTACATTCTGGTACTAGTTCAAAACTTGCGGTTATTGGCGGTGTATTGATAATAGCAATAGCAGACGCATTCTCAGACGCATTGGGCGTTCATGTCTCCGAAGAAACTGAGGATAAACACGCCCCAAAAGAGATATGGGAATCAACAATCGCTACTTTTTTGTCTAAATTCGTTTTCGCATCAACTTTTATTATTCCACTACTATTATTCCCACTCTTAACAGCAATTATCGTATGTGTAATCTTCGGTTTATCTTTGCTCGGTATCTTTAGTTTCTTTATTGCCAAAGAGCAGAAAACCGCACCTTGGAAAGTGGTTACAGAACACTTGAGTATTGCAGCGGTAGTTATAATTGTAGCGCATTATGTCGGTGATTGGATACACTTAATATTTGCTTAGACGCTCTCACAGTGCTATTCGTTTCGTAAGCTCATAACCGATTTTTTAAGGTAAACTTCAAAATAGTACTGCTTCAGATGACCCTCGCGACTTAGTCAAATCGTATATGTTGTATATTCAACCCGTCCCTTTCCTCTGAAGAATAAGAACTTATATAAAATATTTGAGTAACTGAGGGATTATGTCATACCCCAATTTGAAAAACAAGCACAAAGAAGCAGCATTGCTTACACCACAGAGCTTTTTGGACTACTTGAAAACAAGAGGAAAATATCCGAACTACAAACCGCCTAAAGGAGTAATTTTCATATTTCAGAAAGAATTGTTGGACTATATAATAAAGAATCACGAAATAAATAAAGTGAAGGGCTTCCAAGGAGACTTCTATTTATTAAAAGAAACAGAAAATAAGATTGGTGTCCTTGGAAACTTTGGCTTTGGAGCGCCTATCGTTGTAATACTACTGGAAGAACTAATTGCTTTTGGTGTCAAGGAATTTTTATCAGTTGGTATAGCTGGATCATTACAGAAAGAACTTAGAGTTGGTAGCATTGTTGTTTGTGATAAAGCAATAAGAGACGAAGGAGCATCTCACCACTATTTAGAATCTTCAAAATATTCCCATGCCTCAAAAGCGCTGACGAAAAAGTTGGAAGAAACATTAACTAGATTTAGCTTAGAGTATGCCGTTGGAACAACATGGACTATAGATACACCTTATAGAGAAACAGTAGCAGAAGTTAAGCAGTATCAAAAAGAAGGAGTTTTAACAGTTGATATGGAAGCTTCTGCAATTTTTGCAGTAGCTGAATACAGAAGTGTAGAAGCAGGATCTATTTTTACAATTAGCGATTATCTAGCAGAATCGGAATGGAAGCCTAAATTTCATTTGACGAAAGATCATTTAGAAACCCTTTTTCAAGTTGCCAAAGAAGTCTTACTAGATTCTTAAAGAGAATTAGAACGCTTGATTCAAAGTTGATTTCGTTTTATAGTCTTTTTGAATCTAATTCGATTTGCTGTTTAAAATTAGCAAGTTTTTTTTAAACCAAGATTTCTCATGTATGTTAGAAAAGTTGTGTTGTTTATGTCAGCGCTTGAATTACTTTCATTATATCCTCAAATCGTCGAAATCATGAAAAAAGAAAATATAAGTGATTTTAGAGAATTTCAAGGGCAAGCTATAGAAAATGGTTTGTTGAAGGGTAAAAACTTATTGATTTCAGCCCCTACAGGTTCAGGTAAAACTCTTATTGGTGAGTTAGCTATTCTTAAACATCTCTTAGGTAATGAAAATCACAAGGCTCTTTTTCTTGTTCCATTAAAGGCCGTTGCTGATGAAAAATATGATGAATTTTGTAGGAAATATGAGGATTTTTTTGCCGTTAAAGTTTCAACAGGTGATTTCGAGACCATCCCAGAGGAATTAAGCGCTGCAAATTTAATTATAGCTACTTATGAACGATTTGATAGTCTATTACGAACCAAACCTGATTGGTTATCTGATATAGCCGTAATTGTTATTGATGAAATCCATATGATTGGTCAAAAAGAGAGAGGTCCAAGATTAGAAAGTATCATTATTCGTTTAAAGGAATATCTCCCATATACACAACTAATTTGCTTAAGCGCTACAGTAAAGAATTGGGAAGAGTTATCCGATTGGTTACAAGCATACCCAATCATTTCAGATGAAAGGGCAGTACCATTGATGATGCGTACCCTTGTATCTAAAAATAAACTTAATTCGATACTTGAACTTGTAGAAAAAACGATTTTCATAAACGGACAAGTATTAATTTTTGCTATGACAAGGAGAGATGCTGAATTTTTAGCAGAACGTATAGCAAGTCAACTAGCACATATTTTGAAGCCAAAAGACAATAAAATTGATGTAGATCTTGTATCAAATCTATCTATAAAATTAAAAACCACACTTCCAAAGGGTGTGGGATATCATCATGCAGGGCTTATTTCAAGTGATAGGAAAATCGTAGAGAATTATTTTAGACAAGGTATTATCAAAGTAATTGTTTGTACAACAACTCTTTCTGCAGGTATCAATGTTCCAGCAAGGCTTGTTGTAATAAAGGATATAAGAATAGGTGATTCGGAAAAACCAATAAGAACACTTACTTCAAATGAAATATTTCAGATATTAGGAAGAGCAGGACGTCCAGGATTAGATGAAGAGGGAATAGGTATCATATTAGCAGTAGATAAGAAAGATAAAGAATTTATTGAGGCATATATGTATACTCAAACTTCTGTGGGCGAAAAAACCGAAGATTATGAACCTATTCTTAGTCAATTTAACAATGTTTCCACTTTACGTGAACAAGTACTTGTAAAGATATACGAGAAACGAAAAGTTGGATTAACTGAAGATGAACTAATATCCTTCTTTAAACAAACATTTTGGGCATACTTAGAACAAAAATCTAATAGAGATGCACTTCCAAAGTACGCAGGGAGAAGTATTGAAGAAATTTTATCTGATATTGAATCAAAAGAATCGATTGATAAGGCAAAGTTACTGTTCTCTGATATTGAGTTGCTTAGTGCTTCAAAAAATCGATTACTTGGTAGAGTTGGAAACTACATAGTCTCTTTTGATGAAAATAAGGGCCATTATTGTAATTGTGGAATTAAAAAATCAAAAATGTGCCTTCATCGTATAGCGTTTTCATTATTTTGTGATGCTCACAAAGAACTAGAAGCCTACAAAAAAACTATTGTGAGAAATGCACTTGAAAAAGATATTTTTACTTATTTAAACCAGGCAAATCTGATAAAAATAAGAGATGGAAAGTATTTTGTCACCGACTTTGGAAGGGCTGCAGTACGGCATTATATTCGACCTGAAACAAGCCAAATCATACGTAACGTGCTTCTTAATACTGCTTATACAACAGAAATCATTCTCTTGCTGGGAATGAAAATTCTAACAGAGGAGTTTTCTAGTAAGTATACAGCTACTGAGTTATTTGATTGCGTCTGGGATTGGATCAATGAAAGAGAGTTAAATGAGGTCCTCAAAATCATTGAGCCTGGGGATTTTGAATCAATTAGATCTTCGATTAATTGGATTCTGAATGCTATCCTGGGAATAGGACGCAGCATGAGCAGTGATATTGAAAGAGCATTAGAAAAAATTGTGGCATCTTTAACTGAACGAATTCGGGTAGGTGCCAAAGAGGAGTTAATCGCCGTCTCACCATTCTTCGAATACACTGACAGAAAGAAACTAAGACGCTTATACGAACTTGGTATTAAAACCGTTGCAGAGTTAATAAATAAAAAAGAGGTAATTTGAAATCTTTGCTACCTTGAAATGGTACTAATCCTCAATATCACAATCATCTTATGTGTCACTGTAAAAGGTATATTATTGATAAAATTAACTTCCCCGTGTCATAGGAGAACCACAGTTAGGGCATTTCATCGAATAACAGGGTTGTCCTATTATGTGCTGAGCTGAATAGCCGCAACTAGGACATACACATTGTCCTCCAGGACCAAGACCGTATCCACCGCCTCTTCCTCTACCTCCTCCTGCTCCGCCACCTCTTCCTCTTCTACTCATAAATTCTCATCTCCTTATTTAAATCTCGCTACTATTGACTCTATTGTTTATCTCTTTTTTAACAATATCGGCGAGAAGTCTCCTTCCGTCAGGGTGGAGTAGTTCACTGATGGGGTCAAATGAATGACCTCATCCTTAAGCGATGAGTATTATTTGATTATAATTGGTTTGATCCCATTGAGTTTAATACTCACAGCTGAGTTAATCGCATCTTCTACTGTTTCAAGTGGAATTTTTAACTCGTCAATGATCCTTTTTACGGTCGGATCATTAGTAACGCATTCAGTAGGGAAGATTGTTTCATCAATCATCTTTACTTCCTGAAATCCTGCCATCTGTATTAAATTAAGGTATTCATCCTTCATACACGCCCCAGAAACACAGCTTATATACGCTTCAACGGATTCTTTTATAAAATCTGGAAGTTCTTTCAATAATACAATATCAGAGACCATCAGCCTTCCTCCAGGCTTTAGTACTCTGAAAGCTTCCTCAAAAACCCTCTTTTTGTTTGGTGAGAGGTTAATTACACAATTTGAAATAACAACATCCACTGAACCATCTGCTGCAGGTAAATTTTCAATCTCTCCAAGTCTAAATTCGACATTTTCGTAATTTCCTTTTCTTGCATTTTTTCTTGCCTTATCTATCATCTCTGGTGTCATATCTACGCCAATCACTTTCCCATCGTTTCCGACTCTGTTTGCTGCAAGAAAACAGTCAAAGCCAGCACCCGAGCCAAGATCAAGTACGATTTCACCTTCTTTTAATGAGGCGAGAGCAACTGGATTGCCACAGCCGAGTCCTAAGTTTGCTCCTTCAGGAACTTCATTGATTTCTTCTTCAGTGTATCCAATCATTTTACTCATATCTTTTAATGTACGAGTGCCCCCTTCACAACAAGAATCAACTGACGCACAACAAGAATCAACTGAAGGGCAACAAGAACTCTCTTCTTTAACTCTCCTAGCATAACCCTCTCTTACCATCTTTTTTATTTCCTCTTCTTTTTTTACTTCTTCTTTATCCATATTCATCACTTTCTTCTTCTTATTCATAGAATTTCTTTTACTACTGGTCCAAGTAAATCTTTAACCATGGTTGTTAAATCGTCAACCTTAATTAAAGAAATACAGCAAATTTCACCATTTTTTTCCCAACTAACAATCGCTAATTTATCTCCCGCATGAATTTGCGCTTTTTCTCTGATTTCTTTTGGAAGCACCATTTGACCTCTGTTATCTACGCTTACTATTGATTCAACTTTGCAACAACCCATTTTATCCAAAGTATCGGGGTGAGAATCATCTTCCATTTTTTGGACCATTTTCAATTTACTCCGCAAAATAGACTATATCAATAAGTATAATTTCAGAATATTTAAACTTTTCTGAAAAATCAGAATATACTGATTATTTGGAAACCGCTTCTTAAAAAATTAATTATGTACTGATTAAGTTTGACTTATTTGGTATCTTTTTCCTTATTTCTAATTGTTGGCGCAGTACTACCTCCATGACAACAATCACATAGATATTCTTGCCAATCTAACTTATCCCAGTCAATCTCTTTTAGTATTTTCTCCTGTTTATTTAATCTCATTCTCTCTCTTGCTTTTTCGCTCAAAAAATGTCCTCCTGAATATTCACAGAACCTTTAATTTCAATTGATAGCCTCTTTTATCGGAGGATGGAAAATAAAAACTTTACCAATGTGACATTGATGTTTTTTCTTATCATTTCTTGGTTTGATGTTTTTGAATCTCGTTACTTTTTTAAAGACAACTTAGTTAAATGAGAATGAAGGGATGCCTATGGAACAAGATTGTGTATTCTGCGATATTATAAATGACAAAAAACCCGCGAGTATCGTGTATTCAGATGAAAAAGTAATCGCATTCATGGTAATCCGACCAATTAATCCTGGACATCTAGTAGTGATTCCAAAAATTCATACTCCGGGTTTATCGGAATTAGACGAAGAAATGGGTGCACATATGTTTAAGGTCGCATTACGCATCGTAAACGCTCTTAAGAAATCAGGAATAGAATGCGAAGGAATTAATCTATTTCTTTCCGATGGAAAAGCGGCATCTCAAGAAATATTCCACATTCACTTGCATATAGTTCCTCGCTTTTTGGGAGACGGGTTCGGGGTGAAATATGGTCCAAATAACTTCTTAGAGCCACGAAGAGAAGAGCTGGATAAAATTGCAACTATGATAAGAAACTCATTAGAAGAATAGATTTATGAGAGATACTGTTTACTTTTAATTGATCTTCTTAAAATTAAAGATACAACCTTGAGTAAGCCAGTTATAGTGGCTGATTTTGTCACAATACTTTTTTTCGAAGATAAAGCCAGAATCTTGGATTTCTTCAATAACAGCGGTTAAACGCATGTTTCTAAATTCCCACATTGGAAAATCTTCAGCTGTATGTTTAGGATAGATTGAAAGCAAAGCATTTGACTTTAAGACACGGTGAACTTCAGTATATAATATTTTCCTTTCATCTTTTTTTAAATAGTGCAAGACATCATAACTTAATACTGCATCAATTGATTTGTCCTTTAAATCTAGTTGTAATTCTCCAGAGGTCTTAATTATCCTAATACTCACTAAATTTAGAAACATTGCTTTTTGCTCTAATTTGTTCAAATCATTGTGATCTTTATCAATGGCATAAACCCTGCCTCTGATTCCAACGATAATTGCCGCAGGGATACTATAATGACCAACTCCCGCACCGAAATCTAAAACAGTCTGACCTCTTCTAATTCCAATTTTTCTTAGAAATCTTACTCCGTTTTTGTGTTCCCACCTTTCCATTTCATCGTTCATTCTAGTGATTCGACTCCGTTATAACTGCCCTTTTAACAACTCTATTTGCTCAATAGTCTTTTCTGCAACCACTTTTTCTTTGTTAAAATACTTACCTATTCTCACAAGAAATGCTCTTCTTTCTTCTGTTGTAACATAGTATTCCAACAGTTTTTTTGTCCACTCTATATTAGCTTCCACATCTTCAGGAATTTTTTCACCATCGTGTCTTATTGCCTCTTCTGGACATATATCATGACATATTCCGCAACGAATACAAAGTTTTTTTTCTATATGTGCTGTTTCGTTTTCCAAATAAATTGCATCAACGGGACATTCTTCAATACAAGTTTCACAACCAACACAATCTTCCTGTTTTATCCATGGCATATTATATCCACCCAATATACGTTATTTGAGTTATTTAATGTGAACTACCATTTCATAAAAATTTAAAAGTTTTCATGATAAAGCGTATTCGTTATCGATATCAAGTGTATAGGGATGCCCATGAAGAAGGATTTCATAACATCGTGGCAGATAGAAAAGGGTGTTATTTCAAAATTAAAAAATGAGTTAGATGAACATGGCCTGACACCACAGGCTGTTAGTCTATTTCAAAAAATTATTTATAACTTCTATCAAGAAAATAGACGTAAATTTCCGTGGAGAGAAACGGAGGATCCCTATTATATTCTGGTCTCAGAAATCATGCTTCAGCAAACTCAAACGAAAAGAGTTGTTAAGAAATATGAGCAATTTATAGAAGCGTTTCCAGATTTTGAATCACTGGCTAAGGCATCTCTCCGTGAAGTACTGGAATTATGGCACGGGTTGGGATATAATCGAAGGGCTAAGGCTTTAAAAGAAACAGCAAATATGGTAGTAACGGATTTTAATGGTAAACTTCCTTCCTCTCCAGATGTTTTGATAAAATTTCCAGGAATCGGTGAATATACGGCTTCTGCAGTCGCTACCTTTGCCTTCAATAAGCCTACGGTATTTATTGAAACAAATATACGAAGTGTGTTTATACACTTCTTCTTTAGTGATAGAGCTGATGTTAAAGATGCCGAAATTTTTCCTTTGATTGAAAAAACTCTCGATGCTTCAAATCCTCGCATATGGTACTATGCTCTTATGGATTATGGAGTGCTTCTTAAAAAACGGTATAAAAATCCTTCTAGGAAAAGTGCTCACTATAGAAAACAGTCTTCATTCGAAGGTTCTAATAGAGAAGTTCGTGGAATGATTCTGAAAATACTTCTAGACGAAAAAAGCCTTTCTGAATTAGAAATAGTTAAAAAGCTTGGTATGAAACCAGAAAAAGTGAAAAGGAATCTTAAACAGTTAATAAAAGAAGGATTAGTGAAAAAGAAGGAAGAAAAATTTACATTACCCTAGCCATGTAACAGATTTCATTTTGGAGTTGTACGTGATTAGCCTGCATCTTCAAGTTTTTCAACAATATTCTTATATTTTTCATGTATCATTTTTCTGTCGAATTCCCAAGATTCCTGAAGCATATCGTCTTGTTCTTGCTTACTAAAATATTTCATAACAGGGATGAAAAACTGCTTGTCTTCTTTCTTAATATGAGCAGGATAAAGCCCAATAAGATCACTTAAACGATCTATAACGTCTTTTAACGCTTTTTTATTGCCCTGTATATAACTATCTTTTGCTTTAAGCAAATTACCGACAGTTTTTCTAGCATTAATATGTTCTTCTACTAATTCATCCATGATTTTCTGATGTTCAGGTGAGAGTTGCTTTTTTTTAAGTTCTCTAAAAAGAATATCCTCCTCTTTACCATGATGGGTTCTATCGGCATATGTCCTAAAAAAATCAACTGCAATTTCAATTAAAACAGGATTCACTTCATTTGTTTCGTTAATTCTGCGGAGTTCTTCTTTAAGTACAGGAACTATACGTTCAATAAGTCTGTGTTCAATCATTAAAGGACCGATTGGCATCATAAACTAATCCCCTCCTATTTAGGATAATGATAAACCAGCTCGATTACCTTTTTAAATTTGCTATGCAGACACATCGGTTACTCATTCTTGAAGATGTCTTTCACAAATTCTTCTATTTTGTTAGAATTTTCACCTTCACGAAAACAAGCACGGGTAAAAAGTTCTCTTAGAAAATGCTGTCTTATTTTAATGTCATTTAGTTGACAATCATCTTCTATCGGTAAATCAGAAAACATTTCAAGAACTCTTCTTCCAAAAAATCCCGAATTATTACAACTTATTGGGTCAGCTTTTTCTAGACTTGGATAGATCTTTACATCTTGAATACCACATGAAGGAGATCGACTTTTTAAGATAAAACCATCAATGTCATCCAAGGAAGATAAAAATGACTCTGTAAATGTAAGCATCTTTTCTGTTAGATCATTTCCACTTGTATGCTGTATAAGCTTCTCTTCACCTTTTATAGAGACAATTAGTATTGGATCACGAGGAACTCCTAAACTAATTTCAACCTCTGGACACACAGGAATGAAATTCACATAGGGTTCCAATTCTTTAATAACGTTTGTTTGAATTATCTCAGCATTCCAACGGCATGCGGCAAATCCTAGACATTTACTTACAACTATATTAGGTCTAACAAACCGTTTCATTTTAACGTCCCTTACCGCCTCTTAGTCATAGTCTTTTCGCGCCTCTTAACAATCTGAATGCTTTCAGCGCGCTTTTCTCCTTATCCTTGATTTCAAGTATTATATCAAAATCTAAGCCTTGTGTCTCGATTATAAACTCCTTGCGTAGGATCGATAAACTTTTAATAATCATAGTTGGACCATGAAGACATGCTCCAATTAAATGAATTATTGAGTAATGAATATTTTCAATTATTTTTGATCTTATTAGGTGCTCTGATAATTACCGTGCTTATCCATTCGGTTTTAAAAAAGTATGTAAAAAAGAAAACGCCTGAAAAACCTTTTTATGAGCCTCTATTGAATTCTATAATGAAGCAAGTATACATTGTTATTATTCTTGCCAGTGCGTATTTTATTATAAAATCCTTTTTACTTCAAGATCCATACGTTTTATGGTTGGACATAATATCTTACGTATTGATTGTATTAATTATCGCACTGCTTTTTTCTAGAATATTAACGATTTTAATACGTCACTGGCTCAAAGTTCAAAAAAAGTTCGAAGCGATACCTGACATCATTAATAGAATAGTCAGTATTACTGTCTATTTAATTGCTCTTTTGATTATTCTCAGTCATTTCAATATCGAAATAACCCCTTTTATAGCTACTTTAGGTATAGCCAGTTTAGCCGTTGGTCTTGCGCTTCAAAACACGCTCTCTAACTTTTTTGCAGGTCTACATCTTATTTCAGACAGACCAATTAAAATTGGCGACTTCATTGAACTGGAAGGTAACATAACAGGATATGTGGTAGACATTGGATGGAGATCAACAAGAGTTAGAACATTACTAAATACAATTATCATTGTCCCTAATTCAAAACTCGTTGAAAACATAATTATAAACTACGCACTACCAGTACCCGCAATGCTAGTTATCGTAGAATGTGGTGTCGCCTATGGGTCAAATTTGAAAAAGGTTGAGGAAGTGACGCAAGATGTTGCAAGATGGATTCAAAAAACAGCACCAGGAGCAGCTAGAGACTTTGACCCTCTTATAAGGTACCACACCTTCGGTGACTCAAACATTAATTTTAGAGTGTTTTTAAAAATCGATTCTTTTGGGGTAAGAGCCTACATTATACATGAATTCATAAAGGAACTTAAAGCAAGATATGACGAAGAAGGAATCGAAATCTCTTGGCCAGTTAGAAAAGTATATCATGGTTGAACAAAGCACATGCTTTCAAACTTTGGCAGCAAAATTTAAGATTAAGAATCTTGTTCTGTCGATCGTTTACAACTGAACGCTGCAACTCGAAAAAGGATGACTCATTATGGAAAAAAACATGGCTTTAGTTCTGTATTATACTAAACACACCAGGTTTAGTTTTAATGCATTAGTAGGGGCTCTTGAGACAAAGGAGTATTTTGATAATTTCAGTATCTATTTCATAAGCCGCGAAAATGAATTGATATCAGAATTAAAAAATATCATCAAGAAACATGAAAAGGTGATTTTTGCAATTTCATTTTGTACACCTCAACTATGGGATACTTATAGATTAAACAGAAAATTGAGAGAGACATACAGTAACAAGCTCCTATATATAACAGGGGGTCCTCACCCGACTGGAGACCCGATGGGAACATTAAAAAAATTGGGATTCGATTTAGTTGTAAGAGGGGAAGGAGAAGAAACATTAATCGAACTGTTACAAAAGATCGATAAAAATGAAGATTATAAAACAGTAAAAGGAATTGCTTATATTAACGATGATGGCGAATATCATTATACCGGTCGAAGGGCACTCATTGAGTTAGACAGCTATCCGCCTTTTGCCGTCAAGCATAATAAGTTTGGTTACATCGAAATAACGAGAGGCTGCCCCTATTTTTGCTATTTCTGTCAAACACCATACCTCTTTGGCAGTCAAATAAGGCATAGAAGTGTCGAAACTATTTGTAAATATGTAAAAATTATGAAAAATAGAAATTTAACATTTCTTAGGTTTATTTCGCCGAGTGCGTTTTCTTACGGTTCTCCAGATGGAAAAAGTCTGAATATAACCCAGCTAGAGAAGTTGCTCATTAAAACGAAAGAAATCTTTGATCCAGGAAGTATCTTCATAGGAAGCTTCCCATCAGAGGTCAGACCTGAGCATGTGAACGAGGAAACTATAAATTTGGTTCTCAAGTATGCAAACAATGATAACTTGATTATTGGGGCTCAATCAGGTAGTCAAAGAATTTTAGACTTGTGCCACAGAGGTCATTCCGTTAAAGATGTGTACGCTGCCGTGGAGTTAACAGTTAGAAAGGGACTTAAAGCTAATGTCGATTTTGTTTTTGGATTGCCAGAAGAAACTGAAGATGATATTGAACTTACAATAAAAACTATGAGTGAACTATTAAAGATGGGTAATGGAAAAGTAAGAATTCATGCACATACCTTTATGCCTTTACCGCTTACACCTTTTGCAAAAAAACCGGCAGGGAAAATAGATAAAAATATTAGAAAAATGATAAAAAAATTGCTTTCAAAAGATATTGTCTATGGAAATTGGAGAGAGCAAGAAAAAATCGCCAAAAAGATTGAAAACTATATGAAAACTGGAGAATTATAGGATTACTTAAAATGATGGTGGAACTATGGATTACAATGAAGAAAATCAAAGTAATGATGCCATTCAGATCTTAACATTGAGACAGAAGATGTTTAAAGGTGTATTAGTTGTTACTGGAACTCTTTCCTTAGGAATTGGAATTATTGGAGTCTTTATACCACTTTTACCTACAACGCCATTTCTTTTAATTGCTGCCTACTGCTATTTTAGAAGTTCAAAAAGATTATACTCTTGGCTAATTAACAATAAATGGTTTGGTAGTTATATTCGAAATTATTACGAAGGAGTAGGTATCCCTCTCAAAGTAAAACTTCTATCTATATCATTTTTGTGGCTTACTATAGGATTTTCAATATATTTTGTTGTAAACCTTCTGATAGTGCAGATACTCTTAATTATAATAGCTGTTGGAGTTACAGCACATATTCTGACCATTAAAACCTTAAAAGAAGAACGATTTGAAGAAGATAAAGATATCTAGATTTTAAGGTGCAGAATTAATAGAGTTTTCATAATTGTTGCAAGTATGTCAGTTATTGTTGAGATTTCTCTCAGAAAATATATATTCTCATTTATAAGGTAGTTAATTATAGAATTATTGATAAAAAAATATGCTAGAAATCTATAGTTGACTGTAGCTTATAATTGAGTTAAAGACAAAAACTCGATGATAAACTTATAGAAATTGCTCTAATAGGGAATTTCAATGACAATGGATTATCTTTTTAAAGTTATTGTCGTCGGGGACGGCGCAGTAGGAAAAACAACGCTTACACAAAAACTTATTACAGGAAAATTTCAGTCAAAATACAAAATGACATTAGGCGTAGATCTTTCAGTAAAATTTCTCAAAATAAAGCAGAAAATAATTAAACTGCAGATCTGGGATACTGGAGGTCAGGAGCGCTTTCAGTATGTGAGCCCAATTTATTATCGAGGGGCCCTTGGGGCTCTCTGCTGCTATGATATAACACAAAGAGCATCCTTTGAGAATGTTCCAAAGTGGATTAGAAATGTTGAGAATTATTGCGGAAACATTCCAATTGTTTTAGTTGCAACAAAGAAGGATCTTGAAGATTTCAGGGTTGTTAAAGAAGAAGAAGGACGCAATTTTGCGATGGAAAGGGATTTATACTTCTTTGAAACATCTTCGAAAAGTGGAATCAATTTGAAAAAACCTTTTTTTACATTAACAAAACAGATTATCAAGAATGTGATACCAGTTAAGCCAATATAGCTCGTATTTTAAAATCTATCACAAGTAAGCGCTTATTTCGTCAAGAAGTCATCAAATGTTTTCTTAAAGAAGAGAGATTGTTTTTCAGAGTCTATCATTTGCTTACACTTTTGTAAAATACATCTCGAATTTCATTGAACTTATTCAGATTGTATTTTTTTCCGAATTCCATCATTCTCAAAAAGGGCATTCCAGTTAATGCATCTTTATCCCATCGATGTGCGTTGTGAAATGAGTCGCATTCGGGATTATGGCATTCCTCGAAAGTATTGCATTCTATACAGATTGTATCGACTTCAGTTTTTCCATCAACATATGTGAACTCATAATCTGGATTTTCAAAAAGAAATCATAAGATTAGCTAAGCAAGAAATACCACTGCTTCATAGTGATGATTGAATTATGAGAATGTTCACTTTCATCACTTGCATCAATGAGTCTCCCTAATTGTTATATATGTCGCACAACAAAGTTATCAATGGCAATTAGAGGGATCAGATACACATTAACAAACAAAGTGCTTAGTCTGAGCACATCACGATTGTTAAAGGTACCTACGGGGCGTAGGGAAGTTAAGCCTGTGGAGATAAGACCTCCGTAACCCGTCAAGGGGATCGAGTCTGTCGTAGAAGCAGGAAGCCTCGATGTTCTAACACGAGGTAGCCCACTGTATCTCTGCCATGCAATATCAATTTCTCAGTGTATTTGATTTCCCCTTCTTGCTCTCTCCATTTAGCTATATATTCTTCTTCGGGAAGATAATAGTGCCCAGTATTTTCCTGAATGTCATGTAATCCCCAAACGTGATGTGGCCTTAATTTTATTTCTTTTTTTTCTGATAACATATTTCAATACATGGTCTATTTATGAAGATAAAGATTATATTCTAGTACTAGAATATAAAAATCGGGATTCAAATGACCGGAATAACGAATCGGGAAACAGCTATACTTGGATTACTGGCTGAAAAATCCCGCTATGGCTACGAAATTGAGAAAGTAATAGAGGAAAGAGGATATCGTGCTTGGACGGATATTAGTTTCTCTTCAATTTACTATATTCTAAATCGATTAGAAGATAAAGGTCTAATCGAAAGTAAGATGATAGATGTTGAAGGGAAACCCTCTAGGAGAGTTTATAGTATCACAGAAGATGGTGTATCTGTTTTGCATGAAAAAATCAAAACATTGCTATCAAAACCTGCAAAATTAATTTCTCCTCTTGACCTTGGTATAGCTCATATACCAATTTTACAACCTGAAGTTGTCGTTGAGTGCTTAAAGAACTATATAAGATCTTTAGTAGAAAGTATTAATTTTCTTGAAAAAGCACACTATCGACATGAAGAAAATAATTCCCCGTATTTTGTAACTGCGATTTTTAGCAGACCTTTGGCTCATTTAAAAACTGATAAGCTGTGGCTTGAATTATTTGTAAAATTTATAGAAGAAGATATTATAAAATGAAAAGAGGTAAAATATATGGCAAAAAAAGATTTAAAGAAGGAACTAAAACATTTATACTTTCCTTCCACAAAAGAATGCGTCTTTGTTGACGTCCCAGACATGTCATTTTTAATGATAGATGGACAAGGGGATCCAAATACAGCACAGGAATATAAAGAGGCAATTGAAGCACTCTACAGTGTTAGTTTTACGGTGAAGTTTATGGTGAAAAAGAAAAAACCAGTACAAGACTACGTTGTAATGCCACTTGAAGGTCTTTGGTGGGCCGATGACATGAATGATTTTCTTAAAGGCAATAAAGATACGTGGAAATGGACTGCAATGATTGTTCAGCCTACACAAGTGACAAAAACTCTAATCACGGAAGTTATCGAACAGGTTGAGAAAAAGAAAAATCCACCAGCTCTTCCTAAGCTTAGATTTGAGAGATTTCACGAAGGATTATCAGCACAGATAATGCATATAGGTCCATATTCTGCTGAAGGCCCGACAATCGAGAAACTGCATACTTTCATTCGAGAAAATGGCTACGAGTTCGACGGCTTGATAGAAAAACACCATGAAATATATTTATCAGATCCGAGGCGAACCCCAAAAGAGAAATGGAAGACGGTGATAAGACAGCCCGTCATGTCAAAACCAGAATAGTGAGCTACCTCGTGCTAAAGCATCGAGGCTTCCTGCTTCTCCGACAGACTCGATCCCCTTACGGGTTACGGAGGTCTTATCTCCACAGGCTTAACATCCCTACGCCCCGTAGGTACTCATAAAGAGTATGACCAGCACACTATATAAACACCACGCTGAAGTTGTGGTGCTTTCTTGCTTTTCTTCATGTAAATGGGGTTGCAAAATACGATGCTATCGTATGGATGAACTATAGATTTTCTTATTGATAATTCAGGTTATTGTGCATTACGGTTCCTCTAATACGAGCGCTTCATCCCATGAGATTTTGCCCCTTCCATCACAAGTTGGACATGGTCCTGCAAATCCAACGCCTCCACAATTCTGACATCTTTTTTCTTCTTGCATTCCTGTTCCACCGCAAGCAAGACATGTTTGAAGTCCATTTCCTCCACACTTCGGACAAATTGGAATTTTTATCACCTCAATTTCTTTAGTGAAATAACATTGTATTAATATATTACTATTATAATAAAAAAGTATGCGCTCGATTTGCCTTTATAAAACCAATGTGGCTACCTAAGCAACTCTGTAGATTCAATCCAAGATAAATTTGGGCGAGTTTTAGAATTTTATTTCAAGTTATCAAGCTTTTTTATTTCTTTTCAGCGCCATACTTTTCAGAGATAGTGTTTAAACAGCAAAATATATAAGTCTATAACAGTTGATCGACAGCTATGATGAATGATACTGAAACTAAAAGGTATGCGTTGATCGTAGCCACCATGGCGGGCTTCCTTACACCATTCATGGGTTCAGCCGTCAACATTGCACTTCCCACAATTGCTAATGAGTATGGAATGGATGCCGTGTTATTAAGTTGGGTTGCTACAGCTTACCTTTTGGCAGCCGCAATTTTTCTAGTCTCAATTGGAAGAATTGCAGATATTTATGGGCGTAAGAAGGTATTTGGTATTGGTATATTCATTTACACACTTTCTGCCATCCTTTCAGCGCTTTCACCATCTGGAGAATGGCTTGTTGCCTTTCGTTTTATAGAGGGCTTTGGGGCATCAATGATCTTCGGCACAGGCGTTGCAATTTTAACTTCAGTATTCCCTCCAGGAGAGCGAGGTAAAGCATTGGGAATTAATGTGGCCGCTGTTTATTTTGGACTTTCTGTTGGTCCATTCTTAGGCGGATTTCTAACCCAACAGTTCGGATGGAGAAGCGTATTTCTTTCAAACGTGCCTCTGGGCGCAATAACACTTATTTTTATTTTCTGGAAATTTAAAGGAAAAGAATGGGCAGAAGCAGAGGGAGAAAAATTCGATTATACTGGTTCTATCCTTTGGAGCGTTATGCTTATAGCGATTATGTATGGACTTTCTTTGTTGCCAGCGATGATGGGGGCATGGTTAATTTTAGCAGGCTTTTTAGGACTTACTCTTTTTATTTTCTGGGAATTGAAGGCGGAACATCCTATTTTGGATGTAACTCTATTTAGAACAAACAGAGTCTTTACTTTCTCTAATATGGCTGCTTTGATTAATTATAGTGCAACATTTGCTGTAGGTTTTCTTTTAAGTTTGTATTTACAGTACATAAAAAACTTTAGCCCTCTAAATGCGGGTATGATTCTATTGGCACAACCAGTTATGCAAGCAATTTTTTCACCATTTGCTGGCAAGCTTTCTGACAGAATTGAACCGCGTATCGTTGCCTCAAGTGGTATGACATTGATCGTTGTAGGACTTTCAATATTCGCTTTTATTCTATCAGAAACAACAGCATTGGAGTTTATCATAGCGAGTTTATGTCTCCTTGGCTTAGGCTTTGCGTTATTTTCATCTCCCAATACAAATGCAATTATGAGCTCAGTCGAGAAGAAATGTTACGGTGTAGCTTCTGGAATGGTTGGAACGATGCGTCTGATTGGGCAACTGCTCAGCATGGCAACAGCAATGTTACTGTTTAACTTGTTTATCGGACGAGTTCAAATAACACCCGATAATTATCCACTCTTTTTAATGAGTGTTCAAGTAGCCTTTATCATCTTCGTTATACTTTGCATTGTAGGCGTTTTTGCGTCGCTTGTGAGAGGAAAGTTACGAGAAGAAGAGTTAGCAGAATGCAAACTTCCAGAAAATTAATTTTAGTAAGCTCATAACTAATAAAATTGAGATCATCATAAAAAGCGAGATGAGCATGAAGCTGAAAGTTATAATTTCATTCTAATATTCTTTTTTTTAAGGACAACTTTTTTATTAAACAATGATAGGTATACTAGTAAGCAGGGATAGGGAGTTTAATACGGAAAAGCCTTAAATTACTTTGTTTTGCCATGTGAGTACTATGATTCATAATGTATGGATTCTAGAGAAAAAAAGTGGAAGACTTCTATTTCATGACAAATTGGGATCCATTGAAACGGAAGAAGATTTGCTATCCGGATTTCTATCGGCTATTTATTCGTTTGCTGAAATGGAAATAAGTTCAGGGATAGAAAGCATGGAAATGGGCGAATATAATATGATTTATTGTCTTTCACACGGACTTCTTTTCGTTATGGCAGCGGATAAAACCGACAGTTCATCAAGCCTGAAAGCACAGATTGATTTAATAAGGGATAGTTTTATAGACGAATTTCCTGACCTCAAAGAAAATCATGAGGACTTTCTTGAGAATTGGCTTGGTAATCGAGATATATTCCACAGATTTATGTTTCCTTTAAGGGATTTAATAGGCTCTTGGGTAGAGGTCGAAGCGACTACATCTGTTGCTGAAAAAATGGACTTTTTAGAGGTTTTTCAGCAGATTTTTTCAAGGATCGCAAAAATTAGCTTTCCGGTTTTTAGAGAGATGTCAATTAAAGCAAACTTAGAACTCAAATTGATGGAAATAGTCAAAGCCCATAAGATTGTTTTGAATATAGAAGAACTTTCAACTATTTATGATAGTGAAAAGACCTTTCTTGATGTGTTATCCGTTAATATATTTAATCCTGAATTAACTGTTTCAACACTGAAGATTACACTTTTAGATCTATGTAAAACGGTACTAGAGGTTCTTAAGGAATACATGGGAAAGAAAAACTTTGGTGAAGAATTCCGAACTCATGTCTTCCCATACGTCAAACAAGATTGGGATAGAATACGCGACTTAGAACTTGATAAGTTCTTTATCGAATACATCATGTGAGCTACCTCGTGCTAAAGCATCAAGACTTCCTGCTTCAACGACAGACTCGATCCTCTTGACGAGTTACGGAGGTCTTATCTCCACAGGCTTACATTCCGTACGCCCCGTAGGTACTCATAGAGGTTATTACCAAAAAACTATATAAACACCACGCCATTCATCACCACGCTAACGCAGTGGTGCTTTCTTGCTTAAATGTCTGTAAATCAGGCAAATACACAAAGAATGTCATATAAATCTGAAACATCACTGAATCTTATATTTTCTGATTTTTAAAATATAGGCTTATTATGACCTCTCGCTTGATAAAATACAAATATATTACATATGGCAAGACCTTTTTTATTGTGAGCGAAAAACACAAATATTAGTACGGATATACTCGCTTTGGGGAGGATCAATGATCCAAAACGTCTGGATTCTAGAAAAGGAAACTGGAAGACCTGTATTTCATAAAAGCTTTGGATCAATCAAAGCACAAGATGTTCTATTATCAGGGTTTTTGTCCGCAGTTTATTCCTTTGCAGAAAGTGAAATAAGTGGTCTCGGAATAGAAAGTATGGAAATGGGAGAATATGTTTTAGTCTATTGTTTCAGTCACAACTTACTTTTTGTTGCAGCAGCAAATAAAGAAGACAAGGCATCAAATCTTAAAATGCAGGTAGACTATATAAAAACTTCATTTCTGCAGGAATTCCCTTTTGTGGTGAAAGGAGGTAAGGAGTTCTGGTTGAATTGGAACGGTGAACAAGGAATATTTCGAAAATTCAACGATATCCTTGAAGATTTAATAACCTCATGGACGGATGTCAAAATTTCAACGTCAATTGCAGAAAAAATGGATATATTGGAAGTATTTCAACAACTTTTTTCTAGAATCGCTAAAATGACGTTCCCTCTTTTTAAAAAGGGAAAAATCAAGCAGAAACTTCAGGAGCAATTGGAAGATACGATAGAGTATCATAAGCATATTTTAAATGTGGAAGAACTTTCGCAAATATTTGACATTAAAGAGACTTTTTTAGATATCTTAAGTGTTAATGTATTTAATCCAGAATTAAGTGCCGAAACAGTAAAAGCAACCATTCATGATTTATGCAAATCTACGTTAGTTGTTCTCAAAGAGCACCTAGGGAGTAAAAAATTTTCTGAAGAATTTAAAAAGAATATTCATCCATATCTAAAACAAGATTGGAGTCGAATACGAGATTTAGGACTTGATAAGTTTTTTATAGAGTATCTCCCATAAAATACACTTTATTAATGTCATTATTTATTATAGTGTATTTCTGCCTTCATGCGCAGTCTTTTAAAGATGACAGTGGTATATTCAAACGATGATTTGGTTCGAGGTGTTACAATGAAGGTAAAAAGAAAAATCATCACAATTGATGAAGAATTATGTACTGGTTGTGGGGAATGCATACCAAATTGTGCCGAACAAGCTTTAGAACTTGTGGAAACAGATGATGGTCCAAAGGCAAGATTGGTAAAGGAATTTTATTGTGATGGACTAGGTGCTTGTCTTGGTACTTGTCCTACTGGTGCTTTGATTATTGAGGAGAAAGAAGTAGATCAATATAATGAAGAAGCTGTAATTGAACGAATAAAAGAAGTCGCACCTGAGATGTTAGAATCACATATACAACACATGGAAGAGCATGCAGACGAATTACCTTCGCTGCAATTACAAAAAACTGAAACTGGAGGAGGATGTGGTGGTTGTCCTTCAGCACAGATGCTTAAATGGGACGAAGAAGTGATTGAATCAAAAGAAACGATAAATTTTCCTTCAGAGCTGCGACAATGGCCTGTACAGATACATTTAGTCCCGCCATCTGCGCCATACTTTAAGAATGCAGACTTAGTAATAATTGCAGATTGTGTTCCATTTTCTTACGCTAATTTTCATCAGGATTTTGTAAAGGGTAACACAATCGCAGTTGGTTGTCCAAAACTTGATGATGCTAATGCTTATGTAGCTAAAATAGCACAAATAATTAAGACATCAGCTCCTAAAAGTATTAAAGTTGTAAAAATGGAAGTTCCTTGCTGCTCTGGTCTTGTAAGAATTGTAGAACAAGCAATGAAAGAAGCAGGTAATAATATTCCGTTTGAAGCAGTAACTGTTAGTATAAAGGGTGAAAAACTGAATTAAAAATTAGAGCTTTGTAAAAGTCAAAGTTCTGTAAATCCTTTATTTTTTGCTTTTTAGAATCTAATATCAGATTAAAAGAATAGTGTTTCTTATTTTTAGGAAAATCCATTCTTTAGAATGAACATGCTTTCCGATTTTCACAACGATCTTTTTATAGGTGCCTCGCAAGAAGACCCCCCAACTAGTTGGGGGGATGAAGTGCGTGTGTTCACTTTCACAACGGTCTCCAATCTTTAAATAGGTCTGTGCATATAAAGTGTAGGTAGAATTGAGCTGAGGTCACACTCGCCAGTTCTCAGATTACCATCACGTTCAGGGCAGGAACTGTCCGTAGAGCCTGTTTGACATGCTCCGCTGGGAGATGAATGATTCAGGAAGCCATTCGACTTGTTGGATGGTAGTTCACATTATCAAGATAATATACATTTCTATATTTCTTAAGGGAAGAACGACAAAAACAGAGAAATTTGATGGGCAAACAGGAGACAACGGATCGCATGGAAGATTTCTTCGATAATATAGGAAGAAAATTCAGAGAACGAGTAGATAATGCAAGAGAATTTGAAATTACAGATGACGAACCATTATATGAGACAGGATTCATACCTTCATTTATACTTGATTTTAAATATTTAGAAGCCCAGAAATTGAAGAATGACTTGCTTGAAAGGTTTGAAGGGGAAAAAATTGAAGATGTACTTAGTGGAGAAGAACTTACAACGGAAATGGGTACATGCTATTGCCTAACAGATAATAACGAAGTTAGTCTAATAAAACCAGAAAAAGATGAAATTAGAAAGAAAATATTATCAGATCTAAAGCTTATTTTTGGTATTAGAGAGAAAACAGAACTTCAATTAAAAAGGAAAGGATACAAGACTATCAAAGATCTTATTGGACATCCACGATTCAGAAGCACAGCTAAAGAATTCTTGACATTCTTTGATGAATTCGATCCTGTCAATATAATTGATTGGATTAGAAAACGATTTCCAAAGTCACATCCACTTATGTTATACGCGTCAGGTCTATATGATAAGGAAGATTTTGTTTTTCTCGACATAGAAACACTTGGATTCTTTACAAGGCCCATAATATTGTTTGGTATCGCTCATATTTCGGGTAAAAGAATTTCAATAAGTCAATATTTATTGCGTGATATCTCAGAAGAGGCTGGAGCAATAGTAGCTACCCTTTCTCATTTTAAAGAAAGTGCAGCATTAGTTACATATAACGGACGTGCTTTTGATGTTCCATTTATACAAGAACGTGTTGCTTATTATGGGATGGATGCAGATCTCACGCATTTCAACATTGACTTACTTCATTTCTCAAGACGTGCGTGGAAAGAACACCTACCAAATTGTCGATTAAATACCATAGAAAATCATCTGCTTGGAATCAAAAGGGAAGATGATGTTCCAAATTCTCTAATTCCAGATTTTTATGATACATATTTAAAAACTGAAAATCCAGGACCTTTAATCCCTATCGTTGATCACAATAAACAGGACCTCATCTCATTAGCAAGTATTTTTTCTAGATTGTGGGATGAGTGGAAATAATCTAAGAGAATTCGGTTGGAGTATGACTTAACTTGGTTAATAATTTTGGAATTTCAATTACGTCTATTAAAGAAATGAGAATTTCTTTGTTCTATAATTGGGAAGGAATTTACCAGAAATATTAAGTATTAACAAACTACTCGAATCTTGGGAATAACTCTAATCATCAAAACGTAAGGGATCAAAGGAATGGATTCTAGCTTGATAATTTTCAAGAAAAAGTGGAGAATCAGTTCAGAATGTATGTATTCAGCATGGTGGTATAAGAAATGAATGATAGTCTTTTTAAGATCGTTGTTATTGGAGATGGTGCTGTCGGAAAAACAAGTATAACAGTTAGGACTTGTCATGGTCAATTTGATGGAGAATACTTGATGACTATTGGCGTTGAGTTTGGAACAAAGGCTTGTACGGTTGAAAATGACGAGATTAGAATGCAAGTCTGGGATACTGCAGGACAAGAAAGGTTTCGTTTTCTCCAGCCAGCATATTATCGTGGGTCACATGGAGCACTTCTTGTGTACGATATAACTCGCAAGGAGTCTTTTGACAAAATTCCTTCATGGATGGAAAATCTTCTTAGTACAATTAATGATACTATTCCTACAATTCTCGTAGGAAATAAGTGTGATCTAGATGAATTGAGAGTAGTCACATTCGAGGAAGGTAAAATTTTAGCAGAAAAACTTTCAACTGAGTATAAAAGAGTTATTCCCTTCTTTGAAGCTTCTGCCAAGACCAATCAGAATGTAGAGGAGTTATTTGTTAAACTCGGTTCATTAATGATAGAAGAACGGGAAATAGAATTTAAAAACGCTGCCGAATGGCAAGAACGTGCGGAAGGTACTTGGTGGTAATTTTTTAAAGAAGAATTTACTAAAATGGTGAAATAATGGCTAAACAAAATCTTTTCAAGGTTGTCGTTATTGGAGACGGTGCCGTCGGAAAAACGAGTATTACTGTAAGAATATGCCATGGTCAATTTGACGGAGAGTATTTAATGACTATTGGCGTTGAGTTTGGAATGAAGATGTGCACAATTAAGGAACAAAAAATCAAAATGCAGATCTGGGATACTGCAGGACAAGAACGATTTCGTTTTCTGCAACCAGCGTACTATAGTGGTGCACATGGAGCTTTGGTCGTATATGATGTGACTAGACGACAATCGTTTGAGAGGATACCAATCTGGATGGGTTACCTTACGGGAAATGTTGGTACTTCTTTACCGACTATAATTATAGGCAATAAGTGTGATTTAGATGATATAAGATCAGTTGACACAGATGAGGGGGAGCATTTAGCGAAACATCTTTCTAAACACTATCGACAGGATATTCCGTTTTTTGAAACGTCAGCAAAGACCAATCAGAATGTTGAAGAAGTGTTCTTGAGACTAGGTAGCATGATGCTCGATGAACGGCTTTTTGAGGTAGAAAAAGCAGTTGAGTGGAAGGAACGAGCAAAAAATGACTGGTGGTAAAGTCTAAAAACTAATTATTATTGTGAGTTCTGTAAATACTAGTCCTCGTGTAGATATACTCATAATTCTGTCAAAATGGTAATT
>JAEOSF010000112.1 GCA_016840515.1 Candidatus Borrarchaeum yapensis | reverse complement strand
GCCATCTGAAGATTTAAAAGTGAGTCATAAACCTCAATATATCTCTCCTAAGTTTGATGGTACCGTTAAAGAACTGTTTCGCGAAGAAATAGGCAAAGTTATCAATACAGAATGGTTCAAATCAGAAGTGAACAGACCATTAACAATCGACCCATTGCTTGACTGTTCTATAGATAGTTTAAGTGGTGGAGAACTACAACGTGTTGCGATAGCTTTATGTTTAGCACGTCCAGCTGATATTTACCTATTAGACGAACCAAGTGCATTTCTTGATGTAGAACAAAGACTAGCTGCAGCGCGTGCCATTAAGAAGATAGCTGAGAGCAGAGATGTCGTAGCATTTGTTGTTGAGCACGACATCGTAACCATTGATTTTGTATCAGATCGTCTCATGATTTTCTCTGGTCAACCAGCTGTTGAAGGATATGCAATGAAGCCGGTAGATTTACGTCCAGGGATGAATAAATTTTTAAAATTGATGGGGATAACTTTTAGACGTGATCCACAAACAGGAAGACCTCGTGTAAATAAAGAGGGCTCAAAACTTGATCGTCTTCAGAAAGGGGAAGGAGAATACTATTATGTTTCAGGAATGAAGAACGGTTAAAACAACATATGAAAATCATAAAATATGTGAAGTAGCATAGTATAAAGCCAGCAATAAAATCAAGAACTGCTTATGAAGAGAGGCTGCTGGTGAAGGGAAATCAACTTCAGGAAATCCTTAGAACTGCTTTTGATGAACTGGAAAAAAGCAAAAACACCGAAGAAAGAATAGAGGCAGCTTCTACCATTTGGAATGTTAGCATAAGCGAACCTGACGCTCTTAGCGGTCGAATCGATGATCTCGGCGGTTACTTATCTGACCCGGCGCCTGGTGTTCGGGGACTTATTGCTTGGACATTATATACTCTTTCTATTAAGGATCCCTATGCTCTATTACCATTACTGGACGAGATCGGAAATGCATTATTAGACAATGACGCAAACGTTCGCCGTTACGCAGCAAATACATTAGTTGAGATATCTAGAGAATATTCGAACCATGTAAAGGTTTTGACACCTACCTTAGCAAAGGCATTAGAAGATCCTTTAGTCGATGTAAGAATTGCTGTCGAAAAGATTCAGCAAAATATTGTTGCTGGAAAACCTCGTGCCGCTCCAACCAGAACTAAAAAAGTGAAAGACCCAACCTTAGTGAAAAAAGCAATACCTGACAAATATGAGCCAACAAACATTACTGATGAGATCTCAATCAGCCAAAGAATTACTGTGCTTAAAAATAAAGTACATTATCGACTTTCATTATGCAATGATTCTTCTTCAGATATATCCGAAGTAGTTGTAGTCATAGTTAGCCATCCACCTAGCTTGCAACCTGAGCAACCATTAATGCAACAAAGAACGCAAGTGTTTTCAAAAACTATTTCCGATTTTGAATTCATTTTTAAAAGCACACAAGACTTTTTAGATGGCTCCTTCTTTTCAACTATTTCTTTTCTTGATCCAAAAAATGTAATTCAAACAATATCTAATGATTCATATCGCGTTCATTCCGCATATAAGTTTCTCAGAAAATTAGACAAGTCTTTAGAATTTTTTGAGAAATACAAGCAAACAAGCAAACATGGTCATCATAATGAACTCTATATTCTAGCACAGCATAAAGTTGGAAATGATGTGTTTTCACGTATAAAAAAGTCATTAGACTTACTAAATATTCAAGTAGTCCACGAGGAATCCGAAATTGTGTCAGATTTTTTTACCGGCACAATTAAAGGCCTAACTGAAGGAACAATACACCGACAGATTTATGCAACACAACTTAATATATTAGGACCATTGACCGACCATGAGAATGCAAAGTACTTTGCTCTTAAGTTTAATGCATTTGGACCGGACGAAAGAATGCGAAATATCATCAATTCTGATATTAGAAATGAAATAGAGAGATATATGCGAGTTTTAGAAGATAAAGAGCTGTCAGAATCAAAAAGAAAGAAACTTGACAGAGAACAACTGGAATCAGACACATTTTCGTCAATTGACCCTCTCGAATCAAAAAGCTGTATTAATTGCGGTCGTTTTCTTCCTAAGAAAGCAAAATATTGTAATGACTGTGGAGAACTTCAATATCGATCATCTAATGACTGATATAGCCCGATTTCTTCACTTATTTTTTTAAGTTGTTAAGATATTTGAACGTGGAACTTCTGGCTAATGTAAATTATTCTTAGAGATTCACAGTTAAGTGCTTTTTATATCAATGAGTTGAAATATTGAAAACAGTAAGATTCGATAAAGTAATTGCAAAAAACATAATGCATAAAACCATCGACTAGAGAATTAACGGGGTATAATCAATTGACAGCAAATTCTAAAAGAGATCCAAAAAAAAGACCAACTGCCGACGAAACCTTTCTTGATATTTGTGATGTGGTAAGTAAAAGAAGTACCTGTATCCGACGAGCTGTAGGCGCAGTGCTCGTAAAAGATGGTCAAGTGCTAGCTACAGGATATAATGGTGCGCCAAGAGGATCCCCCCATTGTAAAACTTGTTTACGAGAAGATCTAAAAGTTCCTTCCGGCGAAAGAGCCGAACTCTGCCGCGGCGTACATGCTGAACAAAATGTCATTATTCAAGCGGCAAGACATGGGGTCAACATTAAGGACTCTGTTCTCTACTGCACGAATTTCCCATGCTCAATTTGTGCCAAGATGCTAATTAACGCTGGAATTAAAAAAATTGTTTATAGAGATCATTATACGGATGAATTGTCCTTGAAATTACTCACAGAAGCTGATGTCGAGATAGTAAAATATGAATGACGCATCTTGAATAATACGCCCTCAGGTTGAAAAATATTGGCCAATTGGCCAAAAAGCCTGTGAAATGCTTGTAAGTGCATGAAAGCAAATACTTGAGACATTAATAAAAGGTAATGAAGTATTATTCCATAACTTACAGCTATCTCCAGATATAATTTGACATCGTATCGCTTCTATGGTTTCTTGTTGTTCAAGCACAAGACATCCGCGACCAATTTCCATCAAAAAATGTGCATCGCTTCCTGCAGTGAAAGGTATACTATGATTAATACAGAAGGAATATGCCCTTTTATTCATTAAATGCAGATTACACCTTGCGTTATATGCTTCAATTATGTCAATATACTTGTTAACCCAATCAATTTGCATTTTACTAATCCAGTTCTTTCGTGAAAAATCTAAAGGATGGCTCAATCCAACTAAGCCATCTTGTTCTTTGACTTTATCTACCACTTCAAGAAACCGATGTTTTTTTGATCCTTGATGACATATTTCTTCATTTATAAAAAGACACAATAACTCTCCATTTTCAATTGTTTTAACTTCTTCACCGGGTATAACAAGAATACCCTCTTTATCCAGAAGTTTTTTAGCTTTAGCCACACCCTTAAAGGTATTATGATCCGTAATTGCTATACCTTGAATACCTCGCTTTTTTAATACGCGTACAAGATCTTTATTTAGAGGAATCCAAGCATCTGACGAAAGATGCGTATGTACATGAAGATCAATTTTCATTTCTAAAC
>JAEOSF010000007.1 GCA_016840515.1 Candidatus Borrarchaeum yapensis | reverse complement strand
TGATCTGCTGGTGAAAGCCTTTGCAGGTTTGTTAAAGGAGTTTGACAATGCTAGACTTGTAATTGTCGGACCTGATGATGGATTTCTTTCAACCTTAAAGAACCTTGTACAGGATCTCAAGATAGGCGATAAGGTTTTGTTTACTGGTCTACTGTATGAAAGAGATAAGTTAGAAGCGTATGTTGATGCTGATGTGTATGTGCTACCATCAATGTATGAGACTTTCCCAAGTACTGTACTTGAAGCCTGGGCCTGTGGCACCCCTGTAATTACCACAGATCGGTGTGGCATTGCCGATATTGTTAGCAAAGTTGGATTTGTAGTCAAATACGATATAGAGCAGATACAGAATGCTATTTTCGAGATTTTAAGTGATGATAAACTGAGAAAAAAGTTTGGGGCAAAAGGTCTGAAATTAGTTGAAGAAGAGTTCAGTTGGAACACAGTTATAAGAAAGATTGAAACGTTATATGAAACAGTATTAACGAAAAATGACAGGAAATGTTCAACCATCTAATTGATAAATGAATATCAAATGTTTCTAGATGCGCTTCAAAGTTCCAATTTTTTTCTTGAAGTCAACAATAGAAATGTGTTTTTGGATTAATGTTAACATCTCCTCATATAAATCCTTATTGCTGTCGATTAAATTCTTTTTTTCATTGAAATCTTTTTCAATGTCGTATAATTCAACAGTTTCCTTCAGTTGGTTAGTTATAAGTTTATATGGAGCTTTAATACATGAGACAGCCTTTTTAGTCAGGTCATATCTTAAATTAATTAAGTCTGGCCTCGCACTTTCTGAGAATATTGGTGATGATTGTTGTTTTTCTTTTAGTGTACGAAATAAACTCTTGCCTGTGAAACTGGATGGCTTTTCAATAGTGAGTAATTCCAGTATAGTCGGTGATACATCTAGAAGCTGAACAGGAAAATCAATTTGCTTAGATTCTTTCAGGCCATAGATTATAAGAGGAACATGAAGCACTTCGTTATAGAGAATGTCAAAAGCATGGCCAAATCTATCATGTTCCATAAATGCATGACCGTGGTCTGCAAGCAATATTATTAAAGCGTCTTCAAGAAGATTTTTTTCTTCTAAATATCGCCAAAATTTCCCTATGTACTCATCGACATATTTTACTTCGCCTACATAGAGTTTTCTTAGAATTTCTAAATCCCGTTTGATAATTTTTTTGAAGTTAATAGAGCAATTATACTTGAATGCATCTTGACGACTTGAGAAACCTGATAGATATTTCTCTGGAGGAATATAAGGTACATGAGGATCCATGTAGTGCATCCATAAAAAGAATTTTTCTGGTTTATTTGTTTTTAGCCATTTCATAACGTGATTATTAAGCTCTTTTGCATCTAAATACGGAATTTGAAAATCTGCAAACTTATAATAATATTTCTTTAGTAGATGTTGAATATACGTAAATCGAGTTAATTTAAAAGCTTTAGATAGCCAATTTACTATATTTTTCAAATTTTGTTTTCGTGTAATAAATGCAGATGGACTTTTTAGACCGTTCATAAAATCATAAAATTCATTAAAACCATTATCCCATCCTAAACTTCTAGACAAAAATGCGTTTGAATGAAATGCCGTAGTCTTGAATCCATTTTTTCTTAAAGTTTCTGCTAAAGTGATATAATGTGGACGGAGGCGCATTCCTCCATGCATAAGGAAATATGTGGAAGTAAGAATTGCAGGAAAAGATTGATTTGTTCCTGGGCCATTTGCAAAGGCCTTCGTAAACACTAATGAGTCAGCAGCAATTCTATCAATATTTGGAGTCAAACTTGAGCGTTTATTAATACAACCTACGAAATCGCCCCTTAAACAATCGATTGTAATTAGAAATATGCGTTTGAATGTTTTATCGCCCATTTATGGATCCTCGTGATATGATTTCTTCTGATATCAAATTAACGCTTACTACAATCTTGATTTTAGAAATGATTTTATCTTGTTTTTCTGATACAGAATAAAACTGTTTCTAATTTAACCTAATCTCAAGTGCATTCAAATGGTTCCACGATCAAAAATATTCTGATTTCCTCTAATGGCGTTCTGTAGGATTATGGCAAGGTTTTTTTAACTAATAACTTAAACAGTTTTTCATATTTCGAACAACAAACCTCTATAGCAAAGTTGTTTTTCGCATATTTTGCTCCATTCATACCAAACTTTTTCACTAAGTCGGGATTTTGATATAACTTCAAGATAGTTTCTGCAAAATCCTTTGGATTCTTTGGTTTCACGCTGAACCCACACTTAGCTTCTTGTATTATCTTAGGTACATCCCCATCCAAAGGAACGTTTGCAATAACTGCTCTTCCTGCAGCCATTATATCGTTTAATTTCCTTGGCACTGCAGGATAAGTTACCTTATTTTTATCTAACGTAACTATACAAACATCTGATGCGGCTAACAAAGTCGAGTAGGTTTCTTTTGGTTGAAATGGCAGTATGATCACATTTTTTAATTTCAAAGAGTCAATTTTCTTTTCAATTGCTTTCTTCTGAGGTCCTTCCCCCACTAGAAGAAAAACAACATTCTTTTCGTCCTTAAGAACTAGTGCAGCATTAACGATAGTTTCAAGATCCTGTGAGTAAGACATTATTCCCGCGTAAGTTACAACGAATTTTTCCTCGATATCTAGTTTCTTTCTAAGTTCATTATACTTATTGGATACTTTAATCGCTCTGTCATACCAATTTGGAATTATCGTTATTTTGTTTTTGTGCGTTTTTGTTGCAACGTATCGTTTGTTGCTTTCTGAATATACTATTACTTGATCTGATAAAACGTAAATCAGTTTTTCAAGTATTCTGAATATTTTTATTAATACGGGATTTTTTAAAAATCCTAAATCAATTATGGCCTGTGGATAAAGATCCTGTATAGTGATAATTAAAGGAATTCGTTTTATTTTGCTTAAAAGCCAGCCCGCAAATACTAGTGGTAACGGTGGTGTATACACTATAATTATGTCGGTTTTAGCCAATAACCCACCAAAGAGCGTTAGAAGAGGAACGAAGAAATGTTCCATTCCACGTAAGGTTGGAGAATACTTGGGTGCTGGGCTTCGCAGTCTTATTACATTGATACCATCTAACTTCTCTTTTATTAAAAATCCTCCCCGGTATTTTGGAGGTAGATTTACATCATTCGTTACAATGTTATATCTTCTGGGAAAGGTTGTCGCTACGGTTACTGTATGTCCTCTCTCCATTAACCCTTTAGCAAATTCGTAAAATAAATGAGATGCACTCCCTATCTCTGGAGGAAAATACATCACTAGAAGCAATATTCTCAAGTTCTCACCGTTGTCATACCATTACGCTGCTTTTTCAATTCAATTCATTAGTACTTGTATAACCGCATGTTCGACACCTTACGAGGCTTAAAAATCCCAATAAGACTAACTTTCCCATCCAAAATCTACGCTTAGCATATCGTACAATTGTTGATTATGGGGCTCGAAGAACTTTTTCAATTTTTTCCTAGTATGAGTTGACATCTTTGGATATTTACCGACATTGAATTTCTTCGTTATTTTTGGTTGCCACATTGGTAATTCCAGAAAATTTATGACCCTTTTTACCGTTTTAATTGGAGTTTTTGAAAGATTCTCGCTAGAAAGTATCAGAAACTGCTCTCTTGGAAAAAAATTAAACCAAGAGTTGAGCGAATTAATATAAATTCCCCTTGAGAGATACGAATAACTCCTGTAACAATTTTTATTTCCCCATCCACCTCTTTCTATTAAAATCTGCTCTTTTGCACCTTTTAGTCTCTCATCTTCGTTCTCTATTGCATCTCCAAAAGATAAAGGCTCTTGTGTTCTCAGTCTTAAATTATGATGATAATGCGAATAGGCCCTATCAATAGGATTTCTTAGCAACACAATTAATTTTACGTTTGGTACTAAACCTGCAATTCGTCTCGGAGCTAATGGGTGAAAAAAATAGTTGGGATTTGCCTCACCAGTAATACTTTCGTGATTTCGAATCTTTTGAGATGGAAAATGAGCTCGATACCACGGCTCCACTAATTTAGTATTATAATTCTTTGCAAACAGAAACCTGCCAATCTCTTTTCTTAATGGTGCAACTATGTTCGGGTGCTGGATCAAATATCGATACAAAGAAGTAGTTCCAGCCTTTTTTTCTCCAATGATGATGAAATCTGGTAGAATATGCTCTGTCCATGCTTTAATTCTCCAACGTAACCTAAGGCCAATTGCAAATTCCCTTAATTTGAATCCTTTCAATTTTACAAAGAATGTATGGCTAAGATTATTTTTAATTGATTTCATCGACCAACTCAACTTAAAATTTATCCAGTTAATCTAGGAGTTCGAATTAGTTGTCTCCTTATGTTTGGTGAGTATATATTTTAATGGGGAAACATTTCAGTTAAATTAAAACTCTGCATTCTTTTTAATATTCTCCCATTTTTCAATAAACCATTTATGCACTTTTTTTAGCCCGTCTTCAAAGCTCATCATGGGTTTGTAATCTAAAAGTTTCTTTGCCTTCTCAATGGATGATAGAAGTCGATGCTTAACATCCCAGTTTCTTCGTTCTAAATATTCTATTCCTGCGTCATTATCCGTAAGTCTGTTAATTATATGCGCAAGTTCTATAACTTTATGCTCTTTACCAGAGCCAAGATTAATGGCTTCTCCAATGGCTTCATCTTTTATTCCCATAACAAGTAAACCATTTATTATATCATCCACATAGGTCCAATCCCTTGTTTCATTTCCATCACCTGTGATTGGTAATGCTTGTCCACTTCTTGCCCAATAAAAAAAGTTTGGAATAACGTTCCTATATTTTCCTGGAACCTCTCCTGGCCCATAAACATTGAAGAACCTTGCATTGACGATAGGTAAACCGTATAGATTTTGGAAATAGTTTGTGTATAATTCACCAAGCAACTTAGTTACTTGATAGGGTGTATGCAGACTGATTGAGATATCATGTTCCTCAAAGGGCATCTTTGAATCTAATCCGTAAACTCCACATCCAGATGAGGAATAAACAAATCTTTTCACGTTCATGTGATGAGCGTACTGTAATACTTTCAATGTTCCCAATCCATTGACCATCAGGTCGACTTCTGGATTATCCACTGAATTCTGGTTTGCAAAATGGGCCGCTAAATGGAAGACATACTCTGGTCTTTCTTTAAAAACGTGCTTTAAAATCTCATCATCAAGAATGCTACCTTTTACAAATAAAACATTCTTTGCCTTAGGAACATTCCATTCATATGCAGAGGATAAGTCGTCTAGGATGAGTACTTTCTTCGCGCCTAATTCACTTATTTTCTTAGATAAATTACTTCCGATACATCCTGCACCACCAGTTACCAAGATAACTTTGTTTTCATATTTAGAATAAATTTCTTCCAATTCAATCACTTTTCCTGTAATACCACTTCATCCATTCTACTGTTCTTCTAATTCCCTCCTCTGGTGAGATTTTTGGATCATGTTTTAAATCTCTGACAGCTTTTGAGCAGTCTATTTTTTTTACTCCCGTAGTGAATGGTTCTGCTTCTATATAAGTAACAATTGAGTCATTTCTTCCGACAGCCGCCAAAACTAGATCTGAATACTCTTTAATGTCTTTTTCCCATTCAGGTCGCCCACCTACATTGTAAACTTCGCCCGGAATGAAATTCTCTATAATATTGGCAAAAGTATTTGCTGTGTCATCAACATAATCAATTATTCTTTTATGGTTCTTGTAAACAGTATAGGGCATATTAAAAAGAGCATGATATATGAACTTAGGAATGAAACCCTTGTAGGGATTATAATGCTCATGGGGACCATAACAATTGACTGGTCTCACTCTAACCGTCTCTGTTCCATACATCTCAGCGGAATTCATACAAATTAGCTCTCCCGCCCATTTTGTGATCGCATAATCGTTCATCTGATACGTATCGCTTATAGGATTATTGACCATCACATCTTCTAACATAACTCCACTGTAATCTCCATATACTTCTGCACTTGAAAAGAAAACCAATCTAAACTTTAATTTCTCTTGTAAACGGATTAGATGTTTTGTGCCAATAACATTTGTCTCCCATAAGTTCTCATAATATGCCTCACCGTTCCAGCGTCCGTATTCTGCTGCTAAATGATAAACATAGTCAAATTTCCATTTTTCAAATACTCTTTCCAACTGTCGGTAGTTTTTAACGTCTGTTCTTATATAGTTCTCTCGTTCTGTATTATAAAGATCTAAAGCGATTACTTCATGCCCTCTTTTCTTTAGTTCATTTACTAAATTTGTTCCAATGAATCCTGCTCCTCCAGTTACAAGTATTCTCTGAGTTTCCATATTATAATACTCTCCGCAAGAAGACCCTCCAACTTGTTGGGTGGTAGTTCACCAGTCCTTCAACTCATTCGATACAATTTTTCTAAATTTAAATATTACAGTACCACCTTCTGTATACGGTTTCCCTGGATCAACACACTGTAGATAAGCAGAATCCCGGTCTTCTGATGTTGTCAATCCAAGTTTTAAAGGACACCAATCATGTTCTAATATCACAACATAATGAAGCAATGTTGATAATGCATGCGTACATAACGCATCTGTCTTCTCTAAGATGATTTTTGGATCCTCTATTAAGATTCTGTCTCCAACTTTATATACTGGACATTTTCCCTTTATTTCATGAACTACAATCTCAAGCACATTATACTCCCCTTCTAGGTTCTACTTCTCTCAAATTTTTCTTTAATAAGAAATACAGTTCTTGAGGCTTTTTAATCGTTTCTCCAGTACTTGATGAAAAGAATCCATGATTTGAATGTAAACCCCCTTCCCCTACAGCCTTTATTCCATGATCTGAAATTACATATAGGATATCTTTTGCATCCAGCTTTTGAAAAACATCGGCAACTAATCGATTAACTCTCATGTAATAATTCATAGTCTTTATTTTTCTTCCGAAATAAATATGTCCAAGATTATCAAGTGCATTGGTGTACCAAAAAATGAGATCATAGTCCCCTTCTAAAAGACGTAAGAGGTCTTTTCTTACATCTTTAATTTTTTTCAAGCAGTTTTTTTCGGCATAATCTTTAAAATCCTTCCCCATAAAAGCAATTTGTAATAATTTTGATTTCCTTGAAACATTAAACCCCGGTATTTTGTTGTAAACAGGGTTTGTCGCATGATCAAAAATTGTATCATAATGGTTTCTTTCTAGATAATTTAGTGTATATTTCATAGGATTGCCTTTAGCTCGAGGTATTATCTTGTCCCACATTCGGGCAATTATTCCCCTAAATCGAAGTGGGATTATCATTCTTAAAAGATTCATTTTTTTAGAATCATCGGTCAGAACATGAGCAGAAGCAGATTTAAAGACTGTCATCATTTCTTGGATTACTCTTCCAGTTAACATTGATGCCCAGATTGGCGGGGTAACAACAACACTAAAGTCTTCTAAGTTTGTTCTTACGTACGCATTGAGTTTTAGAGCATTTAACTTAAATTCTTTTACTAAATCATATTCAAGACCATCCAAGCCAAGAACTATAATCATCTTTTGACCTCTTAGAACTTCGAATTATTTCTTCAAATCAACGAAAGATCTTCCAACTTTTTATAAGCATTTTAAGAAGAAATGGTGATCTTAAAGTCTTTGCAATTCTAAAGAGTAATATAAAGAGCTTAAAAGGTTGATATTTAACTCCTTCTTCCATCAAAGAAAAAGCATCATACTTTTTGTTTTGCATTAGCAACAAATTAATCCAATAATTATAGCTGCTAATCATCTCCTTTTTTTCAGTTAGAGATAGAGGTGATTTCAAGTAATTATTTATCCCCTCAATGATTAATGTTTCATCTAGTCCTTTTTCTCTTGCACTCGCTAATTGTCTTGCGAACATTCTCATTCTTGTTTGAAGAACAATATTTTTTAAAGTAAAGGCACTATGGTCAATTCGGCGTTTATATAGGAGATCTGATAGATTAGCAACTTCGAATTTTTCTGCAAATCGTAACCACAAATCATAATCTTGTGACGAAGAAAAAAATTCCCGATAGCCTCCCAATTCGATGAAAGCCTTCCGATTAAATACTACTGAACCATGGCAAAAGTAATTATGTCGTTTAAGACCTTTTTCTATTGCAGCGTAATCACATGGGTATGTAATCTTCTGGAGAAACCTCCCACTCTGATCGATAATAGAAGCCCACGTTCCAAGAAGAGCAATATTTTGATGCCTTTCCAAAAACTTGAACTGTTGTTCAAGCCTATTAGCAATAGAAACATCATCCGCATCCTGTCGTGCAATATATTTTCCTTTTGCTAGAGCGATCCCTTTGTTTAAGGATTTCACCAGCCCCATATTTTCCTGATGAATTAGAACAATACGTGGATCTTTAAAGGACTCAAGAATCTCTTTAGTTCGATCTGTAGAACCGTCATTTATAATAATAAATTCGAAGTCTCCGAATATCTGGTTAAGGATGCTATCTATAGCCTCACGGACATGTTTTTCACCGTTGTAAACAGACATTACAACACTAATTTTGGGATTCTTTATCATGTTTATTCTCACTATTTTGAGTATCCTTCGCTCTTAGATATTTCTGTAACTGGTTACTATATTATCGTCTTTAATTTGGTGGTAATTGTCTTAATATCAGGTCTTATGAAAATATTTTATCGGTATTTGGTTCTGGTTTTTCGGAATAGACTTTATTTAACTCAAATAGTTCTAGTATCTCTAGTGTCCTCTTAATCATTGTTTCACTCACATCTTTTTTCCATTGATTAATCAGGTTTTCTCCTGTTAAAATCGCGCTATCCTTTCTTATCATAATTGGCTTCTTAGCCTGGTGAAACACTTTTTCAGAATGTTCTCTTCCAATAAATTCAAAAAGTCGATTAATTTCTTTCAAGGGATCCGTGCACATGTTCTCGTAGCAAACTATATGCATGTTACTGTTTCGGAACTGTTTTAAGACTACATAGGTTTCGATACACCAAAGAAATACGTGTTTTTCGAAGTCAGTTTCACATTTTTTTATTTCGCCTAAAAATTGCTTTAGAAAGTCTTCAATGAGCTCTGATTGAGATAACAAACTATCAAGATGATTGTCCCAGTTCAATTTTAATCTTGAATTTGCAACTGCACAAGGATGCCTTAGTACTAGAATTATAGGAATTTCCGGGAAATGCGTTTTTATCCATTTTAAAAACAGGTTTATTCGAATATCTTTTACAAGCCTATATTCACAAGAAAATTTCTTGTTAAATTTGTCTATCCACTTATTTCGTATATTACCAGATAGAATCTTGTTCGCAGGCTCAAGGAATTTCTTATTGTTATTGTTAGGTCTGATATATTGCCTATACTTAAATTGTTTGCATTCTGGCACATATTTGGGCATGAATGGCTCAAACATAAAGCGGTAATCGTTATTATAATTAATCATATTTGCGATCCAAGTAGTACCACTTCTGCCTGTGCCTGCTATAAGGATAGTTTTTCGGTAATCTTCATTAGTATCGCGAAAAAACCTGCTAAATAAAAGTCTGGAGTTTATTTTCTTTCGGAAAACAGAAGTGATTTTTTTCAGCTCCATCTCAGGTTATTTAATCGGTTCATAGGTTTTCCAT
The DNA here is from genome assembly GCA_016840515.1 of Candidatus Borrarchaeum yapensis. GTDB lineage: Archaea > Asgardarchaeota > Sifarchaeia > Borrarchaeales > Borrarchaeaceae > Borrarchaeum > Borrarchaeum yapensis. Next base: position 78,254 of record JAEOSF010000007.1, on the reverse strand, counting down.
TCTAGAATGCTACCTGTTAATTGAATTTAATATTAAATTCCTTAGAATTAACCATAATTATTTATCGATGACTTTTTACAAAAAATACTCCTGTAATTAGAGATCAAGTATTTACACTATATTTATGAAGCCAGTACTTCTTTTATAACGTTTAATTCCATCTTTATTATCCGATCTAAGGAATAATTTTTCAATATATATTGTCGAGCGTTCTTGCCGAGTTTTGTTTGAAGTGCATCGTCAGATAGAAGTGCTTCAATTGCTTTTGCAATGCTCATAAAATTTGTTTGGCATAGATATCCTGTGACTAAATGTTCTATATCTTCTTTTATCCCAGTAGTATTTGCTCCGATACAAGGTATGCCACAACTCATTACCTCAAGCAATGCCTTAGGATGTCCTTCAAAATAAGATGGAAGAATGAAGACTTTTGCCTGATTTATTATTTTGGGCAATTCAAAATTTGGAACCACGCCTATTAATTTAACGTCTAAATCATATTTGTCTATTAATTGTAGAATTTTGCTCTCATAACAACAACTACCAACCATCGCCAAGGAAACATTATATTTTTCCTTCTTAAGAGAGTTGATGGCTTTTAGTAAATTTTCAAGATTTTTTTGTCTGGAACCTCTGCCTATAAAGATAAGATCATATTTCTTTGGCGTTTTTGGAATCGATATAAAAACATCAGTTATGATATAATTCGGGATGACCTTTACTTTTACTGGATCAAGCTGATAACGATTTAAAACTATCTCACGTTGCCAGGCAGATGTGACGACTCCAATATCCGCGGAAATAAATGCTTTTTGTTCTAGTTTTATGGCTGCTCTGATGATATTCTCCTTTCTGTGTCTTTTAATCATGTGTCTACTGTATAAATAGCCGCATCTAACGATCAATTTCTTCCTAAATTTCTTCTTAAACCATATCGGTATTTCAGAGCCCTGAATCTGATTTGTCTTTAATATGTCTGTGTTTTTTACTTGAGGAAAATGTTTTATCAAAAGTTGAATTATTGGACTCACTCTATTATGCCAGGTGACCGGTAGAAGTTCTATAGTTTCCAGCCTATCAGAATACGTTTTGTCTTTGTAACCTCCATACGTTACCATGTTAACGCGGTTCAAATGAGTTGTTAGTCTCTTATAAAGTGCAAGTTCACGGTCGATAATTCCGATATCTGCCCAGTTCTTTAAACTCATCCGTTTAGTGAAAAACAATGTCAGAGTGGTATCAGCAAGTTCCATAATTAATACCTTATTACATTTTCTCCCAGTTCATATATTTTTACTTTCAATAACTTCAATAATTCGTCTTGCTCTCTTATTCCAATCAAAATGCTTTATAATTAACTTTACTGATGAAAAAAGAGTATTGTTATTCCTGAATTCAGATAAATTTCCGTAAAATGGTCATTTGCTTTAATTGATTGTGCAAAGGCATCGTTTTCTAAAATTATATAGGAAACATTATTTTGAGAACAGTATGAGACAACGTTTTCTGGAGAATGACCATAGATTGTACTATCACTGATAAGCGTTCTGGGATATAGTATAGTAGAATATGGTCTATTGTTACCTGTTAAAAGTAAAACTACGGTATCTTCAGGAGAATTATCGTAAAGCCAAAGAGCAGCCGTAACATCCTCAGAGTTATACCGTCTTGAAAGTGTTGCGTGATATCCTCTAGCCATTCCAAAAAAAACCTGATAAACTAGGCATATTACAATAATAAAGTGAATTATATAAGACTTCATATAGCCTTTTTTGCATAGAGGGATTTTAACTTTCCTGAAGGTCTTTATCATACTCCATAAACCTTGTGCAGCCAAAGTAGATGCAAAAATCGAAAATGACGGGAAAATTCTTATGTTCTGCCACGCAGCATTAATAAAATTAATTAAAATAAAAGTCTCTAAAAAACAGATCACATAAAACATTCGTTCAGATGAGCGGTCTAATAAAAAATAAATGACTCCAATAAACGCGAAGGCCAAACTATAACCAAACGTCCATTGTGTATTATCACGAAACAAAGCTAAAAGGGAAATATTTGTATTAAAAGAAATAGAATAGGTAAATCTCAATAATCTCCGGGTAAAACTTGGTAGTAGTAGGCTTCCACCAATTAGCCCCACTATTGTTAAGGCTGAAACCTTATAAGGTTTATATAAAACGAAATAAACAAGAGTTGGCAAGATAATAGGGCCAAAACTACTAAAACTAGTTAATCCTAACCCTGCTACAACAAAAAGTCCGAGAATATCGGCTTTGAGGTTCTTTTCAAAAAGAAATAAGCCAAGAACGATTATAAGGAACAATCCAATTGATTCTGTAGTATAGATTTTTCCTCTCCAAATAACTAATCTTGAGGTTCCATAAAGAAGAACTGAGTAGATTGCTAATTTATCTGAATTAAGAAATTTTTTGGAAGCGATATATACTCCTATATTTTGTAAAAGACTTAGAAATGGTCCGATAAATAAGATTATGTAGTAAGGGTTTATTAAATTAGGCAGGAACATAGCAGCTAAGAAATAAGCTGCACCACGTGGAAACTGTATGAAATAGCCATATGCAGTATAGCCGCTCTCCGCTAAATCGATTATAAGGTGACCTTTTTCAACAATTTTCTTACTTTCAATGAGCCAGAACCACGTATCACTAACAGGCAAAACGATGCTCTTTAATAAATCGTTTAATTCAATAAGCACAATAAAAAACAATACCGATATTAGAAGTATAGTCGACGTATTAATTTTAATAAGTTTTAATTTGATGAGTAGATCCTTCCTTAATGTGTCCCTTTTTAGTTTATTTTTTATGCTTCTGTATAACTGAAAAATCTCTTTGTGATAAAGGAAAAATATAAGGCATGGGAATGGTAGAATGGATATTGTCAACGTAATTAAGTTAATAATCAAAAATAGATCAAGAAGATAACAGATTATTACTAAATAACTAATTCCTACTCCAATAGCTAAAACAAGTAACTCAATGACTCCAAATCGTTTAAAATCTCCAAATAATAAACTCAATATTGAAAGTCCTGGCATGATTGTAATTACTACAAACCAAACAAAAAGCAGTACAATATTAATCACGGTTGGACCTCTTTGATGTAATATCAATGCGTGTTATACGTTTTTTTCATGCTATTTAGTTATCTTTTTTGGCTACATGAAATCTATTCATAGATCGCCTGTAAAGTTAAGAAATCTTTTGGTTTTTGAAGTATCCTCTTCGGTCCTGAATTTTACATTAATAAGCAACTAAAAGATGTGCGGCAAATGCAATATAGCAGCCTATTAAAAAGACCATGAAAAGAGATTTGTTTTCAAGTTTCAAGGAAGGGGCTATTAAAAACATTAATGCGAACCCTAAGTAATATGCCCAGCGCTCTGGATGTAAAAGTGGAAAAATGTAGCCTAGAATAACTAGAACAATTGTAACAATGATCCACATACTCCAATGTCTTTTAGGTATGTTCTGGTAATTTAATACATAATACACCAGAAATAGACCAATAGAAATAAAGATTCTGATAGTTGGAAAAATTAAGGCATCTGGCCAATGAGGGAAAAATCCTCGACGATTAGGATCATATTCTAGGAAGGTGCCTTGTGAAACTAAAATCTGAAATCTCCCAATAGAAATGTAATAAATTGTGTAAGGATCAATAATCAGCCAAAAGGGCAATAACAAAAGAAATACTACAGCAATTACTATGACAAATTTCTTTAAACATCGTTCTTCTCTTGCAAGGTTAAGTAGCAATAAGAAAAAAAGGCTAGCTGTAACAATGTGAGTTGCTACACATAAAGAAAGAAAAATCGAGGTTAAGATCGCTTTTTTTCCCCAAAAATAGAATGCTAATAAACCAAATGTAATGGCAAATAGATTTTTTATTAGATCCGCTTCAAATTTAAGGATTACGGGTGAAAAGATGTATATCAAAGCCCCTATTGTTGCCGTTGCTTCTTCGAAGCGTTCATGTAGTATTTTATAAATTATACTCAGATTGGCGACACTAAACATAATAGAAACAACAGATATAAAGTGTACAGGAAAACCAAGAGCGACAATGCCGGCTAAAAGAAAAAATGCTACGGGCTCACCAATCAAATAGAGGTTAAGTCCGTTAGGGTTATTGAAGATACTCCAAATAATCAAATCGAGATCTTGTGCAATTGAATTCACAATTGAAAAATAAACTGGAAGATCTGCACCAACCCATTTATCGCCTCCTCTCCATAAGGCAAAAAAGGAGATGACCGCATGTAATGGAAGGAGATATCTCAATTTTATTTTTTCTAAAATCTGAATAGAGGTAGTTTCAAATCCTTTTATGTACAACAAGGCGTATATAATTGGCAAAATAATCAAAATTGGGATACTTATTAGATAAATAATTCCTCCCGGTCTTCTATAGTAATTGGCAGCTATATTAATCGATCTTTCTACAAAGAAAAGAATGGATTGTAAAAATATGATACATAAAATTATGAAACAAACTATAACAACAATAATAATGCCTTTTTTGTATTTCTGGAATATCTCATATGTTGTCTGAGATATTTTGTTCACAAGATACACCACTGAAACTGGATCATCTAAAGATTTTTAAAAGTTTTTTCTGGTTCCACATCAAGAAAAAAATAATTATTGTGGAGATACGAGAAAGGCGAAATAGATGCCCCGAACTCTTGAAGAAGAAATAGAATATTTTGATCGCTTAGCAAATAGGAAGGATGCTTCTGCTTCTATAAAGCAGAGAGTTGTAGAGAAATCAAAAATTATCCAAAATTTGGTCATTAAGCCATATAAATTTGGTTTAGATCTAGGATGTGGCTCAGGGTTATTTGTTCCAATCCTCCAGAATTGGACTTATCTTGGAGTAGACATAAGTTCAAAAAGCATAAAGATCGCAAAAAAACAATTTCCAAAGCAGGATTTTTTTGTAGCGAATGCATATTATCTCCCTTTTAAAGATTCTTCAATAGGATTAATTTTTGGAAATGGTGTTCTTCATCATGTCGGTCTAAATATTTTCAGAGAACTAGTTCGAGTTATGAAACGAGGCGGAATCTTTATTGCTTTCGAGCCGAACCAAAGGAATCCTATTGGTGCTAGAAAAGTAGCTACTGTCTGTGAGACTGGTTTAAAAAAGGAAGAAATAGAAACTGTTTTACAAAGGTTTAATCTTAAATATTCCATAAAAACTAAACATTGGATCCCAGATTGGTGGACTGGAATTAAACGTAAATTGGCTAGACCTATTGAAATTATTCTCGAAAAGATACCCTTTGTTAAGGAGTTCGGTGGATGTCTATTAATTTATTTCAATAAGTAATAAACGCGATATGAGTATAAAATTAGTTCAAATGCGAAAAGAACTCCCCTGATGAAATACATTTGTTATCGGAAGCCTTGAAAGCAAATCGAGATGATTTGATTTGAATACAAGAGTTCATATCATGAATAAAATAGAAAACGTATTTACTAGGTTTAAGAGAGCGCTAAATGAGCGTTTATCGCTTCCATCCCTTTTTATGGGCGTTTTTATATACCTGCTAGTAAGTTATCTCTTTGCAGGCACAGAATTTTACCGGATAAGTCATTGGACTTTAGGACGAAGCGTAGCCCTTAACGCCATTTTGACATTTAAAGTTCAGTTGGTATTGAGTACTTTTTCTTCAGAGATTTTTAACTCATGGTTTAAACAAATTGTTTATCAGGGAATTGCGGGAGGTATCACTGGATCTTTTGTTAAGGAGGAAGTTAATAGTAGCATAGCCATTTGTAGCTCTACTCTTCCTTTTTATGCAATTTTGGTATTACTATCAAATATCTCACACATTGGTTTGATTGCTGTCTTTTTTCTTGCAGGATTTCTAATAGGCGTAGCTGGAGGGATCATTGGAGTTCTTTTTTATAAAGAAATCTCGGAAGAAGATACGTTGAATAAGGAGTAACCCTTAGAAACAAAATGATAATTAAAGGAGGAAAAAATGCTGATTTTAATAACTGGTGGTGCCGGATTCATTGGAAGCCATCTAGCCTCAGAATTACTAAAAATGGGATATTCAGTCCGTATCATAGATAATTTATATACCGGAAAAAAAGAAAACGTTCCTAAAAATGCAGAATTTATCTTTGGAGATATAAGAAAAATTAACGATCTGAAAGATCTGCTAAAAGATGTAGAATGCATTTTCCATCATGCGGCACATGTAAGTGTTCCCGAATCAGTAAGAAACCCAATTCTAGATTTTGATATAAACGTCAATGGGACTTTTTTTTTGTTAGAGGATGCTAGAAAAAATGAAGTCGAAAAGTTCATTTTTGCTTCTAGTGCAGCAATTTATGGGACAACGGGAGAGAAGATACCTGAAACGTTTGAAAAAAATCCTAAAAATCCTTACGGACTCAATAAATTGATAGCGGAAAAATATTGTCAGCATTATTACAGATTATATGGATTAAAGACAAATATTCTCCGATATTTTAATGTTTATGGACCAAAAAAAAGAGGAAATGCTGTGGATGTTTTTATACGCAACGCGTTGGCACAAAACCCCTTAAAAATTAATGGTGACGGTACACAATTTCGAGATTTTGTGCATGTGAGTGACGTAGTTGGAGCTACTATTTCATGTTTTTTGAGTGATCTATACGGAGAGATTTACAATGTTGGAACTGGGATCGCAACAAAAGTTATTGATCTAGCTGAAAAAATTATTCAAGCAACAAGGACTAGTTCAAAGATTTTGTTCGAATCTCCACGACCAGGAGATATTAAAGGTATTACTGCTGATATTAAGAAGATACAAAGGGATTTATCATTTGTTCCACAGTATTCGATAGAAAAAGGTTTGCTAGAAACATTGCGCTTTTACAGGCAATAAAGCAAGAAAGCATCAATGCTTTAGCATGAGGTAGCTCACAATGAGGAAAGAGCCTCTCCGCTTTTGTGAACATAGTTAATGTGGTATTATTATATAATACCATAAGTTCTTCGCCCGTCTTTAGGACGGATATTTCACAATCGAGCGTATATCGTTACTTGTGCATCATAATAAATCCTATTCAGCCCGATTATATTATTTAAATCGGAATTGCTAACACGGGGGCTTAAAGAACTTATGAAAACATAATATGTCTCAAGAATAGAATCATAGTACTCAAATTTGCGGTATGGTCTCATCTGATAGACTGTTCTTGAATCTAATAAATAATATGAAAGCCAAAAGAAATTTGCCCCCATCTCTTGATTTGCGAGTACAGCTACTTGAGGTTCAGCATTATCTTCCAACCAGTATGCTGCCTTAAACTCACGTGCTGTTATTAAAGGGGGATAAAAATAGTCAAAGTAGACGACTGAGACGATATCATAACCACTCATTGATAAGCACATACTTAATACAATGAGACTGGATTTCCAATGTTTTCTAAATTTCTTAGTAAATAAGATATGTGTTAAAGCTAATCCTCCTAAAAATGATGCTGGAATAAAGGCAAATAAATAAAATCTTTCAGGGATACGGACAAGAAAATACCAGAAGCCAAAAACTGGTCCTGACAGCAACCAAATTGCATAGATGGATATCAAAAAGGATGTGCCAAAAACATATTGTAAATCTCTTTTCTTTATAGAAAAATAGACGCCAATGAGAGCTAAGGCATCTGTGGCTACTGAAAAAAACCAGTTATTTCCCAGTCGTGCTAGTGGTATGACTGCAGGTATTGGTTCAATAGGCTTAGTTATAGAAATTAAGAATCCAGGAAAATAAATTGAGTAAATGATGGCTGCTACAATAAACGGGATCATAGAAATAAGCCATTGGAATCCAATGTTTTTCTTATGTTGCACAACAAGGGCAGCGAGAGAATACGTTATCATTACAATGAAATACACTAAAAAGCATACTTCATGTGTTAAGGATGTTAACGCAAGGTAAAAAAATGCAAGAAATCCGAATAGGAATTTTCTGCGGGAATTGATGCATTTAATTGTAAAAAAGAGACTCCAGATTAAGAAATATATGCCAAAAACATTTCGATATAGATCGCCAATAAGTCTAATTGATTCTGCACACATAGCAAAAAGAAATGAACTTAAAATGCCTGTTTTTTCATTATTAGTTATCTCAGTTGTCAAGAGGTAGAAAGGAATGATCGAAAGTGAATAAATTAATGGGATCACTAAACGAGGCATTATTATTAAATCCAGCCCATTTGACACAAGGAAAATGTAAAGAATGTAGAAGGGATTTCTAGGTAAGTTTTGTTCCCAGGCACTCGAAGAGAGTATCATTCTTCTGAAATATCGCGGAGTATCCCAACTTCCCGTTCGTGGATAATATCGAATGTATGTAAAATAAAATCTAATCAGGAAACTCAATAAGATTATCCACAATAGCATGAGAAATAGTTGTTTTTTCTCTATTCGTCTATGAAATAGAGCAGTTGTTTGAGTATCTTTTTCAATTAATTCTGACATACCTTTAATTCCAAAGACCGTGATAAAGGGCACGCCAAGAGAAAGTACAACCATCGATAAAAACGGAGAAGACTGGAAAGTTCTCATAAGAATATAAATTATTGATATGGGTGCAATCAAACTTATGATCACTACAAGAAGTTTTCTTTTGTTCTCTACATTTGATAAAGAAATAGATTTAGAAAAACCAGAAAAAGACCCAGATCTCAGAGCAAATATGATTAATAGAACAACAAGTGCGAATAGTTCGATAAATCGATATCTGTAAATGATATGAGCACTTATGACAGTTGTAAGAAAATCTTGAAGGTTTTCTATTACCATAAGAATCATCGAATCATTACATGGGACAATTTTTATTTGGAAATCAAAATTACGTAAAATATACCGCGATCTAGTTAAGAACTTATGTTAGATCCGATATTTATGAAATACAGGTTTAACATTCTATTGAGGGAAAAAAGTATAATGAACATCCTTATGGTCACCCCTCACTTCTATGAACCTCCAGGCGGTAATTATTTCGGTATGAGGCTATCTCTCGAACTTGCCAAACGCGATCACAATGTGTATGTCATCTGCTCTAAGGTGAGGAATACAGAGGCCTATGAAGAATTTGATGGTGTAAAGGTTTTTAGAAAAACCCCCTTAATTTATATGCCCAATCTACCCTATGCCGCAACATTTATGGTATCTGAAATCTCTAGATACATTAAACAATTTAATATTGAAATACTTCATGTTCATTCAATTCATTATTTAAGTAGTCTCTCTGCTGCCATTGTTTCAAAGATAAAGGAGTTTCCATACCTCCTTTCAGTATTAGGCATGACACAGACATTTGATCGAAAGCTTGTGGACATTGTTTTTAAGATATATGAATCTACAATCAGTAGGTTTGTCGTTAAGCAAGCATCATTAATAGTACCACTTGCAAAAAGATTAGTGACGCGTGCTTTATGGCTTGGTGCATCACCATCCAAAATCAGAGTTATTCCAAATAGTATTGACCCAGTCATATATGCTCCAAATAAGGAAGGATCTAAGATTAGAACACGATTTGGAATCAATGAAGATGATGAGGTAATTGGATTTGTAGGACGACTTGTTCCCCTTAAAGGTGTAAAATACTTACTTGAGGCTTTGAGATTAATAAATAAAAAAATGGATCATGTTAAGGTATTGATTGTAGGGGATGGACCCCAAAGGAAAGAATTGGAACTCCTAGCAAGGAAAAACAAAAACTTTGACATTATATTTACAGGGTTTATTCCAAAAGAAGAACTGCCTAACGTTTACTCTGCTTTGGATATTTTTGTCCTCCCCACCCTTACAGAAGGATTGTCTAATACTATTTTGGAGGCAATGGCTTGTGGGAAACCTGTTATTACAACACCTGTTGGTGGTAATACTGAATTAGTCGAGGATGGAAAAAATGGTTATTTAGTTATGCCTAGATCATCGAAAGAACTTGCAGAAAGAATATTAGACTTGATACATTCGCCTAAGAAAAGAGTTCAGATGGGACAAAATGGAAGAGAAAAAATCAAGAAACATTTTACATGGGAGAAAACTGTCCCAAAATACGAGGAGGCCTATGAATATCTTCTAAGTAAACCTATCAAAAAGTTGTGAGGAAATCATGAAATTATTATTTTTCTCGGACAGATTAAAAAGAGGCGAATTCGCAAGTTTAAGAGCAAGAAAAGAATTTAAATCGTCTTTAAAGAAGAAAGGAATAATTTGTAAGATAGTGGATCTGAAATCTTTTTTCTCTCCTAAAAAATACAGATTTGTGGAAATGTATCGACATATTAGCAGAGATTCACCTGATTTCATTATGATTGATACAATCCCATTAATAGGATCGTTTTCTCTTATATTGAAACTATTTAAAGCATATCCACTTTTTGTACGGCTTAGAGGAGATTTTTGGAAAGAATTGCATCACCAACGTATTTATCACGAAAACTCCGTTTCTTTGGTAAAAAACATGGCAAGAAATGTTCTAGGAAATCTTTGTTTAAAATATGCAAACGCAGTGTTTCCAGTTTGTGACTATCTTAGAGATATAGGTATTAAACATCATTTACAGCCTGAAAAACTTTTTACCATTTACAATGGTGTAGATGCGGACAGATTTAATATAAAAGAGAATGGAGAGATTTATAGAAAGAAATATGGTATTACTGATAAAAAACTCCTCGTTTGTGTTTCAAACTTCAATTTTCCTGAAAAGGTTGAGGGGTTAATATATTTCTTGCCGGCAATTAAGAGAATTTTGAATGAAAATCCAGATGTTAGATTTCTGATAGTTGGCGATGGACTTTTCCTTAATTGGGTAAAAGGTCATATTGCGAAGCATAAAATTAGTTCACAGACTATTATTACGGGCTTTGTGAGTGATATCGAGCGTATTTATGCAGCGGCAGATATAATGTTATATCTTTCTTTTCAAGATGCTTTACCAACCGTTCTGTTGGAAGCATCTGCTAGTGGGAAGCCTATTATTGCAAATAAAATAGGAGGCATTCATGAAATAATCATAAATCAGAAGACAGGGATTCTTATTGATAAATATGACAGAGAGTCACTGTATACCTATGTAACGCAATTCCTAGATAACGATCAGCTAAGAACTAAATTTGGTGAAATGGCTCAAAAATCGATAAATACGCGATTCAATTGGAATGTAATTGGACGTCAATTTGCAGATATTTTTCATAAACTAATGAAATAGAGATCATATATTAAAAACAAGATTTCTAAGGTAATTCAAACAAGACAACCAGAATGAGCTTTGGGTCAAAATGGTAAGAGTTCTCTTTGTTACTGAACGATGGTTTCCTCAGGGAGGCGGTGGAGAAATTGATCATCATGGAATCGCATCCTTTATGGCTAAAGCGGGCCTTGAAGTATTTGTGTTGACTGGTGAGTCCCCTTCTCTGCCAAAAGAGATTCCTCACCCATTCAAATTTTTGCTTAGATTACCAACGAATTATATTCCTGATGAGAAGTTTTATTTTGTCAATCTATTAAAACGCATTTTTTTCATTTTTAAATTATCAAAGAAAACAATTTTCATTGTTCGTAAATATAAAATCGACTTGATTCATACTTCTACACCCTTGCTTAGTACGCTTCTTTTTTTAATAGGAACGTGTTTAAAAAGACCGTTGATAACCTCAAATTTTTCATACTTCCTAAATAGGTGGCAAAAAATACTAAACAACTATTTGAAAGCAAAGCTATTTGAAATCATTGAATTAATTGCATATAAACTTCCCTATTCTTGTCTTATTTCAGTAAGCCCTAAATTCATTGAACTTGTACGCAGATATGGCATCAAAACATCTATAGTTCATATACCAAATGCTATAGATTTCGATATCTTTAATCCCCATGTTGATTCAAAAAATACTAGAGAAAAATACTTGCCTTCAGATGGAAAGTATTTAATATCCTTTATCGGGCGATTAGTTCCTCAAAAAGGAATTGATGTACTTATAAAGGCAATTCCAAATATAAACTCATTTGTGAATAACTGTATTTATCTTATTGTTGGAGAAGGGCCTCAAAGAGAAAAGTTAGAAAACATTGCAAAAAAGTTAAGCATCAAAAATATTGCTTTCATAGGGATGATCCAGTATTCTAAGATCCCTAAGTTAATATCTGCTTCAGACATTATGATTTTCCCCTCTCTTGGTGCAGAAGGTAGCCCAAGAGTTCTTTTAGAAACAATGGCATGTGGAAAACCTGTAATCGCTACTAAGATTAGAGGTGTTACAGAATTGATTATCGATGGGAAAACCGGGGTCCTCGTTGAGGAAGGCAATGTTCACCAAATTACAGAAGCCGTAATTTCCTTACTAAGAAATGAACAAAATCGAGAAGAGATTGGCAAAAACGCTTATGAATATGTAAAAGACAAATTTTCGTGGAAATATGCAGGAAATGAAACCCTAAAAATCTACCGTCAAGCAATCTCCTCATATAGGAGATAACACATTTTTGGCTTTATTTCTCAGATATTGAGGAAAAAATCGATTTTAGCAATCCGTACCAATATGTGGACATTTTTTTCTTTGGTTTGCCAAAAGCTCTTGGTGTAATATTTACAGGAACTTCAAGAATCTTAAAACCCGCCAACGCTCCCTTTATTAGTAGTTCTGGAGCTGAATATTGATCTTGTTCTAGTTTGAGTTTTTCCAAGACCTCTCTTCGCAATGCGCGAAATCCACAAGTAAGGTCACTAATTTGTAAACCTACCAAATTTCGGACAAGCCAAGAAAAAAATTGAATTCCCAAATATCTTACAAGAGTGGAGTTATGTTCGCCTTGAAACCTTGATCCAACTACGATATCAGCTTTTCCATTTTTTATGAACTTTATTAAATTTGGAATTTCCTTTGGATCATGTTGTCCATCAGCATCCAAAGTAACGATGATATCTGCGTTTTCTCTTTTTGCGATAGTGAAACCTGTTCTCAGGGCCATTCCTTGACCAAGATTCAAAGGAAGTTGAACAACAAACGCTCCTGCTTTTTTGGCCTCTTTTTTTGTCCCATCACTACTCCCATCATCTATTAGAAGCGCCTTATCAACGAAGGGAAGGACTTCTGATACAACTCTACCAACTGAATTAACTTCTTCATATGCGGGAATTATTGCAAAAACCTTATGTTTAGTTTCTTTCTTCATTTTTTCCTCATTCTTTTGTTTATAATTCGTTAAATTCGTTTTTGATCCATGAAAGAAGTGAACTAAAAACTTTATGATTTACAGAGAAGTTTAGGTAATTTATATAATTGATATATTCTAGGATTGTCTTATGATTTTTTAGTATGTCTTTAGATCTCCTCCCCTATTTGAAACTCTTTAGCGACCCTTTCAATCCCCTATCCTTTATTAGAATAGCAAAATAAATCACAAGATAATAAAAAAGTCTTGACGAAGTAGAGAACATGAACGAATTAATCAAAACCGTTGAAAACGTTTATTTAAAACTCAAAAAGATTTCTGGAATGCAAATAGTTACTTTGTCAGTACTATTTGTCGTTGGGTTATCATTTCGACTATGGCGTATCAATTCCTTTGGACTTTTTATTGATGAAGAATCGGTTTTTGCATACATCGCCTCTGATATTTTGAGGGGAAAAATCATCTATAAAGACATGGTAGATAGTAAAATGCCCTACTTCTATTTTAGCATAGCACTAATGTTTTTTCTATTTGGGAAGTCTATAATTTATCCGAGATTGCTGACTGCATTTTTGAGCACCTCAACTCTTGCTTTCATCTATCTTATTGGTAAAGAATTATACGATGGAAAAGTAGGGCTAATCGCTGCAGGAATATATGTCTTGGACCCACTAAGTATTGTTTGGTGTAGATATGTTATGACGGAGCCCTATATGACCTTTTTTGCAACTTTTGCAATTTTTATGTATCTTCTGTATCGCAAAAAAGAAAATAGTTCATATCTATTTCTTTCGGGATTTTTTTCTGGAGTTTCGTTCTTTATGAAGCAACCAGGAATAGTAACATTTTTTGTTATCATAGTATGTATTTTCATAGATATTTTTGAAAAAGGAGTGAGTAATAAAAAAGGAATTCTCACCAAACAGATCTTTATTTCTCTATTGGGGGTAATTATAGCATTACTTCCAGGATTGACCTATTTATTGCTACATAACGCGTTTGGTGACTTTATTCAGTGGTGTTTTATTCAAATAACGGTATATAAAGCTCTCATATCGGCTAGACTTAAAATATTTTATGTGGTATTGAATTATAATTTGCTTATTTGGACTCTAGGGTTGAGTGGCACACTCTTAACTCTTAAAAGAAGGAGTCAATCGGATCTAATTGCACTTTCTTGCTTTTTGATTCCTTTCGCAATACTTGTTTCTTTACCAAGCTTTTTAGATCATTATTTCCTTCAGGTCATTCCCTCTTTAAGTATTATATCGGCTGTGTTTTTTTCGAAATTACTTTTCTTTGCTCAGCAGCTGCAAATGAAAGATTTTTCTCATGAGAAGACTATATCGATGGCTTTAATAATAGGTATTGTTTCAGTCCCTTATGTACATTCTTTTCCATTCATTTTTTATTCATATGAAGGTAGACTTTTGTATAATCCTGTAGGGTCTCTTAGTGAAGATAAAAAGGTTGGTCTTTATTTAGAAGAGCGAACATCACCAGATGAAAAAATTTTTTCGTTTCACCCAAGATTTGTTTTTCAAGCTAATAGAGAAATTCTATGCAAGTACATCTTTATCAAAGATATCTATTATTTAGATGCACCTAACAGTGCAATCATTTTACAGGAAGTATTTGAGACGTTAGAAAGTAGCAAAGTGAACTACGCGGTTTTTGCAAATACTCTTGAGACTTTACAACAACGTTATACATCGTATACAGATTTGCTAAAAATCATAAATTATCTTCAAGAAAATTACATGTTAGAGAAAAACTTCTTACATGCTTTTATTTACAGATATAATGGCGTTGAATAGAATTGGGCGGAACCTCACTATTACATCATTCCAAATAAAGCTGAACAGAACTAAATATTTATGATTCAAAATAAAGTGTTGTATATTCATGCAGTTAAAAGGAATTCAAATACTTGGAATCATTTTAGTAGCAATAGCCCTCGTTCAGACATATATTTTTTATAAGAAAAAGCGTTATAATCTCTGGGATTTTCTTCTTTGGATCGGCATCTGGATCACTGCTGCAATAACATTTATTTACCCTGGAGCAGCCAATTTAGTACTACCCGCACTAACATTACAAACAAGCATTTTCGCAACTTTAATATTAAGTACCATCGTGTCATATTTTCTCCTATTTATAATATATAGTGCTCTTAAGGACTTAAAGAAAAAGGTGGTTGAAATGGCGCAAGCAAATGCTATTTTACGATATGATGTTGAAAATATGTATTCAGGACAAGGAAATGTTGAAAATAGCAATCCAAAGGATAAGTCCTAGAAAAAAATAAGAGATCCAATTTATCAGGATGATTTTTCACAGTCACCTAAAGAGCCTAATCTACAAGCTTTTACCATAAGAAGCTTCCCCATCATTTCTTCCCATAAAGTATCAAAGCGTAGCTTAAATAACTATCTAAAAATGTCCCTTTTTCGCCTTTTATGTGAGTTTTTAGATTATTAGTTCCGTACGCCTTTCTAATAAGTTTGAAGGGATTAATGAAATCAAAAGAAGAAAAAAAAGAATCTCCGAAAAACGAGCACTCTGTAATTCCAATTTGCTTGCAAATATTTCTAAGTTCTCTTCTTGTAAAAGGATATTCTTCACCGACCTGCCACTTACTAGTATGTTCAGCAATAAACTTGAATATCCTATAAGGCAGATTGAATTTATTAGGAACTGAAATGAAAACTATTCCACCTTTTCTCAAGATATCAAAATGGACTTTGATTATCTTGGTTCTTTTAACGCCCCAGAAATGTTCGACAAGACCAAAGGACATACAAATGTCAAATTTATTAGGCAAGTTTGTTGGTAGAGATAGTGCATCTTGTTTAATAAATTCAGCAGATAACCCATTTCTTTCAAACAATTCTCTTGCTCTTTCAAGAGCGCTTGCTGAATAATCAAGCAGTGTAATTTTTGCTCCCTTTTTTGCCATTAAAGCAGCATTTGTTCCAGTACCAGCGCCAAGTTCTATGACTTTTAAATCCTTAAAATCTCCAAATTCCTGTAATACAATTTTTTCGATTCTTTGCCATCTAATACCACTTTCTTCTTTCATCAGAGTGAAAATATCTTCTTTTGTTGTAGGAGTGTCTGTCCAAAATTTATCCCACAGTTCAGATGTGCTTTTTTTCACAGTCTTCAGACATCCACTTTCATTGTAAAGTTATTTCGGAATGATACTCTGATAATCATTTCTTCTTCTATGATTCCTTTTATATATTCTACGCGCGGGCGTTTTCCAAAAGAATTAAAGGATTTTTTAATTTGACATTGTACTTAACATGAAAAAGTTTTAGTTTAGAAGATTGGTAAGTATTTTTATGTTAGGAACACAAAAAGCTGACGAGAAGCGCTTTAGGATTCAACTTCTATTTAATGTGTAGTTTTAAAATCTAATTTCCTATCATTTCTTCAGGATGTAAACAATGAAAATTCTGTTAAGTAGCATCTTCTTACCACCATTTCCAGGTGGTGCTGAAAGAGTCGCTTGGGAAACTGCAATAAGACTCGCCATGCGCCATGAAGTACACGTTCTGGCAGCAGGAAAAAGGGGGATTGAAAAAAAGCACGGAGTTTTCATTCACAAAATACCTTTTCCACTATTTTATACTAGATTAGGCAAATTTGCTATGAGTAAGTCTTTAAGAGGTATACGCTTTGATGTAATGCATTGCCACATGGTAGGGCTTTGGGGGAAGGTAATACCAAAGCTAATCAAACATGATAAACTAATAATAACTTGTCATGGAGATGGTATATATCCTAAGAAATTTAAGTCAAAATTAGTTGCAGAACCCGTTCTAAAATCAGCAGACGTGATTACTTGCGTTTCGAAATGGATGGTGGATTATGTCAAAGAGAAATACGGAATAAAAAGTCTTTACATACCAAACGGGATAGATAAACGATTCAAACCATTACACATGGAAAGAAAGAAGAATATGATTCTCTATGTAGGACAGTTTATAGAAAGAAAAGGAATATTAGAGCTGCTTGAAGCAGCAAAAACCTTGCCAGAATATAATTTTTATTTTGCAGGAAGAGGAAAATTATCAAATAGAATAAATCTTCCAAATACTAGATTTCTAGGATTTGTTCCAGATGAGGATGTGCCAAAATTATATAACGAAGCAACAATCTGCATATTTCCTTCTCGTTTTGAAGGTTTACCGTTGGTAGGCCTTGAAGCTATGTCATGTGGATGCCCAATTATTGCAACAAGAAGCCTAGGGTTTTCAGAACTATTACAAAATGGGAATACTGGAGTTTTGATAAAACCAAAGTCTATCAGCGCAATTGTAGACTCTATAAGATATCTTATGGAAAATGAAGAACTGCGAGAAAAAATCGGCATGAATGCGATTACAGAATCTAAGAAATACCAATGGGACACAATAACAGCAAATTATGAATCAGTTTATAAAACAGCTTGCGATAGACCTCTTCCCACCTAAAAATGGACCATTCTAACTCAGTTCTCAGTTCCATGTAATTTTCCTCTTAGATATTAAGATGAAGGCATAAATAATGATCGACAAATTAAAAAACCAATATCAAAAGCCCTCTAAAAAACTTGAAACATATAGAAAAAACCCAATAAGGGAATATTTTTATCATAAAACTAAAGATTTAACAATCAAACTTCTTGAACTTCAAAGTTCTGAATCAGTTTTAGATGTTGGTTGTGGAAACGCCTTTTTAATTAATAAAATTAAACTGAATTATCCCAAAATAGAAATAGTTGGAATTGACATAATCAAAGATCAAATGGTAAGTACGGTGAAAAAGGGTAAGGATTTTTCTCTAGTTTTGGGAGATGCAATGAAACTTCCTTTTGCCGACAATAGTTTTGATAGAGTAACATGTACTGCTGTGCTTCAATATCTTCCAAATCCTTTGTCTGCTATACAAGAAACTTACCGAATTGTGAAAGATCGTGGTATTGTCGTATTTGATGTTCCTGGGGGTTTCCATCTCCAAAACTATCTCGAACATTTCCTAACAGTAATTTTCAAAGTAGTCCCTTTTCATAAAAACTATTTGACAAGTAAAATAAAACAGTGGATAACTGATTCTGGATTTAGAATTGACAAAACTCATTCTACTAGGTTTTTAGGGTCAATATTTTGCCCGTTCCTCCCAACACTCTACTTACCTGGTCTTGGAAGTTTTTATTGGTGCAGTGAACAATTTACTAAACGACTAATAAAGATTGATACGTTCATTGAACATATATTTGGTCAAAATGACTTCTTTAAGTTATTTGGAGGATCCGTGTTATTTAAATGCATAAAAATCCCACATCCAAAAGTGAAATAACTGATATCTATACCAAAAGAATTTAAATTATTTGAAATTTGAGGGAGTTTATGTTTCAAACTTTAAAAATGAAATTGTCGGATGCATATTCTTCCTTGACTCTGCATCTCCTTGTAATGACCTGCATCTCAATCTTTCTGTCTCTATGGTTATTTATTATTCAGGATCCATTAACGGATCCATGGGATTTATGGTATATTTATGCAATTAATATTAGAAACAAAATGCTAGATTGGGATTACGATTTAGCCCCTTTCATATATGAATTAAGTTGGCAGCCACATTTACCGTTTTTTGCATTCATCTCAGCATTGCTTCTCTTTGTTATTGGTGACGCCAAACTTTCCTGCATCTTGGTATCAATCTTTTCGGTAATACTTACTTTATTTTGTTTAAGAGAATTTGCAATTTATATCGGACTTGAGGATGAAGTAAATAAAATTCTCATCGTCTATATTTCGAGTTACACTGTAATTTCAAACATAGCACGTCCAATGAACGATTCACTAGCAACTCTTTTCGCAGTGTTATCTCTCTTTTTCACGTATAAATGCCTTAGAACAGGGCATTTCCGGGAATATATTGTACTCTCAATAATATTAACCCTTTCACTCTTTACTAAAGACTCTCTTTTTCCATTACTTCTAGTTCCAATGATTTTCTACTTATTAAGTCTTTTTAAAAGGAAAATTACAGTAAATACGAAGACCATAGGTAAAATTATCGCGTTTACTATTCTAATCCCGCTTATCATTTGGCTTGTTTTTATTTTGAGTCTTGATCTTTTACCAATTATAATTAACAGAAGATTAGGTGTTTTAAAAACTGTTTACAGTTCTGCTCATACTCCTTTCATGTTTATTTTCTCAATTATTGTTTGTTTTCATTTCCTCCCGATTCTAGTATTCTCCAATTACAAGGTTTTTAGGAATCAAAAATATTGGGTATTTTTAATTTGGCTATTCCTTTTTATTATTGCTAGGATAATCGCCCCAGGACCTTTTTGGGATAGATTATGGTTACCTTGCCTTTTTCCCGCTGTTATATTAGGTTATGGAGAACTGAAGGCACATAAGTTAAATGAGATCTCTCCAAAACTTCCGAAAATCTTTTTTATTTTAATGATAGTTGTGAATTATTCTGTTGCTCTTTTGTTCATTATGTACTCTGCCAAAATCCCGGTCATATTTCAACTAATTTCGCCTATTTTCGAATTTTTAAAAAGGTACTATGTTCAATAGGTTATCTTTAGTTCCTTGAATGACTTCGGGATATTTTGATGAAGAAAAAAGTTTTAACGTAAGATGCAGTTTTTTAGACGTAAAATCTTAAAATCGGGTGTTTAATTAAATGGAAAATCTAAGAAGTTTATTATCTGATAGTAGACTTCCCATTTATTTACACTACAATTTATTGAAAAAGATTCTAACAAGTAGAAGAACTAAAAGACATAAAGTAAAAGAATTAGCAGTTTCATTAACTTTCGATATAGAAAAGGATCCAATAAACCATAATAAGATTGAACCAATCGGCAATTTTCTGCGTAGGATGAACAAATTACTTAAATCAAAAAATATTGAGGCGACTTTGTTTATTCAAGCAAATCTCATAAAAGATTTTTCAACTCAATTTAAAAATCTTCAAAAAACACATGAATTAGGCTTGCATGGATATGCTCACGAACTTTGGGGATATGAACAGTGGTGGGATAGAAAAAAATCTCTGAATTTAAAACAAAAGAGAAAACTAATTACAATCTCTTTAGATATTTTTGAAGAAAATGATTTAGAGCGACCCACTTCGTTTAGGGCACCTAATTTGATAATTAATAAGAAAACCTTGTCTTTAATAAAGAACTATGGCTTTAAGATAGACTCTTCTCTTCCATCTTATTTAGGAGTTAAACCTCTACCCAAGTTTTATGATAGTTTATTAATGATTCCTCATACTGCTAACCCCATACCTAAATTCCAATTAAAGTATCATATAATTCCACTTGTCTATTATGATCGGTTGACTTTCCCAAGTGTTCTGTCAATGAGCAAAAATGAGTTCTTAGATTTCGTAGAAATTGTAACATCTTATCAAATTTCATTTGGATTTAAACCACATTTAGTTTTTTTTGCACATTCATGGGAATTTGTAGAACATGATACTAAAAAGATTAGATGTTCTGAGGAAAATTATAAGAGTCTCTTAAATATTTGTAATTTGTTAGAAAATAACTATAATGTTGAATATGTTTCTATGAATAATTTGGCTAAAAAACTAAAGTTGATCGATTGAAGTTGCGCAATCGTTATAGCTTTTAGATCAAATTGGTTATTGCACATTATAAATGTAAATGCTGTATTCTCCTTGAAAGATTCTAACTAGGCTAAATTCTTTAGGATTTTCTAAGATATAATTAACATATTTATCTAAGTTTTCATACATTGGGATATTTCCTGGATCTGAAATAAGTAAATGTGAAATGTTAAGTTGTTTAATAAAGTCTCTGAATTCATCAACAGTCAGTTCTCCTCTTGTTGTCCATAATACGTCAAAATATCTCGTTTCATGTTCTCGATCATGTTTAAGTATATAGAAAGTCATCGCCGATGGTGATATAGTTGGATTTAATGTCAATTGCATAGTTTTTGCTTTGTTTTCTACTAAAAATATGGCAGCGTCTTCCATTACAGTCTCGGATGTAGGCATCTGAGGATTATAAAAATAGGGATAAGGATGCTGCAGTGTATTTACCAATCCAACAAGGAATATTATTGCGATTACAACGATTGTTCCTACATTAACAGTACTAGGACGATATTTTTTTACACGATCATGTATCTTAATCAGAGCACGCGCAGATAGTAGAAAAATGACAGGAAATGCTAGTAGAAAGTATCTTGCTTCTCTATCTTGAATAAATGAGAAGATTATGTATATGACAAAATACCATGAAAGTAATAACTTATCCTTCTTTGTCCTTCTGTAAATTGCATAACACAAGCCAATGAGTACTCCTCCCAATTCTGGAATTGTAAGTCCAATTCTTATAATATAGAAAAGCCATCCTTGAACTGTTACTAGGAATGTTTGGGGCTCATTTGTTCCATAAGCTAACCAAATCTTAATCGAACCCGAAAATATAATGATGCCTGCTTGGAAGCTAATTAAGAGAAGAGCGGGGATTATGCCATAGAAAATCCATAAATTACTTTTCAGGGTCTTAATCAGTTTTTGGCAACATTCTAAAAGTCCTCGATCCTTTATTATATGCGCATAGTTTAGAATAAATGCTAAACTTATTACAAGAAGAAGAAGGATACTTGTAGGCTTCGTCATAAAGGCTAGGCCTACAAGTAAACCAGTAAGAAATGATTGCTTTTTTGGATCTTGTTTTTTCTTTAACTTTTTCTTGGTGAGAATTAGTGAATAAATTGAAAGAGTGAATATCGTCGTTGCAGGAATGTCCAGGAGTGCTGTTTTTGAAAATGCGAAAAACACCGATGAAAATGCTAGAAAAAGCGCTGCAAGCAAACCAATACGTCTATCGAATAACTCTGCCCCTAAGAAGAAAGTTGTTAAGATACAGATATTTCCCATGATAATAATAACAAGATATGCAGAAGAATAGGAAATTCCTAAAATGAAATAAGAAAGCATGAAGAGGAATGGCACAAAAAGCCCGTAGTGAGCAATCGATCCACCAAGCGAGGCATACCATTCTAAATTAAATTTAAGAATATAATCATACAAAGCAAAAGGAGAAAAATTATGATCCCTTATGATGACATCTCGAATCATATCATGCAGGATAATTCCATTGCTAGCATGAGCTGCGCCATCCCAACTCATTTCTAGAATCTTAAGATTATAAAGAAGAATATTATAAAGACAAACTACTAATATGAGAGAAATTGTGTAATAATTAAGATGTTTTTTGAGTGTTTCTTGAGTGAAACGCCCTAATCGAATTAGAAATTTCGTAAATGCTGAATTATTATCTTTACTGAGCACTTTTTTACCTCATATGCGCTGGATGCAGATATAAGTTTTGCATTATTAACTAGAGGTCGTAGGAGATACAGAAAGATTGGTGATTTTCCCTGTAAATTAAATTATGCATTTTTTGAATAAACAATCCTCAAAACTATAATAAGGTTTCTTAGATGCTACAATCAATTCTTAACACCATAAATCGTATAAAACGGAGACAATCTAATGCCCTGCTTCTTTAATTTGGTAATAGAGAGATTCAAAAGACTGTAAATTATTCTTCTTATGATGTCTTTAGATTCGGTATAATACCCATTTAGGACCTCTACCTTAAAGCCTTCTTCTGCTAAAATTTCTTTTAATTTAAACGGATCCATTAAATGTTCTGCCCAATTTCCGGTGTACGGGTCGCATGTATTTGTAGGATGGATTGGTTCTTTAGGTAGTCGACTTGTTTTAAGATATACAGATATGGTTTTTTCGATATCCTCTTTTATCATACCCCTAGTTGCTTTAGTCAGCCTTGCAATTTCCTCGTTGGTTAAACCTTCGAAATTAGAAATAATCTCTCTTCTAACTTTTGAATAAGCCTTTAGGCAATCCCTTTTCTTATGCCCTTTTATTTTAACTCTATCTGTATATTCTATTTCCCTTTGTTGTTTCATTATTGATCTATTGATTATGGGATTTAACATATTTGCGCCTGAACTCATTACCACTGTTATTGATTTTCCAGGTAAAAACTTCATTTTTTGGAAAAATTTGGTTATATCGTATATGTGTTCTATAACATCAGATGATGCTATAGCATTACAAGACATTGATTTTTTCCTTAGAAATTTGATTAAATCGTCAATTTCACCTTGAATATAATAATCAATTTCATTTCCAATAATTTGGGCGATTGTTTTCGCATCTTTGCATGAAACATCATAAATATCGTTATAGATCACTGTACCAATATCACATTCTTTAGCCAATAAACTTAATATTCCTGTTCCGCCGCCATAGTCTATGAAGGTAAGTTTATTAAGAGACAAATTAGAAGTGCTTAAAGATAATGCTAAGATATAAGAATATTTTTGCAATGTGCCATATAGGTCCTCTAAATAACTTTTTAGATATGTTCTATTATAATCCGAGATATCTAGTTCTTCAACTCTAAGATTTTTAAGCCGTTTAAATAATCGCTCAGCAGCTGAATTTATAATTGACAAAGATTTGTGATCTTTTGGCAACTTCGCACAATTATACAAAAATTCCATAAACATAACACCGGGTCTAGAAATGCAGATATCAGGGAACATTTTTCGAAAATATAAGATTTTTGAAGCACTAAAAATTTGTGTTAATACTTATTGAACATTAAACCTTAAAGAACATACAGAAAGATTCCTTGTTCTTCAGCATAAATTAAATTTGCTTCGTAGGGCACTTGAGACGTGTTTGAGAGTATCAATACGTCATATCCTCTCAATTTTAATTCGTTGATTCTCTCTAATGAAGGATATCCAGGTAATGCAGTTCTGTCTGAATAAAACATTATTTTATAACTATCTATTTCATCTAATCCGTAAATTACAGTCTTTGGATCTGTGTTTTCTCTTATAAAATACCCCACTTCACGATATTGAAAGCGTTGATTAAACAAACATGCCCAACCTTGAGTAGTCCATCCAAGTAATGTAATGAGTGTGCCACTGATAAATAATAGTGAAATAAATAGTACAATAGTTATTTTAAGTCGCGGAAAAAATATGCGAGATTTTTTCATCTGCTTATTATAAAAAATACAGAGAAATGGAATTAGAACGGCTATTGAAATAAAGAAACTGCTCCCAAAGAATGAAAAATCCTGATTGAATTCAACGAGCCGACTTACTATTAAAAAATACTGTTTTCCTAAGACATTTTTACTAAAAATCCAAAATGGTCCGAATAAACATGCGCCGATTAAATAAACAAAAAACAGTATAAGTTTGATAACAAAAGTCTTTTCCTGTTTTATCCTAATAATATAAGGATATTTTGTAGAATCAATTAGTAGAAATGAAAACAGAAGAACTGAAAAAGGAATCATTATGTATTCGAAAATCAAAAAGCGCTCTTGAATCTCATTAATCACCCAAATAAAGGTAAATGCTACTAAAAAGAGATGGAACAATGAAAACCCCTTTTGCCTTATAAGATCAGTTTGATCGCTTAAAAAGTTAGAGATTATTATGTAGAAATATGGATAGATCGGAAAAAGAAAATGGGGAAATTTTGATTTAGCGAGAGAAAAAATAATAATGCTTGGGAGAATTAAAGACAACAAATATAGATCTGACATTGAAAATGAGTGTTTAATTCGTTTAAAATGAGTAATGAATCCTAAGATAAACAAGATGAATAAAGGCCCTAACAAATTTTCGTTTAATATCTCCAAATGATAATACCAAGGTCCTGATGGCGCTAAACTTACAGTTAAGTGCGTGAACAACTCTGTTGGGTACACCCGCCCATATTGAAGAAATGAATTTATCTCCCACGGAATTATTATCAGAGAAGAGACTATTATGACATACAGTAAAAGTGTATATGATTCTCTTCCCACCTTATTTTTTAACTTTTTGTAGAATAAACTTATGACTAACGCGAGGATGGGTATAAAACCAACAAATGACAACGATAAATAACTAATTCCGCTAAAAAGTCCCGCAAATATATAGAAAATATTCTTCCTCTCTTGATAACTAATAATAATACATAATACAGTAAGTTCAAGCCAAAAACTAAAGATAGCAAAAATTCCACCTGGTATCCAGGTACCGCGATCAAATAATACGGTTATGGGACAAATTGCTTGAATAAATGCAGCCAAATATCCTGTTCTTTCCCCGAATAATCTTCTAGAAATCAAGAAGGTGATAAAAAGGGAACAAGTACCTAATAGAACAGCTGTAATTCTGTATCCAAACTCATTTGGACCAAAAATAAACATGAATAGTGCTATCAACCAAAAACTAAATGGCGGCTTATTGAGCCAAACATGAGCTTTAGGCCAATCTCTCCAACCACCGTTTTTAACTGGTGCTAAATAGGGGTCATCGAACAAAGTCAATCTACTAAAATGTTTCATAGCATTATTAGCAACTATAGCATGCTCTACCTCATCACCTACTTTCATTAATGGATACCCTACATTATAAACCCGTAAGAGAAACCCTAATGCTACTATCAGTATGAGCAATATGAAGGATGTATATTTATTGTATTTTTGCATCTAACATCGCCATATATTCTTAGAATGAGTGCCCGAGATTCTTAATTTTTAATAATAGACTCGTAAATCTTCGAAGGTAGCAAATACAACATCAATATTTTAATTTGTTGGTAATAAATTCGTTAAATTTCATTGAAGATCTCTTAGGTGTCGAAGAATTTAATTGCTTTTTGTCTGGACGAAAATATAAAATTTCATTAGTTTATGAAATTGAGGATACGTCAAGTAAATGAGATGGCTATTGAAAGCGTGTTTAGAATCTCCATATAGACTAGTAACGAATTGATTTTAATCTACTTTACTCGTAAAAACCATTGACGCCCTCATCAAAAGAATTCTGTTTTATTTTTTGTTAATAACTACAACAATCTTTATGATCTCTGTTTCTCCTAAGAAGCATTAATATAGATCAATTGATTAACCTTGAGAATAAATTCCCTTATAAGTTAAATACAGTCTTCAAACAATGCTAAAAAGCGTGAACATGATATTTTAAGAGAATTTAGAGCCCTTATGAAAGGCGGGGTTTATGAGAAAAAATGAACTCTATATGATATTCTTCATAATTTTCGTGAATTTCGTGTATTTTGTTATTGTGTTTTCAACGTTTTCAATAGCGGAAAGCAAATGGTACATGTTTACATGGCTTGCTGAATGGCTTGATTATAAGATAATTTTAATGAGATCATCTAAAATAGAACGGTTCCAATATCTGTTTGAATTTCCTGTTTTAGGAGTAGCATATCTAATTGGGGTAGGACAAGCGGCAGTTACCACTAGATCTCTAATGGCGTCACGTATACCTTTTTTACTTCCATTTCATTATCATGTGATATATATGGGACTGCTTAACGTGTTATTTGAAATTATTACTGTTATTTTGACAATGCGACTGGTTTCACGTTATTTTGAAAGGATCTATGCTTCAAATATAATGTTTATTTTCATTCTATTACCTGTAGTTTGGTGGATAACTATAAGTCGATGGGAATTGCTTCCTATGGCCTTTATTGTTTCCACTTTATATTTCGCCGTTGAAAATAGGCCTTGGTATGCTTGGATATCGATCACCATAGCCATTTTGACGAAATTCTATCCAATATTATTCACAATTCCGTTGATATGGTATTATTTCGAACGAGATGGTTTCAAAAAAACGGTAATATATGTGGGGAGCATACTTGCCTTAACAGTGTTAATTCACATTCCATTTTATTTAATCTTTGGGACGAAAATTCTTTCCGGGATTTTCTTTCAAGCAACTAGAATATCTGTACCATACTCGATTTGGTATTGGATCTTCTTGATATCTAGAGGAAATGAGTTAGTATCTGTCATTTCAGTTTGGATTCAGGTAGGGAGTATATTCATCTATGTTCTAGCAGATTATTTTTACGAAATAAAAAAAGAGAACCCGCTCAGTACGGATAGGGCTTTAATAAAAAGATTTTCAATTGTTAGTTTAATTTTTTTGTTGACTTTCAAGATGGCGGGATATCAATACGTCGTATATGCATTCCCATTTGTATTAATTTTCATGAATTGTTTTAAAAAGTTCACCTATTTTGCTTTCTGGATTATTGCATATCATATAACCACTTATCTAACGATCATTATCTACGGGTTGGCTTTCTTATCAAAAAGGTTAGAAGTGACAGCTACTATATTTTTTTCCATGTCGATAACCTATGTTGTTCTTTATATGGTCGCGATTGCCTTAATCCATTTCAACAAAAATCTATACGAAAATAGGATTTCAATTTTGAACGATAAGGAATTCATATTACAGCTGTATCATTTTGTGAAGAAAGAGAAATCCCATAAATGAGAAAAAGAAGGAATCAAGAAATTTTATTTTATGACTATGTTTGATATCTGATAGGATCTGTAAAAATGACCAAAGTCCACTTGCGACAGATGTGCTTTATAGAAAAATCTAGATAGAAATTCTATGAAAAATTTCCTTAATGAGCGGCCTTAAAATATGCCACCAACTTAAGATAGGTTTCATTTTGGAGTAGCCTAATTCCTTAAAATACATCTTGGTAACTGGGACTTCTGTGATTTTATAGCCCTTTTTGATAGTCTGCAGAAGTAAATAAGGTTCTAGTTCATATCTATCCAACCAGTCTTGATGAAGATTGATTCTTTGATCTTTTACTATTTTAGTACGGAATGCTCTGTATCCATTAGAAGCATCTGTTATTTTAGCTCCTGCAACTATCTTAAAAAAAAGACTGAATAAATATGTAGTAATTTTCCGGAAAATGGGAAAATTTATTACTGCCCCATAAAACCTAGATCCTTGTACAAAATCATATGCCTCATTGACTATAGGCGAAATCACACGATTCATTTCGCGTGGATCGTCCTGTGCGTCTCCGCCCATTACAACACAAATGCCAAAGTTATTTTGTATGGCGTAGTCGATGCCTGTTCTAATAGCAGCTCCCACCCCCTTATTTTTAGGATGAGATATGACGGTTGCACCACTTTTTTCAGCTACAATCGCTGTCTCATCGCTACTACCATCATCTATTACTATTACTTCGTCTACAAGTTCTTCTGCGTATTTTAGAATGCCATTAACTACGATACCAATTTTTTTTTCTTCATCCTTTGCAGGAATTATTGCAATTGTTCTCATTGGTATCATTCATGCTAGTACTGGGTATTAGCGATAAAATTCTCTGATTTTCTCTGCAACAAACTGTACATCTTCTTCATTGAGTGCAGGATGAACTGGGAGCGATATTATCTTATTAGCAATTTTTTCGCTTATAGGATACATTCCTGAACTAAAATCGAATCGATCAATATATGCCGGTTGTAGATGAATCGGGATTGGATAATGTATGCCTACACCAATTTCATTTTTGGTCAAGAAGTCTACTAATTCATCTCGCTTTTCGCATTGAGCTACATACAAATGGTATACATGATATGCCCATTCCTTTTCGATTGGTTTAATAATATTTTTTTCTAGGAGCTCATCGTATAAAGCTGCATTCGCCCTTCTTTTCTTATTCCAGTTATCTAACTCCTTGAGTTGTTCTCTTCCAATTGCTGCTGAAATTTCGCTAAGCCGGGCGGTAAATCCAATAAGATCATGTCTATTTTTTACCCTCTGACCGTGACTTCGTAACATCCGGATTTTCTCAGTAAATTCCTCGTTGTCTGTCACGATCATTCCACCATCTCCACAAACTGTCATATTTTTAGAAGGATAAAAACTGAAACATGCAAGATCACCAATCGAGCCTGTAGGTGTTCCTTTGTATTTTCCACCATGAGCCTGACACGCATCTTCAATTACTGGAATCTCATACTGTGCGGCTAACTCAACGATCGGATCCATATCCGCTGGGTGTCCATAGAGATGTACGGGAATTATAGCGCGTGTTTTATTCGAGATTTTTTCTTTTAATTTATCTACATCCATAGTATATGTAATAGGATCGATTTCCACAAATACAGGAGTAGCATTAGCATGTATAATTGAGTTTGATGTCGCAATAAAGGTATTTGGTACGGTTATAACTTCATCACCCGCAGTGATTCCTGCAGTTAATAGAGCTAAGTATAAAGCTTCAGTACCTGAACTTACACCAATCCCATACTTTGCTCCACAATAAGCTGCGAATTCCTCTTCGAATTTGTGAACATTCTCGCCTAAGATAAATGAGGTGGTCGATAATACGTTTAATACAGCCTCTTTTTGCTTTTCAGTCACGATAGGCTTTCCGAAAGGTATCATTATTACATCTCCTGATAGGGTTTCTCTTGAATACCGGATTTGCATTCAATTTCAGTTATCCTTTTTATGAACTTTGCGGGATGTCCCATAACAACTGAATTTGGAGGAACATCTTTTGTGACCAATGATCCTGCGCCGACCAATGAATTTTCTCCAATGGTCAATTTTGGCAGTATTGTAGAATGTGCACCAATCCTGGCATATCTCTTGATGGTTGGACCCTTCATACATTTTGCACAGGGCGGATGGGGGTCATTAGTTAACACTACATTAGGTCCAATCCAAGCGTTATTTTCTATTACGGTATACTGTGGGATGAAGACATTAGAATGAATTCTCACATTATTTCCAATATTATTGTCATTCTCAAGAACACTATTCGTTCCAATAGAGCAATCATCACCTATTTTATTCCCCTCTCTTATCATTATTCCGTGTCCCGTTTCTAGCCCATTTCCAATTTCTGTGCCGGCATAAATAATTGAATGTGAACGTATGTGTGAATTATCTCCAATCGTAGTTGCTAGTTCACCTGGTTTTTTCCTACGTGGCGGTGCGCCAATTATGACGAAATCATCAATCACGACATCTTTTCCGAGTTGAACATTTGGATAAATTTTAAGAAGATCCACATTCTTCCCTCAAGTTGACTGTTTTTTTCTCTTTTATGGACTTGTATGTCGCCTCAATAATCTTAATTACTTGTATGCCAACTTTTCCATCCGTTAAAGGTTGTTTCTTGTTTTCGATGCACTCTAGAAAATGGGCAAGTTCTAGTTTAAGTGGTTCTAAGTTCTGTATATATGGTTTGTATGTATCACCCTCTCGAGTAATAAGTTTGAATCCACCAAAGGAATCATATTCTGGGACAACACCAATATCATAGATTTCAATATCTTGCGACATGTAGTCCAAGCTCGCACTTTTTTCTTGTCCAACTACCCACAAATCTCTTATCTTCTTTGGAGTAAGCCAACTCACCTGAATATGAGCAAGAATATTGTTTGGAAAGCGAAGTGTAACTATTCCCACATCTTCATATGGCTCTCGCAAGTATGGCGTTCCTATTGCTGTAACTTCAA
This sequence comes from Candidatus Borrarchaeum yapensis, assembly GCA_016840515.1. GTDB lineage: Archaea > Asgardarchaeota > Sifarchaeia > Borrarchaeales > Borrarchaeaceae > Borrarchaeum > Borrarchaeum yapensis. The sequence goes on along the minus strand of JAEOSF010000007.1, from coordinate 47,611 downwards.
TGGGAAAATCGTTTAATAAAAAACAAAACACATCAAAATCATGGAGTGCGAAGTCAAAGATAACGCCGCAATCATCTCTTGGTGTTCTTAAACCCATTCTTGATCCGTATAAAAAGAATATTCTGCCAAAGTTGTCTTTACCGATTTCATCTTTCAATTTTCTTACGGCAGGATTAAAACGAAAGATGTGTCCTACCATTAAGATTTTATTATGTTTTTCAGAAATGTCAATCAGTTTTTGAGCGCTTAATGAGTCCAAACACAAGGGTTTTTCCACAAGAACATGTTTTCCTGCCTCTAAACACTCTTTTACAATTTCAAAATGAGTTGAGCTAGGTGTACATACACTCACAGCCTCTATCTCTGGATCGTTTAAGATATCACGATAATCATTTGTCACAGCTACTTTGTACGTTTTATTGAGTTTTTTTAGCCTCATACCGCTTAAATCTGCCACCATGACTAAATTTGAATTTTCCAACTCTCTATAGACCCGTGCGTGGTTTTTTCCCCATTCACCAACACCAAGCACTCCAATTTCAACCATAAAATCGCCTCATTGTATATTTATAACGTAATTATGCGCATCCTATTGATCCTGTTGTGAAATACACCCACGTCCGCTTATCTTATATAAAATGGTAAAATAAAAGGTATGTCAAGTATTTATGGCGTATCTGTTATGTTTCGTGACCAACTCTCAGCGGTTTGATTTATAAGTGTTTTTTGAAAAACAGCGATCTTTCATCTATTTGAAGAAGGATCTAAAGTGAGTTTCTATTAACTCTTTTTTCATAAATATTAATCTACGCTTGTTGATTTTTTATTGTATATCAATCTTATAGCCTTTGGTAAATACTCTGACCTTATATTGGCATTTACTCAATCGACTATTGATGTTCTAGTGACCTTTACCATTAAGTTTAAATACAGCGATAAATGAACTTATTATGTCACCAAAAGTGACTTAGTTTATCACCTATAAAATGAACACATTTTGTAAAAAATCAATAAGAAGTAAACAAAACACCAACATAAATATTTTTCTAAATTAAAAGATGATATTTATTCGTGAAAATATGTATCAAACACCCTAATATAAAGAAAATCTAATATGAACGTATAAATTAATGGAGAAATAAACTTTATCTGTTTACGTCTATTATAATAGACGTTTCTGTATTAAAAAAGCATTGGATGGTTTGTTACTCTTTACTGAGTGGAGGCTCACAAATGACGAATAATACTAAAGATGACTCAACAAAAATAAATGAGAATAACAACGCATCAAGTAGTGCAGAAAAGGAAAAACATGAGGTAGAGATACCAATTGAAAAGAACGAAGCGGAAAAGATAGAGCAGTTAAAGGAAGAGTTACGAACAGAAAAAGCACGAGCCGAAGATTACTTAAAAAGACTAAAATATCTGAAGGCCGACCTTGAAAATTTTCAAAAAAGAACGAAAAAGGAAATGGAACGAATACAGAAAGTTGGAATTATAAGCTTTTTGGGCAGGCTATTAACTATTGTAGATGATCTTGAACGAGCCGTTTCAACTGCCCAAAACAGCGACAAAGAATTAACTAACTCTGCTTTTTTTGACGGAGTGAAGATGATCTCAGATCAGTTTGATAAGATCTTAAAAGAAGAAGGGGTAAAAAAGATAGATGCGTTAGGAAAACGGATGGATCCTCGTTATCACGAGGTAGTCTGTCGGATTGAATCTTTAGATCACCCCAATAACACAATAATTGAAGAATTTAGAAAAGGATACTTGTTAGATGATGAAATAATTCGACCTGCTACGGTTGCAGTGTCGAAAATTCCTAAAAAAGAAGAATCTATCAAAGATGATTCTACAAATAATGATGATAACAAAAAAATGGAGGTATAATTATGGCTAAAGAAACAAAAAGGGAAAAAATTATTGGCATAGATCTTGGAACTAGCAATTCAGCAGCGGCGGCCATGATGGGCGGTAGACCTGTCATTATCCCGAGTGCGGAAGGAAGCACTCAATATGGCAAAGCGTTCCCGTCATATGTAGCATTTGCTGAAGATGGATCTCTACTTGTAGGTGAACCAGCACGTCGTCAGGCAGTGTCAAATCCTGAAGCTACCATCACTGCGATTAAGCGAAAAATGGGCCAAGATTATAAGGTGAACATTCATGGCAAAACATATTCACCCCAACAAATCTCAGCTTTCATACTTCAAAAGATTAAACGAGATGCTGAGGCCTTTCTAGGTGGAAAAGTGGAAAAAGCAGTGATTACAGTACCAGCTTATTTCAATGATAATCAGCGACAAGCAACAAAGGATGCAGGGGTCATTGCCGGATTAGATGTTGTTCGTATTATCAATGAACCAACTGCAGCATCTTTAGCTTTCGGCATTGACAAAATGGATCAGGAATTAAAAATTCTTGTGTTCGACTTTGGCGGCGGTACTCTTGACGTTACAATTATGGATTTTGGACAAAACGCGTTTCTGGTTGAATCAACAAGTGGTGATACCCAGTTAGGCGGAACTGATATGGATAACACTATTGTTGACTATATTGTTGATGGATTTAAGAAAGACAATGGAATTGATCTTCGTTCTGATGCGACCGCAATGCAGCGCGTGAGAGAGGCTGGCGAGAGGGCAAAGATCGAACTATCTACAGTCTTGGAAACAGAAATAAATCTCCCGTTTATTGCTGCAGATGAAAGCGGACCTAAAAACCTGCGAATGAAATTGACTCGCTCAACGCTAGAACGACTCGTAACTCCTATTATAGAGCGATGCAGAGGCCCAATGATGACCGCATTACAAGATGCAAAATTACAGCCAAATCAAATTGAGAAAGTCATCCTTGTTGGTGGTCCAACTCGCATGCCAATTGTAAGAAAATTCGTGGAGGATATCATTGGTAAACCTGCTGAAACGGGTGTCGATCCTATGGAATGTGTTGCCATGGGTGCAGCGATTCAGGGAGGTATCATGGCTGGAGAAGTAGATGAGATTGTTCTTTTAGATGTTACACCACTTACGCTAGGCGTTGAAACGTTAGGTGGCGTCTCTACTCCAATAATGGAAAAAAATACGACAATTCCTGCTGAACGAAAACAGATATTTTCAACTGCAGCTGACTTCCAAACAAGTGTCACAATCAACGTTCTGCAGGGCGAAAGAAAAATGGCAGCTGATAACGTTTCGCTTGGCATGTTCAATCTTGTTGGCATTCCACCAGCACCAAGAAATGTTCCTCAGATTGAAGTTAAATTTGATATCAATGAGAATGGGATATTAAATGTTACAGCAAAAGATCTTGGCACGGGCAAAGAACAGTCAATCACTATTACAGCGTCAACAAAACTCGACCAATCTGAGATTAACCGTATGGTCAAAGAAGCGGAACAATTTGCCGAACAGGATAAACAAAAGAAGGAAGAAGTCGAAGTTAGAAACAATGCAGATTCAATGATCTACACTGCAGAGAAAACCTTAGCGGATCTCGAAGAGAAACTGGCGAAAGAACAGAAGGATAGAATCAGAAATACGGTGAATGAATTAAATGAAGCGCTTAAAGGCGAAGATATTTCACAAATAAAAGCAAAAACGGAAGCACTCGCAAAGGTATTACAAGAAATTGGAACCGCAGTATATCAACAAGTTGCTCAAGAGCAAGCTGCTCAACAACCGCCTCCTGGTAGCGGGACTGAAACCACAGGTACATCTCCTCCACCACCCGGAGAAAAAGTTGTAGATGCGGACTATGAAGTCGTGGATGACGAATAACCTATTTCCTTTTTTTATTAGGTGAATTATAGTGGAAAAGCGCGACTACTACGAAGTTCTTGGCGTCTCGAAAGATGCTTCACAGGATGATATCAAAAGGGCATACCGAAAGCTAGCTGTCCAATATCATCCAGATCGCAACAAAAGCCCCGATGCTACAGACAAATTTAAAGAAGTCTCTGAAGCATATGCTGTTCTTTCTGATGACGAAAAAAGAAGTATGTATAATCAGTATGGACATGCAGGCATTGATGGTAGATACACTACTGAGGATATTTTCAGCGGAGTTGACTTTGATTCCATTTTCAGAGATTTTGGCTTTGGAGGTGGCTTTGGAGGCGGCTTTGGAGGTGGCTTTGATAGTATTTTCGATGTGTTCTTTGGTAATCGAAGAGCGAGAGCGCGAGGACCCAGAGTTCAACGAGGTGACGACTTACAGTTTGAACTTGAAATTACGTTAATAGACGCAGCCAACGGCATTGAACGTCAGATAGACATACCACGTAGAGAAAGATGCCCAGTTTGCGAGGGGACAGGTGCGGAACCCGGCACATCTATAAATACCTGCCCAAAATGTAAAGGAAACGGACAAATTCAAATTGCTCGTACACAAGGGAATACACGGTTCGTCCAAATAGTACCATGCGATCGATGTAACGGTGCAGGAAAAATTATTGAGAAATCTTGTCATAACTGTCGAGGATCTGGTGTAGTTCGCTCAACTCGAAAAATAAATGTTACAATACCTAAAGGCGTAGACACTGGCTCTGTACTGCGATTACGAGGAGAAGGAGAAGTTAGCACTTCAGGAGGACTTCCAGGAGATCTATATGTCATTATTAATGTTTTGCCGCACGAAATATTCCAGCGCGATGGTACTACCCTCTATCTTGAACAGCCCATAAACTTCTTCCAAGCCTCACTCGGTGCTAAAGTGAAAATTCCTACTCTTGATGGTGCTGCAGAACTCAAAATCCCAGCAGGCACCCAAACCCATACACTATTTCGTCTAAAAGGAAAAGGAATGCCAAGTTTAAATGGTGGACGTGGAGATGAACTCGTAAGAGTAATCATCAAGACTCCCGAAAATTTGACAAGATCTCAAAAAAAGCTTTTGCAAGATGTAGCTAATGAGCTTGGTGAATAACCGGATGGATCTTGATATTGAGAAGATTTTAGATATTTTAGGCAACAAGACTCGCCGAAAGATTCTTGCAGCTCTTTCCGAAGAGGCGGGTTATGTCTTTCAACTATCCGAAGACATTAAAATCAGGCATCAAGCTATAAGAAAACATCTCGATCAGCTTAAAGAATTAAAAATCATAAAGAGCTATGAAGGTGCAAGTACAGTTGGTGGTCCACCCAGAAAATATTTTAAGATCACCAAATCTTTTTCAATCATGGCAGATATTACACCTGACTCGTTTGAAACAAAAATCCTGTCTTTTGAACGACAAAGTCCAGATCAGGACGAATATGCGGAACTAACTGATAAAATAGAAACTATTGTTAACACTGGGGATTCTCCAGATGAAAAGATTTCTGATTTGAATATGGCTTTAGAAAACCTGAATTCTGAAATTGAGGAACTGGAGAAAAAAAGACAGTATCTTGTCGAATTACGACAGAAAATAATAAATTACATCAAAACATTCAATGAAAAATTAATTGAAACTAAATCAGAATAGTTTTTTGATTACATATTCTTTGAATAGAGACTTGTGGAGTCAAATAGCGATCTGTGAAACTCAACTATTGACGATGGCGCAAACTTTTTATTTACTTCAACTTCATGTTTTCCCAAATCTATCTACATACACTTCATGTAGATATCTACATAGAGTGAGTTGTCACTCTCAAAAATTGTTGTAACCTAATTTTCAAAAAAAAAAACAAAATGTAACAAAAAGAAGGTGTTAAAAATAGCAGCAAATTTAGGTGGAACACCTATCCTTCTATTAAGAGAAGGAGCACAAAGAACTGAAGGAAAAGATGCTCAAAGAAACAATATTGCAGCAGCAAAAGTAATCGCTGAAGCGGTTCGGACATCACTCGGACCCAAAGGCATGGACAAAATGCTGGTTGATTCATTTGGTGATGTTGTTATAACGAACGACGGTGCTACAATACTAAAAGAAATCGATGTACAGCATCCTACAGCAAAAATGGTTGTCGAATTAGCTAAGACGCAGGATGTGGAAGTAGGTGACGGAACAACAACAGTTGTCGTGCTGGCTGGAGAACTATTAAAAGCCGCAGAGACACTCCTTGATTTAGATGTTCATCCTACTGTCCTTGTTGAAGGATATAGAAAAGCAACAGAAAAAACCCTTGAAATTCTTGATGGCTTTGGAATACCAGTAAATATTGAAGATACCGCAATGCTAAAGAATATCGCTATGACCGCAATGGGCTCAAAAATGGTGGCTTATTCCTCAGACCACTTGGCAGATTTAGCAGTGAAAGCGTGCAAGCAAGTAGCAAATCAAGTCGATGGACAGTGGAAAGTAGATATCGAAAACATAGCTATTCAGAAGCAAAAAGGTGAATCCTTAGAGGATACAGCATTAATTAACGGAATTGTCATGGACAAAGAGATTGTACACCCAGGAATGCCCAAAATCGTTAAAAATGCCAAAATAGCATTATTAAGCGCCGCTCTCGAAATCACTAAAACCGAATTTGACAGCAAGATCAATATCACTGATCCAACGCAAATGCAAGCGTTCCTCGACCAAGAGGAAGATATGATCAAAGAAATGGTTGATAAACTAAGTGCAGCTGGAGCAAACGTTGTTCTCTGCCAGAAAGGCATGGATGACATAGCACAGCATTTCTTAGCTAAGGCGAATATAGCCGCTATAAGACGAGTGAAAAAATCTGATATCGAGAAACTCGCTAAGGCAACTGGTGGCAGAATAGTATCAAATCTTGACGAACTTGTTCCTGAAGATCTAGGTGAAGCCGCAACAGTAGAAGAACGAAAAATTTCTGATGAAAACATGGTTTTTGTAGAAGGTTGCAAGAACCCAGGAGCTGTAAGCCTCTTAATAAGAGGTGGAACAGAACTTATAGTTGATGAAGCAGACCGCGCGATACATGACGCATTATGCGTTGTAAGAAACGTGATTCAAGACGCTAAAGTTGTCCCAGGCGGTGGTGCGCCTGAAATTGAAATTGCAAGAGGTTTACGTGATTATGCGCGATCTCTTGGAGGTCGTGAACAGTTGGCGGTAAACAACTTCGCAGATGCAGTCGAGATCATTCCACGCTCTCTAGCAGAAAATGCGGGTTTAGATCCCATAGATTCATTGGTGCAATTACGTGCAGATCATGATCAAGGTAATACTAGCTATGGAGTGAATACAGAAGAAGGCGGTACAACAGATATGGCCGCACTGAACATATTCGAGCCTCTTGCTGTGAAAAAACAGGCGATTAAAAGTGCAAGCGAAGCAGCTCAAATGATCCTACGAATTGATGATGTCATCGCAGCTAGCGATCTTGGCGCAGGTCCAGGAGGACCACCAGGTGGAATGCCCGACATGGGCGATGAGGACTATTAGGAGGAATAAAAAATGGCTTTAAATCTTGGAGGAGTGCCTATATTAATTCTTAAGGAAGGCACAGAAAGAACCACAAAAAGAAAAGCTCAAATGAACAACATAGCCGCAGGTAAGGTTATCGCAGAAGCGGTAAAATCGGCTCTAGGGCCACGCGGAATGGATAAAATGCTCGTAGATTCTTTAGGTGACATTGTAATCACGAATGACGGTGCTACCATACTTGATGAAATGGACGTAAAACATCCCGCTGCGAAGATGATGGTTCAGGTTGCAAAGGCCCAAGACGATGAAGTTGGCGACGGAACAACAACCGCCGTAATCATTGCAGGGCAATTGCTCAAAGGTAGTGAAGAATTATTAGAATCAAAGATTCATCCAACTACAATTGTCGCTGGACTCAAGAAAGCAGCCAATAAAGCAAATGAAATTTTAGATCAAATGGCAGTTGATATAGACCCTGAAGATGTAGAAATTTTGATGAAAATCGCCATGACATCAATGAACAGCAAGAGTGTAGCTGGATCAAAAGAACTTTTTGCGGATATAGCAGCTAAAGCTATTGGTCTTATCAAGGAAGATCGAGATGGAAAAGTTGTCGCAGATTTAGATCACGTAAGTATCGTTAAAAAACAGGGTATGGGCTTAACAGACACAGAACTTATAAGAGGTATGGTAATAGACAAAGAAATTCTGCACCCCGCGATGCCTAAACGGGTTACTAACGCTAGAATAGCGATTCTAGATGCAGCTCTCGAAATTGAAAAAACCGAATTCGATGCAGAGATTCGCATATCTGATCCTTACCAAGTTAAATCCCTTATGGCAGAGGAAGACCGAATGCTCAAAACCCTAGCTGACAGGGTAATAAATACTGGTGCCAACGTGCTTCTCTGTCAGAAAGGCATTGAAGACGACGTAGTAGGTTTCTTAGCAAAAGCAGGTATTCTGGCAGTACGACGTGTTAAAAAGAGCGACATGCAAAGACTCGCAAGAGCTACAGGCGGAAGAATTGTGTCTAATGTAAAAGAACTATCAGCTGATGTTCTTGGAAGTGCAGGCGTAGTTGAAGAAGCAACGATCGGCGATGATAAAATGGTCTACATAAAAGACTGCGCAGATCCAAAAGCTGTTACAGTTGTTATCAGAGGAGGATCTAGTCAAGTAGTAGATGAGGCTGAGAGGGCATTGCATGACGCACTCTGTGTCGTTAGAAATGCAGTGCAAGACAAGAAAATCGTAGCAGGTGGCGGTGCGCCGGAAATTGAAGTTGCCAAAGGACTTCGCGAATATGCTGGAACTATTGGCGGCAGAGAACAAATTGCAATCGAAATCTTTGCAGATGCTTTAGAAACGATTCCAAAAACGCTGGGAGAAAACGCTGGTTGGGATCCCATCACTATCATAGTAGAACTAAGAGCAAAGCATGAAGTTCCAGAAGGAAAATGGTTCGGAATCAATGTCTTCACGGGCAAACCTAGTGATATGATGTCAGAAGGTGTCATTGAACCCTTATCTGTCAAGAAACAGGCAATTAAGAGCGCAAGCGAAGCAGCCCATATGATTCTAAGGATCGACGATGTAATTGCCAGCAAAGCTGAAAGAGGACCACCAATGCCCCCAGGTGGAATGGGCGGAATGCCCCCAGGAATGGGTGGAATGGGCGGAATGCCCGGCATGATGTAAAAGAGCATAAAACGTCTATAAACTAAAATCTCTTTCTTTCTTCTTTTTTATCTTTTTTTATAACAGTTTCTTAGTACATATCTTCGTTATGAAACAGAACGAACTTGCTAGATCTTTACAGACAACTAAGCAAGAAAGCACCACCGCTTCAGCGTGGTGATGAATTGCGTGAGTGAGTGTTCACTTGGTTCATTTTGAGAATATATAGAAAATATTGCATCAAACTGCATTATTTTTCAATAAATTGAACATACATACATAATTTAACTTAGAAAAATAGATTGATAACATTTGAAGGCAAAAAACTATCTATAAGAAAAAAAATAACGCCTATCCCTCCCCCACGAGTACGATATGTTGAAAACCAAAAAAAATGATGACTTGATGTTTAGGAAATTATGATTTTCAAGCAATCAACGAGTTTTTCGCAATCATTGCATACCCATTTATACTCGCCTTCTCTTTCACCATTTCCTTTATGAGTTATTAAAAAGCGAGCATAAACCTCGTGTCCACATATAGGACAGACTTTAGTTTCCATAGTTATCACATTACTCCAATAGTTGTTTGACATATGCAAAGGTTGAAATTTCACTCTGTAAGTTGTCCAGAGTTCTGGACTCTAATGTATGTAGATCTTTTTAAATCTTCTTATGAAATTAGTTAGAATTGACCCTGTTTTCCTTTGGTAAATGTAAAGGCTAAACTGGATTTTTTTGAGAATGTCTTTTATACACTCTATTACGTATTCTAAGTCTCTTCTGTAGACGCGATCAATATTAACACGAACGTGTCTAAAAAAAATCATGTTACTCATTAAACTGAGACAGTTCGTCAGCGATATCCAAAGCCTTTCTAACGACGTCTTCAGCATCATTTCCAGTGATATACATGCAGGGTTCGATGCCAAACGCTCCAATGTCGCTGATACAATCTGGGACTATACCATTAACCATCTCAATTGCCGAAGTCATTCCCCATGTTTCAATGTCTATTATTTCTTTTGGCGCATTCTCTCGATTAAATTCAGAGACAGAAAAATTTAATTCTTGGCAAGCTCGATTAATTTCTTCATTGTATCTGGTGTTCATTACAGCCCTTTTGTTCGAATCAAACTTCATAATTGTTAATAGAACTAAAGCGATATGATGCGAGACGTTGAATGCTGGTCTTTCGACAGCTTTAGGTTTACCTCTAACGAGAACAATGCGACCTGGAATTCCGGCTACTTCCATAACGTCATTTGCATCAGAAACAGCCATCGCCAAATTTACACGAAGTTCAGGCATGATAATACTGAAATTTTCGCTATTTTCTAATAAACTGACAGCACGTTCCATATTTGAAAGCACATATGTTCTCTCTGAGATTTCCATGGAGTCTAAATTTCTGAGTTCTGTACACACACTACATTCGTCTCCTAAAGGAAGTATGCGTTTATGTTCTCTACAAACAAAACTTCCTTCACGTAGCGAAAAACAACTTTTGCAAAGTTCTAATATTATTTCTTTTGGGCTTATATTTGAAAAGACGATTGAGCGTGCTAAGTTCTTAGCGATATCTTCAAAACTAGCATCAGTTTCTCGTAATTTCATATTAGATAGATATTTCGAAACGCTTGCTTGAGTTAAACCAAGAGTCTGAGCAACTTCTTCTTGAGTGAGTTTATACCTTTCACTTAGTTCTCTTGCAACCAGTCGTCTTAAACGCGGTAAATACATTTTTACAATGATTTCGCAAGGTGGACGCAAAGAGGATCACCAATATATTCTCGTTTTTTGTTTGTACGCTCCTGAGCGAACTTTCTATGAATATCTTTAATGACGTGCGCGAATATAAATCCTTGCTTCATAACATTACAAGCACAATAATCTCTTTTCGCTGTTTTTTCGTTGATTTCTCTTAGGCTAATCAACTAATTACTCTTGATCCTCACGGAACAAGCCCCATCCTTCAGGGTGGGGTAATTGACATGCTTAATTTCTGTGATATATATTGTGAACTACCTCACGATAAAGCGGTGAGGCTTCCTGTTTCTTTGACCATACTTTCGTTAACGTAGGCTACCTGATTCAGATACTCCAACGTTAACGTAGAGGTAATAGTCTCCGAGGTAGCTTTAATCCGCTCGTTCTTTGTTGACATGACACAAGTTCTCCACACAAATGAAAGTATCCAGTTGATTATTAAGCATGCAGATTCTCACTCTATTTACTACATCCTTGTTTATAAACTCAGCACAATTTAGCAAGAAGTTGTAAGCGTAGCCTCCTGATACCATTCATCATCAAGCTCAAGCTATGGTTTTTTTTTGGTTTATCGTTATATAGTAAGATGAATATCAAAATAGAAACGAATAATCACCCAAAATACATATGAATTATGAACTTGTGAATTACTCAGAAAAAATTATCCCTAACTATCTATAGGTTGACGTTAATCTGAGCATAGGGGCGATGGCGTTGTCATCTCATTCTTTATATGCAAAATATTTATCTGTAATCAATACCCTAAGAGAACAGTTTCAGGCAATTGGAACTAAAGTTGAAGATGTAAGCGAATGTATAACTACAGCTACCAATTTGTCTAAAAAACTTGAGCATCTTCACAAGGAACTTGAAGAAGCGACAGGTTGGAGACAAAAAGGAAAGCGAAAACAACTTGAGGACGATATGGCTAAACTAACAAATCTTCTTAAGGAGAAGTTCTCAGATTGTGCGCTTACTTACTTTAACATGTTTGTGAAGGTTATTAATAACCTTAAACCTTTAAGCAGTGATTTATCGGCTATAGATGAGAAAAGCGTACAATCACTTCAAACTTTAAAAACCCCACCAAGACTTGATGACACTTTTGCGTTTCTTGATAATATGGGGAATGCTACAAATAGACTGCTAACCGTTACTACTTCTTTTCGAAACAAGTTATTAAAAGAAGACTCAAGCATTTTAGACGAGAACAGACTCACGCTAAAAACGTATGATAAGTATTTGTCAATTGATCAGGCAAAAACTCCCTTATCTGCTTCAAAGGAAAGAATCACTGAGACTGCAATAGAGGAGCTCTTGACGCTTCGTTCTAGACTCTTGGAAGAAAAACTGTATCTAGAAAGTCGGCGGGACGAAGTAATTTCCCTTCTCCAATCTAAATTACTAAATGAATTATCGTCTTTTGAGTCTTATGTTAACACAGCAGAAAAAATTGGAGTTCAGGTGCCTCCTACAGTGTCCCAGAACATCGAGACAATTCGTAAGAATACAAGCACTGATAATCTGACTAGTTTACTCAGTCTCGATAACCAGTTTGAAAGTATACAGGATAAATTTGGTAATTTAATAAAGGACTCTGTGGTGAACGTAGAACATGACATGATCAATTTATTGCTTAATGTAGGCATTACTAAGAAGTCTGAGGTAATTCCAAATACACCTCCTATCAGCCAAGAAGTATCAGATATTGCGACTTTACTCTCTGACTATCAAGGGATTTTAGATTGGAAAAAACAAGTTGAAGGAAATCTAAAAACATTCTGTTTTTCATTCTTAGATGAACTAAAACCTGTATTAGCTAAAGCCGATGAAAATGAAGAATTTCTCCGCGACTTTGTTGAAAAAAAGCGTGCACAGATAGAAGAGAGCACTATTGAGGATTTAACGACCGTGTATCTTGAAGTTATTGACAGATTCCAAAAGGAAAAAGAAAGAATCATCGATCATATTAAGCTTCTTGAAGGCGAACTTGAAGATCTTTCTTCAACAGCTGGTGAGAGTCTAGATCAAACAGAAATTGCTAAGATGAGTGTGTTGGGAAGCCTCAGATATTCAACTGACCGCGAAATTCCTGATTTATTGGCTGTAGAAAAGCAACTTGAAACACACGTAGCAAAATATTCAGAAAGTTACCAAAGAGCAGCACAAGAAGAACTGACAAATCTCATGGAAGATTTGCAAACGATTAGGCCTCCTTTTAATGCTTACTTTGAGCCAATCATTGAATTATCCAAAAAAAACATTCACGTAATTGGAGATACAGTTTCCACTTTTGATATTAAAAATTTGATTCAGGATACCAAAAAAGAAATCGTTGTGAAAGGTGGAGACGCGATAGAGAATATAAAATATAAATTGACATTAAAGGTACGTTTAGCGATAGTAAAAATACTAGAAGGACAGTATCATATACCAAAAGAAATCCAAGAAGCAGTTTCTGAATTGAATGAGATGAAAACATCCGTATTAGATCCATACGCAGTTGCTACACACACGCGCCGCATGATCGAGGTTTACGAGAAGAAAATTGAAGGAGAACTTAATAATTACTTAATTGAAGAAGCCAAAAAACTAGAAGAAATGCTTACTTCTCTACTTGAAGTAGGTATTGAAAGTGTACAACCGCATCTAGAAACACTTCGAAAGTTAAGAACCGTTCTCCCGGCTGAAATGAGTGAAATGACAGATCATTTTGATAGTATCGAAACAATAAAGACGGATCAAAATCTGTTGAAAGATATTCGAGAGCAAGTTAATATTAAAATCTCAGAACTTGATCGTAGCAACTTTTTACTTCGAAAACACGGCCAAGGAGAACTAATCAAGCGATTTGAGACATTAATTATAGGGGTACGCAGTAAAATCGACAAGGAACCTCTTGAATCGTTAATTGGGCTTAGTCAAGATTTAAATGCAGTTATGAATGAGATTAAGTCTATCATCATTGAGATTGACAAAGTAGAAAGCGAACAATTTAATACATCTGTAAATGAAATCAGCAAATATTACTCAACAATAAAAGAAGTCTATAATGCGCATAAAATGAATTTTGATACTGTGATTTATCCCGTTTCTAGAATATCTGATTTGAAGGAAAAATTATTAAAAACACCATCGCTTAGTGATGCGAGCGACTTTTTTGAACAAATCAGACGTTTAGAAGAAGGTTGGTCAAAAAAAGTAACTGATATCCACGAATGGCACAAAACCCTTCGTGTATTTCTTGCTAGTTTCGATCCAACTGCATCTGAAGGAGAATTGTTTAGACAGGTGGAAGACATCAAAAGATCGATCAAGGAGACGTATCCTGCTGATGATGTCTCATCTTATCTCTCATGGGCAGCAGAGGAGATAGTGGAAACTATGTTAAAGAAGAAAAAGAAAGAAATAGAGAAGGAGGATACTTAATGACATGGGAATCCGAGGAAAAAGAGATCGCACCTCGCGCTGAGGTCTTCGCGATAGGCATGGGCGAATGCGGATCAAATCTTGTTGGTGCTTACCTCAAGAAGAGCGCAGAAAGAGCGCTTCCTCCCCGTATACGCGGATACTTATTAATGAATACCGATAGGGCAGATGTCCAAAAAGTAAGAACGTTATATGACATTCCAAAATCTCATACGCTTCTCTATGGAGAAAGCGATACTGGTGTTGGTGGTAAATTTTCAGACGGTTATAATTATATCCACCAATCTAAGGACATAATTTTGGATCAGCTTACGCAATTGGGTTATGAAGGTGTCTCAGGATTTGTGATATTTTCCTCGTTGGGTGGAGGAACTGGTTGTGGAGGCACTCCTGCTTTAATCGAAGTTTTAAAACACCGATTTGAAGTCATGGAACAGAGAAGGATCTTTATTTACGTTATAGGAGTCCTTCCTTTCAAAAATCAAAGCAGCGAGGCTGTTAATACTGTTTGGGCGATTACTAAACTGTTACGCAACCAGTTACAAGATATAGGTCCTGACCTGATTGTTTTGATAAGTAATCGAGCTATGCTTAAGCGGATTTTAAGTTGGAGATCTGGTGTTATCGAAGACTTTCTTTCGAAAGAGTTAGATATCGATGTAGGCGATATGGGTGATATAGAACGACTAGTTCCTTCTACCCTAGAAGAAGAAAGTGCCATGATGAAGCAACAAGAGCAGACGTTCATTGACTTGGTCAACCCCTTAGCTCTTGAGGTCACAGACTTTATGCTAAGTCCAGGTGTAGTTGAACCAGGTAAGCGAGTTTTCCCCACTACTGACTTGGCAGATTATTCGCATAAACTAGATCCAATTATCGTCCCCTGTTTGTATACTGACGTCGGATTCATTCCATCAGCAGGAAATATCCAAAAACAGTTCGAGAGGATTGTCAGTCATACGATCAATGAGTGCTCTTATACCGAAATTGGAAAAGATCCACGCGCTGAGTCGGTGTACTATGTGTTTTCAGCCCCGTCCGAATTAGCCCGTCCAGAATTTGACATGCACCTCAAAGCAGGGTTACAAAAATACGTTTTACCAGGAGCAGCCATAACTCCTTGCTTTGTTCAGTTTACGGATCAAGAAAAGGGTCCAGGTGACGTTACACCTGAAAAGAAATCAGCAAGCCTTTTAGTATTGCTTGGGCTTCCAAAGATCCCAGAAATGCGCGATATCCTGTTTGAAGCTAATCAACTGATCAAGCTTCACACAGGCCCATCCCCCATCAAAAGGGAATGGTTCCGTCGTTCAAAAGGTACTACAAGAGAAGCTCTCGAAAAGGCCTTAGCAGATCTGAAAGAATTATTTGGATATTATATAATGTCAGAACCTACGGAGGAAACGTCTTCAGGTGAATCGACTTGAGCGCAGATGAGTTAATTGAAAAATTGTGGACAGTTTCCACAATAAATACCGTTTTAATCAATTTACTGCTGAATAAAGAGGTAAATGAGACGCTTGATGAAAGATATTGGCAAGTAGTCAAAAAGATGCTGGAAGGCAGCAAAAAACAAATGGATAAGTCATTATCGGTTCCCGCAGATTCCTTCATTGAAAGTGCGATTACATTAACTAATAAAACATTGTCACAGATCGATGCCCTTCTGGAAAAACTACAGCATGCTAGTGTTGCAGTTGAAAAAGAAGAACAATTCTTGTTCGATGATGAAGGCCTCTTCCAACTCGAAGAAGAAGTTAAAAAGCGTCAGCAGATAGAGACCACCCCCACGTCTACTCCAGAGTTAACACCTCAAGAAACCTCCACACAACTTATTGAAGAAGTTGAAGTAGTAGAAGAAGAAAAACCCATGTTTGCAAGAAAGAATTATGCTAACGATGAATGGGATTATCTTGAGCATTTAAACAGACTTTTTGAAACCTACAGGCAGAATTCGCATATGCTTTTGCCAGCTTTCTGGCATGCCGCTACACAGGAACTTCTTTCTTATGAAGGCGAAACAGAAGAACACAAATTCGCCATTAAAACTCCTGCTGAAACTATTTATCGTCTCATTCGCACATTTCTTAGTGAAGCACCGTTTGCTCGCCTTATGCAAGATATGAAGCAAAAACATGGTGAGTCAGAACTCTCTTCGAGTTATATGGATGCCATTAAAGAGAAGGTCGATGAATACTACGTACGCATCGAAGAAGATTTAACAAACGAAATTGAATCTTCAAAGATCATTATAAAAGCAGAACATGAACTTGAGACGTTCAATATGGGTGCAGCAAGCCTCGAAAAGCGAGTGTTGAAGTACATCCGTGACGTTTGTAACAATCTATTAACTCAAGCAAAAACATTATCCCATCGAAACGAGTTAGAGAGCATCGTATATGCTGAAGCAACAATTTTGCTCTCAAGATTAAATGGGGCTATGATTGCGTCCCCGCCGATAGAATTTCTATTAAAAGCAATGAAGCCGTGATCTTCAAAATTATAAAGCCAGCAGTTACTTAATGATAGTATGCGTTTCCTTTTTTAATTGTCAAGTCAACATTTTATACTTATTTTTAATAGAGTAACTCAAACAATGAAGAATTAATTCTTCATGATTCGATATCCTCAAATTGACATTTCACATCCATATTGTCAAAGTAAAGGACTTTCTAGCCCTATATGCCTCAAGAGGTGATCCCTATAACGCAATCGATTATAGAACAACTAGGAAAATTTTTCAAACCTAGAGCTGTTGCCGTTGTGGGCGTATCGCACCATCCTGAAAAAATCGGTCATATTATTTTTAAAAGCCTGCTTGAATCACAATACAGTGGCAAGATATATCCCGTCAATCCCAAAGGGGGAGATATTCTTGGCCATATGGCTTTTCCTTCAATACTTGATTGCCCCGATGATACTGAGTTAGCGGTAATCACTATTGCGGCAAAGTATACTCCTCAAATTATTGAACAATGCGGAAAAAAGGGTGTACGAAATATAGTAATTGTGAGCGGGGGTTTTAAAGAACTTGGGAAAGAAGGGGTATCTCTCGAATCCCAAATCATTGAGATTGCGCGACAAAACAATATACGTATTATCGGTCCAAATTGTATTGGAGTTTATGATGCAAAAACCAAAGTTGAAACATTCTTCCAGTCACACGATCGCATGATTCGCCCCTCCTACGGTCCTGTCTCTTTCCTAACTCAAAGTGGTACGTATGGGGCTAGTTTCTTGGAATTACTTAATGAGGATAACCTTGGTGTGAGCAAATTTGTAAGTTATGGGAATAAAGCAGATGTTAGCGAAGCAGATATGCTTCAATACCTTGCAGAAGATCAAGATACAAAAGTTATAGCGATTTATCTTGAAGCTATAGGACGTGGTGAGGGAAGAACCTTTTTTGAAGTAGCAAAAGAAGTCACTCGGAAAAAGCCAGTTGTTATTTACAAAACTGGAACAACAACTGAAGGAACAACGGCTGCAAAAAGCCACACTGGTCATTTAAGCAGCCAAGCAGTTGTATATAATGGAGTTTTCAAACAAACAGGAATTCTTTCAGTCAGAAATTTTAGTGAACTTCTTGCAGTTAGTAAAGCTTTGACATTTCAACCACTTCCCAAAGGAAATAGATGTGCATTTGTTTCTAATGG
Source organism: Candidatus Borrarchaeum yapensis (assembly GCA_016840515.1). Lineage (GTDB taxonomy): Archaea > Asgardarchaeota > Sifarchaeia > Borrarchaeales > Borrarchaeaceae > Borrarchaeum > Borrarchaeum yapensis. The sequence continues at coordinate 29,747 of JAEOSF010000007.1, read as the reverse complement.
TATAGGCCCAGTAATTGCCATGATTGATGAGGCCGTGAAGAATAAACTTGAAGTTGCAAAATTACAAGATAGTACAAAAGAACACTTACGAGAGAAATTTCCTCCTTACTTTGTTGTCGAAAATCCAGTCGATGTTACTGGATCTGCAACCTCCAATGACTATGAGATTGCATTAGAAGCGTTTCTTGATGATTCCAATGTTGACGTTTTGGTGCCCTGGTTTGTATTTCAAGATACTCCTCTAGATGAAAACATAATTAATGTCCTTGATAAAATGAACAAGAGACAAGAAAAGCCGATTCTAGTGGGGGCTCATGGTGGTCCTTATACAAAGAAAATGACTAAATTAATACAAGAGAAGGGTATCCCCGTGTTCGATCAAGCAGGGAAAGTTATTGCCGCAGCATCTGCTCTTTATCGCTATGCTCAATATCTTTCCCGATAATCTCGTACGACTGAAGATCAAGATTCTTGGATGAATTTGCCACGTAGAATAGTTTTTCAGTTTTTATTCGTTGACGTCTAAACTTTCTAATTTGCTTATTACGTGTGCTAGCCTATCACTAATGCTTACTGTATCTTTAAGAATTTTTATTCTGAGTTTTTCTGTAGCATCTTCTTTCAAAGTTACTCCACTTATAATAATTTGAAGACTGCTCGTTAAGGTAACAAGTAGTTGTTCAACTTGTTTTTGAATATCTTTAAGTTCAATTACCTCTTTCCTAATTATTGACATTTGTATCGCTTTTTTCTTTTTCATAATGTCTCTATAATTCACTGTTACGGATCTTCAGGTTTAAAAAAAAGTGCACCGATTTCTTTTAAAGCCTTTTTAACGGATTCCTTCTTTCCACGGACTCTAATTACATTTTCTTCTTCGAATTCTATTATAACTCCACAATTCTCTGCTATATCCGAAACACGTTCAACTGGCAACTCTTTATCATATGTAATTCGTGCAAAACCTACTTCTTTCTCTCGTGGGAGATCTTTCACGAATCTTACCACTTCTGTATTGGACGACTCACTATTAGACGGATCATTGGCTATCTTAGCAAGTTTTTCTTTCCATAAATCGACAAAATCCTTACCGCGTTCGCTTGCGAACGCAAGAAGCATCTCTCTAACTCTTAACAGTGCAATTTCTAACTCATCAAGAAATTCTACATTTTTTTCTAGTGCTTCTTTTCCATAGAGTTTCAAGTGGGTTAATAAGTATCTACTATGCCGTAGATCTTTGTTGATTGAGATAGGTAACTCGATGTTTTCACGATTTAGTTTACCAAAAAGTTCATGAAGAAGCGACCATGTCTTTTCTTTTAATTTTATTTCATCAGCGTCCATATCTTTCCCTCGGCGTGATATACACTACAAATTATAATGTGCTAGACTTATAATTTAAGTGAATTTCCAACAATTTCGAAAACGATTTGCATGAAAGTATAATTTCACGTAATTGACAAAAAACACTAAAATAAACTAACTATTATAGTGATTGGCAGCTCTTGTACCAAAAGTAAAATAATTTTATGGAGTCCAACTTACAATCTGGAGGCATCTCTTTGCCTAAAAGGAAAATAGCAATAATGGGCGTAGGAAACACTTTACACAAAGATGAAGGGGTAGGAATTCACATAATACGTGCCCTAGAAAAAGTAAAAAGGCGTTACGATCCATTAAAAGATGTAGAACTAATTGATGGAGGTACAGGAGGCCTCCTTCTCTTAAAACTAATAGAGGATTTCGATACAGTTTTTATTGTTGATGCTGTTTTAGCAGGAGGCAAACCGGGAGATATCTATATTTTAAGTCCAGAACAAATTTCCAAATCACCAGATTCTCAACGTATGTTTTCAGCCCATGATATCGACCTAACCTACACGCTTCAAGTGGGTAAAGAACTGGGCATGAAAACTGAAGTTATAATAATAGGTATTGAACCAAAAGAATACTCTTCCCATGGTTTAAATCTTTCAGAGGAAGTAAGTAATAAAATCACTGATATTATAAAAACAATCGTCAGTGAAGTCAAAAAACTTAAAATGAAGTTAAAGTAATTTGCTATGAAATCCTCTAATATAATATATTCAATTTTTATTTGCGTCCTTTAACGGTTTGAGTGGTATTAGTGAAAAAAAAGAGCCTAATAGTACTGCTTGTCCTTCTATTAAGTTTTTATATCACATTATTAAAAATTGACATAGCTGTTGCTCAACCAAATCCACAACCGTACTATTTTGAAGAAAACGTGACTGTAAGAGTAGATACTAAGAACGATAGCTTAAATGAAATTAGGTTTCAAGGAACCCACCTAAATATTACCTCTGATGATCATATAATCGACATTTTGAACAAATCCGCATTTGAAAACGCCACTTATGCCCTTTTAATTAGCCAAATTGGAGATTATGACTTTAATAGATACGGAAATACTTTTCTTCATCAACAAGGTGATGGTGTAATCTTCACGGTTGCTTATGCTAATCTTAGCCAGAGTGATGCGGAATTAAAAGCAGAAACCGCCAAAGAAATCTTTGAAAATGCCTTCAATGTCACTCTATACAACAGCACTAATACAATTGATAATGAATATCACATTTTTACATTCGTGAATGAACGACCACAGTTTAACGAAATATTTGACAAGTTCTGGTCCGATGCTAGCAATGTAACTGCTGGTTTTCCTGGTTTGCTTAATAATGGTGATTTAAGATACGATATTAAGGTGTCAGATTACGCGAAGGTCGTAATGGGCTTTATAAATAAAACTAGAGATATTAATAGCACGCCAACATCTTTACGTGAAGTATTTTTTTCGGTAGAATATTTAGAAGAAGGAGTTATGGAACTTTCAACAGGGAATTATAATTTCAGTTTGAACGACATTTTTCATCATACTGGCGACATTTCGCGATATGATCCCTCTAATAGCTCAAAAATAAATGTATATTTGCCAACTCCTTTAGAGCCAAATGTGACTCAACCCGATCCAAACTCATATCAATCTCTTCTTGATGTAAGTAATGGAACAATAGAGTTTGCATATAATTCAACAATAACCTCACTAACTAATTTTAACGCAAGTTTTCTTTTTGAAAAATGGCCGAGTCTCCAGGTTGTAAAGAGCATATCTCTTGAGGACTCGTATTCCAGAGGTGACACCTTTGAAGTCGAAGTATCAGTAACCAACATTGGCGAAGGAAACGCCAGTGATGTAATAATTGATGATACTGGGAAATGGGACGCGGATTTAGAACTTGCTAGCGGAAATCCAATAGAACAATGGTCAGTCATTGAACCAGATGAAACTGTAGACTTTTCATATACATTGAGAGTGAAAGATTCAGCGTTGCAAGGATTTCTTTTCTTGAATCCTTCCATTGCGAACTATAATTTTTCATCAGAAGACACAGCAACTGTTGTTCATTTGAATGCCACATCAAATGATGTATTGGTTCCAGTAGAACAGGATTTTCCATCATTGACCGTCACTAGAACGATTTTAAGAGCGTCTTATTCTAGTGGAGAAGAAATTAACGTTACAGTAACTATTTCAAATTTAAGTGAATTGAATCCTGATGGTAATATGACCGTTCTTGAATGTATTCCGGGACTTTTTGATAGATCTTCGATTTCCAACAATACATCTATTTTAACATCACAATATGATTCAGGAATCTACAGGGTGAATTTTACCTTAGAACCCCCCTCTAAACATCACTCAACCACATTTAATTACACTTTCTATTCTTTAGATTTAGGTAAACTATATTTTGAACAGGGTAACGCTACATATTTCTATGAAGGAGAATCAAATACTATTCGATCTAATGTATTAACATTTATGAGTTATCCGCAAGTTCTCCAAGATCTCTTTTACCATAACATCAAAGTTAAAGCAGATTTCAATACACCTGTTAACCCAGACACTATTATGACTGTTAATGTAACTATTACCAATTATAGCAATTCATCTGAACAGTACAGGGTTATAAATCGTGCACCATATCGGACTATTCAAAATCAAATTGAAGAACTTAATCAAACAGCAGGAGATAACAATTTTACTTTAACTCTTGATCCAGGTGAAAGCTATGCGTATAATTACAGTTATTCTATTCCTGATAAAACAGGTAATAATTATTTATATGCTCCCATATTGGTGGTCTCCAATACTTCTACATCTCTTGATCCAGTAATCGCTTTTTCCGAGGTAGAAAATTTTCATATCAATAGAAGACCTAAGGTAGATTCAGTTTCTTTTAATGCGACAAAACTAGACCGTGTGAAAGAAACCGTTACGGTAGAAGCTAGTATTTCAGATCATGAAACGCCACGTGCAGAACTAAATGTTGTGCTTCGGATTAATGACTCCGATGATCGACTCTATAATATAAATATGACCTTTGATGAAAAGACAAACTTATTCGTTGGTAATTTTACTCCAGGTGCTGGTGCTGCGACTGGAACTCATACATTTCGAATTTATGCCACCGATGAATACGATCTAACAGGTCGATCATCTTATTATAACTTCACAGTAAAAAACACAAAACCAAAAGTAGAATGGATGCAATTGTATAAAACAAACGTGACAGTAGGGGATACAATAAAGGGATCGCTAGGCGTTAGAGAAGTAGAAACTCCCCTATTTAATCTAAATATTTCTCTCTACTGTAGTTCTCCAGGTGTCAGTATTGTTTACTATGGAACGTTGAGTTTGTTTGAAGCGCGTCTTGTTGATCAATATTACCGCATAGGAACGTTTGACATAGAAATAGACACCTCTATTTGGCAAGAAGGTACTTATGATGTATACGTAAGCATCGAAGATGACAAGACGTCTATAACTTACTATTATGGAGAAATAACTGTTCAAAGAGATGATTCGCCATTTTATGCAAATCCTAACCTAATTTTTGGATTGGCATATAACATCGGAGTCATTCTGTTCTTGATTTTCCAATTTCGAGGCTTTGCTCTTCTCTTAAAGAGAGAAATTCCTTTTTAGGCAATTATGCCCAATTTTTTTCTTATTTCTTCATGTATTTGGGCGACTGCCTCCATAGGGTCGCTATGAGTTGTATCGATTTCGAATATGCGTTCTAAACCGTATGTTTCTATTGCATCTTGAGTACAAATTTTACAAAGTTCAGCATCGATGTTTTCCAATATCTTTTTAACTTCAAAACCTTTCTTGCTTAGCCTTGCATGTAGTTTCTCGATAGCAGTATGTAGTACCACAACAAGAAGTACATTTTCTGGAGAAACGATATCTGGTAAAACACTGTCAATAACCGTTAATCTTCTTATATTCAGTAGCATATCATCTATGAATTGCTGTAATTTATCGATATCGGCAATTAAAGAGTTTCTTTTGATATCCAAACCCAAAAAATAACCATTTCTCACAATATTGCCACTATTTATGTAAATTCCGTTTAACTTTTTACTAAGAAGTTTGGAAACGGTTGTTTTTCCAGTTCCTGGCGTTCCTGTTATTAATATGACTCTGGATTTTGAATTATTATGAGTTTTTTTCATTGGCAAAATCGTCTCCATTCTGTAATAACTCAACCATATCCTTTGGTTAAATAAGAAAATCAAATTACATATTTCTATAGTTTTTAGACTACTCTTTTAAAACTAATTTCCCACATTAAGAAAAAATCGATCAAGTAATAAACTATTAGTTCTACCATTTATGTGTCAAAATTTTGAAGGCGGGCTCAATTTGGATATTACAGTGCTTATCCCAACAATGAATGAACCAGCAGTTCAAGACGTGATTAAAGACGTATTTAAAGCTTTAGAGGATGATCATAACGTGAATGTTATAGTGATAGACAAGTCAAGCGATGATACTCCAATACGTGCAGAACAAGCTGGTGCACGTGTTATATTTCAATTAGCAAGAGGATACGGTGACGCCTATCTAACTGGTTTTAAATATGCAACCGGCGATATCATTGTTATGCTTGACGGTGATAGAACCTACGATCCTATGGATATTCCAAGTTTGTTAGAACCTATTTTGCGTGAACAAGCCGATTTTGTTTTAGGAAATCGATTTGCTAATTTAAAAGAAGGTGCAATGAGTTATCGGAACAAACTTGGCAACAAAACTATTACTGCCTTTGTAAATCGTTTGTATGAACTTCAGATTTCGGATAGTCAAAGTGGTATGCGTGCATTTAAAAAAGACATGCTCGATGATGTTAATCTTGATTTAAAGGGTATGCCTTTCGCTACCGAGATGATAATTGAGGCTAGACGTGCGGGGGTTAGAATTGCTGAAGTTCCGATAAGTTATTATCCAAGGGTAGGTTCGGCAAAACTTCGCGCATTTAGACATGGCGCTTCAATTTTTGGTACCCTACTACGTATGCTTAGAGATTATAATCCTCTGCTCTTATTTGGAAGTATTGGCTTCTTCCTCATTATTTCAGGTATTCTAGTTGGATTGCTGCCTGTTTTTGGATGGATAATTTCGGGTAGCACTACAAATCTTAGACTCACTATTTTTTCAGTACTTCTTATACTGAGCGGCTTGCAAGTACTACTTTTTGGGTTAATGGCAGATGTTCTTGTCAGAAAATTTCATCAGTGAACTACCACCCTACACATAGGCTTGCCAGGCCTCTTTTCTCTATCCGTACAAAGCTATTTAAAGCTGGGGGACACTACTGTGAACGTAAAACAAGAAAAACACGCAAATCATCCCCCAACAAGTTGGGGGGTCTTCTTGCGGAGAAAAGATAACAACCCTCTCACCTTGTAAAACTGCAAGTTTCACATTTTTAGCTTAGAGAGATTGTTAACGTACGTCTAGCCATACTTGTACCCAATTTCCTGTATATTCTGTATCTCCAGTGTTTTCGTTGTAACGCCAAAGTTCAAAAATTAGCCTATAGTCATTTCCTCTTTCACTAATAGATACATCTACTGGAAATTGCCAAGATTCTTTATCATTTAGGATTTTCTGATATGTCTTCCTTGTAGAGAGACTTGCCGGTTGGTTATCACTGATTTCCGTGTTTACATCGCCCAGTTTAAACTTAACAACATAATATTCTGCTCTGTTCTCGTGATTCTCAACTAATATATACATGTCAATTGTTTCTCCGACATTGACTTCGTCGACGTAGTAACTAGCGTCTTGATTAGGTCCGAGTATGCTAATAACACTGAAAGATTCACTTGGAGGACTTGTCACTGCAGTATAAATTAACATCGAAACTACAATCATTGTAGACACTGCGACTGCAATGAAAATTAGATTTTCTTCCATTCTTCTCTTTGACATTAATCTTCGTCCTCCTCTGGTATTCCGATTTCCATTTCTAGAAATTCCTCGTCTGCTTTTCTTTCAAGCCATTTCCAGCCACGTTTTATAAAAATATAACTAAATATGACCGCTAAGACAATAGCTAAAGGTATAACAATTATTTGTAGAGTTCTAGCAAAACTAGCTCTTGCTTGTAGGTCATCGGCGTTCTGTTTAACAGTTTCAGCTATACTTTCAGCCTCTACAGCTTTTTCATATGCCGTAGAATAGTCTTCTTGCTCATATGAATCCCTAGCATCTTCTAATAATGAGACTGCAGTGTTAAGTAGATCTACTAGATTTGTTACATCTCCACCTGCCTGTTCTGCTTGAGCAATGCTTTTGTATGCCACATAAATAGAATCTTGAGCTTCATTAATTGCTCTATTTGCTGAAGCTTGTGAACTCTCAGCATATGCAAGCGATCCCATATAGAAGACTATTATTACAATGAAAAGTGCTGTTTTCTTCTTCAATAGGTATCCTTCCGTGAGAACTCCATGCTAAATTCTCATCCCTTAGAGATTGAACTCGCATTAAAAACTTTACCTTATAAATCTATGTTGAATACAGAACTTCAAAGTTATAAGCTTACTAACCACTTTAAATTTGACTTATATGATTCACGCCAATATTCGAAAGGTTGTATAATATCAGGAATTTTTTCTACTATATCTGATGCTAATAGTTGATATCCTTTTTCTACACATGCTAAATCTCCGGCTACACCATTTACAAAAGCACCTGAAACTGCTGCTCTAAAAGGTGGCGTTTTCCACGACAAAAACGTGCCAACTATACCCGTCAAAACGTCACCAGTTCCTCCTACTGCCATTCCTGGATTGCCAGTTCTATTTATTTTCACACGAATTCCATCAGAAATTACATCAATATGAGCCTTCAACAATATGGTAACACCTAATTCGTTGGCAGTCTCCATTATTGCGTCCATTCTTTCTTCGATGTTTTCAGGGGGCGGCAATTCTTTTCCTGTTAGAATATTATATTCTTTAGCATGTGGTGTGAGTACTGCTGGTAATCCCTTTAAAATCGCTGGCTCTTGACTCATAGCTTTTAGTCCATCAGCATCTACAACCGTTGGCAAGTTGTTTGTTTTTGCCATTTCTAATATCTTAAGTACAGTATCAAAACTCTCTTTTTCGAGTCCCAATCCCGGTCCGATGATAAGGCCGGTCGCTTGGTTTAACATTTCTTCTATTATTGGTATACTTTCTTCCGATATCACATTCCCTGGTGTTTCGCGTACGATTATGTCAGGACTAAAGCTTCGAATATTGACAGCGACTTTTGCTGGGGTAATAATAAAAACCAAATCTACCCCAGTTCTAAGCGCACCCATTCCAGAAAGTGCTGGTGCACCAGTATAATCTATTCCCCCCCCTATTATAACAAGTCTTCCATAATTTCCTTTATGTGAATGAGGTGACCTTTGTTTGATGATATTTGCAAGATCTCCAGGTCCTACAATATATTCGGCGTCCCAAGGTATTCCAATTTTTTTCACGATTACTTTACCAGTGTATTTCTCGTTTTTCTTCATTACAAGACCGGGTTTTGCTTTATGAAATGTAACTGTAATATTTGCCTTTACAGTGGGCCTTTGTGTTTTTCCTGTGCTTGGATCAAGTCCTGTTGGTACGTCAATAGCGGCAATGAATGACTTTTCTGGTACTGAATTAATGAGTTTAATCGTAGACAAAATCGGTTCTCTTATTCTTCCTTTGATTCCAGTGCCTAGGATTCCATCAATTATTATATCTGCGGTCGTGATCTCTTTTTTGAGGTCTTGTAATTGAGAGGAATCTTTTAATGACATTAATTTGACAGAAAGAGGAAGTTTTTGCAGAACCTTCCAATTAGTTCGTGCCAGGTCAGATCTAATTTGTTCAGGTCGACCTAGAAGGAGTACCAAACCTTTACATCCGTAGTGAGAAAGATGTCTAATTGCAACTAGCCCATCTCCGCCGTTATTGCCTAATCCCGCGAACAAAACAATTTTTTTTCCTGCGATCGATCCTGGATAATTTTCAAGGATTGCATCTATTATGCTTCTACCAGCGTTTTCCATTAGTAAAAGCGCTGGAACACCAAGATATGCAGTGTTCATATCTACAATTGTCATTTCTTCTGGTGTTATGACGTCATCAGTCAATTCCATCACCTTATGAAAAAACTAGTTAGGAAAGGAACTTCAAAACACCTTAAGGGAACTTTGTCCCTATAAACATTTCAAGAAACTCTGTATTAAAGTCTGGCAAAAAACTGACACTACTATGGGTTGTTTGTTGATAGCATTTTCTGTTATGAAATTTTAAAATCAAACGTGGTGTGCTTTTTGAAGGCTGACAGATGAACATGAAATGCAGGGATCAAAAGATCTCACTATAAATTTCGCAGTCTCTTGTACGGTCTCAAGAGATTTATTTTTAGTGAATTCTTTTTGACAAATTCTGTTTAGAATTTCGTGAATTGAAAAGGTGTTTAACTCTGTTGGGACATGGATTTTTACATCATCGGCAGTCATGTTTTCATTCACTTTATAGTAGTGAATTAAGGTTCCTCTAGGTGCTTCCACGGCGCTAAATATGTTATCGTATTTTAACTTCGTAGATGTAACAAAAACAGGTTGTTCTTTAGTTATTTCTGTATTATCGAGGATCAAAAGCCCTTTATATAAACATACAAGGATTTCAATCAACCTTAAGACATTCATCATTAAAATGTTTTCATCCCATTTCTGAAAATCCTTAAGGATTTCATGAACTTCATAAACCCCATATTCGTTTGTTATGTGATACCTCGCTAGAGGTCCTACCAAAAAACCTCTTCCTCTTTCTTGCGTACTTGATGAAGTGAGGCTTGAAGTTTTTATTCTATTATCAATGATGAACTTGTCATAATCGTTTACATCAAAAGTTGCCAAAGTTTCTCTGTCTTCATTCGCAATTTTTAAGCGCCCATCATAGATACTATATGTTCCATCTCTCTGAAGTCCCATATACAACGGATTTTTCAATTCAAACATTTTTACTGTATCATCAATTTTTTCGATTATTTCCTGTGCAAAATTAAGGAAAAATTTAGCAATAGCAATACCGCTTTTTAAACTCCTTTTTAAAAGGCTTACTTCTTTTTCTGTTAAATTTTTTGACATTCCGCCGATAATTATAGAAACAGGTTGAATAGCGCGTCCACCTACAATTTCCATCAAATTTTTCCCGATACTTATGAGCTTTGACGCCTTTACGAAAATTTCCGATCGATTAAGTATAACATCATTTTCTTGGCTTGCGGACGCTAGACTTAATAAATCCGGCAGTGCCATGTACGCAAAATGTATCATATGATTAGTAATTATTTCTCCTATTAAGACTAATTGTCTTGATAAGGCTGAGGCATACGTGGGTTCTATATCCAAGGCTTTTTCAACAGCTTTACAAGATGCAACTATGTGTGCCGCAGAACAGAATCCACAAATCTTCGAAACTAATCTAGGAATCTCTGAGATTTTTTTTCCGATAAGGATTTTCTCAATTCCTCTGTAATCTAGCGTTGAGAAATTTACTCTTGAAACTTCATCTTTGTCTTTGTTTACAAAGATCTCTATCTGTCCGTGACCTTCAATTCTGGTTAATGGTTTTATTGTCATTTTTTTCGTTTTTTTCACCCCATCTTCACAAAGCTTTTTGGACGTGTGAATTTTGAATACATATCACTAGTTTTAATGTCCTCAGAAACTGAAATAGATGAAAAGAAATTGACTATATTAGACATAAAATCTTCCACAATTGCACCCATACATCCTTCACATGGGATATTTGCCTTTATACACTTTGATTTACAGCCTGCTCGTGTTATTGGACCTAGACAAAGCACATTCTCATGTAAAAAGCACTCAAAAGGTATTTTTTCAGGTATTAGTTTATCTATCTTTATTTTACTTTTAAATCCACTATCTGGTCGAAGTTCACATTCTGAACATAGGTTTTTGGGAGACACTTTAATTCTTTCACCATTTAAAAGTGCCATTAGAGAGTTTCCAAGGAACTCTGTAGGAACCGGACATCCTGGAATGAATCCGTCTATTTCTATTATTTCGTTAATTGGTATTGCTTCTATTTCATCTGAAAGTGAAGTAATTCCACCTGAGATCGCACATTGGCCAAGTGCAATGACCTTCTTAGCCTTCCTTCTGATTTCTAAAAGTTCCTCTTTCTGCTCCTCTTGAGAAACGCTTCCTTCTATTAACGCAATGTCACAATTGTCGATATTGTTGTCGTTATCTTCAATTAGTGGGAAAATAAAATCAACGGACTCTAAAAGCTCAGGAAAGATATCTAATTCTATAATAGAAGTAAGACACCCGTTGCAGGATGTTAATGAAGTTACTAAGATTTTAGGTTTCATTAAGTTTCTCTCCATCTCCGATCGTTCCTAGAATTATCAAATTGTAAATTCACTTCACTGCGTTGCGGTGATAGTAGGGCTTTCTAATCCAGATAACCTTCTAAAAAAATCGTTAACTATGGATGCAAATTTATGACTGTCAATAGCGGAAAGCGAAACTATGTGGAGTTTATCCTTGAGCTCGGGAACAAGTTCTTTTAGCAACTTTATTCTTTTTTCTGCTTTTGAAAAGCCATCAATGTACTTACATGAGTCTCGTTGACATCCTATCACTAATACGCCATCAAAACCTTGCTCAAAGGAATACGTTATGAACCGAGTATCAACTCTTCCCGTACAGGGCACCTTTACAATCAAAACATTTGGCGTGTACTGTATTTTTTTAAGACCTGCATCATCTGCGGCAGAATAACCACACGACTCGCATGCAAAGGCTATAATTTTTGGCGATTGTGAAAATTTTGAGTATGTTTCAATTGTTTTCATCATTTTGGGCGTAGTATCAATCTGCATTTCAATTGCTTTCGTCGGACAAACTGCAACGCAAATGCCGCATCCCTTACAACTAAATTGATCGATAATTACGTCTTCCGAATCAATGGAAATAGCCCTGTAAGGACATGAAATAACGCACAATCCGCAGAATCCACATTTGTCAATATCTATTGTGATGCCATGAATTTCTGGTATCAAATGATCTTTTGACAAGAGACCGATAACCTTTATCGCAACATCATTTGTTGCAGAAATTGTGGTTTTATAATCCGCTGGTCCTCTTACAGAACCACAGCCAAAAATACCCGAAGCTAATGTAATGTCTGACATAAATCCTTTAGAATCTAAACTGAAGTCTAGGGCCGATTCTCTCAGTTCTTTTAAGCTTTTGTTAGGGACCATACCAATGTTTAGAATAATCATGTCGGTTTCAAAACGATCTGATTCTGTCGCTATATATTTCCTAGTCCCCTCTACTTCGACTTTAAGGATTTTTGCCCAATGAAAAATCTTATGTTCCGGTGTAAACCACATAACTGGGTTCTGTGGTATTCTACTGATATCATAGAATACATGAAGTTCGCATTCTGGTAACCTCTTTTCGATTTCATCAATGTACTTTTTAGTAAGGGTACAACAATAGGTAGAGCATTTATAGGTTCCCCCGACACACTGGATTATTGCTATACTCTTTGGTGGGTTTCCATTAGAAAGTTTGATCAGTTTACCCCTAGTAGGACCATCAGAAGCTAGAATCCTTTCAAACTCAGCTGATGTCAACACATCATTTTGAGGGTTATGTTGATATGCTGACAAATCTTGAAATAAGTCAGAACCAATTGCTAGCACCTTTGCCCCTACATTGATTCTCAACTTTTTGGTTTTTTCTTCTAAGTTAATGGCGTTCGTTGGACAAGATTCTTCACACAGTCTACAGTTTCTACAATCTTCAATAGATTCTTCATCTATGACAGGGGCGTAGGGATATGCATTTGAAAAAGGGATATGGATGAACTTTCTTTGCTTAAGTCCGAATTCATATTCATCTGGTTTTTCATTTGGACACATATTGGAGCATCTCTTACAACCGGTACAATCATCCACGTCGACAAATCTAGGATGGATTAGCAATTCAATTTCAAAATTACCAACGTGCCCAGACACTCTTTCGACAGTGGTGTTTGTAAAAATCTTCACATTTTTCTCTTTCACAACTCGGCTAATTAACTCTGTAAGATAACATGACGCACACTCTTTAACATCATGAATAGTACTCCATCTTGCAATCTTTCCACCTAACGTTGGGGATTTTTCGATGAGGGAAACTTCCAAGCCCGCCTTTGCAAATGATAACGCTAAGTTTATACCCGCAAGTCCACCTCCAATCACTGCAACACTTTTTTGGGTTCTTATAATTTCTGTTACTTCGATGTCTTCTTGAAGGATAACCCGATTAACAGCGGCTTCTATTAAGATCTTTGCTTTTTCAAGAGCGATCTGTGGTTCTGAATCATTGACCCAGACACATTGCTCCCTGATATTGGCAAATTCTGTGTTTTTGATTACTTCAACTGGGAGAAGTCCCTCAAATATATCCTCAAATACAAAACTGTGAGTTCTTGGTGAACATGAAGCAACCACGATGCGATTAATAAAGAACTGATCAACAAAATCTTCTTTGATTCGCTCCACTTCTCTTATATCGCACAATCTATCAACAAGGCGTACCGAAACAACGTTTTTTAGAGAGGCAACATATCTCTTTAAGTCGGCGACATCTAATACGCAAGATATTTCTTCAGCGCATAAACAGATGATGACACCTATACGCAGTATTCCTACTTTTTTGATGTCATCTTTATCGATTTGATCAAATTGCGCTGTCCCCGAAAGGATGTTATCATTTAATTTCATGATTTTTAGAGCCAATTTGCCTTCTTCAGTTAACATATAGTTCTTTCCGCTCTTTTTAACCAAATCTCCCATCTTTTTTAGATGGAAGTTAAGTTTACCCGACGTTTCCAGCTTCAACAGCGGCAGAAAAGCGGAAAAAGGCAAAACCCCTTCTCTCTCAAGAAGTTGGAGTATTTTTTGCCTTGTTGGATGTGAAAGAACCGAATATAATTCCATAATTGTAAACCCCATTTTTCAAAAATCTCTATTTTTCCTTTTAGCCTGTTTCATTCAACTGAGAATGCAAGATTATAATCGTGAAATTTTTGTTAACTCATAAATAATTGTCGATAGTTACTTACAAAAACTTTTTTGATAATTTTTGTTTACAAATTAGGAAAAAAAATATTTTCTTTTTCAATGGTTTAGATGGTCTTTTGGACGTTAAGATAAGTTAACTTTTAGTAAAATTTTGCAATAAAAATTTAGAAATAAAATTTTTGGACAAAATTATATATTCTTGCGTTTATGGTTGAAATAACACTGAAAAAATTCAATAGGTGAAAATTATCAATTAAAATCTCTTAAAACTCATATGGAGGAATGTTAATGGCTCAAAATGAAGTTACTGAACCTGAAACAAACACTTTCGCTTGTCCAAACTGGGACACCTGCAGTGTTCACCGTTGTGACATCTGCGCGTTTGGTAAAAGTCTTACCTATGAAGCGGTAAAAACCGCGAATCAACCAAATCTGGCATATTCATGTGAGACATTTGGTCAATTTGATACAACCAATCTATTCTGTAGCAGCTGTCCGTTGAAGGTGAACTGTATGGAAGAGAAAGAAAAAAGACAAGAATACTTACAATCTCTTGCAGAGATGGAATCCTTAGTAAGTATTGTTCAAAAGAAAATTGCAGAATCTAAGGTCAACTTGGGAGTCAAAATCTAATTTTATTCGCTGATTCCCCTATTTTTGTCCTTTACTCTTTTTTGATTTTTATTTTTATGAATCCTAAAAGAAGAAAACTGTGACCTCTGATCGCAATACTCGTTTCGATCGTGTATTCTTGTGTTTGTATAAAAACGTGAATAAATAAAATGAGAATTTAAGCCTTTTTCTTAGCCTTTAGTTCTTTTACTTTTGCTAATAGTCGTTCTAAGATTTCTTTGTCCGATAAGCATCCTTCTGGCGCTTCTATTACCTTTTTGACGCGGATCGGGACGCCGTCCATTCTGTAACCCGTGCCTTCAGCCTCAATACCAGCTATCGAGCAAGGAAGCAAAACATCTGCAAGCTCTGTCGTAGGTGTTTGATGAGGGTCAATTGCTATGAGAGGAATTTCTGCGAGTTTTTTTGCTGCTTGTAAAGGAAAATTAGCCGCGGCATCTGCTGCAATCACTAGAGCGGCATCGACTTCACCTCGTGCTAATACTTCATTGCTGGTAAATTCTCCTGGGCCGTATCTAGGAAATCCTCTACTAAAGTCTACTGCAAAGGGGTATCCTGTCTGCCAAGCTAAGACCTGACCGATCCCAGTCACATTCCAATGTCCACGCATCGGACAGATCAGAAATTTGGTGAAGGCAGCAAGATCTCGAACAAGACTTAAGGCGATATCTATATTTCTATGCTTTCCGCGACTCATCGTGAGCCCAAGACCGAAAAAAACAATTCCTAATTTGCAATTCTTTAAGATATTAACAAGCTCAATTATTTCTTCCTTAGAAACTCCACCTATCTCATCGATGAAGAGTTCATTGCCTGCTAACACAGTTCTAATCGCAGTTATTAATTCGAAATCCGCACCTGGTTTCGGTTGAATGTAAAGGTTCGCTAATTTAGCCGTATGCGTTTCACGTGGGTCTACCACAACCATAAGTCTGTCTTTAACACCACGTTCTGTAAAGAATCCTCTTCGATAAACGGAATATCTACTCATATGTCTAGGGTGAGCATGTACGGGATTACAACCCCAGTAAATGATTAAGTCTGCGCGATTCATGATTTCTCCTAAGGTGGCTCCAGATAATCCAATATCCTGCACTCCTAAAATAGACGGACCGTGACATACAGAAGCAGTCTGATCTATACAACCGCCTACTTCTTCGGCTAATTCTACTCCTACGCTTTGGGCTTCGCATTCTGTTGAAGCCCATCCATAAAGCAACGGCCATTCTGCATCCACTAGAATCTGTGCGGCCTTTTCTATGGCTTTATCGATGGATACTTCTTTGAGTTTCCCATTTTCTCTTATCATTGGAGTAGTGATTCTGTGAGATACATTATTGGCTGACATGAATTTTGCTGTGCCTAAGACACAGGCATTTGCAGTTTCTACAATCTTGTTTTCTTTTAAATCCACGTAAATTTCAATATCATCGCAGAGGCAGCCACAAAAGGGACATACTACGTTTTTAACAACAGTTTGTTTGCTCATCTTTTCGTTCACTTCCTCATTTTTTGAGTGGCATGATTTTCTTCATTAGTGCCTTAGGTGCTAGTACCCTCTCATTAGGAGCTGGTTCAATGACGGCTTCGACTCCCTTGTACGAGGGCATCCCGGTACTGTCAGTCTCTGGATTGATCACCGCGTTTGCGTAAAGTCCCATCGGTATGAATACAATTCCTCTGTGTGGAGCCTGAGTCGACTCAATTCCGCTTACTAAGACCTGTCCGTGATTAGTCTTAACTATCACGGTGTCCCCATCATATATTCCTAGTTCTTTCATGTCCTCGGGATCGATTTCACAGATTCCCGTGCTAAGGACATATCCGCGTGTAAGTTTCTCGCCCTCTAAAGAAACTCCTTGCTCAATCGATCGACCGGTAAGAAGGGTGACCTTTTTTGTTTTTTTAATTCCCATCTCTTTTCACCATTTTCATATTGGAAATTAAAGAGGATGTCTTGAAAACTAACATAGATGAATAGTAGATCTAGTCAACGAATTTTCAAGTAATGATCTTTCACACATATACAATTTGAAAGTTGTCGAAACGTTCACTAGTCTTCCAATTTAAATTTTCTGATTTGAATGTTTTGAATGATACATTTAGAATATATTGAAAAGAGTCAGTTGATTTTCAAGATGAGAAGCTGAATATTATTCTCCATGAATAAAAATTGATTGTTTTGGAGCTAAGGTAGAATTTTTGCCAAAAACACCATATAAAAAAGAGCACATGCTTACTAATACAATGTGAAAAAATTTCAAGGAGATAAGAGGAAGAAACATTAGATTGACTTTCCAATGCAATTTTGCACATTTCAATGATCTAGTGTTTCAAAATACAACTTTTGTTGATCCTGTAATCTTCTTGAAGCCTCATCCTATTCTAGTTAAGCGACTGGGTGTAAAATTCATAAAAAGTAAATGCTTAAATATCCAAATACTGCTTAAAGGACTGTTGATCGCCTCACTTTTGGGTGATTATCGGCAAACTCCTATGACCTTGAGGGATGTTAATGCCTTACGAAATTGTTATCAATGAAAGATTGTGTCATGGATGTGGAGATTGTTATACTGCGTGTCCAAAGACTCAATTATGTTTAATAAATGAAGATCATGAAAACTTAATTTTCGTTGTTAAGAAAGGTAAAGCTCAAGTTGTGAAATCAAAGTTATGTGACGGTTGCGGAATGTGCATTGAGGCTTGCCCTGTTAACGCGATAAAAATTATTGTAACTGCTACAGAGGTGACTCGCTAATGTTGCCGCTGCACCGAAAGATTGTTGAACCTGATAAAGTAACCGCAGAATTCAAACTCTTAACTGTTGATCTAAAACTTAATTATGATAGAAATCGCTGTACAGGTTGCGGGACTTGTATCCTTGTCTGTCCAAAGTCAGCAATTGAAAGAGGACCTATTGGCGCAGCAATTAAAGGAGATACAGATACGCCTGCGATATTGATCGATGAGAATAAGTGTGTTTACTGTGGAACATGCTCGTATATGTGCCCTTTTTTTGCCTTAAAATTAGAGATAAATGATGAGCCCAGAAACTTACTCTTTGAAAACAAAGCGGTTCCAGCACTACCCGCAGAATTTGTCGACCTAGAAAGAAAAAAAGGAATGAAGGCGCGAAAGCTATTCAAGGGTAAGATAAAACTCTATCCAGAAAATTGTCCTGGAGGTTGTTCCACCTGCGCAGACATTTGCCCCACAGGAGCACTTTATGTACCACATCCTAAAGAAGGCGGAGAACGAGTTGATAAAATCGCACTTGATGAGGAAAAATGTATCTATTGTGGAGCTTGTGTAAATGCCTGTCCAACAAAATGTACGATCATGAGAGATGAAGATCAATGCTTATTTGACACTGAATGTCCTATTGTCTGCGTAAATGAATGCCCTATTGAATTACAGCGTGAAGTAATTTATGATGAAGAAGGGGAATATACACAATTTTGGCTTGATGTAGTAGCGAAATTAAGATCTCCCCTTAAATTCTACGAACGTGAGTAATTGAATCAAAGAACATTTCCCACTTTGGAGGTGGTGATGAGAATTTCAGAAGAAGAAGAAATTCGCATTGGAGTTTTCGTTTGTGAGTGAGGCTTCCAAATAGCTGCGTATGTCGACGTTCCGACGTTGACCGAATATGCGGCAACTTTGCCGAATGTTGTCACATCAGTAAACAATCTATCGCTATGTACAACCGCTGGTGCAGATCTGATCAAGGATAAAATCGTTGTTTACAACTTAAACAGAATAGTAGTTGCATCTTGTACGCCAAAAACACATGAACCTGTTTTCAGGGCAGTGCTCAAGGAATTAGGGCTGAGTCCTAGCTACTTAGAGTTTGTTAACGTTCGAGAGCATGTTGCGTCTGTCCACATGGAAGAACCAGAGGATGCTCTGCAGAAAGCAAAAGATCTATTGCGAGCAGGTATAGCTCGTGCTGCTAAACTAGAAGACGTTCCCAGAAAGGTGGTCGGTGTAAAGCCTACTGCATTAGTCATTGGCGGTGGAATAGGAGGTCTATCTGCAGCAGTGAATCTAGGAGATGAAGGATTCCAAGTTTATCTAGTTGAAAAGGCTCCTAGCATTGGCGGGCACATGGCAATGCTCGACCGTACGTACCCAACGGACGACTGCAGCATTTGAATATTGGGCCCCGTGATGCTTGAAACTGACCGACATCCTAACGTTGAAGTCATGAGTTATTCTGAAGTAAAAAGCGTTTCAGGCGTGATCGGTGATTTCGTAGTTACTGTTGAACATAAACCCAGATATATCAATGAAATAAGATGCAATGGCTGTGGTAATTGTCAAGATACCTGTCCTGTTTATGCTCCTAACGAGTTTGACTGTAGTCTTGGGCCAAGAAAAGCGATCTATAAACCATTTGCTCAGGCAGTTCCGAATATTGTTACAATCGATATGGATTACTGCATCAAATGTCGCCTTTGTGTCAAAGCATGTGAACTAGACGCGATCGACTTTAATCAAAAACCTAGGTTTACAGAATTGCGTGTAGGGACGATAATAGTTGCCACTGGCTTTGATGAATTCAAACCATACGGTCTCTATGGTTATGGGGAATACGAAAACGTCATTACTCAGAATGAGTTCGAGAGGCTCTTAGCACCAAACGGACCTACCCTAGGTCATCTGCGTCGGATTTCCGATGACAAAGCACCGAAGAAAATCGCAGTACTACAATGCGTCGGATCGCGGGATCGAACAAAGAATTTACACTGTTCGGGATACTGTTGCATGGTTGGCATCAAGAATGCGAAATTGGCAAAACTGCATGATCCTGATGCTGAAATAACAATTTGTTACATGGATATAAGAGCTGCTGGAAAGGATTTCGAGGAGTACTACACGCGATCTAGGAAACATAAGATAAAATATCTACGAGGAAACGTTTCAGAAATTTCAGAAGATCCAGAAACCAAGAATCTGTTTCTGAAAGTTGAAGATACACTATCAAACCAACTCAAGATAATCGAAGCAGACCTAGTAATTTTATCAGTGGCCATGGTTGCAGGTGAAGGAACTAATGAGATTGCTGCTCTATTGAGACTTGAAAAGAGTCCTGACGGTTTTATCAAAGAATTCCATTCTCGTCTTAGTCCCATAGACACGAAGATCCCAGGCATTTATGTCTGTGGTGTTGCACAGGGGCCTAAATCCATTGCTGAGACGGTAGCTTCAGCAAAAGGAGCTGCAGCTGCGGCAAGTGGACCAATGATAACACGAAAGTATGAAATGGAACTTATCAAGGCACTTGTGGACGATGAACGATGTTCAGGCTGTACACTCTGCGTTAAAACATGTCCCTATGATGCAATAACTATGGAAAATGGTATTGCGAAAGTGGACGATGTCAGGTGCAGAGGATGTGGCACGTGCAGTTCAGTATGCTTATCAAACGCTATTGCGCTAAGATATTACAGGGATGAACAACTAGAAGCATACATTGATTCATTATTGGCATCCGAAGAAGCCGTAGCCGAGACATCCGCTTCGGAAAAGGCATCAGTAAAGGAAGGAGTAGGAGGTTAGACGAATGACACAGAGCCAAGAGCAAAAAGTCGAAGAATTTGTACCTAATATCGTTGCATTCGTTTGCTGGAAATGAGGTTATGGCGCTGCTGATATGGCAGGAATTGTAAGGATGCAATATCCTGCTACAATTAAGCCGATACGGATTCCTTGTGCTGGAAGAGTATCACCTGATCTTATCATTAGAGCTTTACGGAAAGGCGCGGACGCTGTATTAGTTGTTGGATGATATGAAGGCGAATGTGACTTTGAGATTGGGAACAAAGTCGCAAAGATGCAGATTGATTATCTCAAAAAACTAGCAACGTTGATCGGTCTTGATGAACGCCGTATTCAAATGAAATGGTGTTCTGCTGCTGAAGGAGAAAGATTTGCGAAAACGGCGATTGAAGTGACAAACGAAATCTTGAAATTAGGACCAAATCCCTTAAAAAATCGACCTGCTGCGAAAGAATGACGCTCGTGGGAAAAACCTAGAGCCATGAGTTAACGCCCCTGCGAGGGGAGCGGCAGTTATATCCTATCTTTATCAATTCCCTCAGGAGAGTCTACATCCAAATGGAAATCGGAGAATTTGTCGCTGCTAGACTAAAAGAAGGTCTTGAAGAGCTTGAATCCCGTGAATTAAAGTATGGGAACGGTGCAATTCAAGCAATTATGAATTTCATGTTGAAAAATCAAATAGTAGACACCTTTTTATCATTTACAGAACGTAAGGATCATTTTACACTAAAACCAGTCCTTGTGGAAGAGCCCAAGGAAATTTTTGATATTTCTCTTTCTCAATTTATTGCTTATAACTTGCCAAACATCGACTCTGTTTCTAAATATGTTGCCTCTAAACTCAACGGGGCAAAAGACAAAAAAATAGGAGTTATTGCCAGGCCCTGTGATGTTAGAGCTTTTATAGAACTGGCAAAACGTGATCAAGTTTCAATTGATAATCTTTTCGTGATTGGACTCGAATGTATCGGTCGAATAGACCCAAGAGAACTCAAGAAAGTCCTTAAAAAAGCCGACATTGACCCTGAAAGCGTGGTTAACGAAAAAATAAATAACGGAGTCTTAACTCTGGAACTGAATAATGGAACAACTCACACCTTCAAGTTAGGCGAAGAAATTGATGTTAGGAGTTATTGTAACCAGTGCGCCGAGCGGGTGCCACAAGAAAATGTTGCTGATTTAACGTTCTGGATCGATCATCCTCTAGAAGGAAATGAAGAGATTTTTGAAGTTCGTTCTATACGGGGAAAGGAAGTGTTGGAGAAAGCAGCAACTGAAGTGATAGAGGTAGAAAAACTTTCTGATGAGGATGTTCAACAACTCAAGAATTACATTACCTCCTTAGAACAAACTGCGCTTGAGTTACAAGAGTCCGAATTTGCCAAATTAGACGAAATGTCTGATGAAGAGCGGTTTGAATATATAATTTCAAATTTCGAGCAATGTACGAGTTGTATGATGTGTATTCGTGCATGTCCAATCTGCTATTGTAAAGACTGTAATGTTATACGAAAAAGAAAGGAATTAGATCCTATCATGATTAATTTAACTCGCTTATCTCATGTAGGAGATACGTGCATCGCGTGTGGAAAATGTTCAGAAGTATGTCCAAAGAATATTCCGTTATGTCTCATTTCAAAGAAATTGGTTGAAAGTTCAAAAGAACTCTTCAAATACACGCCTGGTCATGATATCGAGAGAACGCCTCCAAGATCTCTGAAAGGCATGAAAGCAGCGAGTAGCGCTGAATAATAAAATGGATATTAAACTTTCGACAGATTCCCAAAATCAGTTATGAGGGTATTAAATTGCAGAAAAGCATGATGACTGCTGAAGATATAGTAGATTATTGTTATCAATGTGGCAAATGCTCTGGCAAATGCCCACTTGGGCATATTATGGAATCGCCTAGAGTTATAATTCAGAAAATACTTTCGGGAGACACCGAAGAGGTGATAAAGTCTAAAGATGTTTGGCGATGCCTAACGTGCAATGAATGCACAGTCCCAGATTGCCCAATGGCTATTAATTTTGCTGAGTTTATTAGGACAGTAAGAACCAATGCGGTACGTGAGGGCTACCAAAACTTCAGAGAAACACATCACGAGATTTTCAAAACAGCAACTAGATTAATGGCAAACCCTAATATTAAGCCAAACAAATTGCTGAACTGGCCAGAAGATGCTAAAATAAATAAGGAAGGAGAAACGGCTTTATTTGTTGGTTGTTTAGAGTTTTTTGATAAAGTCTCTTACTTTGCCGAAATGGGTACTAATTATGGTTCAATCTCACCAGACGCTGTCAGGATCCTCAACGAATTGAATATTGTCCCTGTAGTCCTTGAGGACGAAAAATGCTGTGGACATGACGTTTTATGGTCTGGCGATGAAGATGCATTTCTTAAATTGGCAGAGTACAATACAGCTGCCTTCAAGAAAGCTAATGTGAAGCGTATTGTAACTACTTGTGCAGAATGTTACCGCACGCTAGCCGTAGATTATCCGAATTATGTTTCCGATTTTGATTTTGAAGTGATTCATCTTTCTGAATTTCTTGCCAAGAAAATTGATGAACGACAATTAGAATTTCCAAGACATTTCAACAGAGTGGTAACTTACCACGACCCATGTCGACTAGGAAGGCACATGGGCGTTTATGATGCCCCAAGGAAAGTGATGGAGAACATCCCTGGCCTTACATTCAAAGAGATGAAGAAAAATAAAGAAAAAGCGCTCTGTTGTGGTGTAAGTGCTTGGCTGAATTGTGATGATTACGCAAAAGCTATACGTGTAGATAGATTGACCGATGCACAGAACACAGGAGCACAAATATTAGTGAATACATGCCCCAAGTGTGAGATGCATTTTAACTGCCTTAGATGTGAAAAGGGCGAGGATAAACCTTTGGATTTCACAAGAATTGAAGTAATGGACTTTGTAACACTAGTTGCAAAGGCTTTAGGTGTCTAATTAGGAGGCTCATATATGGCTAGCCATCTCAACGAGTCAAAAAATGCGGTCTTGGTAATTGGTGGTGGAATTGCAGGTATCCAGTCATCATTGGATCTTGCAAAATTAGGTTTTAAAACCTACCTCGTTGAAAAACGCCCTAATATTGGAGGCGGGGTGACACAACTTGACAAATTGTATCCAACAATGGAAGACTCGCTTTATTACCTCACTCCTCTTTTTGGTGATCTATTAGAAAATCCAAATATCGAACTTCTTACATATTCTGAGGTAACAAAGGTCACAGGATCCGCAGGCAACTTTAAGATAACTATTGTAAAGCACCCTCGCTTTGTTGATGGAACAAAATGTGACGCTTGTGATACATGCGCTACTATTTGTCCCATAGTAACTGTAGATAATGATTTTAACGTTGGTCTTGGTAGAAGAAAAGCTGCTTATACACCCTTTACTCAGGCAGTACCGAAAACTTATGTGATTGACAAAGACATCTGTTTATACTTCAATGCCAATAAAATGTGTAAAAGCTGCCAAATACTCTGTCCAAAAGGTGCTATTGACTTTGATCAGAAGCCAGTTGAGATTCAAGTCGATGTTAATGCAATAATCATCGCAACTGGTGTATCACGGCATGATGACTCTATTCTCTCAAAGTTTGGTTATGATTTTGAAAACGTACTAACGGCTTTAGAATTTGAAAGAATTCTAACTCCGAATGGACCCACTGAGGGGCAAATTCTTAGAATCTCTGACAGAAAGACTCCTGAAAGCATTGCATTCATTACCTTAGACTCATCAACATCACAAAAAGCGAGTGCATTAAAGCAAGCTATTCGTGTCAAAGAAAAAAAACCCAATATCGATTGTTTTATTCTTATGGATGGAACTTTAGAAGATGAGGTGTTTGCCAAATTCATTCAAAGGTCAATAGAAGACGGTGTCAGTTATATTGATGGGAGTATTTCTGCAGTAGAAGAAGATCCAGATAGTAAAAATTTAGTTCTTCAATACAAAGACAAAAATCAGGACAAAGAACTAAAAATCAATATGGCTGTCCTCTTTGATAAGTTGTTTCCCTCTGAAGATATGACTCAACTGGCTTCCGTTTTAGGTTTAAAACTGAATAGAAAAGGATTTATTGTTAAGAAATCAAAATCAGAACCCCTTGAAACAAAAACGCATGGAATCTTTGTTATAGGCGTTGATCTGCAACAGGACGACATTATGGCTGCAATGACAAATGTTAATGCTGTTGTGTCAAAAATAGCTTCACAATTTGCGCCGCCAGAACTATGGACGCCTAAAGCATTCGTTGAAACAGACTACTGTATTGGTTGCGGATATTGTAGAGAGGCATGTCCCTTCTGTGCTATTAGTCTGCAGGTAGTAGAACTAGAGTTACCTGTGGCAGAGGTAGCGGGTATACCTCTCAGAACAAGAAAGGCTCAGGTACATGAAAGTCTTTGCAGGGGCTGCGGAATCTGTGTTTCAGAATGTCCTGTTCAAGCTATCAGGTATGGTGACACACAAACATTGGAGCAGGTACTTTCGGCACCTGCTGAATAGATTTAAACTAAAGTTATCCTCTCTGGTGTCTTCATAACAAGATGCAATAGAAAAAAACATCATGTTAAATAATGTTCAAAAACTGACACGATGGAAAGATTAAAAGAGATCGTTTCAGCTCATATATTCGAAATTAAGCTCATCTAAATATGGTGGCAACATTGACAAGGAATCTATTAATCAAAAATGGAACCGTTTTTGACCCAACTAACGAAATTGACGGCGAGAAAATGGATATTGCTATCCAAGACGGGAAAATTGTCGAGAAAGTGTCCAAAGATGCTAAAATCATAGATGCTTCACATATGATTGTGATGCCTGGTGGAGTCGACCTTCATGCGCACATTGCTGGCAGCAAAGTAAACGGAGGTCGTATCTTCAGACCTGAAGACCATCGTAACGAAGTGTATATGCATTCCGCAACGACTCGTGCTGGTGTAGGACATTCAGTTCCGAGCACATTCACCGCTGGCTATCGTTATGTAAATATGGGCTATACCACTGTAATGGAACCGGCCGTGCCTCCACTGAAAGCTAGGCACACCCACGAAGAACTAAGAGACACGCCAATAATTGATAAGGCATGCTTCCCGTTATTCGGCAACAATTGGTTTGTCTTAGAATGCATTACAAATGACGACCTTGACATGCTTGCAGCATTTATTGCATGGATGCTAAAAGCAACAAAAGGATATGCGATCAAGATCGTCAATCCAGGCGGTAGCGAAGCATGGTCATGGGGCAAAAATGTTGACTCCTTAGATGATCCTGTTCCAAGTTTCAATGTTACTCCAAGACAAATTATACGCTACTTAGCTCAAGCAAATGAAAAACTCGGCTTACCCCATCCAATCCATCTTCATACAGTAAGACTTGGGCAACCGGGTAACGTTGACATTACTATTGAAACGATGGAAGCGCTAAAGGACATTAAAGTAGCAGGAAATGGGAATGGAGGGCGTACCGAAGTTCTTCATATGACGCATCTTCAATTTCATAGCTATGGTGGAACAGGTTGGAGAGATTTCGGTTCTGGTGCCGCTGACATAGCGGATTATTTGAATAAGAACCCTCACGTGACTTTTGATCTCGGTCAAATCATGTTCGGAGACACTACTACAATGACTGCTGATGGTCCTATGGAATATAGCCTGTATAAACTAACACATAACAAATGGATGAACGGAGACGTCGAATTAGAATGTGGTTCAGGAATAGTGCCATTTACATATTCTAGAAAAAACCCAGTAAACGCCATTCAGTGGACAATTGGAATGGAATATGCATTATTAATTGAAAATCCGTGGCGAGTAGTTCTAACAACTGACCATCCTAATGGAGGTCCATTTACTACATATCCTGGCTTAATTTCATGGCTTATGAGTAAAAAGGCACGTGACAACATATTGAAAGGTACGCATAAAAAAGCTACCAGCGCTAGCACATTAAGTGACATCGACAGAGAGCTGACCTTCTATGAAATTGCAATATTAACGAGAGCAGCAGCAGCAAGATTATTGGGCTTAAAGAACAAAGGACATCTCGGACTTGGAGCAGACGCTGATATGGCTATCTATAATGTTGATCCAAGCTCTAATCCAAGTGAAAACCATGTCGCCATACAAAAGGCATTCTCTAATACAGCGTACACAATCAAGGACGGCGAAGTAGTTGCAAAAGATGGAAGAATCTTAGCCTCACCAGAAGGAAGAACTTTTTGGCTAGATTTAAAAATTCCATTGGAACTAGAAAATGCATTGTTACCCATCTTAGAACAGAAATTCCGGAACTACTATACAATTCAACTCAGCAATTACCCCGTAGAACTAGACTATCTACCTCGCTCAACACCGATCCAATTGGATGTCACCCAAAATTTTAGTTCTAACTAAAATTTATGACAAGGGATCATATTTTATCTTTTTTTTACCAAATTTAAAATGATTTTGCAGCACCAGTTTTTGTTTTCCGTGAAATTTTTCAAAGATGACCCTAACATCTCTTATCTAGTGTATGCTTAGTTTTCAAGAGTATTCTATATCTTAAAAATCTAAAACATTAATATTTCTGAGTCAATGATTTTTAACGATCGATAATGATGATTCATACATTCATATAACGAGTTTTGGTGATGCTATAAATGCCTTGGATACCTCTTTCAACAGTGAAACCCTTTGAAATAGATAGAGCCACACGCCAACGTCTCTATTTTGGACTTGGTGAATTTCCACCGTTGAACCTTGTCGATCCTAAAGAGGTTGAAAAGTATCTGCGCTGGCATCCAAAACTGGTAAATAACGAGGAACTCGTCTCAGTGACAGAAGTCTATGGATATTATCCTGACCTCTATGAGCATTGGTCTCGGAATAAAGTCTACCTTATAGACTTTTTAACTGAAGGTCTTCCTATTTCCTCTATTGAGGGTGGCGGTTTAGATCTCGTAAAGGAAAATGTGGTTGGGAAGGTTGTAGACCCTGATGCAGGCATTCGAGAACGCTCAGTACAAACCAAACTTTATGAAAGTGGTTATCCAGTTCCTGAACCAAGAGGTTTATCGCTACCTACTTTGGCAGAAGATGAAGAAATTTTACGAAGTTCGAAACCTAAATCTGTGCTTTGGATGGATTATATAAATTCTAAATACACCTTTGAGAAGTATATGCTTCGACTATGCCTCGGAGAGGAAAGTGTAAATTGTTCATTCCAAGATATTAGTGATCTTATTATTGCAATGTGGGATCTTGGTATTGCCCATGGTGACTTAAAAGGAGAGCATATTCTAAGAACAAAAAAGGATAACTGGGTGATTATTGATCTTGGAGAAGCGAAGGAAGACGAATATGCCGCCCGTGTTACTGACTTATATGTTCTCGTTACTGACACAACCGTGTTTATAGAACGCCATTTACGTTCAAGAAATTTGGATGAAGAAGTATTTAATCATGCCTTAACTGATTTGGGCGATTCACTAACTTTATTCTTAGAAAATATTAGTACTTCTGTCCGACAAAACTTGATAAAGGATGTTTGGCGACGAATCCAGAAAGAAGCTACCATCTTAAGTGAAGCATTTCGGAATATCGTTGTATCTGCCTTTCCGATGTAATTTATTGTAGTGAAGCACTTTTTTGACTGTCTACCTTTTCTTTTCATATTTCTTTGGCGTTTGAGAATACTTCTTTTCTTTAATTACCGGATTAGATTCACAAGAAATATGAATGATGAATACTGTGTCTACCCAGAAACGAACTGAAGGCGAGGATGATTAATTGTGAAAACACTAGTGCTAGGTAATTCAATGTTGACAGTTGTCATAAATGAAAAAGGCGACATTGCTGAAATGTACTTCCCATATGTAGGTTTATATCAACTAGTCGATAAAATCTTCCTCGGAGTTTATGAGAGTTCATATGGCATAAATTGGCTTAAAGATTCTCACAATTGGACCATTTCGCAAGAGTATGTAGATAATTCTCAGATTGGAGTAACTCATGCAATTAATAATCATGATATTAGCTTAACGATAAGAGATTTTGTATATCCTTATCACCCGATTTTTGTACGAGATATTGCCATTGAGAGTCCTAACCAACGGGCTATTAAACTATTCAGTTATCATGATATACATTTTACGGGTATGGCGATTCCTGATTCAGCAGTTTATGATGAAAAGATTAAAAGCATCGTACATTACGAACTTTCAAATTATGTTCTAATCGGAAGTATCCCACACTTTACACAACTGGCATGTGGTCGTGCAGATTTTAAAGATTTGCGTGGGACTTTTGTAGACGCTGAGGATGGTAATCTATCAGGCTGCCCTGCCTCACATGGACCAGTAGATTCAGCGTTAGGGATTAATGTGAATTTAGATCCACAAAAAAATCCATTTTCGCGGGTTTCATTGTTCTTTTGTGCTGGACAAGGATATCACGAGGCGAACAAAGCTCGAAAAGTTTTGCACTATAAAACAATTGATAAATTATATGATGAGACCTTCGTCTTTTGGAGTCGATGGCTAAAGAATGCAAGCGATTCAGCAAATGCCGAAAATGTAACTGACGAACGCCTTAAGAAACTTTTTAACATTTCAGCTATAATCGCGGCTCTAATGTCTGATCACAAAACAGGTTCGATCATTGCCTCGCCAGATGCTGACATAGTTCGATATGGAGGCGATTCTTACCTTTACTGTTGGCCGAGGGATGCCGCCTTTGTGGTCAAAGGATTCGAATCAATTTCGCAATTTTCCTTATCTCGCAAATTCTTCGATTTTGCAATCAAAACTATTGGAAGTGGTAACTATTTTCTTCATAGATATTGTCCTGATGGCTCATTTGGACCAACATGGCACACGCATCCCTTCATTCAGATCGATCAAACCGGAGCCGTCTTATTTGCGCTTGACAGTCATTGCAGATCATTACCGGATCTAGAGTATCTAAGGAACCACAAGCTCTGGGAAATGATAAAAGGAGCAGCAGAATTTCTAATCAAGTGGAGAGATGAAGAAACAAGACTGCCAAAGCCAATCAGCTACGACCTCT
>JAEOSF010000074.1 GCA_016840515.1 Candidatus Borrarchaeum yapensis | reverse complement strand
GCCTCGCCCGATTCCAGGCATGAACCTCCAAATTTCACAACGATAATATCATTATTTTCCAACAAAAAACCTCCAAAAGATCGCTGCATCCCCGCTTAGAAGCGGAAATAGAAGCTAAAATAGCTATAAAAGCTATAACTGTTATAATAACTCCAAAAGGGCACTGTAAATTCATTTGAAAAAGAATTAAGCTTGTAATCTTGTTCTAAAAAAGATATTTCAGTAGAAAACCGAGAGATGCAATCTAAACAATCCGATGGTGTCATCTTAGTAAAAACTAGGCCTCCACAACACCGACGCCTCTCTTGAGAAAAAACTAGGCCTCCACAACACCAATACCTCTCGTACAACAACACCCTTAAGAATGAGTTACGCACACTATCGTACATCTGCCTTATAAACCTTATGTAAAGTTACTTATGGAGAACTATTTATTCGGGTGGTGAGCTGTTGAAAATTGAGTTGGAAGTTGAACTTAGTGACCGACCGGGAGAATTAGTAAGATGTTTAGAACCTATATCTGCTCTAGGGGGAAATATTCTACAAGTTATTCACAGTAGGGCACTAAGTGTTAGAAAAGGCGTTGCACCCGTTTCAATTCATTTTGAAATTGAAAATATCGATGTGATTGAAGACATTAAACTTCTCATGGAGAAGCAAGGTGTACATGTAGTAAAATGGGCGCAAGAATTTGTAGGGTTCAAAAAAATTGTGCTCCTTATCGGACATGTTTTTCAGAAGGATATCACAGATACAATTATTCGTCTTCTCGACAGCGGTGTACTAGTTAACGAAGTGAACGCAAAAATCACACAGAAGGAGGAAGTTTCAACCGTAAAATTTTCGATTGTCGGCAATACAGAACAGGAGATTCAACAAGCAATGAATCTTTGTAAAGAAATTTGCATGGAAAAAGGACTATTCCTAATCAGGGGTTGATATCAATGGATATAGCTTTAGTAGGTTTTGGAAGTGTTGGAAAAGGCGTTGCACAAGTATTTTCAAAAAAACAAAATCAATTAAGACAAAAATATGATCTATCCTTTTCATTTAAGGGAGTTTTTACTAGTAAAGGTGCATTCTTAGATTCAAATGGATTAGATTTGCAAAGCATACTGAACATAAGGGATCTTACCGCTCATTCTTCATGGAATAATGATCTCTCTTTCATGGAATCTATCGATGATCTTGATGTGGACCTTGTCATAGAAGTTACGCCTACAAATATTGAGCATGGGGAGCCAGGAAAGTCACACATAATCTCATCAATAAAGAAAGGATGTGATGTTGTCACGGCAAACAAAGGTCCTCTTGTTGTAGCTTTTAATGAACTTACACAACTAGCTCAACAAAATGATTCTATTTTAAGATATGAAGGTAGTGTGGGAGGAGGGTTACCAGTGTTTAATTTAGTCAGAAAGACATTACAAGGCAATACTATTCATTCGCTTAGGGGTATTCTTAATGGTACCTCAAATTTCATTCTTACTCAAATGACGTATGAACGGACTTCTTTTGAAGGCGCATTAAAAACGGCTCAAGAGCTGGGATATGCAGAGGCAGACCCAGCGGCAGATGTTGAAGGCATCGATGCGGCAAGTAAAACTGTAATACTGGCTAACGGATTATTTGGCATGAATAAAAATATTGATGATGTCTATATTCAAGGCATCACAAAAATAACACCCGAAGCTATTAAACTGGCTGGAGATGACAATTTTCTCATCAAACACATTGCATCTATTGAAGATGGGCAAATAGAGGTTGCACCACGACTCATTCCAGTTACTTCCACTCTTGCTGTGAATGGAACGCTTAATGTTGTATCGTTACAAACAGATCTGGCAAAAGAAATAACAATCATTGGTCGAGGAGCTGGTGGCGAAGAAACAGCAAGCGCGATACTAAGTGATGTAGTCGATATCCATCTTACACGATTAACACAATAAAAATTGAAAAAAAGAGGAATTTTTCAGCAGAACAGGCTCTTCTCATCCAGTCTCTTCTTTTTAAGGGCTTTAGCCACTCTCAAAAGAGATCTTCTTCGCTTGTTCTTTTGCGCTTGAGAGCTTTCGCCGCCCTTGCGCTTGGAGCCGCAGCCTTATCAGCTATTTCAGCTTCTTCTTCTTCAATCTCAGCAGCTTGTTCATCTAAGACATTTAATGCTTCTTCTTGGAATTTAATACCATCTTGTTTCGCAAGGGTATCTTTAAGTTCCTTCAATCTTTCTTTAGCTTCTTCCGCATTTCCTTCATAATAACTCCCACCTGCTGCTTGCACCACGTTTGTGGTAACAACTCTTGCATCGTATGCTTTATTGAATTCGACTTCTTCTTCAACCACTGCTGAACGTGAAGTTAAAACTCGCAACCTTTTGTTTCCTTCTGAATCGATGTATGTGACCTGAGCTTGTATAGGAACTTCTTTTTTCTTGACCTCTTCTTCTGCTGCCTCTAGTTCAAAGAAGACTTCCCTGTCTTCAGTAACAGCACCCACTTTCATAGGTGCAGGTGTCGTAAACGTTGTATCCGTCACTACTTTAATGTTCACATCCCGACCAAGATACTCCCGCTTTCTTAATTGTTCAAATGCCTTTTGTACCTCGGAAGAAGTTATGTAAAATATTTCTCCTCCAGTTGCGTCTGCTAATCTGCCGAGTACGTCCAAAGCCATTTTGCTTGAATCGTCTTCTGGGGCAACCCCTATGACCTCTACTGTGACTTTTTTGTCCATACACTTACCTGCGCATTCCTTGTAGAAGTTTTTACCAGTTGCTGAACTTTCTAGGTTGCCTAATCCCTCATTCGCCAGACCGTCAGTGAGCAAAATCAGTCGTCCACCACCATCAACCCGTCCTAGAAGAGTTATCCCTCCTAAGAGAGCTGGGCCGAGAGAAGTGTAATTTGTAGGAGTAAGTTGAGAGACTGTATTGATCCATTTTTCAGCGGTATCAGAAATGGGTGCAAAATCGAGTTTTGTTTTAGTAAACGCTTTTTCAATTCCCTTTATTGAATGGAGTACATCTCCTTCTAATTCAAGGACTTTTTCGCCGTTTGCATTGAAGAGAAACACTTCTGTGCTAAAAGCTATTAAACTAAAGCGAGAATATGGAGCATTCATCTTTAGATCTTTTAGTGATTGAATTAGAGAGTGTTTAACCGCTTCTAACTTGCCATCGTCCATGGAACCCGAGACATCAATGACCGCAGCAATATTTTCTTTTGTTCCTGCACCAATTCTTGTTTCTACTGTAATTTCATCTTCTGGTTTCTTTTCAATGATCCATTCAATGTCATCTCCAATGTCATCTGGTAATGTAACATCAGCTGCGATAATATTCAGGGTTCCGCAAAATTCGCAGTTCCAGCTGCGCCCTAACTTGGTAGTCTCAATTAAACTGGCTTTAGTCAAAATACCTCCGCAACTTGTGCAGACTACAGGAATTCCTTCGATAACCTTATCCTTCTTTTTCAAAGCATGGAAGTCTAGACTTGTTACGTAGGGTAGTTTGGTTGTCTCTTTGCGTTTCAGAACATTGCCAAAGCTTTTTTTAAACAATCTATTTACCTCTTTTTGTTTCTGATATTTTAAACCTCGGTCAAACAGGTATTTTAATCCTCCTAAAATGTTATGTAATTAAAGAGTGCCTCTAAAAAACACATTGAATTCGCTCTTTTAGCTCGTTGATGATCTTTTTCTCTCACGTTCTATATCTTGCAACAAACTCTTATGTGAACGTGCACGAAACATTCAAAAATCGATACGTTACTTTCGAGATGGCTAAGATCTATTATTCAGAGATTCGTTAAAAAACCGTAGCTAAATAGACTCTGAAAGGGACTCAAAATGATAATGCTTCATTCTACTAATCGTAACGCTCCGAAGGTGAATTTCAAGGAAGCAATCCTTAAAGGACAAGCCCCTGATAAAGGGCTGTACATGCTGGATGAAATTCCTACACTAAACGATGAAGAAGTCTTTTCATTCCGCGATTTAGAATTGCCGCAAATTGCGTATAATGTCCTTTCAAAAATTATTGGAGATTTAATCCCTAAAAAACAACTGGAAAGCATCATAAATAGGGCCTTAAATTTTGAAATTCCTATACGACATGTTAGCAATTATGATTATATGATGTATATAGACCAAGGACCGACATGTAGTTTTAAAGATGTTGGGGCTAGAACGCTCGCAAGGTTGATGGAATATTTTCTTGAAGTGGAAAATAAAGACGTTATAATAATCACAGCTACTAGTGGTGACACAGGAGGAGCGGTTGCTCAAGCTTTTTACGAAATGAACCGAATTAAGGTCATTGTACTGTACCCAAAGAATGAAGTAAGTAACCTGCAAAGAAAACAGATGACTACTCTAGGAAAGAATGTCACTGCAATAGGAATAAGTGGAAAGTTTGATGATTGTCAAAGATTTGCAAAAATGGCTTTCGCAGATAAGGATCTAGAACATTTTAATTTAACTTCAGCAAATTCAATTAATTTTGGACGACTTTTACCACAAACACTATATTATTTTTTGGGATATTCCCGCGTAACTGAAGATTTAGGTGAGAAAGTTATTTTCTCTGTGCCTTCAGGAAATTTTGGAAATTTAGTAGGAGGTTTAATTGCGTTTAGGATGGGATTGCCAGTTAAGAAATTTATCAGTGCTGTAAATGAAAATGATGAGTTTCCCCGCTATGTAAGAAGTGGAAAATATCAAAAGGTTGAACCCTCAAAAAACTGTCTTTCATCTGCAATGAATGTTGGTCATCCGTCAAACCTTGCAAGGCTCATTGAAATGTATGGAGGTCAAATTGACGAGACAGGAATGGTTCATAAAGATCCTGATCTTGAAAGAATTCGCAATGATATATACGCGATCTCCGTAACTGATGAAGACACCAAAAAGGCAATTAAAGATTTTTATAAGGAATACGCTAAAATTATTGAGCCTCATGGTGCTGTTGGCTGGACAGCTCTTCAAGCGTATAGAAAAGAATCTCTAACAGATAGGGGAACCAAATCAATCACAATAGAGACTGCACATCCTGCAAAATTTCCAGAAGCGATAATTTCGTTGTTGAACATAACGCCAGAATTGCCTCAAGCCTTGGAAATAATTGTGAGAAAAAATGAATTCCCTAATCCCGTAGAAATCAATGCTTACGATGATTTCAAAAAATATCTGCAAGCGAACTATTAAAAAAATTGAATGCCGAAACTTTCGGCTTAGAAGATTTTTCTTACCAATTCCACGGTATCATTATCCATGTCATATTTTACTAAGTTAGCACCCGCCAAATCATGGATCGAATGAAGAACAGCTGCAGGTTGGAAACCTCCCGCTTTCACGATCTCTTGTCGTGATAGTTGAGGTTTGTCACCATGAAGCATGAAAAGAATTCTCACATGTGGCTTACCTTGGAAGACTTCTTCGAGCAACACAATATATACACTTAGAATTTCTCGAATGTTCACTGCATCATCCTGCTTAGCAGATAGTTCTTGATACATTCCAGAGAGTTTTTTTAGTTGATCTTGCACAGCGAGATATTCTTCTTTCATTTTTGCATCTTCTGATTCCGCTTTCTGTTTTTCATTCTGTAATTCTTCTAACTTAACGCTTACTGCGTTTAGTTCATCATCTTTATTTTTAACTTCTTGTCTAGCAGATTCAACTTCCTGCTTAATTGACTCGATTTCTTGCTTTAATCGATTTTTCTCTTCTTCACTATTTCTAAACTCTGTATCTTTTTTTGCTACTATGTTGTTCATTTCGTTGATTTTTTGGGTAAGTTCCATTAATTTCGTCTTATTTTCTTCATCAGCAATAGCTATAGATTTTTGTAAGGAATCCTTTAACTTCTCCAGAAGTTCTAATGATTCATTAAAACTCATAAGACATCCCTCTTAAACCCAAAGATGTTTATAACACAAATATGAAAGATAGGCTAAACAGAAATATGCCAAAAATCCATGCGGCAATCCAATATTTCAAAATAGTTCGTTGATCTTCTTCTTCTGCTGTCGCAAGGCGCAGTTTCAGCGCTAGTGTTACTACCACCAAATATAACAGTATCCAAATTGATAAAAAGGCATCAATAGTAATGCTAATCCCTAAAAGTGCGAATGCGAGTACAATATCTATTACTAGAAGAATGCCTAGAACAATAAAGGTCACATCCATTATTTTAGCAAATTTAGTCTGATCCTTCCAGTTTTTAATTAGTTGTCCGAAGGTACCTGACATATTTCTACCTCTTTAGCACATCATTATATTTTCACTTTAAAAAAGATTTGTAACAATATCAATCAAGTTTTTGATAGAATATAACTTGTAAAAATACTCTATTTTACGTTCCGGTAATTAACTTGTCTAATGTGCAAAAGGAAGTGAATATTATTTTGTCTTTCTTTATGAGAGATATAAAAGGGGTGCATTCCCCTGCGTCACCTTCCTCCATAAGTTTATGAGGAAAGTTCATCCATTTTAGGTTATTATATCTAACAATTACCATATCCGGCTCTCACGGGTCGGCTAACGCCAACAATATACAATTCTTTTAAGCCCCAATTACCACGAACATCAAGTCGCACGTTATCAGGAAGATATGATTCCACTCTTGGTCCCCTATAGATATTATACCCGTTATATTTTCCTATAACGATAAACTGCTTGTGTTGCTTTATTTTATCTTCGTCAACGAGACCTGCTTCAGGAGAAATAAAAGATCCCGATCAGGATGATGAAACGTTGAGCCAAATAACTAGTGCAACTTTAGTTTCATTATGTTGCTTTGTTTGTTCTGAGAGCCATTGTTGTGCTTTTTCGGTCAGAGTTATGTCTAACGGAACCACCTCACTATGTTTCATGTGTGTAGTTATCCATGATTTTGATGTTGTTATATGAAATGCCTCTTCTCAATGTTTAAAAGGTGACGAATCTGGCAACATGAAGATACATTTTCTTCAACTATCTCTAATTACCTAGTTAATGCCTCTCTTCTGCTACAATGGATATATTTCACTCCATTCAAAATCTGTGTTAAATTGCGCTTGCGTGAGTTCCCCATCAATTTCGAAGACAATACAATAAAAAAGATTTCCACCTTGAGAAGGTTTTTCATCTGCCCATCTATCAACTTTAAAAGAACTCATAAATAACGTGTCGTTAAGTTTAATACGAAGTACTATTTTGTAATCTCCACCAACAGTGAACGTATATTTAATGCTTACAAATTCACCTTGTGTGCTTGTAAGCCTTACTGTTACAGGGCCGCTTTGAAGAAGAAGCTGATTTCTAAATTCATCGTTTTGATCGTTTTCGATGCTTAAATCGTAATTTCCAGAATAATCAGCATCAAAGTATTCAATTATTTTCTGAAAATGTATGTATTCAAAATTAAGTTCAGTTTCAATGTGCGGATCAAAGTAGAAATAGGGCTGATTTCTTGAATAATAGAAAATAAATGTATCCATTGGATAATGATTAGAGTCAGCAATTAGTCTGTCATTGATTGCAAATGCTGGTACGCTTAAAGATAAGAGAAAAATTAACAATAATAGAGAAAGTGTATTTTTTTTCATATATGCCCCCAACAATATGTGGAACTTCTCTTTCTTATTTTCATCTGTTTTTATCTTGAGAGGTTCATTCTAATTATCTCTGTGCATATATTTATAACTAGCTTGCGGATGCCCTCCAACACGTAGGGGGGAAATATATCAACATTCATTTCATTTTGATAGAAAAATAGAGTCGCATAGCTTGGTTTTGATATTTTCAAATAATTTCTTGCGCGACTGTTCAAAAATGTAGCGCACTATCTCAGTCTAAACTCTGAGAC
This sequence comes from Candidatus Borrarchaeum yapensis, assembly GCA_016840515.1. GTDB lineage: Archaea > Asgardarchaeota > Sifarchaeia > Borrarchaeales > Borrarchaeaceae > Borrarchaeum > Borrarchaeum yapensis. The sequence goes on along the minus strand of JAEOSF010000074.1, from coordinate 4,861 downwards.
TCACGGTACATCAATTTTAAATATTATCTTTGAAAAATAGTTTCTCGGCGTACAGATCCATTGCAATCAATTTTTAGGGATAGCATATGGTCACCGTGATCGACTGATTTTGTAAACAATCCTCCATTTTCTAAAGCGTGGTTTATGTCCTCTTGTGAGAAGGGGATCATTTCTATTCTTTTGCATTTTTCGCAATAGTTTATCGCAAATTTGTCCATTTTAAATCATCTTTATTTTGTTGATGTAATAGCCGTATCATGCCAATGTCATTTTTTACTCTTTGATTATTCATAAACCTAAGTAAAACGGCAAATGCCGCATTCGAAACAATGTAGTTTCCTTGGCGTTATTTCGTTTACAGATCTTCCAAACACGTATTTAGAAATTATATTTAAAGTCAGCGAATTCTATATGCTCATTCCATGTTACGAAAAACCGTTCGAATCAAATAATTATCCAACTCAAAGTTATCAGAAATCATGCTGATGATGAAAAAACTCATTTCTTTCAAGATATAAAGTATATAGAGAACTTGATGATTTTTGCATAATGTAATCTAAATAGCTATTTGGTCTGGACGGATTCTATGAGCGGTCCTGTCGTTCTTAATACTCTTCAATATGATAAAGAATTGGTAGAATTGCTTGAAGTCTTTATCAAATCCTTTAAAGACTATTTTCTAGAAAACGAATTACACCTTAAGGCACAGCAATTCGAACAGACAATCCATCATGCAATTGAGTCATCAAAGGTATGCGAGATCTTTGTAGCCAAAAAAATGAATTATATTATCGGTTTTTCTTGTATTATTCAAACTAAACCTCAATTCTGGTATCTGGGGCCTTTTGCCGTCCTTCCTGAATGTAGACGGCAAGGTATTGGGAAAATTCTGATAAACAATGCAATAGACTTTGCACATCACAATGGGGGCGGTACTATTTCAATTGTTACCCGCTGGTATAATGAGGCAGCAATTCGATTTTACAAAAACTTAAACTTTTATATCGATTCGGAATACGTCCACAAGGGGCATAAAATCGTAAAAATGATACTAGAAATCTGAAGAACTTTAAATAAGCCCTGAAAACGAGATCTGCGGCAAATCATCGCAGAATTTTCTTGCTGAACGAATTATTGCATTTAAGTACAGCCATTTAAAGGCATAGACTACTCCCGGCATCCACTGCGCTTTTTGCTCATCGAATCTCATTTGAAAATCGTTTGAAGTCACAGCGTAAGTGACCGGAAACTCAGGTATGGGCTTAAACACAATGCTCCATCCCTCAGATATCTCAGTAAATTCACCACCTAGGCTACTGGCGACTTTTTCTGCGAAATCTGGCTTAATTTGTTGCACTACATTAATTTTCTTTTGATCTAAAGATTGTTTTTCAAGAATCTTAGATCCTAAACGTTTCTGTTTTTTTGTCCATAGGAACTCTGCTTCTTGAGCCAACAGGCAAATAAAAACAGTGCTAAAAATGATGGCATCCTCAGCGGGATATATATCCGCTGATCTGCGATTAAAATAAACGAAAAAATCAGAGCCAAATTCCTCATCATTGACAAGGAGACACAAAATCTTTAGTTTTGGAAGAGGTTCAAAAGAAACAGTCCATTTTACGCTTTCATATGGTCTAAAATTCTCAGATATGCCCCCAAGTTTAGCCGCAAGGATTTTTACTTCATCGGTTTTGATCTTTTTAAAAATATGCATGCGCTTTTTTGCGTAACTGAGTACCCTGGCGTGCCATCCGCTCCCAGCACCAAATTCTTTAGCTCCTAAATCAATGTATTCTGAGCCGCTCAAAAATACTACCTCATAATGAACAGGATGATGTTTCTGGTAATGGTTCTCCCATAAGTTTCCTTGTCTCTCTGATTACTGCATTTAAATAAAGCCACTTAAATGCATACACTACTTCAGGTATCCATTGTGCTTTATCCACATCGTATAAAATTCGAGTTTTCTTGCCAACTTCGTAAGTAATGGGAAGTGTAGTAATTGGCGTGAATGTAATGCTCCATCCTCCTATTTCTTTAAATTCTCCACCTAAGTTACTGGCAACAATCTTGGCTACATCTGGAGTTATGTTTTTTAATGTGGCTAATAATTGATTTATGTCTCGCTTCTCTATTATTTGCGTTCCTAATCGCCTACGTTTGTTTGTCCAAAGAAACTCAGCTTCGTGAGGAAATAAGGTGATAAATGCCAGACTAAAGATAAGAGCATCCTCCGCTGGGTATTTTACGGCATCCTGGTTATAGTACACGTAGAATTCGCTCCCAAACTCTTCATCTGCAACTAAAAGGAACAGAATTTTTAAATCGGGTAACGGTTCAAAGCTTACGGTCCACTCGGTATCATATAACGTAAAATCTTCAACTGTGGCACCGAGTTTGTTCGCTAATATGACTGCATCTTCTTGAGAAATCTTTTCGAAAAGTTCCATACGATTTCTGGCATATCCTATGACTTTAGGATGCCATCCGCATCCCTCGCCAAATTCGCGCAGCGTGATATACTCTGAACTGCTCAACTTATACGTCACCGTGTATCTCTTTTTTTGATATGATTTATTAAGGTGTTTGTTCGTGTATTTCTTAGTTAAACATATGAACGGAGGATACTTGGATGAAGAAAATGCTACGATCGCGTGTAGGAGCATCAGCAATTCCTATTATCATCTTGATACTCGTCATTGCTGGTGTAGGTGCCGCGATTTGGGGCGGAGGTCTCTTTTATACTACCGAGATCGCTAAAATTCAAGCGGATCCAACCGGCTGGGATGGAAAAGACGTCTACATAAAGGGCAAAGTTACTGGAACGATTGACTTCTTGGGTATCCATGGTTTCGTAGTCAATGATGGCACTGATTCGATCTATGTGGACTGGGACGACGTTCTTCCTTTAGTTGGAGATACAGTAATTGTGCATGGCACTGTTCACAAACTTCTAAATACAGCCTATATTGACGGATCATCCGTCAGAACTGCTTGGTTCTAAGTTCTTTCATTTCCTCTTTTTTTATTCAATCCTGCAAATGGCAGCTAAACTCATTTTGTTATGAAATAAATTTTCCTTTAATCATCGGGAGAGATAATTTACAATAGTCTGTAAAATCTTAATTTACTCAGGATAATGCGGTTAATTTTTTAATGGACTTAAGAAGAAGTGAGGAGCGATTACCCCGCTCCGCCACCTCCACCACCGCCACCTCCACCTCCACCGGCTCCACCACCGCCAGCACCTCCACTACTGCTGGGTATAAGAGTAGATGAAATATCGCTCACAAAAGAATTAAATGTGGAGGCAAAGGAGTCAAGCATTGCACCTACTTGTGGGGCAGTAAAGTTTGAAAAATCTGAATTTGCTCCATATGTGTGTCCGTACGCAGGATGATGATAGTACCACCAATATGGCCAGTACATTCTTCTCCTTCCGGTTCCTGGATAACGACGTCTTTTTACACACGATTTTATCCACTTTGAAACATTTAAGCCAGAAATGAAAAGCCATGGCAGATATTCGTCTAGGTATTTCATGGCTTCATAGGGTTCACGCATCTTTTTAATTCGGTTTGCTTCCCGTTTCACGTTTCTTAAAAAGAACTTGAACTCTTTATTCACCATTGCCCCCTGTTCTGTCCGATTAGCCATGAAATTTCCTATTATGATTCCAATAAGACCACTCACAAGCACTAATGTTCCTAGCAAAGCGAGCCCTACAGTTCTAAAAAAGAACAATGAGAACACAATAAAAAATCCTGCTGCCATAATAACAAACGCGAATTTTTGATATGTTGCTTTAGTCGCGCTATAAGTCGTGGGAAGTAATTGATGAAGATGCAATTCCTGTTCTATCTCCTCAAGTGCTTCTGCGAATCTATCCGGGTTCATAGCTTCAATACGGATTTTTTTATCGTACTCGTAGATGCTAACCGTTCGCAACACATGCCAATCTATCTTTGTTAGATCTTCAGGTAAAGTCTTTCTTCTAATGGCATTATATCCGTTGTCTGTTAAGCGTAGAAACGAATCTGGTCCATACTGCCAAAGTTCAAGATAGCCTTTTTTAGCTAAATAGAAGATTGTAACAAGGATGCCTTTCATAGTAGCTCCTTCACTACGAAGACTTTCCACAATGGCAGGATGAAGTTCTCTGGGAGGACTAAGCCCAATGGCTTGTTTATTGACAAAAACAGGGGGATCTCGTCCCCTGAAGAGATAGATTGCTGCATATATGCCACTAAAAATGACAAAAAAGATGAGTCCAATGAGCCAACCAGTTCTGTTGAGATACTGTCTCCAGGAAAAAGGTTGCTCTACGGTGGAAGGGAATCGAACTATGATCTCGTAGGATGTATTAGGTGGCAAATAAGAGTCGTAATACACATCTACAACAGATTTTCCATCATTCTCTGAAATAATAACTGTAGATTCTGAACGGATCTTGTCAGGTATCAGTATATCTTCCGTATTGTATGTTTTTGGAAGAATCACCTGAATATGTGCATTGTAGATTGATACATCCCAATCACTGCCAATTGCTTGCCAATCCAGTACATCATAATTTTCCTCATAACTCATTGCATTTGTAACAGTATATGTGATAGTAAACGTAAGTTCCACTGGCTGTGTGCCGACATAGACGCGCTCATAATGCCAGGTGATTTCAATCTCATCAAGACCTTTTGCAACATGAAATGCACCTGCTTGTAGGTTATCTTCATCAGATACTTCTATATAGGCTTCACCACTGTCACCATAGACTTGTATGCTTTTAATCTCATCAAATCCACGGTACGGGATTGTACGATACGCAAAACCGAAATCACCACTTAGAAAACGGAATGTTATT
>JAEOSF010000073.1 GCA_016840515.1 Candidatus Borrarchaeum yapensis | reverse complement strand
AATTTGATAAAGAAAAAGCGGAAGAGGTAATTAAGTTACAAGAGGAATTTTCCGATAAAACGGGGAATCCTTGTATGATTGACGTGGTTGTAAGTACAGAAGAGAATATGAGGAAACATCTTGATTTCGTTTCTAATGTCACAGATATGCCAATTTTGATGGATGGAGTAGTAAGTTCAGTAAAAATCTCCGGTCTTGATTACATCAAGGACGTGGGAATTAAAGATGTAGTTTATAATTCTATAACAATAGACGCAGGTCAAGCAGAGTTGAATGCAATAAAAGAATCAGGGATTGAAAGTGTTTTATTACTCGCCATGAACATGAAAGATTTTACTTCAAAAGGAAGAGTTGATGCCGCAAAACAATTGGTCAATACTGCACAAGAAATTGGTGTTACCAAACCTATTATTGATACGGCTATTTTGGACCTTCCATCACTTGGTGCTGGTTGCAATGCAATCTACCAGTTAAAGAGCGAAGTTGGGTTACCGTGTGGAAGCGGGGCTCATAACGCAGTTGATACATGGCGTGGTTTAAAGTCAAAAATGGGTAAGCAAGCCAAAAAACCAGCTTTGGCTGTTGCAAATGCTGTGACAATAGCAACTGGTGCAGATTTCATTCTTTATGGTCCAGTTAAGCATGCTGATTTTGTCTTTCCTGCGGTTGCCATGGTTGACGTTGCTTTTTCATCAATGATAACAGAATCTGGAATAAAATTGGATCGCAGTCACCCACGCTATAAAATTGCTTAGATAGGAAATTCATCCACTAAGCCAATTCTTTTATTATTTTCCATATTTTCTCTTAAAATTCACAGATATCTTTTTTATCAATTTATTTGGCATTTTCCCATTCATATTGCCTTATTAGTGATTTTCAACTGATTTTTAAAAAAAGGAGTGAATAGTAGTTTATTCCACTGAAACTCTCAGGCGTCATTTCTTCAGATATTTTATGCTGTACGAGATAAATGCTGCAGTTGAAAAGACTGCAACAAGCATTGTACCGAGACATGTACCGCCACCAGCCCCAGATGGGACTACTGCTGATTTTTCAAGAATTTGCATTCCATCAAAGCCAAGCGCTAAATAGACATAATCACTTTGAAGATCGACTCCATAACCTCGAGCGCCTAAATCAATATCACCTACAGTTGTGGGTGATTCAGGAGTTGACACATCGACCACAGCGAGACCCTTAGTATAATCTGCTGCAAAAACTATGTTATCTGCGTAATAGAGATCATATACATCGCTTGTTAATTTAATGGATGCTTTTTCAACCGGATTTGTTTTTGTTGAGTAATCAATAACATGAACGTATCCTCTTGCGGCACCGACGAATGCGAGATTGTCTGGTGGTTTTAAATCAACGCTCCAGGCAGTGTAATCAAGATCCAGTGAACCTATTACTTGGGGATTAGATTTATCAGAAACGTCCAAAATAACGAATCCATCAGCACCAGCAGCTACAAAGGCATAATTTCCGTCTACCATGACATCTAGGGGATACCCGCCATCAGGCATTGAGATACTTGAAATAGCGTTCATTGTTGAAGGATCTGATGCATCCCAAATGCGAACACCTTGCGACCATTCAGCAACAAAGATGTAGTTATCAACCACATCTATACCCCAACATTCCGAGGGGGAATCAACTACACTGATCAGTTTTACATTGGTTGGATCTGATATATCGAAAGCAGCGATACCACTAGAGCGAAGAGACATAAACAAAGTATTGCCTTCCTTATCAAGAGCTGTTTCGGTGGAGACAGAACTTAATGGCACAGTCGTTGCTGCCGTGGGGTTAGATTTATCAGAAACATCGATTACATGGAGACCATCACTTTCTGCCGCGCAATAGGCATAGTTTCCATCAACAAGAATGTCACGGTATAGGCTTGTTGAAGAGGGTGTGTAACTTCCAATTGTTTGAGGAATTGCATTAGCAGCAGAACCAAGTAAACATATTAAACATATAAGAAAAAGTCCAACGAGCAGTATCTTAGAGTGGTTTTGTTTGATTTTTGACAAGAAACCCCTCCTGTTTGTTTTTGATCGAACTATAGGGAATTATTTATTACCCCTTTGAGTAAGTTAAGTTAATCTATATTCTTACAAGTTGAAAATAGATGATTCACGTTTTTTGTTGGTGATAAAAATTTCAAAAAGCGCAGTTATTAGTATGTCATTACCGACGAAATTGATAGCGCAAATCGATGACATAACTGAAAGAGAAGGCTATGCAAGCCGTTCCGAAGTAATAAGAAAAGCACTTCGGGTTTTAATTTCGGAAGATGCATGGCTAACAAACCATCAAGATACCAGATTTATCGCAACAATAACAGTATTTTATGAAGATGATGCTTCATCCACAGAGCGATTATCAGCGGTTTTTCATAAGTTCACAGATCTTGTAAAAGCACGCACTCATTCTCATTTACATTCAGATTATTGTCTAGAAGTACTTGTGTGTCATGGAAAGGCTTCAGAAATAAAGAAGCTAAAAAATGATTTAACAGTGCTTCGAGGAATTCAAGAACTTCGTGTGGTTACTATAAAAGCAGATTCTAAAGAATCGTAGAAGACTCTATTAATTGCGTTGGCTTACATGTGCTATGCATATGACCCATTTTCGTGTATTGTTATTGATATGCATTGCTTGGCTCTTTAACGTCTTATAATTTAGCCTCTAAGTCGTTAATCCTTTTCAACAAGCCTTCTGTGATTTTTGCTAAGCTTAGGATCGCCAATTTAGTGGTGGGATCCTTTATGCCCTTTGTTTCCGCCTTCAATTTCTTGATAATCGATTCTATTTCAACTTCAAGACCCATATTATCCCCTCAGTACTATTATTCATGCGTTTTTCATATAAATAGAATACAGCATGCGAAAAAGAATAATCATCTCCGGATTACTTCTTTGAATATAAAGATCTTTGATTAACACGCAGGAAAAGTTCTATCTAAACAAATTAAACATAGAAAAAGAAAATTTATAAATCAAAGTGATAACGGATCAACCTCATCCCAAATTATAACTAAAAGTTCTTTCCTAAGACTACAATTACTAAAGAGCCTATTTATGACTCAAGAATGGTGAAATCAATCATGAGGGAAGTACATAGAAAACTGTTGATAAGCCTTCTTGCAATGTTCATGGTCTGCCTGATTGTCAGCACCTCAACCACAACGGTAACTGCCGAAGGAGAATGGGGAACCCTGAAAGCGAGCGATGTAATGGAGTGGCAATCAACCCAGTATGATCCATACGTGATAAAGATCCTAAATGTCGAGGGAGACATAATTACTATTGAGTGGCAAAGAGGAGGCAGTACATTTTTCTGGAATGTACATCCCGGCAGTGGTCTTTCAAATTTCTACTTAGGCGCTCAAAGTTATTATCGTGGATTCAGAAAAACAAATTATGAGTGGCAGAACACCATCTATAAAGCATATTATTCTAAAAGCATTGACTTTGACGGCAGTTATTCTGAATTCTGGGAGGACGTCAACACGGGTATCATGTTTGAATGGCGTGACACGGATAAGGACGGAAGCGTTGTTGTTCGTGCTAAACTGATTTCCAGCTCTGCTGATATGGCAGAAATCACAAGTGGTGGAGGCGGATGTCTTGGCACGTTGTTTATTGCCCTGTTTTCAGTCAGTACGGTATTTTCCTACGGTTTTGTGCGCTGTTGGAAAAGAAAAAAGATAAGCTGAACAAACAGTGTCTCTTGTCATGTTCGTTGACTTATTTACGTTCGAGAAACCATAAAAAATCGAGTCGCGCGCATATCGGACACGGTAATGTTTTTTGCATTACAACGATTACATGTCTTAATAACGATGATGTCGGTACCATCATAAATCGTTTCTATGGTTAACGCATTCCTAGAGATTATTTTTTTGACTTGTCCTTCGGGTGTTTGCACGACTATTTCTTTACATTCGGTGTTTTCACAATATTGTGCAAATGGTGTTAAATCTCCAGGAAAAATATCCGTTCTACGGGACTTTCCATTTGAAATATCGGTAAAAAGTTTTCGAAAAGCGGCGGTTCGATCACTTTTCGTAGTAAGACCGTATGTGAGGCGATAAACCTCGCCTTCAGGCGTAATTATCTCGTCTTCTTCGAGAGTTTCTTCTTGTAACTTGGGAATGTTTGAAACTTCAATCTCCTTCGCTAAGCGAGGATTTAATTCAGAGGGAGTTGCAACTACAATGCCTTTTGAATTTTTGTCCTCAGGAGTTGTATCGGGCAATGCGTTGGCAAAACTGTCTTCTAGTGTTTTTTCAATGGGTTTTTCTTTTTTCAATGGATTCTTCCCGCCTTTTTGCCTTCATAAAATCGTAAATCTTCTCTTGAATTCACTTCACGGTCATTTAAATATATATGGGAATTGATCTCATCATAAAAACGTTGCATTTAAAGGCTTTTCTTTTTTCGTTTTATAATGCGCTTCACAAGAAGACCCCCCTAACTAGTTGGGGGGATGAATTGCCTTTTTTTACTGGTTTCAATTTCACGGTACTGTCCCCCAGTTTAAATAGCGGTTTGAGGATACTATTGTTAGTGACATGGCACTCAAGGGAACAAAGGAAGACCTGTGATGAAACGCACGTACAAATTTCGCCTGTATCCTCTCGCATCACAACAGACGACATTCACGCAATGGCTGACTACCTGTCGTCTGTTGTATAATACCGCGCTTGCCGAGAGAAAAAAGGCCTGGGAAACTCAGAAACGCTCAGTTACGTATGGCGAGCAAGCCCGCCAGCTAAAAGACGCTAAAAAGACCAATCCATTATTAAAAACGGTTCACTCACAGGTACTTCAAGATGTGCTGAAACGACTGGATAAGACCTTCAAGAACTTTTTTCGGCGCATTAAAAAGGGTGAAAAATCAGGATACCCACGCTTTAAAGGGCAATACCGGTATGATTCCTTCACTTATCCGCAAAGTGGGTTCGTACTCGATTACCAAAAGAAGAAACTCCGACTCTCGAAAATCGGAGGTATTAGCATTAAACTCCATCGCCCGATCCCTACTGATGGCATAATCAAGACCTGTACAATCAAACGCGATGTCGACAACTGGTATGCCTGTATTGTAGTCGCACTGCCTGATTCCGTGCCTCACACTCAGCAGAGAGCCATACAGCAGGCGATAGGGGTGGATGTCGGGCTGAAGAGCTTAATAACGTGTACTAACGGAGACACCATTGCTAACCCCCGTTGGTTGAGACACTCGGAGAAGAAACTAGCCAAAGAACAGCGAAAGAAAGACAGGAAAGTTAAGGGCTCATGTAACCATCACAAACAGAACATGAAGGTGGCACGGATACATAGAAAAATACGTAATCAGCGCAAGGACTTTCATCACAAGCTCAGTCGATCACTGGTCGATAGTTATGACCTGATTGTGTATGAGCGGCTTACCATCACCAACATGGTGAAGAACCATCATTTAGCCAAGTCAATTAATGACGCCGGCTGGGGTCAACTGATGTGTTTTACCGAGTACAAAGCGGAGGAAGCTGGTACGCTGGTAGAGTATGTGAGTGCCTATCACACCACACAACGGTGTAGTCGGTGTGGCAAGCTGGTACCGAAAACCCTGGCAACACGAATCCACAGATGTCCGTACTGTGGACTGGTGTTAGCGAGAGACCATAACTCTGCCATTATGGTGTTACAGCAATCTACTCACTATGTAAAAGCACGATCATCAGCACCAGGGCAGGAACTGCCCGTTGAGCCTGATTGACATGTCCCGTTGGGGAATGGGTGATTCAGGAAGCCATTCAAATTGTTGGATGGCAGTTCACGTTATGCTTTCTGCAATTTTGAATTTCGTGAAAGTGTTATTTCAAGCAATTAAAAGATATTTATTGCCCCTATAATATTACGCGCACGCCATAACGTAACACTTATATTCCATTGAGTATTACGAATACCTTAATCAGTAATATTTTTAATGAGTATTATTTGAAAAGAATAAGAGGAGTCAATAATATGCATATTCCTGATGGAATTATTCCTATAGAACAAGCAATTGTCTATTTAGTAATTGCAGTAATTTTCATAGCATATTCGATCTATAGAATAGGAAAAGGTCTCGAAGACAAACACATACCGCTTCTTGGCGTTTTAGCAGCAGGCATTTTTGCAGCTCAGATGTTCAACTTTCCTGTACCATATGGTTCAAGCGGCCATCTTGTTGGAACGGCTCTAGCTACTGCTTATGTTGGCCCTGCAGGCGCAATAGTGATTATTGCAAGTGTGTTGCTCGTTCAAGCCTTTTTTGGTGATGGAGGCATCACTGCATATGGCGCAAATGTGCTTAACATGGGAGTTATAGGTGGTTTAGTAAGCTGGGCAGTTATAGGATTTGTCGTTAAAGTAGTTTTAAAAGACAATAAGAACGCGAAAACCATTGCTGTCGGAATTGCAGGATTTGTAGCTACTGTTGTTGCGGCTTTCGTTGCTTCCCTGGAATTGATAGTTGCAGGATTAGAACCTGCAGCACTTGTAATTGGCTGGATGGTTGGCTTACACGCAATAATAGGAGTCGGTGAGGCAGTAATTTCAATGGCAATCGTCGCATATACAACTAAAGTACGCCCTGATCTTCTTGAGATGACACATTTTGAATTAGCACCTGGAATTATGACATCCGAATGAGGTGAAAATAATGGTTTCAACTACTAAAGAAGGTTTTACAATTCCTAGATACGTAGTATTGGCACTGATAGTAGCATTTGTAATCATGGCTGTATTCGCATTTATAGCCTCAGAAAATCCTGATGGACTTGAGAGAATGTTCGAAGCAGTCGGCGTGGAAGGTGCAGAGGGCGGCTTTTTATCGTTTGGTGAAGGGTTAGCCGCAGATCTTCTAACTATGGCGGTCGGTATGGCTATAGTATTCGCAATAATCATTGTAATAATGTTAGCAGTTCGGTATCTGAGCCCTAGAAGCTGAATTTTTTTCTGAACTATATGTAACTTCCACAATCTTTTTTTTATACATATAATATTCACGACACTATAAGTTGTTAGAAGAATTTCTCTCCCATTGGAGATCCTAGTTATGAAAGGGCACTACTTTACGTTACCTTTTAGAAAATTTAGTGAGGAAAGTCCTCCACTGTTATCACCTGCAGCGAAAGTCGTACTCATGATTGCATTTGCAGTCGCAGTCGTTGCAAACACAGATTTCGTCATAATTCTTTTGACGTTCATTTTTGCATTAGTTCTCGGAAAGTCACTACAAGGGCGAATTCTTCATGCCATAGAGCATTCATGGGTAGCTATTCCCGTGTTGTTCTCCCTCGGAATTTTTAACACGTTTTCAAAAGGGTCTCCTGATGCAATCATCACTACATTTCAGCTTTTAGGGTTCACGGTAAATGTCTACCAAGAAGGACTGCGATTCTTTGCCATGATAATGCTCAGAGGGATTTGTGCGGTTTTGATAATCACAACATTTACATCTTCGATGACAATGCAAGAGTTCGTGGACGGGTTAAGAGATATTCATCTGCCGGAAACGATGGTAAGCTTGGTCATGCTCATCTTACGTTACGCACCTCTCATCTTTGAGGAAGCAGCAACAGTTAGAACGGCTCAGACTCTAAGAGGGCTACACTTGGGTACAAAAAAGTCACGGTTTGCAGCGGCTGCGGCAATGTTAGGTATGATCTTCATTCGCTCATATGATAGGGGGCTTGCACTTTATGAGGCGATGTCCCTGCGAGGATTTAAAAGCAAGATACAATTCAGAAAAACTGGATTGCAGAAAAAAGAATATGTATTGTTAGCGACTTGCATTGTTCTTTGTATAGCAATTTGGATTATAATAGAACTCTGGCTTCCTATCGACATTGAGAGTTACATTATCACATGGATTTGGAGGAGTATAAGTGGATTACTCAGTGGCAGTAGAGTTTAAGGACGTTTCATTTCAATATCAACATGGTTCAAAAGGATTTTTAATGGAAGATCTTAGTTTTTTAATTCCTCAAGGAACTAAATTTGCTATTGCTGGACCTAATGGTGCAGGGAAGACCACTCTACTGAAGCTAATCGTTGGGTTAAACGTACCTTCTTCAGGTGAGATACGTGTTTTCAACAAAACTGTCAGCAAAGAAACTATAGATGAAATAAGGAGAGAGGTAGGATTTGTGTTTCAAAATCCGGATAATCAAGTCTTTGCTACAACTGTCTATGAAGACGTGGCCTTTGGACCGAGAAATTTAGGACTTCCAGAAAATGAAGTTGAAGAAATTGTATATGATGCCCTTATGAAAATGGGAATGGAAGAATGGAAAGACTATTCTCCGTTTAACTTAAGTTTCGGTCAAAAGAAGAGAGTTGCAATTGCGGGCGTCTTAGCTATGGATCCAAAAATGTTAATCTTTGATGAACCATTTGCGAATCTTGATTTACCCACAACAATAGCGCTAATCAAACTCTTGAACGAAATTATACAAGAAAAAGAATTGGCTATTTTATTTGCTTCTCATGATCAGAGATTCCATAAATGGTCAGAAAACTTACTTGTTTTAAACAGAGGAAAAATGATCTTCTGTGGAACTACAGTTGAAGGTATGCAAAACCAAATGGTAAAAGATGCTTTAGGAGATCTTTCAGAACTAGATGAACTATTATGAACCCTCTAAATTTTAAAAAGTGGAGATTGCTTCTGGATTACGATGATTTACCATGTCTTCACTCTTCTAATTTCAAAATGAATTCGCAATAAGGATCCCCAGCACACATTCCTTTAAGTCGTTCATTGTTGAACTTTGGATTAAAGGCCTTGTTTATAATATTCGCGTAGATTATGCACCAATCACTGATATCTTTAGGATCTTGGGTGCTCCATGGACACTTAGTGATTTTTGTTCTAGTGTATGTTTTAGTCACTTCAAGATAAGTTGCATCCATCCCAGTAAGCTCGTAATAGAGGTTCCACCACAGTAAATTTGCTTCTAAATCGTTACCATCTATTTTAAAGACATCTTTAAGTGTATGTACCATATTTTTGACTCTATCCTCCCTTTTCCAAACCTTTTCCGCTATTTCAAGCGCTGAAGCTGCGCCAAATTTTTCTCGAATTTCATTCATTATTCCCTTGAATAGGGTCGTCAATTGTCCCTGAGCAAATTTGAATTTTAATTCCCAGGGCAACCCTCTCTTTGGGGCGGGATAAGGTAGTTCCGTGTTTTTGGCCATTGTCTCCTCCTCTCCCGTAACCTGGGTATTATTGAGCGCCTTTCCTCAGCGCTTTGATTTTTTATTTAAAGGTAACTTTGCAGAGTGTAGGTTTATTCCTCTATTCTCATGACATGCTCACAATATGGATCCCCTGCACACATTCCTTTAGGTCGTTCAATGGTAGCCTTTGGATTTAAGGTCTTGATAATAACGCTGCAGAAGATTACGCACCAACCGCTGATATCTTCGGGATCTGGTGTGCTCCACGGACACACATTGATTTTCCAGCGAGCGATTTTAGAAGTCACTTCAAGCCAAGTAGCTTCTATCCCGACGTGTTCAAACCAGAGATTCCACCAGTTAACAATTGCTTCAATATCATTGCCCTCTATTTTGAAGACGTCTTTAAGTGTATTTGTCATATTCTTTATTCTGTCTTTGTATTTCCATAACTCTTCAGCAATTTCTAGTGCAATTACTGATCCAAATCTCTCGTTTAGTAAATGTAGAACTCCCTTAAACAGGGTTGTCAATTGCCCCCTTGCGAATTTGCATTTTAACTCCCAAGGTAGCCCCATCTTGGGTGCCGGATAAGGTGTTTCCCTATTTTTGGCTATTATCTCCTCCTCCTCTCTCCGTCTTGATGGTTACTAAGCGCCCCTCATCATTGCATTGAAAAAATGTTTGGAAGTGTCCAGATGATCATTTATTTTTCCTTTTTTCACTCCCTAGCAATACTCAAGCCTTCAGGAATATTATTGTAAATATCAATGCCGCCCATCATTATGCATTGTACACGCTTTTATACTTTAATATTCTCTTAACTATTAAGTTAAAAAGTGCAAAGCAAGAAAGATATCTATGTGAATTCAATGTGGAGCATACATATTCCAGAAGAAGACTATATAAGAATTCCAAAAGAGGAATGGGATATAAGAGATACGATTTCTGAGTTGTCATATCTCACTCACAATTTTCTTCGTTACTATGGAAAGTATATCCCGCCAATTGCGACAAATTTGATAAAACGATACACAAAAAGCCAGGAGATTATCCTTGACAATTTTTCAGGCTGTGGTACAGGTTTAGTAGAAGCAAAACTGCATGGAAGACATGCAATTGGGGTAGAGATTAACCCCCTTGGAGTTTTAGCATCTAAAGTGAAGACGACTTTGATAAAACCACAAAGGCTAGTGATTGTATACAAAGAACTTCTTCAAAAGGTCTCACAAGATGTTGCTAAACTTGAAAAGAAAAATAATGAAGTTAGGTTATCTATACCATCAAAGGAAGACTTTCCCTCAATTGCTAAATGGTTTAAACAGAAGCAAATAGATCAATTAGGCGTTTTAAGGCATCATGTTTTTGAATTAGATGGAGATAGCGCTCTTAGAGATTTTTTCATGCTTGCATTTGGTGCAATTATCCGTCGTTGCAGCAATGCATATGATGGCGAGGTAAGGCCACATGTTAACAAGGATAAAAAGCCACGCCCAGTTCTTGCAGCGTTCAAGGACAAAGTTACAGATATGATTGACAGAATGCAAGAGTTCTCCAAGGCATCAAAAGAAGTATTTACTAAGGTTTTTCATCACGACAGCAGAGATTTGCACAAGATTATAGAAGATGATAGCATTGATTTGATAATTTCGCATCCTCCTTATCTTAACGCTTTTGATTACGCGCCCGTTTTCAAACCAACAATGCATTGGATGGATCTCAAATATTTAACAACAAGAAAAGAAGAAATTCGGGCATGGCCAGCTACAAATGAAAAATTAGTGAATAAATACTTTTCAGACCTAGATATATGCCTAACTGAGATGTACAGAGTTATGAAAACCAATGGAAAATGTTGCGTTGTAATAGGAGACTGTACGATTAGAAAAAAGCCATTAGCTACGCATAAAGCAATAATCAACTTAGCAACTGATAAGGGTTTCAAGATTGAGCGAATTATATCTCGAAAACCCTGGTATACCACAGGTAGATATTCATACGATCCAAGATCGTTAAAAAAGGAGTACATTCTTGTTTTTGGTTTGAATTAGATCTGATTCAACTTCCCAGAAAAAGGGAGACTATTCGCATTTTGATGCTCCGCATGACTTACAGATTAGACAGCCTTCTTCGTGAACAAGTTGCCCTCCACAATCTGGACAAACACCAAAATACGATTTCATAGCAGGTTTTTCATCAGAATCTTCTATTTCGTGTCTTTCGATATATCGAGAAAGTGCCTTGCCAATTGCATCAGGACACGAGAGAATCAACGTACCTTCATCCCAAGATGCTGAGGGACAACGTATTTCTCGTAATTGCTTAACGATTGACTTAATTTTTACACCAGAGCGAAGAGATAACGAAATTAAACGACTGATTGCCTCAGATTGGGCACTAGGGCATCCCCCAGAGTGTCCAAGCGTTGAAAATACCTCAAAAAGACCATCGCTATCAGCGTTTATGGTAACGTAAAGATTGCCGCATCCAGTTCTTATTCTTTCCGTTTCTCCTACAGTCACAGACGGTCTAGTGCGTGGTGTAAGTACATCCTCTTTAGGAGCCTCCTCAGCCTTGCCTATATTCACAACTGCTTCTCTACTACCATAACGAAAAACAGTTACTCCTTTACAACCCAGTTCATATGCGGTCATAAAGACAGTTGATACATCAGACTTTGTAGCCTCTTGCGGCATATTCACGGTTTTTGAAACAGCATTATCAGTATAATTCTGAAAGGCAGCCTGCATACGGACGTGCCATTCCGGTGAGATATCATGTGCCGTGACGAAAATTCTTTTGACGTGCTCTGGAATTTCATCAATATTCTGAATTGTCCCCTGTTCAGCAATTTTTTGCATTAATTCTTTACTATAAATGCCTTCTTTCTTCGCAATTTTTTCGAAGTACTGGTTGACCGTTACGAGTTTTTCGCCATCCATGACCTTTTTAAAGTAACTTACGGCAAATAGAGGTTCAATTCCACTTGAACAATCTGCTATCATGCTAATAGTTCCAGTTGGGGCTATAGTGGTGACTGTCGCATTACGTAGAGGTGTTGAGTCTTTGTAAATACTATTTTCGAAGTTTGGAAATTGAACACGCTCTTTTGCTAAATCTTCAGACGCTGTTCGCCCTTCTTTTGAAATGAACTTCATTACTTTTTCTGCAAGTTCAAGAGCTTCATGTGAATCGTAAGGAATCCTTAGTTGAATTAGTAGATCAGCCCAGCCCATAACTCCCAAGCCAATTTTTCTATTGTCTTTAGTAATTTCTTCAATTTCTGAAAGAGGGAAATTGTTCATGTCAATAACATTATCGAGAAATCTAACTGCAAGTCTAACGACCCTCTTCAATTCCTCATAATCAACCACATACTTTCCATTTTCTGGCTTAACCATCTGTGCAAGGTTTATGGAGCCTAAATTGCAGCTCTCAAATCCGAGCAAGAGTTGCTCGCCGCATGGATTCGTACTCTCGTAATTCCCTAAGGCAGGGGTTGGATTAAATTGATTTGCTCGATCTATAAAGAATAATCCGGGCTCCCCGTTTGTCCAGGCCATTTCAACGATTAAATCGAAAACATCTTTT
>JAEOSF010000036.1 GCA_016840515.1 Candidatus Borrarchaeum yapensis | reverse complement strand
ATATCATCCATTTGAATTAATTCAATTTCACCTGGATTTTCACCCATATCAACTGCATCTATAATTAAAAGATGACTTGGATCCCAACTTTCAATAGGGCGTGTAACATTCTCGGGAGTTGTGCCTGCAATAATTATTTTTATTTTAGAGTCCTTTAATAGTGCAATGTTTCTCAATTCATTCACAATTTCAATTCCAATCGCATCATCTCGTCTCATTTCATTCCCAACAGCGAGAATTGCAATACTCTGCGCACCTGTAAGAAACAATTTTAGCTTTTTGTATAAAATTAGTTCCTTTTTATTAAAATTCTCTTCAGGTTTTGAAGAATGATTGTTAGGCATTGTACTCCCACCAATTTTGTAAGTCTATTACTTTAAATAGCTTTAAAAATGTAGTATTACAAGTCTACAAAGATCAAATAAATAAGAGGGACTCAGTTGGACAATGCTAATAATGAAATCTCAATGAACGAAGAAGAAAAAGAAGAGAGAGAACCATATCCAACTCAAGAAGGAAAATTAAAGGATGATCGTGTTATAGTTGAAGAAGGAGCAGATATAATCTATGAAAATGGTTATTACGGCTCCTTTGATGAAGATCGTAAATTGATGCTCTCTCCAGTTGAAAGCTTGCTTCTATTAGAACGTGGTAGGTTAAATATAACAGCAGATGATGAGAATGATGCGTTCACTTTCGATAAAATTCTGACATATTTCCTAAAAAATGATCCGCAAATTTGGACAAGATATTTGGTTTATCGCGATTTGCGATCACGAGGATATGTCGTCAGATCAGGACTAGGTGACCCAATCCACTACAGAATATATCCTCGCGGAGGAGTTTTAGGAAAGGATGAAGCAGCGTATCTTGTTTGTATTGTTGTAGAGGGCACTCCTTTCAAACTTGATGTTTTAGATAGTGTTACTCGTCAAGCGCGCAATGTAAGGAAAAAATTGGTGCTGGCGGTTGTAGATAATGTCGGCGAAGTCACCTATTATTTAGGTACTCAAGTTAACCTTGCAGTTCGAAAACAAATATCGGATATAACAGGTCAAAGTGACATTCAAAAATCTTAGAATTACTAATACATTTTTCTATAATACTAAATTTTTTAGAAAATGTGATATTGTCATTTAAATTTTGTTTGAGCTCTAGATCAAAAAAATTGCTAACGACAGAATAATGGTGAGATCTTTGAATCTCGATGAAACCTCTCAAGAGAAAATTAGAATTTGTCCAGATACATCGATTTTAATCAGCGGAGTACTGGCAGCGAGAAAATATGACACTCCAACGGAAATTTTAATTCCACGAGTAGCCCTCAGTGAGTTAGAATATCAAGCAAATCTTGGAAAGGCTACTGGATATGTAGGACTAAATGAAATAAAAAAATTAAAAGAAGTAGCTGACGCTATTGACAATATTCTTGACATACAGATAATAGGTGAACGGCCTGGATTAGAACAAATTAAATTGGCCAGGGGCGGCGAACTGGATGAACTTATTCGTCAAATAGCCAAAGAATACGATGCAAAGTTAGTTACTTCCGACAGGGTCCAAGCCCTTGTTGCAGAAATAGAAGGAATTCGTACAGAATATGTCAAGCCTAAGAAAGCAATATCACCTATTCAAATTGAAAATTTCTTTACTTCAGATACAATGTCTGTGCATCTACGAGAAGGAGTGCCTCCAATGGCGAAAAGAGGTACGCCTGGGAAATGGTATCTTGAACAGGTTGACGATCTTCCAATGAAGCGCAGTGAATTGCAGAGTATTGCTACAGATTTAATTGAGAGAGCTAAAACTGAAAGAGATTCTTTTGTAGAGGTAGACGAGCCAGGAGCTACAGTATTACAGGTGAAAGAACTCCGAATCGTCATTACGCATCCACCATTTTCCGATAAATCTGAGGTCACCATAGTTCGCCCTATTGTGACGAAAACCCTTGGCGATTATGAATTATCAGAAAGACTTAGACAAAGAATTGAAGAGCAAGCAGAAGGAATTATTATAGCGGGAAGACCTGGATCAGGTAAATCAACTTTTGTTCAAGCAATAGCTAATTTATTTGCAGAAAAACAAAATGTGGCAACTCTTGAAAGGCCACGTGACTTGCAGGTAGGTCCAACAATTACGCAATATGCTCCATTGGAGGGTGACTTTGAAAAAGCCGCCGAACTGCTCCTTCTTATAAGACCTGATTTTGTGGCCTTCGACGAGATGAGACGTACAGTTGATTTTCGGGTCTTCGCAGACTTTCGAATGGCAGGAGTTGGAATGCTTGGAGTGGTCCATACGAGTCGACCAGTTGATGCAATTCAACGTCTAATTGGACGTGTAGAATTAGGAATTATTCCACAAATAGTGGATACTGTCATATACATGGACTCAGGGCGCATAGATAGTGTTTATTATTTGCAAATGGTAGTTAAAGTTCCACATGGGATGTTTGAAGCTGACCTTTCCAGACCAATCATTGAAATACGAGATTTTGATACAGATAAGTTGTTGTACGAACTGTATACTTTTGGCGAACAAGTTGTAGTTATCCCTATAAGTGCCGCAGAAAAAAAGAAAGTTATCCCAAAACTATCTGAAGAGCGACGGGAATCTATTCTTTCAGTATTCGAACAATACGTACCTTATGCCCCTCTCGAAATAGAGCCACTTTCAGAAAATAGAATCATAGTACGAACAAACAAAGAATATGTTCCCCAAATAATTGGAAAAAGCGGTCTAAAAATCAGGGAAATCGAACAACAATTGGGCATCAAAATAGAGGTTCGTGAATTTGAAGATATGGTAGAAAGCGAGATTCCGCTCGATATTGCGGTCAAAAAGAAATTTATTATGATTATGGCTCCAGGGCACTCAAACGAGATATTGACTCTCTATGCGAATGGAAAACAACTTCTAACCGCTAAAATAGGAACAAAAGATGTTTGTAGAATAAGAAAGACATCTAAGGATGGAAAAAAACTTCTTAGAACATTGCAAGAAGGACAAAGAATTTCCGTAACCACTTTTTCTGGATAGTTGATTTCGCCAAAAAGTAATATAATATCCTTAAATTTAATGGGAATCAACAACAATAGTTTAATCAACTATAGAGGGAATGATTTATGGATCGTGAAGAGTTCAAAAAGATGGCTGCAGAAGCTGCGCTTGAACACATAAAAGATGGAATGATCATTGGAATGGGCAGTGGCTCAACTGTTAAGCAAGTAATAAAATTGGTTGGTCAGAGAATTAAAAACGAAGAGATAGATATTATGGCTGTGCCAACTTCATATGATACTGCACAGTTGTGTATCTCTTCAGGCATTCGCTTAACTACCTTAGATGAGCATCCATCTTTAACATTAGCTGTTGATGGGGCAGATGAAGTAGATCCCAATTTGAATCTCATAAAAGGAGGAGGCGCTGCACTTACAAAAGAAAAAATTGTTGGGTGTGCCGCAAAACTTCTCGTGATCTTAGTGGATGAGGGTAAACTTGTTAAAACCCTAGGAGAAATCGCCCCTCTTCCTCTTGAGGTGATTCCTTTCGCTAAATCGACTGTACTTAATCAACTCAAAGAATTTGGTATTCCTCAAGTTCGAATGAGCAATAGAAAACTTGGACCTGTGGTGACAGACAATGGCAATTTTATCATCGATATATTTGATCTAAAAATTAGAGATTATAATAAAATGGAAAAACAACTAAACTCAATTCCAGGCGTAATTGAAAACGGTTTGTTCGTAAATATGGCTGATATTGTCTACGTAGGCTCAGAAAAAGGCGTAAAAATATTAACAAAACTTTAATTGAAAATTAGCAACAGAAACGTAGACGTATGCTTTTGCAAAAAATTTTTTTAAAAATCTAAAAAATAGAGAAGAAGATTAAGCAGGTGGTTTCTGCATATATTTTTTGAGTCTTCTTAGCTCATTTAACATTTCTGATCTTAGTGAAGCAACTGTCGCCATTCCTGCTTCAACAAGATCTTCTCCAGGTGCTGGAGGCGTCGTTGGGGGTGCTGTGGGAGTTTCAGTCGTTGTAGGGGGTGCTGTAGGTGGCCCTGCAGGTGGAGTCGTTGGGGGTGCTGTAGGTGGCCCTGCAGGTGGAGTCGTAGGGGGGGCTGTAGGTGGTGCTGTAGGGGGTGCTGTGGGCGGTCCTGTAGGGGGTGCTGTGGGCGGTCCTGTAGGGGGACCTGTGGGCGGTCCTGCTGGAGTTGCAGGTCCTTCTAGAACTTCAGATTCTTCTATTAATCCTGCTTCTGGAACACCTAGTTCAGTAACTTCTTCTGGTTCTCCTTTCAATTCTACAAGGGCTTCTTGTCTTGCACGTTCGAATTCTGCTTCTAAAGTCCCTACTTTTACAACACTTGTTCGGCGTGATATTTCGGAATTGATTTTTTCAAGTCGTTCAGAATATAGTTCCATAAGTTTTTGATATGCAGATGGGCTAATTTTTTTACTTTTGTAGGCTTTTTCTGCACTTTTAATCGCCTGTGTTGCTGATGTCTTCTCAACTTCGAGTATTTGCAGAGTTTCTTGAGTTTGAGTTACTTCATCTATAGAAATACTTTCATCTATGGAATATCCTTCAGATGGGATTAGAAGTTTAGAAGTTGCTGAGGATTCTTTTCCTCCTCCTACAGATTTTCCTGCAAAATATCCTCCAATGACAAGCACTACAAGAATAACGACAACAAAGATTAATTCAAAAATAACAGCGGCTAAGCCCGTTGAGGCCGCTAATGAGTTAATAAGTCCTTGAAAAGCGTCAATTAACTGCAAAAAATCACCAACATTTCGTTCTTAAATCCACTAATTTTATTCACCTTAATAACTGAACTATAATAAATAAAGTTTTGCGCCTCTACTTCAATTTTTCGTATAATTAAATTTTTACGCCCTCTACTACATTTATTCATCAATTACTTGTTATCTAGTTTTTTGATTGAAGATATTTAACCTATAATTCAAAGAAACGTTGAAGGAGTTACCGCTCAGTACAACTGATCTGATTATATAAGGATCGCGGATTTAATTGGGGAAAATTATTAAAACTTGAAGTAAATTGAATAAAGCCCCAGATGGGTATTTCGGACAGAGCAATTACTCAGACCTTCGAATCTAATTATATAAGGATCGCGGATTAGTTGCGGTGCTCAATCATTATTGAAAGAACTTAGTTGAAATTTTAATTTGTTTATAAATGGAATAATATTCGCAATAACAATTGCAGGCGGTTATTTCATTATCTGACCAATTCTATCATTGTTCTAAGTAATTATGGGAAAATTCAACTGATTTGTTAGACATTTGAAAGAAGGAACCAGTTCGAAATTTGTAGTAGTTTTCCTATCATTCGATGAATTTTCTATCAAGATTGAGTGTAACCTTAACAAAAATAGTAGAACCTTTTGTCATTTCTAAGAAACTTCTTGTCAATTCTAATGAACATTCTGTAAATTTAATAAGAATAACGGCAAAAATGATGAATATCCTTAAATTTTATTGAAAATATATAGATCTAAGGAGACTTATTTCAAATTTTAAAATTCTTATGAACGCTATGAAACCCTTATCAAGAAAAGCGAGATAGTGAGGAATAATATGGTAAATCGAGCTCAGAAGTTAGAAGAAGTTGAACAGAGGTGCAGAATTCCGCTGCCAACTCGGGAGTTAGACTTTGGAGGAAGCAGAATTTACCATCCAGTGAAGTTACCTGAAGAGGTGACAGAGCAGCTCGCTGAAAATGTTGGGATACATATTAGTGATGGACATATGGGTAATTATGAAGGCAATAGCAAGAAGGTACAATATCACGGTCATGCCATAGATGATTTTCCCTATTACATATTTCACTTTGCGCCGTTATTGAAACAATTATGAGGCACTTCACGAATCTACTTCAGAGGAGTAAGAGGCGAGCGGACAATTATCGTAGAAAAAAAGTCTAAACAGCTGGTATTATTCAAAAATAAAGTACTAGGGCTGCCCTATGGAAAAAAAAAGACAATTACAATCCCGAGATATTTTTTACAAAATCTGAGAATTCTCCGTATATTAATGCGAGGACTATTCGATGGAGATGGAAGTCTAAGTTTTAAGAGTAAAGACGGATTAGCGCATACCTACCCAGTTCTGAGCTATAGTTCAATTAGTGAGCCTTTAATGAGACAGTTGCAGGAGCAGTTGAGGCGATTAGGGTTTGTCATTCCTAAGAGGTTGTGGGAAAGTGACGATGGGACGTTAATTCTGGCGATAAATGGAGACAAGAATTATGAGAGATGGATGAACAGCATAGGATTCAATAATCCGAAGCACTTGACGAAAGTAGTGCTGTATGAAAAATTTGGATTGATGCCTCGCAAGACGAATTTAGTAGAGAGGGTAAAGTTAATCCGAGGAGAAATCGAGTTATCAGCAATGTATCCAGTAGATATGATGCGAGTGAACAATAACAGGATAACCGAGAAAAAGATATTAGAGGCGTTAGCAGAAGGAGAAAACTATATTAAAGAACTTGGACGACTCTCACAACTAAAAGAATATTGCATCGTTTGTACACTTCGAAGACTAGTCAAAATGGGTTTAGCAGAATGCGTTCGCTACCGAAGAGGACGTAAGAAATACTACAGAGTAACTCAATGGGGATTAAGTAAACTGAATAGAGTGGAAACAATAGCAAAGCGGTTGAGAGAAGAATTTCATCTTGCTGTGTAATCCCTTAATTTACTTTTTTGAATTCTAATTACTTTAAATGCAGATACTAGTGAATCTGTAGAGTTGAGTACGCAATATTCTATCAACAGATTGTGAAAAATTATGGAAATGGAGCCCCGAGCGGGTGTTTCGGAAAGAGATTTCTCTTAAAACCTTCGAACCCGCGACTTATCTTATCTTCGGGAGTTCCGAAGATAACTCGACCTTACCAAGGTCGCGCTCTACCAGCTGAGCTATCGGGGCATTTTTTTATTCAAATTAGGGGTTTTTTTAGAAGATGATTGGTGCGGGGGATGGGATTTCCGAAAAAGGCTTTCGCCAAAACTTTTCGAACCCACGTAGACCTACGTCACTGGATCTTAAGTCTCGTAGTATAAGGCAGCAGTTGCCTCACACACCAGCGCCTATGATCTGACCCTTATAGGCAAATTGACCTGGCTCGGCCACCCCCGCTTATTATGATGTATCAATTTCGTAGGGTGTGTCTCAAGCCTTTAAGGATAGTGCCGGGGGCGGGCTTTTCGGAAAGAGCGTTACGCTCATCCATTCGAACCCGCGACCTTCAGAACATTACCTCAACGTGTAACGTCTCTCCGGATGTCTCAAGAAAGGGCTTTCTTGGGATAATCTCTATGAAACCGGCTCGGAGAGTGTCCGGCGCTATAACCAGGCTTCTCATCGATGTAGTGAGGGCAATTTCCTCATGCATCGACTCTTAGCCACCCCGGCTTGGTGATGTTAAGTTATTATAGCTAGATTACGTCATAAGTAACTACAATATAAAAGAATATCCCTCTCAATAGTTAACTTTCTAATGTTTCTTTATTGCATAAGGAGAAAACAGCTCTTTCTCAATATACTTTGGAAAATCAACACCTAGAATTAAGTTAGAGGCAAAATAAAAAAAGAAAAAAAGAGAGGGGCTAAACAAAAGTTATGTAGACTGTTACGGTATAGTCTGAAATGGTTTCAAAGTTAAAGAGGAAGTCAATCCGTACACTTTGTCCAGAAAGTGCGTCTCGGTACTCTGCAATATCTTCGGTAGTTATTTCAAAGCTTTCAGACTCGCTTGTACCAGCGGGAATATCGTAACCTTCCTTTCCATCACCATCGTCATCGTCGTTGTCAAGATCCACCAGATGATCGTATACCTTCGATTCCAACTCCCAGAAAAGTATTGTCTGGAGAGTGTAGAAAGACACAGTAGCATCAGTAAGATGAACCGTAGCGCCGTCATTGCTCATCGAAAGATCTACTTCAATAGCTTGTGACAGATCCATTACTAATGGATCGGATTCAACATAATTAAGACTCACGTCTTGACCGTTTACTAGCACTGTAAGCGTTAGATCTTCATGCGTATATGTTGCATTGGTGGTTGCAATTGGCATCAATGTAAGCAGAAGTACGAAGCTTAGAATTGAGGCTATTAGACTTTTTTTCAGAGAAATCACCTCGTCTTTAAAGGAGCTTCACCTAAAGGCGTTAAAAAGCAAACTCCTAGACTTTAATACTATTTATGTAACAATAGTAGATAAGTTTTCTCGTAAAACTCTTCACCTTTATTTCGGCACTTCCCATTCGCAGGCAAGTTTCACCTATAAATGGAAATACTGAGTTCACATACGAGATCTTCATCGAATATGCTCTTGAAATCCAGTATTTGTGTTCGCTTTTTTTTAATAAACTCCACCATTTTTTAGAGTAAAGCGCTACATACTTTAATTGTAGATGGAGTTGTATATGTCATGGACATTCTTGTCGAACATGGGAAAATCGAAGAAAAAGAATATGAAATCGTTGTGTTAGGCGTTTTTGAGAATGAAACAAGTGATTTTACGAGTAGATCATTGCAGGTAGTAGATTCCTCCCTCAATGGCGCTATCAGAGACTTACTTGAGAGCAAAGAGTTTTCAGGGAAATTGAATACTATCGATATGCTTCGAACAAAAGATGTACTACCTACAAAACGAATTCTTCTCGTGGGTTTAGGCAAAAAAGACTCGCTTAGCCTTGAAAGACTTAGACAAGTAAGTGGAAAAACTGCAGTTCGTACTCGAGAATTGAACATCCAAGAAATTGTAACCACCCTTCAAGAATTTCGTCTAAATTCCACGAAAGCTACGGCGCAGGCAGTGATTGAAGGAAGTATATTAGGCCTGTACCAGTTTAAAGAACTCAAAACGGAATCTCAAAGTGATTCATCTTCTATAAAAAGTATTCTGCTTTTGGAACGTGATATGGGACTTCTTGATGAACTACAAGAAGGAGCAAATATAGGCAATATTATCGCAGAGTCAACGAATTTTGCACGAGACATAGCTAATATGCCTGCCAATATAGCTACCCCGTCCTACTTGTCTGCAAAAGCTGAAGAACTTGCAGCAACTTTTAGTCTCAAATGCGAGGTTTTAGATGAATCCACTGCAAGGGAAATAGGGATGAATGCTTTCCTTAGTGTAGCGCTAGGAAGTGATCAGCCCGCGAAGCTCATCATTCTTGAATACAAACCATCAGATAACGAGAAGTTAGATACTATAGTCGTTGTCGGTAAAGCTATTACCTTTGATTCTGGAGGGCTTTCGTTAAAACAGAAACTAGGCATGGAGAACATGAAATACGATAAGTCCGGCGGATGCACAGTCATTGGGCTCATGCGTGCAGTAAGCCAGTTGCAGTTGCCAATTCATTTATTCGGCCTCATTCCCGCAACAGAGAACTTGCCTGGAGGAAAGGCAATAAAACCAGGTGATGTAATCAAGTCTCTTTCTGGTACAACTATAGAAATTGTTAATACAGACGCTGAAGGAAGACTAGTAATAGCAGATGCGTTGACTTATGCCAAAAAATATACTCCTCAACTAATTATCGATTTAGCAACACTTACTGGGGCTTGTAGAATAGCTCTTGGTATATATGCTAGTGCTTTGATGGCAAATAAAGAAGCAGAAAACTTCAAGAAACTAATTACATCAGCAGGTGAAAAAACTGGGGAACGAGTCTGGGAATTACCCCTATGGAAAGAGTATTCTACTCATTTAAGGAGTGATTTTGCCGATTTAAAAAATGTAGGAGGGCGTGATGGCGCTGCAATTATAGCTGGTGCATTTTTATCAAAATTTGTAGAAAAAGGAACACCATGGATTCATTTAGATATAGCAGGAACTGCTCGCTCAGATAAAAATAAAGCATACATCCCAAAAGGGGCTACAGGAGTAGGAGTACGCCTGATAGTTCAGTTCATTCGTGATTTGATCGGGAACTAACTCTTCTAAAAAGTTCTACTGACACCCTTTATTTCTAGCGGATGGATAGTTGAGAAACATCCAACAAACTGATCATTTTCGAATATTGGAGTTAAAGTTACCAATTCTTTGATATCCGTCCTTTGAGAAATATAGTGGTGTGGCGTTTTACGACCGCTTTTGAAATCATTAAATATTTTGGCTATCTGTTCTAAACTCTTTGATAATGCATGGCAGTCTTTTATACGTGCTCCAAATTCTCTAGTTCCTTTTGGCAAAGGCCGTTGTGCAGCGGTCTTGTTTCGATAGAGAATAATGCCGTTCTTATCTACATAAGTCAGTCCAACCGGGATTTCATCTAAGAGTTTTTCCAAGTTAAAATTTAAAGTTGTCATTGTTGATCTTTCCTAAATTCATGCTACGCTTTTTAAATATTAACGATTAATAGTATTATTGACGTTAAAGCGGTTTCTTATTTTATTTCTTCAAAAAAACGTCAGTAAGGGAATTTAGGCAATATATCCGTTTTTTGAACTTGAAAAATCAGATCTGAAAAATATCTGAAAACCGAAAAAAAGGAGATAATGTTATGTTTTCGCGAGAAGTGGCTTTACATATGCTAACGGCTGTTTCGCAAAAACTTTTTTCGCACTCATTATGCCACGTACATAGCCATAAGCGATTCCAAGGATTAAAGAACCGTCTTTAATTAATTCATTTATAACTGCCTCGATCTTATGTTCTGTTTCCTCAGGGAAAAATTCTTTTGTAAATTTTATGACGTTAGGAACAGCCACAGGGACTTCGTAGAACGATTCGTCGAGGAGTTGAAGTATAAAACCCTTTATTGTTACCTTCATTTCCCCTCACCTCTTTAATTATAATAATCTATAATGAACATTCTTAGGCGTCTTTTCGCCACATAATTAATGCTGTTTGTAGTTTATGAACTTTTTGATTATAAGAAATTCAAAAACATATATACTCAGTTTTTTGCAAGCCTTGTGTTCGTATTAGTTAGACCTAGTTCATAACCATACGCGTATCCAATAGCCAAGAACCGTTCTCCTAATCATATAAAAGGTCTCTAGCAAATGTTTCGAATCAATATGGCTCTAGCATGCTTCCTCCACTTTTTATCTTATGGAGGAGTTCCATATAGCGCTTTTCTGCCTCATGCAGAGTTTTTCCTGCTAAATATGTAACATTATATCCACACGCGATTAACTCTACAAAGTGTTTTTGGTCTTTTAGAAATAGACGTAAGGATTTGTTTTCAGATATGCTAACACTCTTTAAGGTTTCAGGTTTTGCTATTTCCTGCAACATTTTCCCTTCCTCACTTAATATAATCGAGTTCAAATTTTGAGTTACTCTATCATAATTCACTTCAAAGGACATGATGATATGCCTCCATCATTTCCATCCAATTAATTTATTTATTTCGGCTTTTTCGCCATATACGTACTACATATTTCGGTGTTTTATATGTTATCATTAATGGCTTATGGTAACATTTATATACATAACTAATAGAATTCAGTTTTGAATAAATAGATTTTAATAAGTTAACACTTTTCCGCAATAAAACAAAGCGGTGAGGATTTTGGCAACGATAAAAGAACTGGTTATTGATGAAAAAGATAGAGGAATTCTTGAATTATTACAAGAGGATTCTAAACAGAAACTTGAAGATATCAAAGAAGGGTTAAAAGCAAAGGGTGTGATATTATCAGTCCCTAGCATCCATGAACGAATTAAAAAACTAGAGGAAAACGGAGTAATCAAGAAATACACCGTTGTCTTAGATGATAAGAAGTTGGGTAAAGATATAACTACATTTATTTTGATTACTTTAGATTATAAAGAGTATGACCCGGATGTTAATGTTTCCTCCGAAGTTGCTAATATGAAGGATGTCATGGAAGTATTTCACTTGGCGGGGGATGAAGACCTCTTGATTAAGGTGAAGACCGAAAATATTTCAACTCTTGAAGAATTAATAATAAAGATTAATCGTCTTCGTGGAGTAGGCCGAACGCGTACTATTATTGTACTTTCAACCGAGAAAGAAGATACTTCACTTGCCTGTTGTTAACCTGATAACTCTAAGGTCTATGTTTGACTATTTTTACTGTAAAAATCCTGCCTTTTTTCGTTGAGCACACGAACTAAAGCATAGATGTCCTCTGATTCTGTTCGGTAGTTTGTAATACATGCTCTTAGTACAGGTATATTTTGTTTTAGTCTTGTAGTAGAAATCCAAGCCTTTCCAGAAGAAACAACACCTTGAGCGATGCTTTCAATGAACTCGACAGATCTCCCTTCTGGTCTTTGTTGATCAACAAAACACACAACTGGTAACTTTGTCTGATTAACGATGCCCCAACCTGATTTTTTAAGTTCTTGTCGTAATAAGTCGCCCATTTTTACTTGATGTTTAATTAGGGTGCTATATCCATCCCATCCTGCTACAAGCAGTGATAAAAAGACTTTTAGACCAATAAATCTGCGCGAACATTGTAGGGAACGAACATATGGATCAACTACATTTAGTCCAAGCGCATCCTTGGGCATGTAATCGGCGTCTATAGAAAAGGTATTAAGGAGAATTTCTGGATGGCGAGTTAAGAAGAGGCCAGCACCCATAGGAACATTTAGCCACTTGTGTGTGTCGAATGTGATCGAATCTGATCGTTCAACGCCCTCAAGAATATTACGAAACTCAGTTACAAGTACAATTGCGCCGCCCCATGCCGCATCAACGTGAAACCAAAGTTCTTCTTCGGCTGCTACATCAGCAATTCGAATAATCGGATCTACCACTCCAGCGTTAGTCGTTCCTGCGGTCGCCGCCACTAGAAATGGCGCGAACCCAGCTGCTCTATCTTTTGCAATTTGCTCAGTGAGGGCATCTACTTTCATTTGCAGTGAATCGTCTACAGGTATTTGTTGTACTGCTTCTGCGCCAAGACCACAGGAACGAGCTGTCCTTATAAGGGAGTGATGACTTTCTGTAGAAACATACAGTTTAGGTTGCTTATCAAGTCCTCTTAGCCCTCTTTGTGCGAATTCTGGAAATTTGTGTGTGAGAGCAGTCAATATCGCCGTATGATTAGCTTCAGTACCACCCGTTGTAAAAGTACCATCTGCCTTTTCCGAATTATAACCAAATTGAGATGCAAAAAGTCGAATCAAGTATTGTTCAATTTCTATGGCAAAGGGACTGTGGCTCCATGTTGCGAGTTGAGGATTAAAAGCAGCAACCAAAGCATCTGCTACGATTCCCATTGTGGTTGGCGCAGGATTAAATAAACCAAAATATTGTGGATGAGAAACATGCATCTGATAGTCCCACAAACCTTGTACTACAAAATTCAATGCCTGTAAAGGATCTATGGACTGTGTAAATGTAATAGAATTTAGAAGAGATCGTATCTTATCTGCATCTAAATAGGGTGCAACGCGTGCGTGATTAACATTTGCAGTATATTCTTCAATAACTTCAACAAGACGCTGCCAAAGTACGATTCGAGTCTGTTCATCTAGCATCATTATTTCTACATGATTCATCTAAACACCTAATTTGAGCATTTCAAATAATACAGGGAGTATGATTTCAAGGATTATATTATCTTTCATTAATTATTTCTTAAAAAGAGTAAAGAGTGGTGGGCGAGGGGAGATTCGAACTCCCGGCTTCTGGAACCCCACAGCGTGTGTGTAGAGTCATTCCGTATCGTGCTGGGGTTACCCAAGCAGAACTCCGGATGTTTTTGCTTCCCCATTAAGAGGAGGACACCCAAATCCGGAATCATACCATGCTAGACCACCCGCCCACATTAAGTAACTATCTGTTGGGATGAGGCCCGTGAGATGGAGCCGCCGAAGGGATTTGAACCCTCGACCATTGGATTACAAGTCCAACGCTCTGCCAACTGAGCTACGGCGGCGACTGCTTTGTTAATGATTTGCTTTTTGTTTTTTTAATTTTATGGTGACTCAACAAATACTATTTGAGTTTCACCTATATGTTTCATATATACAATCCATCTATACATTTCATTTAATATTGATAGAGACTCCTTGAAAAGGCATTATCCAAAGGTTACCTTAATCAATGAAGAAAACGAGGGCTCGGAACTTGTATAAACTCAAATCAATGAAGGGTTACGTCTTATTTCTTGGGGCACTGATTTTCATAACACTGTTTATAGGTGTTTTACTCATCTTAGTCGCACAGCAGGAAGAACGGCTTGCGGTGGGTGGCTTTCAATATTATGGAAGGGATGGAGATAAAGCAAATCAATACACAGTAAGGCCTGGAGGTTCACCAAAGGACTATGCTATGAGTATAATTCTTACAAACACGGGAAATACTGAGGTTATTCTGACACGCCTGAAAGTGGAGAATATGGATAGAGTCTGGACCTCATGGAAGGATGACAATTGGAAAGTAGCCGTCTATTTAGGGGACGATGAGTTACTACTTAATTCTAAAGCGAACGATTTTAACTTACATATTCCTGCTGGACGCATTTTTGTCTACATTAAATTCTATTGTGAAGGTTCTGGAGATTATTTTGCTGCAGACAGCCTTGTAAGGATTACGATTTACTCAGATATAGGTAATATTTATACGGCGACCCTTTTTGTAAATTAAAACAGCTCATAAACCTCGTAGAATATAACAGTGAGCGCGGAAATTCTGAATAAGCCTCTTAAAATCGAAGTTAACTTTTTTATTTGTAACCTGTTCTAATATAGAAATGTAGAGACTTTTCCAAAATCATGGTATTCAGATGGGATGCCTGAAGATTAAAATGAGGAGAACTTAATGGCACAGAGTAAAATCCATCACACAGAGAAATTTCTTTTAACATCGGCTGGGGGACGAGCAGCGCGATTTGGAGGATTTCCTAAGCACTTACTGAAGATAAGACGAGATAAAACTAGGATGTTGCTGGCTGATGTTCTACGTGTTCGAGAACGGACACCTCTACAAGTTATACTCGCCATCAAAGAGGATGATGCAACGCAATCGTGGATTAAAGAGGCTAAAATCGATATAGTCCTAAAAGAGCCTCCGTTTGTCCGTTCTAATGGACATATGTTTCCAGCTGCAATTGCACGAATAATTTACTCCCATTTGAATCAATGTAAAAAATGCAAGATTACAGGATGGATCAACGAGGATTGTGCAGAAGAAATTCTGCTAATCTTTATGCCCTGTGATCATGATAAAGCTGATGAATTCATCAATGCTGAACTTGTCCTCTTAAATAAGACGATGGAACATCCCGAAAAAATTATAGGTCTGCAAGCCTCGTTTCAAGAACATCATGATCCGACTCAAATGGGCATTGCTGAATGTGTCCTCTTAGAAGAGGGCGAATACCCACTTTTGAAATGCGTTCAGTTTCGTGAGAAACCAGATGCAAGCGTATTAGAAAAAGTAGGTGCAGATGTGGTTTTTGGAATTAACACAATGATTTGGAGCGGCACGATTCTTGCATGGTTAAAGGCCTTCTCGGGTGATGATGTTTTAGATAAACTTACACAGGCTATAAAAGAGGCTGTTAGCGAAGGCAATGATGCTGATGATGTTGTGCGGCTTTCCTATAAAAAATCTCAACCACTTGGACCCTTAGATTTCTCACATGATCTGAATTCACGATTCAATGACTATTACTACATCACAGTTGATGGGAGTCTCTGGAGCGATATTGGATTCATTTTAGATGCTGTTGGCGATGACAAATTTCAGGACACCTTGTTACTTGGTGGTGTGTTAGAGAAAGAACGAACCCAAAATACCTTAGTGTTAAGCGATGCGAAAGACTGTGATATTTATATTGTAGGAACTGAAAACCTTGCAGTCTATTGCCACGTGGGATCAGGTGGACGTAAAAAAATATTACTCGTAGGTCCATCAGCGACAGCAGATGATTTAAAGAAAATTGTAAGCGAACTAAGGAAATAACACTTCTTCAAAGTTATTTTGTAATTGAGGAATAATCAAAACATCATTTTAGTAAGATTTAAAATTGAATCAAGAACACTATTTCGTACCTACAATTGAATTGGGGACGTAGTGTAGCCAGTTCGTATTAATCTCTGGTAGGTTAGTATGAGGTAATGTAGCACGTCGGGCTCCAGAGGTTTGTAAATAGCAAAAACTGACGGAAGGATGAAGATCTTCTGGAGTTGTGCTTACCAGAGAAACCCGATGACAAAACGTGGATTCACGGGTTGGCGGATGTCGGGGGTTCAAAGGAAAATAGAGATAACCTCTTTTTCTGAAAATCCCTCCGTCCCCACCACTATTAAAAATCATCTCAAAATAAGCTATAGTTAAGTTTTTATATGGATCCTATATGCTTGTAGTTGGATCTTCGGTCATAGGTCCAGGGTCACACCTGATCCCAGCCGAACTCAGAAGTTAAGCCTGGACACGTTCGTGTGAGTACTATCTTGCGAGAGCAGATGGGAAAACTGAATGCTGAAGGTCCACTTTTTCTGCTTATATCAATTCCCTTTAGAGGATTTTCGCTCTATTCAATGTATCCTGTCTGAATTCTTGTCAACTGTGTCCATTAAGGAATAGTTTAAAAGTGAATAGGATAATGCATAGCAAAGTGTCGTATGAATATTGAAAACGGATAAATACTTGTATTTGAGGCTGGCTGAAAAAGATGCAAGGGTTATTAGATTTATTAACAGGTGGCAGTGGGGAAGGAAGTAATCCATATGCCGTTATCTTTAATTTATTATTCTTTGTCTTTATCATTTTCTCAATATTTTATGGACAGCGTATTCAGCAATTCATGTGGCTTAAACAAATTGAACGCGCACTTATGAAGCTGGATGTATGGCAGAGGGAGGGGAAAGTAATCTGCAAGTTACGGGTCTCGAATTTTAGCGATGCTTCTGACGAGGAAGTGTTTGATACGATAGAAGGGTTCCTTGAATTCTTTATGATAATGCCTGTGGATAAAGACCCGGCAGGAGTTTTAAACCGATTAGAGCATTTGATGGATGTGAGAAAGTCAAGATTCGAAGACTTCGTCTCTCGCGTCGCACCTAAAGCGAATGAGGCGGATTCTAAAACACTTGAAAACGTGATTGAGGCGACAATAGCCGTTTTCACTATCTTTAGAATAATACGTCACTTCTTATTACTTGGCAAGAAAACTAAGAGCACATTTTTAATCATGCAAATTTACATGCAGCTCCCCTTAATTATGATCTTTGCTAAGGCGTATTTCGAAGCGTTGAAGTGCTTTGCAGAAGGTAAACCCATCGGTGATGGCGTAGGACCTCTTGTCGCAGCGCGACTCATGAGAGGCGGTGAACCGAAAGAGGTAGCAAAAGAGGTCGTTGCAGTCGAAAAGAACATAAATAACCGCAATGTCATCATTGTAAAGGCTAAGGGACCCGGAGGTACTGTTGGAAAGCCCGGACTTGGAGTAAAGAATGTCATAGAGGAAAAAGAAGGGAAAGTTGCTCGTGTAATAATGATCGATGCCGCCTTGAAGTTAGAAGGCGAAGTGACAGGCGATGTGATCGAAGGTGTCGGCGCAGCAATTGGCGATCCCGGACCCGAAAAACACAAAATAGAAGAATCTGGTGTAAAGTACAATATCCCTATTGATGCAATAATAGTAAAGCAATCGATCGAGGACGCTCTGACTTCAATGAAAAAATCAATAGCAATGTCCGTAGATGATGTCATTAAACGCATTCATTGGATTATTAATAATCAAACAAACGAAGGAGATACGATAGTCGTAGCAGGAATTGGAAACACACTTGGAGTAGGACAATGAGGTTGAAAAGATGAGTGAAGAAAAAAGACCCCAAGCACGCGTTTCGCGTGTAATTTTAATCCTTATAGGCATTGGAATGGTAGTATCCTTATATTTCATAGTATCGGCAACTGCAGGCTATTTTCAGAATCCACAAGGGAGTCAATGGCAAACACAATTGTTGTATGGTCTCTTAATACTTGGAGCGATCTGGTTATTTAATTTCTGGATCAAAGGGCGTTCAAAAAAGATTGAGTGGCATACAGTGTCTCAATTAAAATGCGAACAAGAAGGATGCGAATACTCAGAAATTAGAGACTTCAAGGAAGGCGATTATGTCTACAAGAAACTAGGAAATTGTCCGTTATGTGGAGGACAAGATACACTTTACATAGATTTAATTTATGCCTATAATCCACTCGAAGTTAAACCTCAAAGTACAGAAACCGCTCAAAGCGCGTAGATTAGAAACAAGTTTTTTAGTGGGGAGGCTAACAATTATTTTTTTAGTTTGTCACGTGAACTACCATCCCACAAGTTGAATGGCTTCCTGCTTCACAGACGACCTGCAGCGTCTCCAACCATACCGTTACCAGGTATCGGCTTAACACAGGCTTTAAATCGGACAGTCCCTGCCCTACTGTGTCCCCTTCCAGACCCACTGGGCTTTACGGCATACAGGGTTCAGAAGGGTACTCGCATGCCGACCTCTTGCCTGCAGGTAGACACAGGTCATAGGTATGCGAACAGCTATTTAAAAGTTATAGAGACCTGGGTGACAGTGAAAAAGTAACGCAATTCATCCCCCCAACATGTTGAGGGGTCTTCTTGCGAAGTAACTATAAAACTGTAGAGGGAACCTGAGGGAAATCTGTGCCACAAAAAGAATATTCGTTTGTCGGTATTGGTGGGACCTTCGACCGTATTCATAAAGGACATAAAACACTTCTTCAGAAAGCTTTTGAAATCGGAGAGCATGTTTTAATTGGAATTACTTCTGAGGAAATGCTTTCCGATAAAGATAACGCCAAAAAAGTCCAATCTTATACGCAGCGCGTTAAAAACATGGAAAACTATTTGCAAAATAATGAACTTCTCCAACACGCCAAAATTGTGAAGCTTAATGATCGATATGGTCCTGCAATTACATTGTCTGAAATGGAGGCAATAATCGTTACTGAAGAAACTCGTCCTACTGCAGAAGAAATCAATGACATAAGAAAAGCAAATAGGCTTGCGCCCTTAACCATAATAAGTGTACCCCGCGTATTAGCAGAAGATGGGATGCCAATTTCATCGTCACGAATTAGGAAAGGGACGATTAACAAAAATGGGAAGTTACTTAAAGAAAAAAAGTGAGCGCATTAATTAATGCAATTCTTATTCTTCTATGCTTCAAAGAGCGGGAGTTCTTCAATTTCGAAAACGGCGGTGGGGTTTTCTAGTTTAAATTTAAGCAATACCTCGGGATGAAGTTCTCCCAAAACACCTACTTTGTTACCTTTTACAAAGACCTCAGCAACTCTTCCCTCAAGAAAAGAAGGATTGACCGCAGTTTTCAGTTCAAATGGAACGCCTAAGTTGTTGAGAAGCCCTCCTACTACTGCTTGAATATGCTCATAACTTGTAGCATAGTCAGTAATGGCTGCAGCGATTCTTGAAACAGTACGCACCTTATTTATAACAGACGAATCAGGGATTCCGACAGGGCCTATCTCAAAGATTTTCTGCGGAAAAGCACTATGGGTATTTTTATTCAGAAAGTTAATGAGTCCTGGCAGTAATTGATTGCGAATGAAAGTATATTTCTCACTTACAGGGTTAGCAATTTCAGTTATCTCATTAGATTCAGTAAATGAACGAATTGTCTCAAGATCATGCTTATTTGTAAGGACATAATTCAAAATTTCTTGAAAGCCCATTCCAACCATCAAATCTTTAATTTTACGTTCGAATGTGCTTAAAGGAAGTTCGCCGCCCACAGTCATTGATTGCGGAAGCTCAGGTTCCATTATATCATAGCCATAGCCAATACTCACGTCTTCGATTATATCAACTTCATGAAGAAAGTCTGGTCGATATACAGGCACAAGAACCTCTAAAGTGTCATCATCAATTTCTTTTGAATCAAATCGCATCTTTTTCAGTATAGTTGTTAAATCATTCAGGTTTAAGCCAAATCCAAGCAGTTCATTTGTGTTTTTTAGACTCAAGTTCATTTTAGTAGGTGTGAAGTTAGGGTAAACTTCAGGAGTTTTGTCAGGATAGAGAATCTCAACTGATTCGATTTTCGCGCCACGATCGTAAAGATCAGCAAGAAGAATGTGTAGAGCATAAATAATGATATATTCATCAGTTCCGGTCACGTCAAAAAAGAGATTTCTAGTATCCATGTCAACTCTTGTTAGATTGCCATTGATTATTGGGGGAAGAGAGAGAACATCACCATTTTTGTCAACCAAAAGCGGATATCTGTCGAAATCCGATATTATATGAGCATAATCCCGCCCTTTTGGAATCTCTCTTAGTATTTCATACCCATTCATTTTTTCTGTCTCGTTAAGTGGAACGAAGTTGATATTCTCTGGTTTTTCTGCCAAGTATGCGAAAGGTGGTTCAACTGCATCGAGATTGTGAAGCCCAATAGAGCCCTTTCGCCGTCTACGACAGTGGGTGTCGTGAATTTTTTCCTGGAGTTGCATTAACTGTCGAACTAAGGCATCTGTTAAATGAACATTTTTAACAACGCCACAAACGATATAGGGACGTACATCTAGTACAGAAGAGTCTACAGTACATTGAATTCCAGAAGGTTCAACATCAAACTTTTGGAGCCCCATTTCTATTTCAAAAACACCTTTTAAGACGCGCGCGAGACCACTTGCTGAGAGCAGATCAGGTCTGTCTGAAGTGATCTCAACTTGAAGATCGTGATCAATTACTTCATTTTTTGACCCATAAATTGGTGTGATATCTTCAACTTCTGCTTTAATGTAAAACAAACGATCCTCTATTGTTTCTAATGGGATCTCTTTTCCAATCAGACTAATAAGGTCATTATAAGAAACTGTAATAGTTGGCATTTTGTTTTACCTCACTTCCTTAGTCCGTAGAAGGTCAAGGTTATCGCTATAAAGATCGCGAATATCATCATACTCAAGGTAAATCATAGCTAATCTTGCAATGCCAATCCCCCAAGCGAGCACCTGAAAGTCAACATTAAATGGTTTTACGACTTCTGGTCGGAAAATTCCAGATCCTCCGACTTCTATCCATCCTAGTTTCGGATGACGAGCGAAGACTTCAACAGAAGGTTCCGTAAAAGGAAAATAGCCCGGTTTAAATTTCACTTCTGCACCTGGAATTAGTTCTATCACAATTTGTTTCAAATATCCTAGATGGTGTTTTAAAGTCAAGCTCTTGTCGCCTACAATACCCTCCAATTGAAAAAACTCTATAGCATGTGTAGCATCTAAGACATCAGGTCTGAAATTCCTATCAAGGCAGAACATTTTGAGTGGGGGAGTCTTATGCTCATGCAAAAATCGCATAGATACCGATGTAGTTTGGGAACGAAGAATAAGTCGGGATGCACGTTTCAAACTCCAAGGATATCTCCAACCGCGCGAACCGGTTGTCCAGCCATTTTCGTGAGTCGCTTTGACTCGTTTTCTTAGATCATCTAGTTCTAAATCACCAAATATCGGATCTTTTAAGTAATACGTATCGTGTATCTCCCTCGCGGGGTGATCCTGAGCCTGGAAAAGAGCGTCAAAATTCCAAAACTCCATCTCGATGAGGGGACCTTTTGCCTCTTGAAATCCCATTCCGATTACTGCTCTTCTTACCTCTTCTAAGAATTCAAGGAACGGCTGTTTCTTCCCGAGATATACAGTAGGAGGAGATGCTGTAACATTATAGGGTTTAAGCACGACAGATTTCCATCTTCCAGAGGTTATATCATCACGAGTAAGTTTACTTACTTCTTTGATAATTTGGACTTCTCCTGCCGCCACTTTCATTCCAAGTTCCGTTAATTGAAGTTTTCTTGTTGTTATTTCCTTTTCTTTTAGTAATTTTCTTTTTCTAAATTCAAGATAACTATCTTTATACTTAGATGGCATTTCCTCTAAGACTAAATCACTTTCAGCTAAAAGAGAAATTAGTTCCTCTTCGCAACAGGGGTCAAGTGCTGCTTCTTTGCCATTTTCAGTTACATAAAGGAGCGTTGCTCCATTTTGTTGTTTTTGAAGCTCTGCCCATTTCTTTTTCTTTAACCAATTGAGTCCTATTGTAACCTCTACCTTTTCCATTCCGTGATCTTGCGTCTGTAGGAGTGTAGGGATTTCTTGTGCTCCTACTTTACAGAGATAATGAAGTAATCGAATCTCGGGCAATTTTAACGCGGCATATTTTTTGCCTTCGTCTGACAAAAAGATGAATGTGCTTTTTTCCTCAACTATTTGAACCAGTCCTTTTTCTTGAAGTGAAAATGCAATTGAGTTTATCTGAGCATTATCTAATTGAGTAGATTTTGATATACTCTTAATATCCATCAAATCGTCTTTAAGAGTTTTGAGGACAGTTTCTTCTGTGTCAAATAGTGTCAGCGACTGTTTCATTAGAAAGCACCTCTGCACGGGGCTAAGTTGTCGATAAAAATGATGTGTTCTTACTAATTTAAATTTCGTATTGAAGTGTTACCTGCTTATTATTTTGTGATTATAAGATTTTTGAGAGAAAAACAGCAAACGTAACGTGCAAAATAAAAATCCTTAAATTAGTCTATGAGTATATAGATCCAAGCGATGAAAGGAAAGACCTTTTTCGAGGACTAGCCTAGGAATAACGATGATGGCTATAGAGCAAAACTAAGGCGACATCTGGAGCACCGTTGGTTATTTAAAATTCACGAAATAGGGCTC
Source organism: Candidatus Borrarchaeum yapensis (assembly GCA_016840515.1). Taxonomy (GTDB): domain Archaea; phylum Asgardarchaeota; class Sifarchaeia; order Borrarchaeales; family Borrarchaeaceae; genus Borrarchaeum; species Borrarchaeum yapensis. The sequence continues at coordinate 14,919 of JAEOSF010000036.1, read as the reverse complement.
TTGTTGAGGCAGGGTGTGTCACCCATCAATGAAAACAGAGTCAACCCAGACGTGAGACAGCCAGCGGGAGAGGGTTGTTAAGATCACCTGGCATGAGAGAACGGTGCAAAGGAATGAGAGCAATTGCCGACCTATGATTGCATCGAGTTAGTGTCAGGAAACACTAACATCCCTCTATTTTCTTCTTGAATGAAGAAAAAATTGAACAAAACAGAAAAGGGAATATTTTAGACACTCATTTCTTTAACTAATTCTGCACCATAATTTTCTTTTAAAGGTTCAAGAAGGTCTCTATTTGAATCAATCATATCTCTAACTTCAGCGAAAACCTTTATTGTTGCTTCTGCTACTGCTTTCTTCAAATCCAGTGGATGCAGTTTTTCTTGTACGAAGTCCGTAACAATATCTTCTACTCGATTGTAGCGTACATCACCACCGAATTTTTCAGGCCGAATAACAGTTAATTCTCCAAGTACAGGAAATATAATCATTTTCACAACATCAAGTGGAAAATTATCTTCCTCTTGTCCTTTAACACAATAAGCGTCTTGCAGTTTTTTTCTTATGCTTTCTGGCTTTTCATGGACAAGAATAACGGTTTCTGGCTTACTTGAACTCATTTTTTCTCCAGGACCCTTTATAGATGAAAGTAATGTGCCATGAACACATACTGGTTTCTTATAACCCAATTTTGGTAAGATCTCACGGGCAAGTACATGGATTTTTCGTTGTTCCATCCCACCATGAGCTACATCAAGGTTAAGTGCACCAATATCTAAAGACTGCATGAGAGGATATACAAGTTGAGCCACCTTTGGATCATCCATTTCTTTACTAATTACATCCATACTGCGTCGTGCTCGTGTTTGGGTTGTAAGAAGCGTCGATCTTAATAGATCAAGAACATATTTTGGTTCATATTCGAACTCAGACCCTGTGACATATTCAGCTTTTTTCAATCCCAAGGCTTTGAAAACTTCTCTCCAATAATCTATCATGCTTTCAATCCATTCTTTCGATCCTTTTGAATTTAAAAATGTATGAAGGTCTGCTAAAAGAACTACAACTTCCCATCCTGCGTTATAAAAGTCTAACTGCTTTAAAGCCGTAGATGCAGTCCCAATGTGGACAAATCCACTTGTTTCATAGCCAACGTATGTCCTAATCTTCTTTTTAGATCTTAGTAATTCGATTAGTTCTTCTTCTGTTAGGATTTCTTCCAGATTTCGGGTGATTATCTCAGGAATTTCCACGTTTCTCGCCTTTCTTTGATTTTTGCCTTCGTCATTAACTTAAATATAATCATCTTCGATGCCTTGATGAATTGATATAATCCTTGCATCGTGCTCGTCTGCAAGATACTGCTTTCAGTAGCTTTATAAAGCTACGGGTATTCTTTTAAATTAAGAGATACGAATCGTGCAAATGCGTAAATGCGATTATGATCTATTATAATGTGCTAAAAATTACCCATTTAAATACTAAAAAGCAGATGCATCACAATTGTCAAGAAAAAAGAAAACTAATCAGTTTCCTTCACAAAACTGGACCGAAAAAATGGACAATGTCCTTCACGACTTAATTGTTGACGCAAACAGTGGCACACCGATTATTGTGGAAGGAAAAAAAGACAAAGCGTCCTTGCGTGCACTTGGTATACGGGGTCCTATTCATTGCGTTAATATTGGGGACCCTATATTTGAAGTCGCAGAGCAACTCGAACATTATAATCGAATTATACTCTTAGCAGACTTCGATGATCAAGGAGAAAAACTTTCAAAAAAACTGGCAAGTCATCTAGAATCAAAGCGTTGTAAAGCCGATTTAGTACATTGGCTCAAAATGAAAAAAGTGTTTAGTCGACTGACAAAAGATGTTGAAAGCCTCAGTTCGTTAGTCTCAAAACTCCAAGTACCGAGTCAACATACTATCGGTAAGGATTAAAGTTATAATGTGAGCAGTTCCACAAAATAACGTAAAGATAGCCGTTATAATTCCCTTTACATAAGTAAAAATTACATTAGCAAATCATATCATAAATAGGAGGAGAGTTAAAGAACGATTTAGTTTACGTTATACCTTAAAATTAATTTCACTTTCAAATTGAGCATTATCGAGTATTTCGATCCATTGTAAAATGTAGTGAAATCTCTTTTTGAAAAATGGAGGATGTTAATTATGAATGAGAATTTTGAATCTTATAGCACGACAAAATATGTTGTTCGTGCAAAAATAGAAGTTGACGGAGTGGTTGAGAAGTCAGACGTCGTTGGCGCGATCTTTGGTCAAACAGAAGGTTTACTTGGCGAAGAATTAGATATTCGTGAACTTCAAAAGACAGGTCGCATTGGCAGAATTCAAGTTAGTATTGATTCAAAAGGCGGGAAATCAACCGGAATCATTACCATTCCTTCAAGTTTAGATAAAATTGAAACTGCCATTTTAACGGCCGCTCTTGAAACGGTTGATAGAGTTGGCCCATGTTTAGCACATGTCAGCATGGCGAAAATAGAAGATGTACGTGATGAGAAGCGTAAAAATATCATAAATCGGGCAACACAAATCCTTAGAGCTTGGGAAGATGATGTTATCCCTGAGAGTCAGAGGATAAGTGAAGAAGTTATCAAAGCGGCACGTTTAGGAGTCATCATCAAATATGGAAAGGATCAACTTCCTGCTGGACCAGAAATCAACGAATCGGAGACTATTATTATTGTAGAAGGGCGAGCTGACGTATTAAACCTTCTTAAGCATGGTTTCCGCAATGTGATTGCTGTTGAAGGTACATCTATCCCAGATACTATTGTCACTCTCTCACGAAAGAAAAATGCTATTGCATTCGTAGATGGAGACAGAGGTGGCGAACTTGTCCTCAAAGAACTGCTGCAGCTTACAGAAATAGACTATGTTGCTCGCGCTCCACCGAATAGAGAAGTTGAAGAATTGTCACGAAAAGAAATTATCAAAGAACTTCGGAACAAAATACCCATTGAACAATATCTCGAAGGTCAAGACAAACCACGTATGGAAGTAAAAAGTGTAAAAAAACCCACAAAAGAAAGTATTAAAAAGAAGAAAAAGACCCCCAAAGTACCGGAACCTCTTATAGATTGTGCAGAGAATATTACAGAAACCTCCGAAGCCGTTTTATTTGGTGAAGAATTTAGTTCAATAGATTCAATGCCAGTCTCAGAACTCACTAATAAACTTCAATCAATAGAGGGAGTACATGCGATTGTGTTTGATGGTGTCATCACACAACGATTATCAGACATCGCTTCCGAAAAACAAATCAAATACCTCATTGGTGCAAGACTGGGAAACATCACAAAAAAGCCTCTTGATATTGAACTTCTCACTTTTCATGATATACTTACTTAGAAGTTCTTTTTTCTCTTTTTTTTCATCTCGGTGAATTAAAGGGCGAGTTGCACCCGCCGTCCAAAGCCCCCCACGTTTTAGAGGCTTTTTCATTCTATTTATTCTTGAGATTTTTTATGATAAAAACGACAAGAGAATGAGTAACACTAGTACTGCGAAGACAATGATCCATGTCCAAGGACTACCGCCTCATCCTCTAAAAGAACATGATTCTTTTTCTTTAGACAGTATATCCACCTCATAGTGTACATTGAGTTCTTTTTAATCTTCTAAAAACTTCCGAATTAAGCAAGTCATACTATCAAGACGCTGAAAAAGAAAGAAATGTGGAATTTGAATATATTTTGAATCAAAAGCAGTTTATGGAATTATAGCAATCGCTTCGATTTCAACTTTAAGTTCTAGAACAAGACCTGCTTGAACTGTGCTTCGCGCTGGAGGATTATTTTCAAAGAATTTCCCATATACTCCATTCATTTCTTTGAAATCATTCAAGTCACTTAAAAAGACCGTTGTTTTAACTACATGTTCTAAAGAACTTCCAGCAGCCTCAAGGACGTCTCTAAGGTTTTTTAATGCTTGTTCCGTTTGTTCAGCAGTTGAACTGCCTACTATTTCTCCTGTTAGCGGATCAAACGCAACTTGTCCTGATGCGAACACAAAATTCCCAGCTTTTATGCCAGGGCTATACGGAGCAATTGGCTTAGGAATTTTATCTGAAACAATAACTTCTTTTTTCATTTTAATCGCCTCATTTTCTCTTTTTCATGAACTATAAATAAAGGAAATAATGCTTAAACTTAATTCTAATGTTCATTCTTATAAACAACTGACACTGGTGATGGTTTTGTCTGATTTATCAATTAAAGAAATCGGCATCAAACTCACAAAAGCGGGTAAATTGGTTGCGAGACCAATATGCGTGTATGGTTCGGAAACGTCTCCTGATAACGCAATGCCTGTAGCTTCAATCAGTCGGTGTATCGCTAGGGCTATCTTGACTACGGCAGTTCGTGAAGACGCAACCCTGCTTTACATGGGGCACGAAACGCTTGAAGGATGTTGTCCGGGAGGACAAGCATGGTTCGGGTTTAAGGATTTTCCTCCTTATATAAAATATTTCGTATCTATAGGTTCCAAAGATTTCAGAAACGGTGCTGCAGAATATTTGAAGGCTACACCTGAGATTGTCGAAGATAGCGTCAAATCAATAGGCAAAATAACGCCTCCTGGAAAATTTATCGTATTTCAAGCCTGTGAAGACCTTTCAGGAGAAGATCCCGGTGTTAGATCCATAGTTTGTTTCGGCATAGGCGAACAGATAAGAAATTTATGTACTCTCATCCATTTCAGAAGTTTAAATCCTTTTTATTCAGTTCTTACACCATGGGGACCATCATGCGCAACCTTCGTTACATATCCTGCAGGTATGGCAAAAAATGCGCCTTATGACTCAGTATTCACGGGACCTGTCGATCCCACTGGAAATGCATGGTTTCCGGCCAAGTACATGGCTCTTGGTATACCAATCAGCGTGGCAAGACGTATGTGCGAAGATCTTGAAGATTCTTTTATAATAAAACGCCCAAAAATCGCATATCCCGATCATAGAATCGAAATTAAACCCGCATACGAAAAATAGGACAAAACTAAACGAAGATAGTCGTCAGAATGTAAAGGTTTTTAAAAAACCGTATTAGATAGCGAGGTATGATTACAGAAATTCTCATCGCTATTCTTATTGGGATATCCTTAGCGGCTCCAGTGGGTCCAACAACGACTGAAGTTTTCAAACGCGGTTTAAATGGGTTTTATCATGGATTTTTAACCGGTTTGGGAGCTGCCGCAGCCGATTCAACATATCTACTGATTGTGTTTTTCGGTCTTTCTGTTTTATTCCTATTCCCACCGGTTAAAATAGCGATCTGGATTTTCGGATGTATAGTTTTGATCTATTTGGGTTTTTTAGCCATTAAAGATTTTTTCCGGTTTAAAGAAATTGACCTGCAGTCAAAAGAAGCAAATAACTCCAAAAGAATGTCAATACGATGGTCATTTCCAGCGGGTTACTTGATTACCGTTGCTAATCCAATCACTATCATTTTTTGGATTGGTATTTTTGGATCCTATCTTTCCTCAGTAATTGGTGGAGATACCCAATTGAGTGCTCTCTTCTACAGTTTCTTTGTCGTCGTAGGAGTCGTTCTCTGGTTTTTCGTTCTTTCCGCTATTTTAGGAAAGGGAGGAAGACGGTTAGGTGGTAAATTTCTAAAATATGTATCTCTTGTGTGTGGTATAATTCTAATTGCATTTGGATTGTGGTTTGGATATCAAGCAGTTACAAATCTTCTAATAATTCTAGTGCCAACGCCAGCTTGAGTATTGACAAAAAAGAGAAAGGTATTTGATCACATTTCTTGCCATTTCTAGTTAAGCACTTTTCCTCAAATTTTTCCAAACATACCTTTGCTTTTCTCCTTCAAGGACCTTAAATTATATCATAAAAAAAACTGTTCATAGAACTCCACATGCAGAAAAAATTTAAAATGATCAAAGTTTTATGTGGTGTTTAATTTACGCTTATCAAAAACTAGCAGAATAGTTACAAGATTTAAATATGTCAAGAACCTCGCCATAAACGAACATGAGTTATGAAGGTGGTAGTATTGAAAAAAAGAAAGATTCTCGTGACATGTGCTCTCCCATACGCTAATTCTGAGTTGCATATAGCTCATGCACGGAGTACATATATCCCGGGAGACATCTATGTTCGTTATTGCAGATTAAAAGGCCATGAAATAGTATTCGTAAGTGGGACAGACGAACATGGTACACCTATTAGTATACGGGCTGAAGAAGAGGGCGTTACGCCAATTGAGGTTGCTACAAAATACTATGAGCAGGATGCAAATGATTTCAAACGCCTAGGTATTTCATTTGATAATTTTTCGAGAACAAGTAGAAAACTACATTATAAAACTACTCAAGAGGTATTTTTGAAGCTATACGAAGCAGGACACATCTATGAGAAGGATCTTTCGCTCCCCTATTGTCCTAATGATAAGAGATTCTTACCAGATAGATATGTAGAAGGAAAATGCCCTTATTGCGGGTTTGATCACGCACGAGGAGATGAATGTGACAGTTGCGGTCGAGCCCTTCATGAGGGTGAACTGTTGTATCCACATTGTAAGCTCTGCGGCGAAGCGACCTTAATTGAAGTAAGCAAGCACTGGTATCTTAAACTTTCAAATTTTGCAGAAAAATTAAGAAAATGGCTAGAAGAGGAAGATGTACTGCCAGTTTACGGTAAGGAATATTTAATTGGGCAATATCTGGAACCTGGCCTGGAAGATATCTGTATAACTCGTGATTTAGACTGGGGTGTTCCCGTTCCCCTCGATAATGCTGAAGGAAAGGTTGTTTATGTTTGGTTTGACGCTTTTCTTGGTTACAAGACTTCTACAATGGAGTGGGCAATCGAGGTGGCGAAAGATGAATTGAAATGGAAAGAATTTTGGTTAAAGGATCTTGCAGAGGAAAAAGGTACTGAATTAATTCACTTCATTGGAAAAGGGATAGTATACCATCATGCGCTTTTTTGGCCTACCGAACTGATGGGCTCTGGCCATCGAGTACCTACCAAAATCCCCACATATGGATATGGAAACCTTGAAGGACGCAAAATGTCCAAAGGTAGAGGCTGGTACGTCGGACTCACTGAATTCCTAGATTACTTTGATCCTGATACCTTACGATATTACTGGATTAGTTACTCTAATCTTTTGGAAGATGCAGACTTCAAATGGAAAGAGTATCAAACAAAAGTAAATAATGAACTTGTTTCAGATCTCGGAAATTTCATTCACAGAACGCTTACTTTTACCAATCGCTTCTTTGACAGTGTAGTCCAAGAAATCAATGATCTCGATGAAGCCGATAACAAGTTTTTAGAACATCTTGGCGAACTGCAAAAGAATATTGAAAAAAGTATAGAGTCTTTTGAACTCCGTACTGGTTTAACAAGCATCATGGACTTCACGCATAAGTGCAATAAATACTTTAATGATAAAGCCCCATGGAAAGCGATAAAAGAGGCACCAGAAAAGGCAAAAACTACGCTTGGTGTGTGTGCAAAAGTAGTTAGAGCACTTACTATTTTTATGGAACCGTACTTACCTTTTGCAGCAGAAAGATTGTGGAAAGATCTGAATTTTGAGGATTCTGTGCACGAACAGACCTGGGACGCAGCCCTTGAAGGATTTCCAGCAGGGCATAAAATCGTAGAAGACCCTGAACCCCTGTTCGCCAAGATAGATGACAAAATAATAAAGGCTCAAGAAGAAACGTTACAAGCAACACTAGTTGAACCTTCTGAACCCACTCCACTCATTACGTTTGATGACTTCAAAACATTAGATATGCGTGTAGGAAAAGTTGTTGTAGCAGAGCATGTTGAAGGTACTGAAAAATTAATTCGCATGGAAGTAGATCTAGGTGCCGAGCTTGGAACGCGGCAAATTGTCTCATCACTAATCGGCTACTATAAACCAGAAGAATTAGTGAATAAACAGATTATAGTACTAGTTAATCTTAAACCGGCAGAAATCCGTGGCCTAAAATCTAATGGAATGCTCTTAGCAGCAGAAGATCCGCAAACAGGTGCTTTAGGCCTTCTAATGGTTGATCAGCCTCTTCGTCCAGGTTCAAAAATAACTTAAAATTGAAAAAGAAGGTGTGAGGTGTTACAAGCAATCACTATGTACCTTCTTCCCAACTTTTTAGATACTTATCTTGCTCTGGTGTGAGTACATCATACTTTAGACCCATTACTTCACATTTTAGTTGAGCTACCTGATCGTCTATTTCTCTAGGAATGTCAATAACGACTCCACCTCTGTTTTTAAGATCATCTTTATTCTTGCTAATCCATTCAACCGCTAGTGCTTGATCGGAGAAGCTCATATCCATGACCTCAGAGGGATGTCCTTCAGCAGCTGCCAAGTTAACAAGCCTTCCGTCGGCTAATAGAAATATCCTTCTACCATCTTTTAAGGTAAATTGATCCACAAGAGGGCGAATCTGTTTCTTTTCCACAGCAATTTCTTCAAGCGCAGGTATTTCGATCTCCACGTTGAAGTGTCCAGAGTTCGCTAGAACTGCGCCATCTTTCATTAATTCCATATGTTCCCGTGCAATTACGTTCTTGCAACCTGTTGCTGTTACAAAGATATCTCCTACTTTAGCAGCCTCTTTTATTGGCATAACATCCATGCCTTCAAGGGCGGCAGTAAGTACCTTATGCGGTTTTACTTCTACTATTATGACACGTCTTGCGCCCATGCCCTTTGCTCTCATCGCTATTCCTCGTCCACAACGTCCGTACCCTGCAACCACAAAGACCTTTCCAGCTAGTAAATCTGCTGTAGCTCTCAAAACACCGTCAATTGTGCTCTGACCTGTGCCGATATAATTATCATAATCCCACTTTGTTGGAGTATCATTTGTTGCAAGAATAGGATAAAGCATTGCACCGTCCGCTGCCATCGCTCTAAGGCGTATTACACCTGTGGTTGTTTCTTCTGCACCAGCCCACACATTATCAATCCAATCTATTCTTTCCCCTAACACCTTTTTTACTATATCTAACTCTGGGGCTTGTTCTCCTCTTTTCATTTTATGCAAGATTCCAACTAGGTCGGCACCGTCATCAACGCTAATGTGGGGCTCATTCTTGATAACATTGGAAATCGATCTATAGTAACCTTCAGTATCCATAAATTTCCACGCGTACACGTGAATGCCATCTTCTTCTGCTAATGCAGCAGCTACTTCATCAGTAGTGCTTAAAGGATTTGATGCACAGAGGAAAACTTTTGCACCTCCAGCTTTAAGTGTTTGTCCTAAAACTGCCGTTTCTTTTGTGATATGAAGACAGCAACCGACTCGAACGTCTTGGAGAGGTTTTTCATTTATAAAACGTTCACGAATTTTTCGAAGCACCGGCATGTGTAATTCTGCCCATTCGATGAGGTTTTTTCCTTCTTCTGCAAGTGAAAGATCACGTACTTCAAAAGTATCACCAACTTCAGTAGTTACCATATTTTTCATCCTCTTTTTTCTTTCAACATTATTGTTCTTTTAATGATTTTTGAAACATTTCTAATGAATAATTCAGATTGTTGAAGTTTAAAATTTCCAATCGTTTTGAAATCTCTGCAACATTCATTTCTCAATTTTTTGAGAGATTTATTTTTCACCAACCCTAATATAATGACTCTAAAAAGTTTACGCTTCCTTTTGAAATTTAGTCAATTTGTACCTGTATAAGAATTTGGGACAAATATGGGACAAATGTGAGATAAATATGTGACAAGAAGGCAAAACTATCAAGACATTGAGCTGTGCCATATATTCCATTCTAGATATTGACGAGTTGTAGATAGGTTGGCAAATTGTTGGCATTTCTATGGTACTTTGCTTTGTTTCTAAAAAACATTAGAGAGAAGGGGAAAGTCCCTTCTCCTTTTTTTGTTAAAAAAGGCTTGAAGAGACTTGGCGAAATGTTTACGACATTTATCGTCCCCTGCGAGTCATCCCTGCCCACCAAAGGCGTCAGACCTTTATAGATGAGTGGTCTCATGCACAAGAACGTGCTATCTGCTGATTGCAGAAAGCATACCGTCTTGTTTATCATCAAGATACAAGTTAACCATGAGGAGTAAGTGATTCTTTAAAGAAGAGAAGCCAAATCTGAAAGATTCATTGATTTTATCAAGGTCTTGACATTTTTTAACAAAGGTATAAAGTGCATAAGGGGAATATTGACACAGTTCAATCTCTCTTTTTAGCGCATCAAAATCTATTTTTTCGGTTTCTTCAGCGCCGTAGCGCGATAACGCGGTCCATCTGAATTTTCGAGAAATGGCAGCAGAAATTCTATCATAGTATTGGAGCAGTGAGAGCAGAGGGAGTTTTCTATCATCCATCTCGTAATTATGATGATTTTTCACAAGATTATATACTTCCTCGTCAACTATAGTGACTTCAGTGTAAATTTTGCTGGAATGCCGTTCAGTATTTACGAAATCATGGAGAAGCATAGCTATAATCAATTTTTCTTGCGCATCAGAAAGTTTAGGAATTTTTTTACGAGTCTTGATTTTTCTTGGGGTATAAAGGGGTTTCTTGATTTTGTTTGCTGTTTTCCATGCGATTTGCCCCATTCCCTCATAGATATATCTCCCAATGCTGTCAATTGCGAGTGCCTCATCAAGTTTATGCTCAGGGATTAGAAACTCAATATCTCCATACCAAGCTCTGTACTTTTTAGGGACACGCTGTTCTCCTTTCTTGAGTTTCCCCACGATTCTTGGACGACCATGTATTGTTACAACACCAATTTTATAGAAGAAGTGTTTTCGTTTGTTTACAATAGGTGTCTTAGTAGTACCCATCATTCTAATCCAATTTTTTGCCAGTTTACTCACCTAAGAGGTAGCATACTATCTTCAGTGCTCAATATTTATGTTGATAATGAACCTCTCCAACTTTCAATATCATCGAGTTCTATGGCCGTTATCGATTCATGCTCAATAACTTTATAAGTTCCATTTTCGCGGACGACTTTTCTTGTAGTCTCCACCTTTTGGAATTCAAAGTTAAGAATCTTGATACGTCCATAGCCCGAGCGCTTACCAGCTCCAAGTGATTCAACATGGAGTAGAGATTCCATGAGAAACCTGATTTCATCGTTAGTTAACTCGGTAACATCAATATAGAAATTAAAATACCCTGAGAAATAGGATTCTGTGAAGTCTTGAATCGGTAGCCCAGTGAACGATTTTGCTATCCTATGTTCGCTTGAAATATGAACCCTTTGCACTGGAACTTCTGTGGTAAACTCTTTGTGCTTAATAGACGCAATTGGGTCTGCCAAGACGGAAATTGAGGACTCCTCGCGAAAAGTTCCAAAGATTCGTTTAAGAATACATGGAGGATCACACTCACCAAGCGGATGAAACCCTGACGGAATAAGTTGTGTACCGTCTTTAAGTTCAGTTTTTTCGCTAGTATGACATACTTTGATGCCAGAGTCCTGAGCAAGACTCATACAAGCATGTCTTAACATCCCACGTAATCCTTTAAGGTAATAAAGTTTAGTATTAAAGGTTTTTGACCCATTGTTATAGTCAATTTTACCCAGCAAAAGCATTGTAGCACTTTTTTGAATATTACAATTGATCGGTTTAGCAATGGGCGTATAGGCTCGAACGAGAATCTGTTTTTTTGTTTTTCTCATCTCTACAACCTCGGTAAACCTCTTGCTTTAAGTTAAGAAATTTGAGAAAATTTGTTTTTTGTTATGAGGGGCTTATTATGATTAAAAAGATCGATTTCTCCCTCTAGAAAGAACTAACTTACAAGAACTTTCGTATTTCAAGATTTTTCGTTCTAAAATCTAATAAAGATTATTATATTATTTTTTTCTTAAAAATTTTTGCTGATAAACGATTCTTTTAAAAGGAACAATTTTTCTTTACACCAAATAGACCTAAGCTTTTCAGGCGGAAAACAAAAGGAAATTTTAGTTGACAATCTTTGTTCAAAAAAAGAAAATGGGTCATTAAGTCCTATTTGGTTGATAACACGTTTATTAGAGATAAGAATAGTTTAAGAAGCGCTGTTAATTGCCAAAAGTCAGCTCTCATCCCTTAATGACTCAAGATACTCATTCAATCTCTTCAAGCCTTCTTTAAGCCTTTCGGTATCATATCCAAAACCTACTCTAAATTGCTTTTCAGTTTCAAAACAGGATCCTGGCGCAGTAAATACGCTTTGTTCTTCAGCCAGCCCTTTACAGAATGTTTCAGAATCCATCTCGAAGTGATACATAAGCATAGTCAATACAGCAGCCTTAGGGGGAACCCATGAAATTACATCGCTATGATCGTCAACCCACTGTTTCAATATCTCAAAATTCTTAACAGCTATCTTGCGCCCCCGTTCGCGGAGAATTTCACGGCTTTTTAGAGCTATTTCAGCCACTTTTTCGTTTAAAACACCATTGCAGATTGAGGTGAAGTCTCGAAATGACCAAATTCTTTTAAGGAGTTCTTTGTTCTGGCAAGCGAGCCAACCAATCCTTAGGCCTGGCAGTCCGTAAACCTTAGACAGCCCTGCTACACTAATGGCATTTTCATATAAATCAGCAGCAGGAGGGGCACGATCTGTAGTTTTATATTCTAAACCTCTGTAAATCTCATCCGAAAGAACTGGGATGTTATATTGCTCTGCAAGCGCGCATATTTCTTCCAAGTCTGTTCTTTCGATGCAAGCTCCGGAAGGATTGTTTGGATAATTTATTATTATCAGATCGGTGTTTTCACTAATCATACCAGCTAACTGGTCAATATTTGGCTTATACTTATTATCCATAAGTAATCGCCATTTCTTCACGCGTGCCCCTAAATTTTCTCCAACTTGCCAAAGCTGCGCATAAGTTGGAAAACTAGTAATAACCTCAGAATTTGGCTCAAGAAGCGTGTAGGAGGTGATAAAATTTGCTTCTATGGCTCCATTTGTTACAACAATGTGATTTGTATCTAATTCCTCATATTCTTCAGCAATCAATTCCCGTAATTTAGGTAGCCCATTACTCCAGCCATAGCCTAGTTTTGTGTCTAAAACTTTATCGATAGAATTACCAGTCAAATCCAATAGTTCTTTAAGTGTAAGCGGTTTAACTCCACTCTCGCCCATCATGATCTCACAATCATGTTCGTATTTAACAAACCATCGTTCCAACTCAAAGGGTTTAAATTTCATTTTTCCACGTTCCAACTTTTTGAATAATGAATTGAACTTGACTCTTTCTTTGACTGCTACAGTTTTCAAAAAAGTTTTGCAAAACATTGATACGACTCCGATTTAAAAAAATTAATATTCTCGCCGCTATCGCTACTTTTTTAGAGAAAACTTTGAGTATTTGGAAATGTATAATGATGAAAATAGATTTTATCAGTTACAAGAAGGTGAAACGTTAGATGGGCGAGCATGAAATAAGCATCTCAATTGCTGATGCTGAGAGAAATCTCATTGAAGCAAATAATAGAATTGCTGCTCAAAATAGAGCGTTATTTGATGAAAAGGGTATTAAAGTTCTTGATGTGGTAGGGGCAATTGGTGCTGGAAAGACGGCACTTATAGAGCTTTTAATCGATAAAATTAAGTCGAAGTATAGAATCGCAGCAATTGCAGGAGATATGGCAACGGACGTAGATTCAACTCGTATTAGAAGTCATGGCGTCCAAGCAATCCAGATTGAAACCGCATCTGAATGTGCGTTGACAGCTAGCTTCGTTCGAGATGTTGCTAAAGATCTTGATTTAGATAATTTGGATTTACTCATCATTGAAAATGTAGGTAATCTCATTTGCCCTTCAGACTTTATACTAGGTGCACATGCACGAATTACTGTTGTTAGTGTTACTGAAGGAAATCACGTTGTTCGAAAACATCCTTTGCTCTTTAAGCTTTCAGATGTAGCGGTTATTAACAAAATGGATTTAGCAGAGATAGTAGAAGCAAATGTAGAAGAAATGGTGAGTGACGCTCTTACAATCAACCCAGAAATAAAGGTAATCAAGACTAGCGCAAAAACCGAAGAGGGTGTTGATTCCCTGATTGCAGCGTTAAACCTTTAACTTTTTTTGGCTTTTTTAGTATTTAACTAGTTACTGTATATCCTAGAGCTCCTGGGTGTATGCGATTTCACGGTATTGAGTATTTTTACTTTTGTAAAATAAAATCTTGCAAAAACTATAAATATAATTACTTATATATAGTTATTTGGCAAATAATATGTTGATAAACATCAATATATTATTGCATTATGACAAGGTGACTTTCCTAATCCATATTTCAGATTTAGGAGGAGGTTTAAGATATGTCAGAACAGAATCAAGACATCAACGATCCTACTCGGGATGAGGAACAGAAAAAAAATAATGCAAAAAATATGGAAACGCTCGTTGAGGAAAGAACAAAGATTTTGATAGAATCGGAAGAAAAACTCAGAGCAATTTTAACAGGAATTGGTGATCTCATCACCGTCCAAAATAAGAATTTCGACATCATCTGGGTAAATCAACCAATAATAGATCTTTATGGAGATGTCATCGGAAAGAAGTGTTATGAAGTGTATAAAAGATCAACTGAGCCATGTTCTGATTGTTATATCGAAACAGTTTTTAATGAAGGAAAAATGCTTTTTGCGGAACGACCTATTGTAATGCCTAATGGAAAACTGCGTCATAATCTCCTTTCAAGTTCTCCTGTAAGAGATGCAGAAGGAAATATCGTAGCTATGTTGGAAATAGTTAAGGATATCACAAACCGAAAACAATTAGAGGAGGACTTGAAACGAAAGACTGTTGAACTGGAGGCCCTTAACAAAGAACTGGAATCATTTAGCTATTCTGTCTCGCACGATCTGCGTGCTCCACTCAGGAGTATAGACGGCTTTAGTCAAGCGCT
>JAEOSF010000111.1 GCA_016840515.1 Candidatus Borrarchaeum yapensis | reverse complement strand
CATCTTTTAGTCTAAATCCTTATCATAAAAAAGGAATTAAGTTCGAATATTCAATTTACAGTATCGTCGGGAAATTCAGAGATCGGATCTTCGGTTGTCATTATTCTATAGTCTTGATCCACTTCAACCGACTCCTTATTCATAGTTTGTACTTCTTGTGATTTTTTCCGCTGTAATCTCCTGAGTTCACCGAGTCTCGGGTATTCATACTCCATAACAGATGCGGATATCAATTTTATGTCAAATCTTCTAGCATAACTTTTTGCACTCTCGGAAAAACCCTGATTGCTCACCAAAATAAATTCCAAATCATTGCACTCCTCATTGACTTCGTTTAACCTGGTACGCAATCGATCCATCTGACGGCATTGATCAACACCAACCACCCTTTTCCAATCCTTTATAACCAAGATTGCATATGGTTTTTCGTTTCGATCACTCAGAAAGAGTCCATTTGTATTTTTCAGTACTTTTTTAATCACCTTATTCTTGATCAGATAACATTTGGTTACGCCCTGTAAATTAAAACCCTTTGACTTAAAATATTTGATTGTAAGCCATCGAAGATCGAACAACGCAACCATGTGCTCCACCCCTATCCTCCGCGTATTGGTGAGTTTCTTATAGCAAAAAACTGAAGCAATGATGGTTCGTAGCCTGTCCACCAAATTCTGAATATTGGAATCTATCCCGACATAAGTGCTTATATTTATTTCGGGTTTTCATAAACTTCTAGTTTCTCATAAACAAATATGAGAACCGAAATTTTGTTTCAGTATCAATCTCATCACTACAAGGCGATAATCTGTCCGATTAAAAGGACAAAGTATTCATTCTATCGGAAAATTAATTTTATCAGTTTATCGAAAGTAATAAAAACAGAAAGTTTAAAAAAATAACATAATAATCAGATGAGTTTCTTGTCGAAACAGAGGTATCCGAAAGTATTCATAAGTCAGCTCTTAATCCTATCATAAGAGACATCTATTCATACTCTCTGTATCGTGTCAACTACCTAATGAGGTACGATAATATGTTACGCACAATGAACCCCACCACAATTCTTCCGTGGAAAGAATCTCAAAACATATTATAAACCTTCTCGGGTATCGATCATTGCAAGAATCTCTTCTCACAAGGATGAGGAAAAATGAGAGTATATGTAATCGATAATGAATGCAAACCGATCGTTATATATCCGCCTACAAACGAAGATGTTACTCTACTTTGTGGACTATTCTCCTCGCTTAATTCCTACTCTGTACAAACCTTAGATAGTCTTATAATGAACCAAAATCAATATGTGTTCTACTATTATGGCGGGCTACTCTTCGTACTAGAGTCAACTCTTCATGCACATAATCTATCGCTTTTCAGAGATATCTTAGAGGAGATATCAGGAGCTTTCTGTGAGATATACGGTGATCCTACCATAGCAAGTAGGGTAAAAACTTACAGCACTATTCAAGGTTTCAATACCGTGTGTGCAAGAGCACTCTATGAAACATTTGCTAACAGAGTTGCTGAGGTGCTAGAACCCATCGCTGCAGGTCAAATCTTAACCATTGAGATGATACAATCTGCTAACTCTCAACATTTAACTTGCACGTTTTGCAGTAACTCTCTCTAATAAAGTCAGAATATATCTCTCAATGAGGGAAAACTCTCACCTTAGTCTAAAAAGTCGGCTTTCGAGGTAAAGAAAAGATGATAACACGAAAAAATCAGCATCGCTCGATGCCTCCGCTAGAGGAAGTCCTAGAGCATGAGAGTCGTATTAAGATACTGAAAGTAGTTGCAATATTCGATACTCCGTCTTTTGACCAGATAGTTGAACAGAGTAGTGTCAGGACTCGCACGGTCGCGTCCAATCTCGATTATCTTAGAAATATCGGTCTCATTGAATTAAAATCACGGAACGGTGATGAACACCATTATGTATTTAATGAGAGTAATCCGCATGGGGTTCTTCTAGCACAGACGTTAAAACTCTGGATCACATTAGAACAACATTCCGAATCATCATCCTCCGCTTGTGTAACTTAATAAAACGAGGAATAAAAAATGAACGCTAGACCCGAACTTGTTCAAGTTGAACCAGATTTTCTCAATATGGTGATATTTGGCAGGAATACCAAATACAACATAATAAAAGCTTTGATGATGTTCCCCAACTTAATCGTTTCTGATTTGATTTTTGTAACTCGATCAAACGGCGGTATTCTTCGAAAACATCTTGATACTTTTCTTGAGCAGGACATGGTGAAAGAGATACCTGGAAAAGCAAAAAACCCAACGAGATATCATTTAAACGAGGATCATGAGATAATCGCTACAATAATGAGATTAATCAATCAATATGTCCCCGACGTGAAAACGCATTCCAAACGCATATAATCAATATCACACAAAAGGAATCATAATTTCAATATATTTCTTGTCCGTTGAGACGGCGTTATGATTTATGAAGAATAATCTAATTCCCATTTCCAGATTCCCTGATGAATCTATAGTGCGAACTATAGCCACACCTTTTTCTTCGATCTGTTTTGCGAATTCCAAGAACATTTTATTATGTCGTCTTTTTATAATTAAACTGAAAAGATTGTTAAAGAACACCACGACTAGAAGAACTATAAGAACTAAAAGAACGGTCAAAACTACAGATAAATTGAAAGATCTTCCTAATATTTGAATACTAACCCTAATTGTGGCGATATAAACGCAGAAGAACAATATCCCTGCGACCGCACACGTTAAAACTAGAACCCCTTTCAGGAATATTATATTCGGTTTCTTCTTGAGAAATCTCTCTACTCGCCAACCATCCAAGCGACTCATCTCGACAAAATGGTCTAACGAGACAACTCCTGAAACATCTTTTAGCTTATCAGTCGTAGATCGATGAACTGATCGTTTTTTTGAAGAAGTATCATTTTTTTCTTTTAACGACATGAAGACTCAACCAAGTGTTGTGAAGCAAGATTAATTTTCCAGGTTAAGTGGAGTGAAAATATTATAAAAATCGGATTCGTCCTCAAGTACATTGACATACTTAGAGCAATATTTTTTACTATATTTTTGTAAGTTACACGAATCGTGATCCTTTCAGTTCAGATGTCACTTCTCTTGTTGCGCACCTGATAATTAATTACAAGCGATGATATTGTAGCGCAAAGAGGCTCGAAGGTGAAAGAAAATCAGGTAGCGTGATATTTCAAAATCTTCAGATAAGATCATACCTTACTTAGCATACTGTTTTCTGCTATATAAAGTGTACACACCTATTTGAAAATGATAAAAGTAATGTAAGATAGTCACATTCAACCATGATATATTATTGGATATTAAAGACTTCAATTCTCGATGAATGCTACAGGTTACTTCTTTTTTGTTGGGATATGAAATATCTTGTCATGTTTTGCGGATTCAAGTGCTTTTGTAGCGATCTCTAGGTTTTCATGACCCTCGCAGGCATCAACTATAGGTGTTGATTCAGTCTTAACACACTCGATAAAATGCTGAAGTTCGAGTTTTAGTGGTTCTTGGCGATCTACTCTCGGTTTCCCTACTTCTGGTTTACCGAATTTCGAGATCAATTCCTCATAATCTTGGTAGTGTGTATCTAACACGGGCCCATATATCGCTAGTTCCT
>JAEOSF010000006.1 GCA_016840515.1 Candidatus Borrarchaeum yapensis | reverse complement strand
TATCCCGCACTCGACGATGTCCAGATAGCCACCAAACCAGCAGAACCATCCGCAAAAGGTCCTCCCAAGGATTACCGCTGAGATGAGAACCAATATCCAGAAAACAAACCCGGCATTGAGTACTCCCCGAGAGAGACCGGATAAGAGTGCCTCGATTCCGATGCTACCCACAGCGTGGATGCCAAAAAGATACCATGTAGCCACATGCACAGCCATCAGCAACATTAACAGGACTCGGCTCAACATACGTAGGTTTTGCACATTCATCATGCAAAAGCTCCTCTCATGAAAAGTGTCTTCTTATATAATGAATCTTAGTATTTCTAACACTTTACTTTTGTAGTCGTTTTTCATTAACTCCGAGGATTCTCGACTAAGATTCTGATTCGATGAATATGACTTTTGGAAGAACAACACGAACTCCAGGGGTTATATCTACCAATTGCGATATCCGCATGTCAACGGCACAGCTACAGAGTGCATACGCTTCTTGCCGTGTAAGTCCTTTTTCTGATTCAAGCCAGTCAATCATATCACGCAGAGCTATCTTCACTGCTTCATCTGTCGTTTCAGCATAAGCAGTAGTCATAAAGAAGTCAGGTGTCTCAATTTGTGGTCGTGCGATCTTCTTTTGTTTGTTCACTACAAGCCTAATAGTGACTTCAGCATCCACCTCCACAGCAGTACCACATACTTCGCCATCGCCTTGTACGGCATGAACATCCCCTACTCCAAAGAGTGCTCCTGGGACAAAAATAGGTAAATAGAGTACAGTGCCTTCCTTTATCGCCTTCGTATCCATGTTTCCTCCATGGTCTTTAGGAACGAGCGTACCTTCGCCTTCACCAGAAGGAGCTACTACTAAGGTTCCTGGGAAAGGATCAATCGGGATTCTTATTCCTTTGCCAAACTCAGCATAACCGTCTTTTATAGGAACAATCTTAGTCCATGCTTCAGGAAACTCTGGAGCAAGAAAACCAAAGCCAGGGACTATACAACAAGCGCCTTGATCCGCCACATCGATTTTCTCTATATAAACCTCTAATGTGTCGCCAGGTTCTGCTCCTTCAATATAAATAGGACCCGTTGCGGGATTAACCCTTTCGAAGTCCAAATCCGTTGGTAAATCGGTAGAACTTTGTATTCCTTGATTAAATGCGTCCTTGCATTTAAAAATGACCGTGTCTCCAGATGCAATACGTAGCACAGGTGGATTATTCTTATCTGTTGCAAATACTATATCATTTATTGAGACTCGATGAACCTTTCGTTTAGACATATGAAACCTCCAAATAAACCTTTGATTAGTATCTTGAAACAAATACAGACATGTGCTTAACACATATTTATTAGATATTGTTAATCATTATTCTCCAAAAAAAAGAAATCCTGAGTTCAAAACCTTAATACCAGAAAAGTCAGTTGAAAAACCACAACAGTAATTGACTGAGTGATTAAGATGACTTTCAAAGAGTTCGAGATTAAGTTTGCTGCTAACGGAAAAATCAAAGAAATAAAGGAACAACTTCATAAATTTGGTTTTGAGCAAACTAAAGATGTAATACAATTTGATTATTACTACGATGTTGTTGGACAAAGAAAACTGTACAGAAACGATGAACGGCTAAGAATTAGATTAGAATATACACCATTAGAGGAATTAAGTTACTGCCAATGGACTTGGAAAGGATCCAGACCAACTAGAGAAACTGATCTACGTGAGGATCATTCGATAGATATTCCTGTAGATCAAGCAGAAGATTTACGTACAATTTTAGAGAAATTAGGGTACGAAGTTCTGGTGGCATTTCGTAAAGTGCGAACACGATATAAAAGTGAAATTGAAATTGCTGAAAGTGAAATTGAAATTGAGTTTGATGAGAAAGTAACATTATTACATGAAGATAAAGAAATCCCTATGGGATCATTTTTACAAGTTAGCTTGGAAAGTGAATTACCTGAAGATATCAGTGTAATTGAACTTGAAAAGGAATTAATGGAGTATGCAAAACGGCTTGGATTTTCTGGAGAAGATCGTATCGATACAACATATGTAGAAATTGCACTAGAGAAATTGAAAAAAGAAAATTGATCTCATATAAGAATTCTATTCCTCTGAGCCGCCTTTTATTCTTGAAAAGGCTTTTTTCAACTCTGAGTTGAGTTGCATGCGTAGTGTAGCTCCAGTTACCGGTGGTGGTGATTCTGGTCCTGGGGGGCCTGGTGTCATAGGTGGGGGAGTAAGAAATGGCTCTGAGGGGCCGGGTGTCATAGGTGGTGGTAAACCAGTTGATGTTGGTGACATTGGTGCTGCTGGACCTGCTGTTCTCATAGACGACATCCTGCCTTCTAGTGATTGAACCTTTGTGCTGAGATTATTAATTGACTGTCTAATTTCTGATTTAACACTGGATACGTCATTACTAATGCCCTCAACAGCTTTAAAGACAACGTTAATGAAGTTTTCAAGGATAGCATTTATTACTTGAACGATTTCCTCGATTTTTGAGGGGCTAGTTTGAATGTCTTTGAATAAATCGTCTATGTATTCGCCCATTTTTTAAAACCTCGTCATAGATTAAATAAGCATTAACTTAGATATAATATATCAAATACCTGATATTAACTCAGTAAACATATTTTATATGTGTGTGGATCAGTCAGGAACCAATTATGATTTGCAAATTAATACACTTATGGTATTTTTCACCGCACGTAAATAAAATATTGCATTCACGATTAGATATTACTCAAAGAACAATAAAAATTAACATTATGGCTTGAACCAAGAAAACATAAAGTATCTAGGCGTACCGTCTGGCGGGACGGTTGCAATGGTAAATTTTTTTCTAACAGTCGTGGCAAGACGACCTGCTCGAACTAATTCAATGGGAGAAAGTTCAACACCTCTTGACAAAACATGAACGATAAGTGGAGAGTGGTCAATGCCTGGACCATGTTCGTAAATTGCAAAATCTGCACCGAATTTAAGCCCGGGTCGCACAACATAACCTCTATTCCTGAGATCAGTATAAACTATAAATTTCTCAGTAAATCGATCATAGTGCAGTTCACCAATTCTTTTTAGTTCTTCATATGATATTGGTTTATTGGAAATTGCCCTCTTGATTCTTAATTTATTTATTGACAAAAGATAAGTAGATTCGAGCAAGGACAACTCAAGAGGTCGTGTAAAATTGAAATGCTTCGGTTTACGTATTCCAACCGGCTTTCCATAATATCCTTGCTTATACAACCAAGAACCAACTTTTGGATTCCAAACAATTATTCTATCTTCAAGTAATTCAGCCTCAAGATCCTCTTCTGTTATAACTTCTTCTTCCTCTTGAATGTCAATTTGATTATCGGATTCATTCATTTTAAACGCCTCTAAAAATATAATTTTTTTCTCCATCTTGCTCAAAATAAAGCACTTAATAAAAGACAAGAGTGGACATAAAGCGAAATTCTTTATAAAGCTGCAAAAATACACTCATTATTTAACGTGTGAGGGCTAGCATTCTTACAGCATCTGCAATTTCTAATCCAATATCGGCAATTTCATCAATTCTGAGAACAAGCTCTCTAAGAGCCATAATTATCCTTAAATCATCATTTAGTTCGGTAATTTGAACTATTAAAGGTCTGTAGAGTTTATCAATTTGTTTTTCTAAGATATCAATTTCTCTGGCGAAGTTTAGTGCGTTTTCTGGGTTCGAAATGACATTATTAATGGCGGATTTCAAATGTGTTACCGCTGCAATGGAAATATCTACTAAATCTAGGATTTTTTCTGAAAGATCTGATGGAATCTGCCAATCCTTTAAGGTGGATATATAGAATGCCCCACCAACTGCGGTATCCACTATTTTATCTATGACTAAAAAACGAAGTATGTCTTCCTTCAATAAAAGGCCTGGTCCTGCTCTGGAAACTTCACTAAGTAACGAAATCCGAATTTCGTCAGCAGACGTCTCTAGCTGATTTAATTTCTTGTAACTTTCATCCATTTCTGATGTTTTGCCCACTGCCCAAGCTTCTATAAGTCCGCGTAATTCTTTTACTGCTAGAACTACTTCTCTCATTTGGTCATTTATTATATCTAATGCTTTTCTTTCGCTAGTAGAATAATCTGCGTTTGGATTGTATGTCAAGTGATAAACTACCCCCAGATCACTATAAATAGTTCTCTTTGGTGTACGATTCTAACTGCTTTATTGCCAAGTACTTTAAAAATTTACCTAATTTACCTAACTCTACTACTCAAAAAAAGACTAACTTCGGTGAACTACATTTGAATAATCATAAAAGAGTTTAGCCATCAATTCAGTTATAATATCCAAAAAAACCAGTTGCTACTATAACGACCAAAAAAAACTGAGAAGTGAATAAATGAGTTATTTTCAATTTATTCTTATTGCAATACTACAAGGGCTGTTAGAATGGTTACCAATTAGTTCGGAAGGACAAATCACGCTCGTTATGCTTCATGTATTCAATATCACTGAACTATCAACAATATTATCACTAATTATTTGGTTGCATCTTGGAACAGCAGGAGCAGCACTTCTAAAGTATCGCTCAGAGTATTTTAACGTAATATTCTCTAAAACAGCCGAATTCAGTTATCTCAGAAGATTTCTAATTATCGCAACTTTGGCCACAGGGGTAACAGCGATTCCACTTTATCTTCTTCTAAGTGAACTATTTAATCCAATCTACGGAGATATCATTTCAGCTCTGATTGGCGTATTCCTTATTGTTACAGGTATAGTCCTTTATTTCTTTAGGAATATCCGTGAATATAGACCTGCCACAGATCTTACGCTTCGGGAAATAATTCTTTTAGGTTTGATTCAAGGGTGTAGTATTCTTCCTGGAATAAGTCGATCTGGAACTACAGTTGCTACACTTCTAGGGAGGAAAATTGAGCAAGAAAATTGTCTGAAATATAGTTTTCTTATGAGTGTCCCAGTGATTCTTGGGGCATTTATCTTCGATTTGCTAATATCTGGCGTCCCTAAATTGGCTGGCATTTCCATCTATGTCTTAATAATAATGATTGGTGTAGCATTTGCCTTTGGTTTACTTAGCATGGATGTTCTTTTAGTAATTGCCAAAAAGGTCAATTTTGCCTACTTTTGTGTAATTATAGGCCTAATAGCGGTTATTCTAGGACTTTTACCGCTAATTTGACGCTTTGAGTTTTTCAAAAGGAAGTTACTCCTCTATCATAATTCCCAAAATTGAGAGTGAACTACCTCACGCTGAAGCTGTGGTGCTTTCTGGCTTAGTCATAGTAAGATTTTTAATGGTTCCAAATGTTTGACTCATTGCTTTCAAATTCTAAACATGGATGGTTGATTATATTATGATTCTTGGAGAACTAGGAGAAACCTTCACAATCACGGTTATTGAGTGGATAAGAACGCTGGGCTTATTGGGTGTATTCTTAGGTGTAATAATCGAGTCAGTGATTATCCCAATTCCCAGTCCCCTGATTATGATGGGGGCGGGTTTCATTTTGCTGTCCCCAGATCTAGGAATAACTGCTGCGATAATTCAACTTTTGTTAATCGCAGTAGTGGGTGCGTTTGCATCAACATTAGGCTCCTACATCGGATATGGGATTGGGTACTACGGTGGACGTCCAGCGATTCAAAAATATAAATGGCTCTTCGGAGTCTCAGTAGAAGAACTTGATGTTATGCAAGCTAAATTTGAAGCACGTCCAGGAGCCATTCCAGGCATTATCTTCGCATTACGAGCAATCCCAATAGTCCCACTTTCTGTAATGTCCTTTATTTTTGGAGTTTTACGAATTAGAGTTGAAAAATTCACAATTTGGACATTTCTTGGAGCACTACCGCGATGTTTTTCTTTGGCTGCGCTTGGTTGGATTGTCGGGCGTACATATGCAGGTCTAGCAGAAGCAATTGATTTCTTTGAGACAATCACCCTCGTGGCCATTGTGGTCATAATAGTGGCTTATATCGTCTATAAAAAGAAATTTAGTGACCGCCTCTTGCATAAAATCGAGGAAACAGTATAGTACTTAGATTTACGAGTAGCTAAGCAATATTTGATGGTAAATTATTAGTATTTCATTTTTTTATATCTTTTTTTTTGCAGTAACAACGTTTAGGGGTGATTATCCATTCGCCCCAATTCACTTTGGAATTTCTTCTCCAGGGACTGTCAATGTTGGACGAATGTATTTTAAAGGCAATGCATTAAGTTTACTAACCAGATTCTTTATTTGTTCAACATCCCCACGGACAGCTAGAATATTCATACAATTTTCCTCATCTAGATGAATATGGAGATTCGCCGTAATAATAGATCTATTATGATGCTCCAAGTCAGTTAATTGGTCCATAACTCCCGCCTCTCCATGATGATCGAGTATAATAGTGATAGTCCCCGCGCGATTGCCTTCCAATTCCTTAAGTTCTTTGTAGTTAATGATGAAATCTCTCATTGCTGCTCTAATTGCATCAGATCGAGTTTCAAAACCACTTAGATGTCTAATTTTATCGAATTCATCAAGTAAATCCTCTGATAGACTTACTGAGAATCGAATAAATTTTTCTTCAGTCAAAGGTCTCTCTCTCCCGCTAGTCATTGCAATGTTTATTTTCCATAAAAACTATTTAGATATTAAATAGTTAATTATCAAGGATTATTTAAGAAGGCTAAAAAATGGAATCAATAGATATGCATCTTTTCGTTCCCTTTGTGCTAAGGACAGTTAAAACCGAAAAAGAAGAAACTATTAAAGACGCAGAATCGCTGATTTCACAAGCGATAGAATTTGCAATTCAATTTATGGTTACGGATATGGACAAGGAGGGCGATGAAGATATCATTGGATTTTCGAAAATAGGTTGGCCTTTTTGGACATTTCTTATTGACACAAACTATGGATACTTTGTTGATGGGCTACAAATCTCAAGCGCAGATATCCAGGTAACAACCCCTCCTCGTTATAACGACTTAAAGAAACTAAATGTCGAGATAGATGACTATTTGAACATTCTAAAGAGTATTAACACAGAAATATCTAAAAGAAGACCAAAAAAAGATAAACTAAAGATTTCTGGATTTTTTAAACCAGATTTAATAGAAATAATTTCCTCTATATTTGGACTTGCAAAAAAAACTGATAAAGAAGAGATTATTCCCATTATGCCTTTAATATCACAAACCACTGCAAAAGAATATACTAAAGAATTCAATAATCTCCTGTCTTCAATAGAAAAAAATCTTGTTGAGTTCATGGAGTTTAAGCAAGCCATTTTAACCAGTAGCACTAATTGGATTCAAGACATTGCTAAAACGAGTACAATACAAGAAGAAAATTATGATTCACAAATCAATCAAATGATTACAAAAGTGAATGAAAATATCAGTGAATATACTGCAATGCTAAAAAATAAAATCCATCAATTAAATGAAGACAAGCAAAACAAAACAAATAGTGAGATATATAAGCTTCGAGAAGAATTAGAGCCCCATATAAACATTCTTCGCTTGCTGTATGTAGAAGTACGCGATACATATAAAGAAATCAATGAAGTTCAAAAAACTCAAGGAGAGCAGTTTGTAGAAAATATATTGAACAAAGCTGGCACGATGGTTAAATTTGCAAAGAAAGACGCAAAAAAGATAGAAGATATCGTTCGAAGAATTACTTATTCCTATGAGAAATGCAATAACAAAATAAAGCATATTTATGAGGAATATGAATCTAAAAAAGAAAAGCTTGAGAAGGAAAATTCTGAAAGAATAGAAAATGAACAGCAAAAAGTCGTGAACCTGAAAAATGATAAGCAAAAAAAACTGGAAGAATTAGAACTTCTAAAGCAACAACTACTAAAAGAAATAGAAAGCCTTAAAGAAGCACTAAATAATACGGAATCAACCCTTGAAAGTACTCAATGGGCACCATCAGTTTTATTTCAACCGAAGTGGATTGAAAAGGTTAATGAACATAAATTAGTGTATATTCCGCTTATTCTTAACAAGTATGCGAAGAAAGATGATAGAAACCGTATTAGATTAAACATAAGACTTCCTGTTATCATCGACTTAGAGTCTCCTAAAGCTCTTAATGAACAAATGAAATCAACAACACATCCAATTCAAAAAAGGATCAGTGCATTAAACAAGATGATTAATGATAAGTTAAAAGGAGATCAAGAACTACAGAAAATCTTTGATGAAGCTTTGTTGCAGTTAAATTTTATAACAGATACGGCAAAGAAGGAAGTTTTGTTCCAAGGCTTATCTTCACTGAAAGAAAAAAACTTTATATCAGAGGAAATAGGGGAGTATTATAAGAAGCAATTCGACGAAATTATACTAAAGGGACACAATAATCAATTATAATAGGAAGGGACAATTTTGGAAGAAAAAGAAAAACTTACAAAAGCCAAATTTGGTATTCCAACATTAGATTTAGCATTAGGAGGAGGAATCCCTAGAGGATCAGTTATATTAATAGAAGATGAAGTTGGCGTAGAGCCAGCTCCACTGGTTATGAAATTTATTACAGAAGCTTTACGGAAGGGCGAATATGGCTATATCTTAAGCACAGAACATCCATTTGTATATTACTCAGGTTTATTAAATGCTTTAGGAGTAAACCCCGAAATCGTTATAGAGACTAGGCGACTCATATATATTGATGCATTCACAGATCCATTTTCGTGGGGTGAATTCAGACCGGAGGCTAAGTATTTCGTTCGTAATATTTCAGATACTCGTGAAGTGAACCAAGTCGTGAGGTCAGCGCTACTCCATGTAAACCCGCAGATTCAAATTCGAGGCGTCGTTGATAGTTTTTCAACAATGGTTGTAACTTCTGATATCGAAAAAGCACCATTGGCATATTTACAACACCAAATAGCAGCTCAGAAGAAAACTGACAGAGTATTGGTTATGATAGTGCATGCCGATGCACATCAGGAACATTATCTTAGAGCACTTGAGCATATGGTTGACGGTGTGATAAGTCTTACAAAGACTGAGTTAGAAGAATGGCATACATTCCGTACCACATTGAGGATCCAAAAAATGCCCGAAGGTGAGTACTCTCGTGATGAATTCTGGTTTGAATTCACAGAAGGGAAAATTTTAATAACTAAACGTTAAATCAGTTTTGTTTCTGGCTTCACTTTTTGAGAAAAGACAACCCTCAGTACCTGCGTGGGACAGTCATGTTTCAAACCTTCATGGCATTGAAATCAGTTTACCGAGCGAAATCATTGGGTTGTCATCATGATATTCAAAAGTAAATACTTATATAAATTGATTTAAACTAAAGCTGAGTTAATGAGTGATAAAATTGAGACCGCGTGTAATTGGATTAATCTTATTAGTTATTGCAGTACTTACATTTGCTGTGGGTCTGACAATAGGGCAAACCTTTTTAGTAGAAGAATTACTCGAATTTATTAGTGAGAGTAACGTGGGAGGCTTACCAGACTAAAAAATCTCAAACTAAAACGGACGACCTCCAGTTAGACGTAAACGTTCCTCTTTTTGAGCCTTTTTCAAATATTTTTTAATAGCTTTGTAATGTTCTTTGCAGAGCTGTATTCTGCTGCGTCGGGATACCTTATAGCTTAACCCTGCTGAGGAAAGAGCTTCTCCTGCTTTTTCAGTTGAGAGAGATCTGACTGCCTCATTTTCACAGTTTTCAACTGAGCATACTTTTCCTTTACTACCACTCAATTAATAGCCTCCTAGTACCAAGTCTGACCCAATTAAGATTACCATTATTAAGTAAGTTCTTAAGACTTTTGTTGGATATTAAAAAGTGTGGTATTGCCTTGTTTTCTATTAAAATTCGAAATATTATAAAATAAATCTAAAGTAATTTTTTAGTCTTTAAGTGGTGACATAAATCCTCCAGCAGTTCGCTTTGTCAAGGAGGCCATCGAGTCAACTTCTTTTGTTTTAACTTCCTTCTCAGATATGAATTTTCCAACTTTTTGGGCGCTTGTATGAATGTCTTTTAATACACTTTTTTTAACTTCTTCAAAAAGAAACATTCTAATTTGTGGATCTTCATTCTCATTGAAATCCCAAATACCAATTACTTCTCCATTAAGAAGAATTGATGATGTAGCATTACCTGATCGATCAAAGACATGATAATAGTATTCATTAGATAAATATCTCTCACGATCTTTATAACCCATCGTGTACGGGTCAAGTGCTGGCAAAAAATTAACAACGTGTTTTTTTGGCGCAGTTAGAGAATTTAGGTTTTTTTGATCCGAACCAAGGAGGATATGACTTCCTTTTAAATGCGAAATTTCAACATGAGTTAAGTCGTCTTGAAAACTTTCAAATATCTGCCTAGTTTCCGTCTTACGAAATCCTGTCCACCATGCAACATCGTTTACTGTTACAGGGCCAAATGAGCCAATATATTGTTTCATCACGAATTTTTTTGCGTTTTCTTCATCAAACTCATTCAAAGCCACTTCTGGAAAATACTCTTGAAAAAGACAATATGTGTGAATATTACTTTTCCATCCTTTTTTTGGAGGCCCACGGATCAATAGACCTTGATCACACATTAAATTAACAATTGAAGAGAGTTTTACTTTAGTTTCTAACGCTTTTTTGATTTCTGTGACGGTCATGCCTTTTCCCTTGAGTATTTCCAAGATCAGTAGAGAGAGCCTTTCATATGTTTCTTGATTGACACCTAGATATTTACTGTATCGTTCAGAGACAACTTCCGCCATTTTTCTTGTTGCTGAGAACCCATAAGAAATCATATCTCGTGGGAGAATATGTATCGTTTTTCGGACAAATCGAATCTTACCTAGATTCTTTTTAATGTAGGACTCTTTATCGAACTGCTCTTTTGTAAAATTTCTTGTTCTAGCAAAAAGAGACAAATAGGGTGTTGTTGGCAAGGTGGCATGTAGACCTACAAGGTCTTTGGCAATTTGGGTAATATCATCAATTTTTGAACGATCTGTTAAATGTTGTTTACTTAAAATGAAGTGGTTGACTAGTTCTGAGTTGATTTTATTCATTTTAAACCGCCGAATTTTAGGAGCATTATAGATGGCGAGATGGACTGAGAAATTTTAAGGTTTGTTGATGGTAGTATGAACCATAAGTAAGCATAATTTGATATTTAGGCTCAACTTCTCTATTTGGAAATGTTAATTTCTCTAAATTCCCCTCAACAATGATGCTAGAGTCAGTTGTTACGTTTCCCCTGAATTCTTCAACAAAAGAGACTACGCGGAAGATATCATCCTTTAATTGCGGACCTTTGACTATTCTCTCAATTTCAATGGGAAAAACGGAGGGCATGAAAAAACCCTCAGTGTCATCAAGGACTCGTGCAATTGCTTTGATCCAACCAATGTTAGTGATCCTACAATTAGAGTCATATTCAGAAGTTATTTCTCCCCATGCTCGGATGGGTTCAAATTCGATTTTAATACTTCGATTAGCTTTCCTTGAATCAATAATTCCATAAATTAGTTTCTCTCGTGAGTAATGCCAATAGTCCTTCAGCGTGAAATTTTCAAATGGCCAATGTTTTTTATTTAATATTTTAAAAGATTCAAATTCATTTCTTAATGGGTGATCTTTCTGGGAATATAGTTCACTAAGTGTATTCCTTAATTCATCTAATTTTTTTCTTCCAAATATCACAAAGTCTAAATCACTCAACTCAGAGTGATGAAAGCGAAATAATAGCGATCCAAATACGCCAAAATCGGAGTATTTAAGAGACGAATGTTCAATTAGAATAGCTAAAACCTCTTTTAATGCAACGATTAATTTGTCGTCTTCATCGACCTCTAGAAGAGATTCTAAGCCCATTTCGGGTTTGAAAACTTGACAAGTGTTTAATTGAGGCCTACTAATGCCTACCAGGGTTCTCTGCAACGGCTCATAAAACACTTGATACTGAGGAAATCGATTTTTTACGAATTGAAGACCGCCATCTGCATAAAATTTATAGAATGTTTCTGTTGCCCCATTTCGGGGAGCGCGAGGATCAGTTGAAACATAGATCTTTTCACTAGCATATTCCGCATCGCAAATCCATGCGTCTAGAGGGTGGTAAGAGTCTCCGTAGACGCGCAAAATAATACCTTCGGGCGTGAGGAGGGCGTCTCTATCTCTTAGTTTGAAGTTATTCATATTCATTTTACATCGTTAATTGTTATTTGTGATTTATTGAATCGTGTGCCATCTAAAAAGGTTCAATATATTCAGTTGGTCTTCCTGAGCCGATAACAATTCTATACGTTGTCTCATTTCTTTTATCTATAACTTCTTCAAGAAGACCTTTTCCTCGAATATGTTCACCAACATCAGCTAGGTCTCGGTATTGACCAATCATCGATACGATTTCATCAGGTTTAGCCTGTTGTGAACTGGAATCTAAATTGACGAAGTCCGTTATCTTGTAATGTGCTGGGCGAAAAACCGCTTCTGTATTATCAGTTATTCTAGCCTGAAATGAAATTTCGGATACAGGGACATATGTTTTGTCGCCATAAGCTTCTTGAATCTCTTCTTTTTGCCGAGTAGCATTAATTACAAATCGACGAGAATTATATACTCCTCGATTTCTTCTTAATCTATCATATTTTGTTTCAAGAAGATATTCAACCTTAGGTGATTCTGACACTAATATGGTCATTGCATCTTTAACCTTTGTAAAATTAGCAGAGCCATAAACTGCGATATCAATATCACTTTTTTCATTATGTGTTCCAAGCAAAATTGATCCATGAATTCCAAAGCTGTTAAGAGGCACTTCGCTTTTCTTTGATAACAGTTTAACAACAGAAATAGCTTCTTTTTCGAGTAAATCTGGATTTTCTTTGCTCATAAGTTGGGAAAGTCCGATTTTTGGAACAAAGACGGTTTTTATTTTAGTCTTTGGAACTGCAATGACTTCCTTATTAAAAATTTTTGAAAAAAAGAGATATTCAGGAAAATGTTTTCGGAGTATGGACAATAGTATATCTCCGTAGTATAACTCAGCGGGGCGGACAAGTACTTTATCATCAAGTTTCCATTTCCATTTCAAGAAATTGATTTGCGTGTCAAAAAACTCTTTATAATCTAGAGGAAGGTATTTCAAAAACCCAACTACGTAATCTGCGGGGTGAAGATATCCAAAAGTATAGAAGATAAATCCCTTTTTAGTTAAAATAACATCGCCATCTCTAAGCTGCCACTCTTCAAATTGCATCGCTCCTCCGACCTATTATCCCCTATTCTCTAGATTTATTCCAAAAGAAACAAAGAAAATCAATAAGGCGTGTTCATAATTCGATTGATTCCTCTGACAATGGAGGGCCATCCATCAATCTTAACTACTTGTCCTTTATAAGCTAATTCTTTAGCGAATTGGAGGTTTCCCGGGTCTAAATACAGAACATTAACTCGGCTTATATTGGCATTATTTTGAATAAAAGGTATTGGATCTTCTCCGTAAGTCCAAACACCGTCAGTCATCAGATAAATCTCTTTTTTGAATGAAGTTATCTTTGAAAATTCAGTACTTGCCTCTTTGAACGCTGAATAGTAATTGGTCATTGAACTCGCTTCTAGAGTTAGAATATACTCTATAACCTTATCGACTGGAGTATCTTGATCTATTTGTTTGAGAAGGAATGGCTGTGAATGAAATGCAATTACACCGTAGAAGTCATTCCTTGAAGAATACTTAAGCGAAATAACTGCCGCTGCAAGTGCTGCAAGCCCTAACTTCTCTTTAATCATGCTTTCTGAAGCATCAATCATCAGTAAACATGCTCGTTTTACTCTCTCGCGTTTAGTAACAATTATATCATCTGGCTCAACATTGCGTGGTCCCTTCTCCACGATATTTTCTACGGTCCGATCAATATCGATAACCCCATCTCCATCAAACCTAAACCGCTTTCGATCACCATCACGTAATCCAAAAAAAGTTAAGTTTTGTGCGCGATCCAGGACAACTTGAGTTGCTAATTCTCTCGCTAAGGCTTTACGACGCTTTTCTAAAGCCTGTCTTATGAGGACATAGAGTTCTGGCGCTAATGGCCCTTTAAAAACGTCTTGAAACATATTTTCATCAGGGATTTTAGACAACGCTTGCCCTAATTTTGTTGCGCCCAAATCACCCTCTTCAGCAACTTGTTTAAGTTTAAATAGTCGTTTCTCA
Source organism: Candidatus Borrarchaeum yapensis (assembly GCA_016840515.1). Classification (GTDB taxonomy): domain Archaea; phylum Asgardarchaeota; class Sifarchaeia; order Borrarchaeales; family Borrarchaeaceae; genus Borrarchaeum; species Borrarchaeum yapensis. The sequence goes on along the minus strand of JAEOSF010000006.1, from coordinate 76,547 downwards.
CGAATTGCATCAACTAGATCCCAATCAGGTTCAGGCCCTCTGACAAAGGACATTTTATCATCTCCAGCTTTGCTTTCTGCCTTTCTACGTAGAAGATCATCAAGGGAACCTCCCATCATGGCAGTTCTGAATAATTCCTCGATGATTTCTTCCTCTGTCAGTTCACATGTTGGTTTTCTCTTGATTTTGGCAGAAAAAGCGAGATAAGCGATTTGGAGAAGATGATCTTTTAATTGCAGAGAGGAATCAAAGCGTATCTCATCGGAAGCGAGACGCACAAAATCAATAGCGCCTCTGATACTCGCACCCACTTTGAGATCAGGATGTTCTCGTGTCGCACGACCAATTTTCACACCAAGATCCACCAACCATGGTGCATCGATCTGAGTGACACGGTTTACTATTTCTTTTTCCTCCTCTTCAGATTGATAGTCTAATTTGAACTTGACAAAACGATCAAGAATTGCCCGACTCAACTTAACAGGACCTAAACTATCAAAAATACTTAATGAGGCCACAACACGGAAATCATCGTGAGCTTTAATCATCCCATATCGGGGAATGTGAACTTCTCTTTCAGAGAGCACCGTCACTAACGCATTAAGTGCATCGGGCGGTACTCTGTTTATGTCTTCGATGTACAGTATACCACCGCTTTCCATTGCTCTAGTGAGAACTCCTTCATTGAAATTTTCGGGAATATATCCAGTTTGTAGTACAGCTGCTGGGTCAAAGTATCCCACCATCTTCGATGCAGTTAAATCGGCATTACCTTCGCAGTAAAATAGACATAATCCGAGCGAGCAGCACAATTCGTGAAGTATAGTAGATTTCGATGTACCTGGTGGACCTTCAAGGAGGATGGATTTGCCTGAGCATATCGCACTCAAAATTAACTTGAGTTCACGTTTTCTTCCGACAATCCCGCTTCTGTCATCAGTCAGTTTCTCGAATAACTCTTTTGGGTCACATAGAGCTACCTTTGAATCGCAAAAATTCCCTTCTTGATCAACTGGTGTCTCATCGATAGATTTCATCCGCAAAGCCTTCTTATTTGATAATTAAATAAAGTGGATATAACAAGAAGAAATCTGAAAAGATTATTATTTCTTTCGCGTAAAAAAACGTAAAAGATTATAAAAAATTTTTGTAATAGCCACAGTATTACTTGGAAGGCAATTTGCTGCAGAATGCAATGCGGCCTTCTATATTTGAATATCTAGAAAAACAGGCAAAAAAAGAAAGAGAAAACTTTAATCGAAAAACCTCATTCAAAGGAAACTAATTCATAAGCACATGTCTTTCCGCCAGCAGCTTGGCACTCGATTTGATTACAATCGGCAGGGAAGCCTCTGAGTTTCATCACGCCTGTAAATATGCCTGGAACAATACTACAGTATCTTAAGTCTTTCAAGTCATCAGATAACGTAATACCGCGGCACATAAAGCAATTGTCGTCCTCAAAGCGGATTACTTTGCGTTGCGGATCGTATATTACATTTGTAAAACTATTTCCTGAATAGAATTTGTAAGCTAGAGCTAACGTATCTTTAAATTTTCCAAAGCTAGGGGCATGTTCTTTCATTTTTTCTGCGTAACCCATGAGAAGTGTTGTTGTCATCCTTTCTCCAAGATCTTTGATGTCTGCGTTTGTGTTCTCAATGTCACCCTCATTTTTTGCTAAGAATGTATCGACAATGCCAGCAATTGTCGCTTGATATAATTCAAGACTTGTTTTTTTCGTCTTTAATTTATAACCTAGCCAACCCTTAACACCCATGTTTCTAACCTCATCGTGCTCCTTTAATTCACTATATAATGGAATAATCAAAATTCTAAACTCGCAGTTCTCTCAGAGAAAAACGTAAGCGGTCAATATATTTCTTTTGGTGTTAAGAGGGGGGACAAATTTATGGTCTTAAAGGTTAACTAAAATATCTCCTTTGTATCTATGATGCCCCTTTTCTTCAAGTCTAAACATATCATCATAACTTTAAAATAGAGCTTATTCAAGAGATCAGCAATCTCTGAAATTGAACGTTCGCCATTTACTAGATTTAAAATTTGGCTTTCTTCCAATGAGACTTTAATTTTGTCCTTTTTTATGAGAATCGGAATCAACTTCTTTTTTTGGCTTATTGTTTTGTCAACAAACTGCTTGATGATCTTATTGACTTCTTCATCAAATCCTTTTAAGTTTTTAAGGGGTAATTCTGTGATGAACATCGACTCAGGGACGCCACGTAGTTTTTCTTTAACCAATTTTAACAACTGCAGAATTGCAGTACCAGCCCAGTTTCTATCATCTGGATCAATCACAAGTGCTACAGTTACATCAAGCGCAGAATCTCTACTAAAAGTAATCAAAAATTTCTCTGTGTCAATTTCTTTAATTTCACTTTCGTCGCCGGTCACCGTTTTGCCAAAGGACTGAATGGCAGAAAAAAAGCCGCTCACCACTACAGGATCGATTTCCTGAGATATGGAATGATAATCTTCATGGTATAATAATTCGCCAGAGGTCCTAAACATATAGATATTATGAACGACGATAAGCATCCCTCACATAATTCGTGTGTAAATTGTTTTTAAGATGTGAGTTGTTTCAGTAGATTTTCTTTCTTTCTGAGAGCTGTGAAGGATTTCATATTCTTTAGTGATATATATGTTTCAGAAAGATACAAACATAGAGGAAAATATTATGGTTAAGATATATAAGAGTCTTGTGAATTTCATTCTTAAGACTGATCAGGATGAAGACTGATATTATGACTTTAGAGCAGCGTTATTCATCTCTAAAAAGTTGTAGTTAAACTGTAAATGCGTTATTTCAAGAGATTAGAAAAAACTAGTGAGAGAAGGTCCAGATACTATCCCAATTTGTTTTACTAGGTTCTGTATCGAGTGTTTATCATCCTGAATTGAATTTTTCTTTAATACATTTTCTGCAAGCATATCAATTAATTCCAGTGTTCCAGTGCCATCCTTTGCCGAAGCTTCAATATATTGAAAGCCCTGCGTTTCTGAAAATTCTCTTGCATTTTCAAGATCTACGATCCGATATTCATCCAAATCAGCTTTGTTACCAACTAAAATTCCGTTATAGGTGGAAACTGGGACGGATTTGTGAACCTCATCAAGCCAATTCGCTAAATTGTCAAAACTCTCTCTATTTGTAAGATCATAAACGTACACTATCAATTGAGAACCCTTATAAAATGAACCTCGCACAGATTCGAAGCGGGGCTGCCCACCTAAATCCCAGATACACAGGTTTATCTTTGTGCCATTATCTCGTTCTGTAGAATGAACAACGATGTTTACACCGATAGTCATTTTATAAGATTCCATGAAACTCGTCTTACCAGTGAATGAATTAACTAGACTGGTCTTTCCGACAGTTCCATCTCCAACGAGTGCGATTTTGGCCTGAATAATTACCACTATATATTCCCCGCGGGCGCGCAATAAAGGGAAGACTGGAGAGTCTTGAATGAAACTATGATAAATTCGAGTTTTAAGTTTTCTAGAAAAACTATCCACAATAAAATTTCCAGATGTTAGAAGACTTTTTATATGATCCGTTCATGTTTTAAAAAAATCGAGTTCAAATAGAGTTGGTATAATCGGCTTAGTTCTAGATATACAGGCTGCTGCTAAGATAATGTATCAAGTTCCACTAATTCTTGTGAAGGGTGTATAAAGGCACTATCAATAAGCATTTCAACCAAGTCTGTAATTCCGTTACCATCCATTGCGGAGGTTTCAAGATACATAAAACCAATCGTTTCAGCGAATGATTTTGCTTCGTCAATATCTACTGCACGATATTCTGCAGATAAATCTGTTTTATTTCCAATTATGATGCCCTTATATGGTGCATTGCACGCTCGATTCACCTCTTCAAGCCAGTTAGCTAAATTTTTGAAACTGCCTGAAGATGTTATGTCATAACATAAAACAATAACCTGTGCCCCAAGATAGAAGGAACCTCTTACTGCTTCGAATCTTGGTTGTCCACCGAGGTCCCAGCAGACAAGCGTCACCTCGATTCCATTTTTTACGCTTTTGTGCACAGAAATATTAGTACCAATTGTCATTTTATATATGGCGGCATACTCCCCTTCGGTAAACCTATTTACAATTGCTGTTTTTCCTACGGCCCCATCCCCTGCAAAAATGATTTTTAGGTAACGTACGCTCAATAATTGGCCCCCATGAAAACGCGCTAAAGGACTCGGAAATTTGTTTAAACAAAAATTTAGCATTTATTCTTTTAAATCTTATAGCAGATTTTTCCTTATATCTAGTAAAAACATCCGCAATTATCGAAGGTTATTATAGAACAAAAATTTGGCAGATGAGGTTTTTTAATCTGTTAATTCTATGAATACGTTAATTTCATAACCCTGATATAATATGAGAAGCCAATTTAAGATTTAAAAAAAGAAAAGAGGGAATTCAAAGCGGAATTCATTCAAGCGCTTGTGCTAGTACCTCATGGATGTCCATCACTTTGATGTCTAGATTATTCTGTTTGATTGTGTCTAAGAAATTAGTCAAACACGTAGGACATGCACTGACAATAACATCAGCACCTGCATCTTGAACTTCTTTCAGTCGATAGCTCGCAACTTCTCTCGCCAATTCGTTATCGATGCCTTGCAGACCACTTCCGCCGCCACAGCAATGTGATAGTTCTTTGTTATTCTCTAATTCGACCCATTCTAAGCCTGGAATCGCATTAAGTATCTTTCTAGGGGCATCAAAAACACCCATTTGTCTGCCTAGTTCACAAGGATCGTGATATGCGACTTTACCGCCACCATCGAATTCCTTTGTAAAAATAAATTTGCCCTGGTCAAGGAGTTCAGCAATATATTCCACGGCATGCGTGATTGGAATACCTGGTTTCCAATCGTCAGCTAAATGCTTGTAGTGACGAAGGGCTTGTGCACATCCTGGACAGATAGTTACTATTCGTTGCGGATTAATTTTCTCAATCAGTTCAATATTGTGCTTTGCGAATTCCCTTGCAGTGTCTAAATGACCTGTATTAATAAATACAAGACCACAACACCATTCATCTTCACCCATGACCGCGAAATCAACATTAGCGACTTGAAGGGCTTTAGCAGTAGCCGTTGCCATTGGTCGCACACGGGGCCGCATGATATTACAGCCAACAAAATAAAGCACATCAGCCGGTTCATTTACTTTGATATTTTCAAGTTTTGCAGCCCATTTCATTCGCCGTGCATTATCTTGTCCAAGTACATTTCCTTTTTCTAATGTCATTGCACTAAACTCAGCAAAATCCGGAGGAGCAAAGCCCAGTTTAACCAGGCCAGCCCTTGCGGCCTCCATTGTTTTGACATAGTCAACTTTTGAAGGACACTTCTGTTCACAAGCCGAACATAAGGTGCATGTAAATATTCTGTCAACTAATGATTGATCTGGCTGAATTTTTCCTTCATCGACTGCTTTAAGCTGCATCATTCTGCCACGAGCACCATAAGACTCTAGAAGGTCCTTAGCTTCGAAGGTAGGACAAATTGCCCTACAAAAGCCACAACGGCTACACTTCAAGACTTGATCCTCAAATTTTTTCTCTAATTCGAGTACACCCATTTTTAAATCACCTATTTTAATCGAATATTTTGCCTGGATTCAGAATTCCATTTGGATCAAAGGCCTGTTTGATCCTTCTCCATAGGTCTATTTTGACTTGTCCATGCTCATCCATCATAAAGATCTTTTTCTCAGTACCAACGCCGTGTTCACCCGTAACAGTACCCTTCAAGTCTTGGATGATTATTTTTCCCATCTCCACTACTGCTTCATGCGCTCTTGCAGACTCGTCAGGGTCTCTAGGGTCGAAGAGGAAAAGAGGATGGATATTGCCGTCTCCAATATGACCGAAACAGGGAATCTTAATATCGTACTTCTTAGCCAGTTCTTCCATACGTACAAGAAGTTCGGGGATTTTATTGAGTTGAACTGTAGTGTCTTCTATAATTACAGAGGGTTTTATCTGAGCCATGGCGGGCAAAGCTGATTTCCTAGCTTTCCAAATTTCGAGATTTTCTACGGGATCCCACGCTAAGCGATACTGTAGCATACCTTCTGAGGCTTTAAAGAGTTCTTCAAGTCTCTTAAGCCTTCTTTTGATGTCTTCTAAATCGCCGTCGAGTTCTACGATTATAAACGCGCCACACTCTGGAAATGTCATGCCCGTATAATTAGCAACAGCGTCTAATGTCGGGCTATCTAATATTTCTCCAGCAGAGGGGTTCAATCCGGACTTGAACAACGCAAAGATGAATTTGCCAGCATTTTCGGGTGTGTCAAAATACACCAAAGCTGAAAGTCTTGTTTCAGGTATCGTGGTCAAACCGACTGTCGCCTTTGTAACTACGCCTAAGGTGCCTTCTGACCCTGTCATAATGCCGACCAAGTCATATCCGCTTACATTCTTTCGCATTTTTCCTCCGTCTTTGATAACCTCGCCAGTTGGCAACACAAGCTCTAGGCCTAGAATCCAGTCCCTTATGACTCCATATTTTACTGCACGAACTCCTCCACAATTCTCAGCTATAGAGCCGCCCATTTGTGCAACAGAATCGCTTGCGGGCATCGGAGGGAAGAACACTCCCTTAGGCTCTAGAACCTTATTTAGATCTGCCAAAATAACTCCTGCTTCTACTGTTGCCGTAAGGTTCTCCATATCAATCTCCAAGATTTTGTTCATCCTTGAGAAGTCCATTAAGATGCCGCCTCTTGAGGCTACTGCGCCTCCAGATAATCCTGTTGCCGCTCCACGTGGAGTAACGGGTATCATTTTCTCGTTAGCTAATTTCAGAATCTCTGATACTTGTTCTGTTGTAGTTACCCAAGCTATAGCTTCAGCCGTACCTTCGGCTTCTGAACCATCTTGACTATATGATAGTAGATCAAATGGATTGTCAGTAAAATTGTGCTCTCCAACAATCGATATAATCCGTTCTTTTATGTCATGATCGATCATGATAGTTACGCCTCCTTGTTTAGCGTCCTTGCCTAGCATATGAAGAAGCGCTTTTTAATACTTTTGATAAAACACTGGACTGGAAACAAAGGAAAAAAAAGCGAATAGACGCACCTAGAAACTCCTAGTCTTAAAAAAACAAGAAAATGTTCAAAATAAAAATAAAAAAGTGGTTTTAGAGCATTTTTAGCAATTTAGAGAGTTCAGTAGAATCTGTTAACAGATAGCCAAGTTTAAGATAATCTATGTCTTTAAGAATAGCCTGCAGGTTTTTCTTTAGTTTTCGTTCCGCAGCTGTTTTGAGTTTTTCTATGACGTCATCAGATATCTCTTGTGTTTCGATATAACCCTTCTCTACGGCTTTTTCAAAAACAGATAAACCTTTCTCAGAGCGAATTATAACGGTATTCCAACCCTCTTTAGTTGCAGAGGGATCTACAGAAATGTCAGAGAATTCAGCAGTCATATCCAAGCAGCTTGCACATCCATCGTGACGCGCCCGTACACAGAATTCCGCAAGAGCAAACGCAATCTTGTCTTGGCAAACTTCATAGTTCTTGTTTGACTGAACTTTTCTTAAGGCAATCATCTGACAGGGCACACCAACTACGGCGATTTTGTCATTGCCCATAGCCATAGCCTCCGCTAAACCTGTTATCTGAGGACTTGCGTTCAGTTTCCCCTCCGCGCCTTCATCAATTTCTTTCTTGTTTGTAGCGATAAATGGTTCTGCTTTCCACTTATCTTTCGGATCGACATCTTTAGCTAGCACTGCTGAATCGATCAGTTTTAGATCAATCGCTGCCTTTAGCAAGGCTGTTTTCACACCTGCTTTTGCTTGTTCTACTACAGAATTCACTTTTCCTTTGGGCTTAGCCATGACTATTTTGTTATAGTATCCTAACGCTTGATCTTCACGATTTTTGCCAAAAGTAAATTGATCTAGCGCTTTAAGCGATACAAATGTCCGTGGGCAAACACTATAACAGAGCCCACATGGAGTTAAGCATCTTGAAATTGCAGTTGGAAATCCATCTACCATGCTAATGTACTTGTGGCAGAAAGCAGCACATGCCCCGCATCCAGTACAAAGGCTATTATAGATGACTTCTGCTTGAAGATCTCCCAGGTTTTTATCACCAAATTCATGCATCTTTAACATATTAAATCACATCTCTACCAGTGTTTTCAATTTTTGGAATTATAAGAATAACAAAACTTAGAGTTAGTTTGTGGTATCTCATGTCCCTATTTAAAATTGACTATCCATTATGTCACTAAATATAATTGGAGAAATCAGCTACAATTGATATCTAAAAGAAGAGATACCAACGCTCTAATTAAATCTGATTTTCAAAAAAATGATGTTTAGCGATCCAAAATTATGAAAAGAAAAAGAAATGAGAGAAATCACACTGCTAGATTAAGTCCATAAATTCCTTGTAGCGCACATGTAAGAGATTGTTCTGCACATAAAGCGCTTGGAGATCTACCAATGCATCAGATTTGACTTTTTTGATGTTTGCCTCGAATTTGTTTATTTCTGCCTTGACAACATCTGCTGGGTTGACGGGAGTATATTTAGAATCAGTTGCTGATATCCATTTTCGTTGCTGTAATGCATTAAGGGAGTTCCGAACATCTGCTTCTTCTGCCTTCATGACTTTAGCCAACATCGCAACATCAGTGTATCCTAAAGACACAAGGGTTGCATAGGTCTTTGCTTCAGTTTCTGATACATTCAATAGCTGTACGGCGGAATACACCCGCTCATCCATCTTCGCTAATTGTGATTTCTTCCTGAGGGCCTCTTTTTCTACTTTGGAGAGATCAAGAGTGTCTGCTACAGCTATCTTGCCAGCAGAAACGGCATCATCAAACAGTTTTGCGCCGACGTCTGACCTTACGAAGACAGTATTCCAATCATCAGCTGGCGCACCTACTGAGCCAACTGCAATATCAGAAAATTCAGCAGTATAGTCCTTACAATACTGACAAGATGCCCAATTGTTTACTTTAGTCTCTTTTATTGGGAGGTCTTTTACCGATCCATCATTTAGGTAGACAAAGAATTTACCACGCGCAATATCAAACTTCTTTACGTCACTCAATGATACACCCATTTGTTGATATACTGTATTCTTAAGCAAATCCATCGTGAAATTCGATGAGCAGAACAGCCCAATAATCAATGTGATTTTCCCAAGTGCATCAGAAAGGGGCGGCCATAGTTGAAGTTTTCGTGCTGCTTGGATTTGGCACGGCATACCAACAAAAGCAAGTTTTTCAAGTTCATATTCGTATATTGCCTCAGAATATGGAAGCATACTTGGCGCCATAGTATATCTAGAACCAGCGGCAGCCAATATCTCTTCTGGAGTTCTCGCTACATATGGTTTCGGCACCCAATTGCCAGCCTTTCCTGTAACAAGTGCTCCATCAATTAAACCTGTCTCTAAAGCACGAATCAATAGTGTGGAAACTACTCCTCCATTTTGTGCTACCTTTACTACAGCATCATCGGTACTTTTCGCTGCAGTTACCTTCTGATAATAACCTAAGAGGAAGTTATCGCGTGTTTTACCACCAAAGAATTCTTTTTCTACTTCATCTTCAGGGAAATAAGTTCTTGCACAATATCTAAAACACATTGAGCATGTTGGATCATATTCCTGAAGTTTTGGTTCTTTTTCTTCCAAGCCAATTCTGGGACAAAGTGAAGCACATGTGGCGCAGAAGCAACAGACGTCTTTGTCTACAACAAAGTCCTGTAAGTCTCTAAAACCTATTCCTTCAATTCTTGACTGTAAATAATCAATCATTCGCTCGTTTGCCATATTTAAACCTCTTTTTAGATAAATAAATAACATATAAAACGAAATTCTGAGTTTCTAAGCGAAATCCAGCTAAACCTATACAAGCTTTGGTTTAAAAAGTTTTTTTGTACTTTTTTTAGTTATCGAAATAATGGAATTTCTACAATACGATATACGATCTATTACTAAGAGTTTATCTGCTTATAGCATATTCGTTCTTATCTCTTTAAAGATAGGTTTATAACGGTATACACACTTTGTAGCTGTCTATTTGGAAAGCTAGATAAATAGAGGTGAACTACCTCACGCTAAAGCGGTGAGGCTTCCTGTTTCCGCGACCATACTTGCCTCAACGTAGGCTATCTTATTCAGATACTCTAACGCTAAGGTAGAGGTATTAGTCTCCGCAGGCGTGACTTCGGTAGGTCCCCTACCTAGTATGCTATTACCCTCTTTCTCTATCACACAACTGCTGTTATAATCACGATCTATCACCAGACCGCAATGATGGCACACATAGGTGCGTTCTTCTAAACTTATGAGGCGCTGATGACCGCAACGCGAACAGGTTTTAGTTGAGGGGAAGAAACGGTCTATTTCCACCGGTGTTTGCACCTTGACTTCAAGCATGCGAATTATTCCACCGAGGCTGGTTGACAACATTCTTCTACCCCACAGGTATCGCCAGGCGCCTAAATTCTCATTTTGATAACATACTACTTGGAAATTAGTGGCGAGGAAATGAATGAGTTTATTGCGAATGTCTCGTTTAATATTAGTGGTTTTGGCGTAGGCTTTAAGCAACTTATAGAGCATTTTCCACCAATTCTTACTGCGATACTGTTTACGACTTAATTTCTTGCACAACTGTTTTATCCGGCGCGTAACTGGTACCGTGTATCGTATACGTATCCCATTCGACAACGATAACTGATTCTTTATCCCAAAATCAATGCCAATTGATTGTGCAGGCGCTACCATCGCAGATCTGTGTTCTCGTGAGGTATAAGTAGTTATCGCCACGTAATAATCGCCATGCTGGTGAAGTAGAGTTGCATTGGCACATTCACAATTGGGCGGCAATTGTTCCAAACCGTTGACACGCAGTTTTTGCGGTAACTTTTAAATTTGCAAATATTTACCGTTGATAAGCTTGTAGGTATTGCCGTATTGCTTGAGCGGGATGGAACTCACATAGGACTTGAACTTCAACCGCCCCACTTTGTGACCCTTCGCTTTCAAACGCACTAAGCCACGGATATTCTGCTGGGTGCGCGTAATGATGCTCTGGCGCATATGTGACGATAAATGCCTTAATTGGCGCATCTCAAACTGGTCTTTAACCTTCAACGGCACGACCTTTATTTTATCATCGATAGAAAACACGTTAGGATGCCCAATACAGTAATTATACAGCCATTTAGATTCCAAAAATAAGAGCCTTAAGCGAGTTAACGAGTCTTGGTTTACATGCGAGCGGTCTAGCTTGACGGTATACACCCGGCATTTCATGTGTTTACGATGCTCCTTAGTGACCTTCAAGGTAGCTTTGATCCGTTCGTTCTTTGTTAACATGGCACAAGTGCTCCGCACAAACTAAACTATCTAGATAATAATTATTAAGCACCCAGATACTCACTCTACTTACTATACCCTTGTTTATAAAGTCAGCAAATGTGTCACTAAGTTAAAAATGTAACATATTGACACAATTCATCCCCATGCTCAAGCTACAGGGCTTTCTTGTGTCGTAACAGTAAATTTAAATAAATTGAATGTACATCCGTACTCCAATCAAAAATTGGCGAAATTATAATAAAAGTTCACAATTGGAGGTGACCCCAAGGAGGGGTTCTATGAAAAATGTACGCATTGGTACCTTTGTTTGTGCGTGAGGCGTGAACATTGGCTCAGTGGTAGACGTAGAAGAAGTCGCCGAGTTTGCGAAAACTTTGCCTAATGTAGTATACACAAGCACAAGCGTGTTTAGTTGTAGCGATGCAGGACAACAAGAGATCAAAGAAGCTATAAAGGACTATAATCTGAATCGCATTGTTGTTGCAGCATGTACACCCATGATACACGAGGGAACATATCGAGCGTTGCTAAAAGAAGCAGGATTGTCGCCTTACTATTTTCAAATGGTGAATCTCAGAGAACATAATTCTTTTGTTCATACAGATAAAGAAGCAGCAACTGAAAAAGCGAAACGATTAGTTGCAGCAGGTGTGGCACGAGCGGAATTACTGGAAGATATCCCAGTAATGGAGTTGGAAACAGTAGAAGCTGTGATGGTAGTTGGAGCAGGAATTACTGGAATGACAGCCGCGCTGGATTTAGCAAAGCAGGGGATCAAAGTATACCTCGTGGAAAGTAGTTCTTCAATTGGTGGGAGCATGGCGAAATTCGATAGAGTGTTCCCAACTGATGACTGTAGTATCTGAATATTGGCTCCAAAAATGGTTGAGGTCGCTAGAAATCCAAATATAGAAATCTTAACTTATACTGAAGTCCAAGGCGTAAGCGGTAGACCTGGTGAATTTAAGGTTGAATTACTGCAAAAAGCCCGCTATGTTAACACAGAAACCTGTACAGGATGCGAAGCGTGTCTGGAAAAATGTCCAATAACAGTTCCTAACGAATTCAATAATGGATTAGGAACTCGAAATGCAATATACATTCTATTTGCACAAGCAGTTCCGAAAAAGGCAGTGATTAACAAAGACGACTGTATAGAGTGTGGCGCATGCCAAAAGGCGTGCTTATCAGAGTCAATAGATTTAGAACAACAGTCAGCAACCAAGGAAATCGAAGTCGGTGCAATCATCGTGGCAACTGGATTTGCCCCTTATAACGCATTGGAAAACAACGATTATGGATACGGAATCTATGAAAACGTTGTTACACAATCAGATCTAGAACGACTGTTGAATCCAACAGGACCTACAGGTGGTCACTTATTACGTATTTCTGATAATAAGCGACCTAAAATAATAGGGATGGTTCAATGTGTTGGATCTAGAGATCTAAAAACAAATCCGCATTGCAGTCAGGTTTGCTGTATGGTAGCGATGAAGAACGCTCAGTTAATTCACCAAGAATATCCTGACGCTGATATAACGATCTACTACATTGATATCCGTACCCCAGATAAAGCCTGCGAAGAGTATTATGCTCGTGTGAGGGATGCAGGCATTAAATTCGTCAGGGGCAAGATTGCTGAAGTACGAGAAAACAAAGAAACAAAGAATCTGAAGATTCGGGTGGAAAATACTTTGACAAGAGAACTAATCCGCGATGAAGTGGATATGTTGGTGCTTTCTGCAGGAATCGTCCCAGGAGAAGGAACACTGAAAATCGCAGATGTCTTAAGACTTGATCGTGGCCCAAGCGGCTTTCTTAAGCCAATCCATGAGTGTCTCAATCCGCAGGACACAAAGACTCCAGGCATATATATTGCAGGAGGAGCACACGGTCCTAAAAACATTCCGTACAGCGTAGCGGGTGCAAATGGTGTCGCTGCTTTAGCTGCTGCATTTGTACAGGGTAAAATGATGTTGGAACTTATGGTTCCAGTCGTCAATAAGTCACTGTGTATTGCATGTGGAACTTGCGAGCGCGTCTGTCCATTTTATGCGGTGAAAGTTGAAGATGCAGTCGCTCAAGTATCAGAAATTGCGTGTAAAGGTTGCGGATTGTGTGTTTCAGTCTGTCCAACAAAAGCACTTTCAGTTAGATATCACAGGGACGAACAACTTCTTCGCGAGATCTCAGGCACATTAAAACCAACTTTGAAAGTAAAAACATAGCACCCATATACTGCAAGGATCATGGATGGAAAAAGTTGTGCCTTCATGGAAGCAGTTAGGTTGCAACCGAAGGGTGCACATATCAAAAATAGAATCATAATATAATTTCATGAGTGGAGATCGAGCCTATGGATGACAATTATAACATAGTTGCTCTTGCTTGCAACAAATGAGGTTACCCTGCAGCCGATTTAGCTGGCACATGTCGCATGAAGTACCCACCAAACATAAATATTGTAAGGATTCGTTGTACTGGACGACTCAACGCAGGACACCTTCTTCACGCCATTCGGCAGGGCGCTGATGGTGTAATGGTAGTTGGATGTCACAAGGGTGAATGTGAATTTCCTGACGGAAATTTGAAGGCAGAGAGAAACGTCAACTTTGTTAAACGAATCCTCAAACGACATGATCTCGGCGAAAACCGAGTCAATATGTACTTCCTGTCTGCTGCAGAAGCAGATAGATTTGTGGCAGCTGTGGAGGATACCCTCAAGAAAGTCGAAAAGCTTGGACCAAATCCATTAAAACTTGAATGACTCTTGAAACGTAAACATTGTGGTTTCAAGAAGACAACCCTTAGAATGCAAAGGGGCGTTTAGAATTTGGTTGAACTGAAAGAAAAATTGAATGCAATTGTAGATACCGCAGAGAACTTTAGAACGAAAGTTCTTCTAGAGAATGAAGAGGAGATAATAAAAAAGGGCAAACTTGATATTAAACTGATTCACTATATTGAAGATCAAGTGTTTGAAGATGATTTAAGAAGACAATTAATCTTATCTAAGTTAGCCCTTAAAGACGGAGTCTCTATTTCTCGATTAGCAAAAGAATTGGATTTAGAAGAATTTGACATCTATTCACATCTTTTACATCTAGAATCGGAAGGAAAAGTTGAAAGCATATCTACCAAAGATGAGCTTATCTTCAGAACAAGAATTTCCGAAATCGTTGAAGGTGAATTACTTAGATTAAGCTTACTACCGCCAACTGACGTTGCTGTAGGTCAATCAGTACAAAACATTTTGGCTACGCGCTTATGTACTTTTTGTGGATTGTGTGTCTCAGCCTGTCCAGTAAATGCACTTTCAGTAAGTGACAATGGACCAATTCTCGATGACGAAGTGTGTATACACTGCTCTCTTTGTTTTGAAAACTGCCCAAGAACTTTTTTACCGATTGGGTTGCTTAAAGGCTATATATTAGGAAAGATTATCAATCCCGACCATCATCTTAAAGAAGAACCTATTGGCCCATATAAGAAATATGTAATGGCACAGTGTACTGATGATGCCATAAAAGCGGTAAAGCAAGATGGTGGAGTAGTCACATCATTAGTTGCGTCATTATTGGAAAAAGGGGAAATTGATGGAGCAGTTGTTGTAGGACTTGAAGCTGACCCATGGAAACCAAAACCTCGCATTATCAGAAATATTACTGAATTACTTAAATGTGCTGGGACTAAGTACGCTATGTCTCCAAATCTATCAATTTTAGACACAGTGCGAAAATCTGAATGTGACAGGATATGCGTAGTTGGGACGCCTTGTATGCTTCAAGCCCTACGGAAGTATCAGGTGTTTTACGGAGACGTTTTTTCAGACATCTTTGGCGAGATCGTCGCGGTTCTTGGTCTATTTTGCATGGAAAGCTTCCCCTATGAGGGATTAAAGAAGATTGCAGAGAAGGGTGGGGTTCAATTAAGCGATGTGAAAAAAACTGATATCAATAAAGGCAAATTCTTCCTCCACATGAGTGAAGGTGATCCTATCGAATTACCGATAGCCGAAGTCGCTGAATTTGCCAGAGAAGCATGTCATTACTGTGTAGATTTGACTTCTGAACTGGCAGATATTTCAGTTGGCAGCATAGGTGCCGCTTCAGGGTGGTCCACTGCGGTCATTAGGACAGACGTAGGCACGCGAATATTCGAAAATGCGGTTGAGGAGGGCTACTTAAGGATAAATGAGAAGCCAATTAATATAGAATTGGTCGAGAAGCTTTCTAAGAGAAAAAAAAGTCGAAATTCTAAAGCAGTGCTGAAGAAATATCAGCAATCGCCTGAAATACCCCCACATTATTATTTCTCAATCAAAGAGTTGACTCTAAAGAAAAAGGTAAACGAATAGCTCAAAAAGCTTATGAAGGGAGAAATTATGACATCGACCAAGATGGATCCTAAAGACGAAAAAATCCTGCAAGAAATAGTAAAAGGCTGTTATCAGTGCGGAGTCTGTACTGGTTGTTGTCCTTTAGGTTACTTCATTCCTTATCAACCTAGTTTATATATTTTCGACCTTTTGCTTGGAAACAGGGAGAAAATCCTGCAAGAGGGAAAACTTTGGACTTGTCTCACCTGTGGTTATTGTTATGAAAAATGCCCTCAGAACGTTAATTTTCCAGAAATGGTTAAAGATGCTAGGGCTGAAATGATAGAAAAATTCCAAATTCGTGGAGAAGAAGCCCATGATAGCATTTTTTCACTCTCTCAAAAAATGATGGCAGACGAATCTCTTCAACGAAATCTACCAGACTATGTAGTACCCGAAGGAGTAAATGTAGTTGAGACTGGAGAGACTGCGTATTTTATAGGATGCCTTCCATTTTTCGATGCTTATGATTATTTCAGAAAAGAAATCGGCTTTAATGCATTATCAATAACCCACGACACCTTCAGAATTTTGGACGCCTTGCTTGATGAACCTCCAGTAATCCTTCGTAAGGAAAAGTGTTGCGGACATGATGCACTATGGCGAGGAGATATTGATGTCTTTAAGAGCCTAGCAAAGCAAAATATTGAAACAATAAAGGCTAGTGGCGCAAAAAGAGTCATTTTATCATGTGCAGAAGGATATATGGCTCTCAAGCGCGAGTATCCGAGACATTTTGACTTTGGTAAGGTTGAGATACTCCACATAACTGAATTTATCGCCCAGAAAATTGAGGAGGGGGCGATTGAATTTACTCAACCATTTTCTCCCGAAATAACTGTAACCTATCATGATCCTTGTCGATTAGGACGATATATGAAAGTCTATGAGGCTCCAAGAACAATTCTTAACAGCATGGAAAACATCGGAGTACGTTTTTACGAGATGGAAAGAAACAAAGAAACCGCTTTATGTTGCGGCGTTCCTTGTTTTTTAGGCTGTAATGATGTTACAAAGGGTATTAGGACAGACAGAGTAATGGAAGCAGAAAACACTGCGCAAATGTTGGTTACTACGTGTCCTAAATGCCAAATTCACTTTAATTGTCTTATCAATGAAAAGCGAGAGAATGGAGAAGGAAAACAGTTTCAACTGAAAGTATATGATATCGTGAATTTAGTTTCTGAAGCAATGGGACTTGAACAGAAATCATCTGAATCCTAACTAAGAACAGATGACATATGGACAGAGAGGGATCTTTATGGAAAATGAAGAACAATGTATTGATAGTTCTCAACTTGACCCAAACTTCAAATATGAAATTGCAGCTAGCCCAGAAGGACGAGGAATTTTCTTTTGTTACCAGTGTGGCACATGTTCTGCATCATGTCCAGTTCAGCACGCATTCGATCTAAAACCACATGAAATCATACAGAAATCACTTTTAGGACTCAGAGATGAAGTTCTCAATTCAAAGACTATCTGGATTTGTACTACATGCTTTAACTGTTTAGAAAGGTGTCCACAAGGCGTAAATCTCACAGATGTTTTGTTTGCCATTAAAAATATCGCATCTAGAGATAGAGAAATGCCTGATGCTGTAAAGACTCTGCTGGAGAATATCTTCGAGATGGGAAGAATTGCCGAAATTTCTGATTTTGAGAATGAAGATAGAGAGGATTTAGGTTTACCCGCTATACCTGAAGAGCCAGATGTTGAAGGAATAAGGAAGATCTTCAAAAAAACAAAGATTACGGAGTTAATCGAGGAAGGTGAATGAGGTGAGCGCAAACCATCGATATGCACTTTTCTTAGGATGCACAATCCCCTCTCGTTACAATAATTATGATGCCGCTGCACGTAAATGCGCGGAGATATTAGAGATCGAATTTGTGGATATGCAACAGGAAGGTGCGGGGTGCTGTGGTCCCATCTTCTTGCGATCTGTTGACTTTGATACTTGGATTTCTATGGCAGCAAAGAATTTGGTAATCGCTGAAAGATTGAATTTAGATATTGTTGCATTATGTAATGGATGTTTTGGAACTCTAAAAGAAGTAAATCACCTTCTAAAGCATGATGATCAATTACGTGAACGTGTAAATACAGTTTTATCAGAAAGCGAACTGCCGGAATTCAAGGGAACAATTGAAGTTTATCATTTCATCAAAATGCTTGAGAAATATGGACTTGAAAATATTGAAAGGAAAATGTCATTACGTTTTGAAGATCTAAAAGCCGCGGTGTTTTACGGTTGCCACAGCCTCAAACCATCAGCAGCAGCACAAGTTGACGACATTGAGCGACCTCACCTCCTTGAAGACTTAGTAGAGATAACTGGTGCCAAAGCCGTAGAGTGGGATGAACAACTTAAGTGCTGTGGAGGACCAATTCTAGCAATAAATGAGAAATTAGCCGAAGAACTTGCCAAAAAGAAATTAGATAGTGCTAAAGCAGCAGGTGCAGACTGTACAGTCATCATATGTCCGTTTTGTGAAGTTATGTTTGATGTAGAGCAAATAAAAATAGAGTCAGATCTTGGAATAAAATATGACTTACCGGCTTTATTCTATCCGCAGCTACTTGGCTTGACGTTAGGATTACGATTTAATGAGTTAGGATTTCAATTTAACAAAGTTGACGCGACTAAGATTAGAGGGTTCTTGAAACCCATTTAAAAAGGGTGACGATCATGGAAGAAGGTCAACAAGTAACAGGTGCAGTTCTTGTAATTGGAGGCGGTGTAGCAGGTATCCAATCAGCCTTAGATCTCGCTGATGGTGGATTTAAAGTTTTTTTAGTTGAGAGAGAACCGAGTATTGGCGGCAGAATGGCTCAACTTGATAAAACCTTTCCAACTGGTGACTGCTCACTCTGTATTTTAGCCCCAAAAATGGTTGAAACAATGAGACATCCAAATATTGAGCTTCTCACCTATTCTGAAGTTAAGGACGTCTCAGGATCTGTCGGGAATTTTGATGTGAAGATTCTAAAGAAACCTCGATATGTCGATGGTGAAACCTGCACAGGTTGCGGACAATGTTCGCAAATCTGTCCAGTATACGTTCCTAATGAATTTGATTGCAATCTTGGTTGGAGAAAAGCTATTTACGCGCCTTTTCCTCAAGCTGTGCCCAATATCTATACTATAGACATGGATTACTGCATTCGTTGCCGTCTTTGTGAGGGTGCTTGCGGACCTAAATCTGTTGATTTTAACCAGAGAGAAGAAATACGTGAGATTAAGGTTGGTGCTATAGTTATAGCCACAGGTTACGATTTATATGATGCTAAAACGATTTCAGAATATGGATATGGGATCTATCCTAATGTTATAACAAGTCTGGAATTCGAGAGGATTATGTGTGCCTCTGGACCTACCCTAGGTCATATTATACGTCCATCGGATCTTAAAGACGCTAAGAAAATAGGTTGGATTCAATGCTGCGGTTCAAGAAATGAAAAACGAAAGAAATACTGCTCAGTCGTCTGCTGTGTATATGCTACAAAACATGCTATAATAACCAAAGAGCATGACTCTGAGGCCGAGTGTCATATTTGTTACATCGATCTACGAGCATATGGTAAAGGATTCAATGAATACACCCAACGAGCGGAAAATGAATATGGTGTAAGCTATCATCGTGGCCGGGTATGTAATATTACTGAAGATCCCGAAACAAAAGATGTGATTCTTCATCTATTTAATTTCGACACGCAAGAGGTTGAAGATCTTCGTGTTGATCTAGCGATCCTCTCACCGGCCCTAATACCTTCAGCAGGGACAGAAAAACTTACTAAGATGCTTGAAATTGAAACAGATGAAAATGGTTTTCTGATAGAAAAAGAACTGACATTAATTAATGAAACTAATAAACCAGGTATCTTTGTAGCAGGCTTTGCTCAAGGACCAAAGGATATTCCAGACACTGTAGCTCAAGCAAGCGGTGCTGCTGCTAAAGTTGAAGCAGTATTAGCCTCTGCGAGAGGAACATTAATCGAAGAGCCACCAACATACCAGCTCAAAGAAGTTAAACCAGAAGAAGAACCACGTATTGGCGTGATGATCTGTCACTGTGGGATCAATATAGCGGGAGTCGTAAATGTACCAGAAGTAGTAGAGTACACTAAGACGCTTCCCAATGTCGTGGTTGCTGTCGAAAACAAATATGCGTGTTCTAGTGAAGCCCAAAACGTCATAAAGGATGAACTGATAAAGGAACACAACTTAAACAGATTTGTAGTGGCTGCTTGCACCCCACGCACACATGAGCCACTATTTCAAACAACATGCAAGGAAGCAGGACTAAATCCATACCTGTTTGAATTTGCAAACATAAGGGAACATGATTCATGGGTTCATATGCGTCAGCCAAAAGAAGCCACAGAAAAGGCAAAAGATTTAGTCCGCATGTATGTTTCAAAGGCTCGATATCTTCAGCCGTTAGTTAAAGGCGAGATTGGCCTTGAACAAAAAGTTTTAGTCATAGGGGGAGGAATTACTGGAATGACGGCGGCACTTGACAGTGCTAATCAGGGCTTTGAAACCTATTTAGTTGAAAAACAATCAGAACTCGGTGGGTTACTCAAAGATCTACATAAAGTTGCGCCGTCAGATATCTATGCGACAGATATCATCGGCAAGAAAATACGAGCTGTACAGGGACATCACAACATCAAAGTCCTCTTGAATACAGAAATCGAAGATATTAAAGGATTTGTGGGGAACTTTAACGTTAAGTTGTCGATTGGAAATTCAGAGAGAAAAGATATACGCATTGGCGCGATTATCGTGGCAACAGGCGCAAAAGTGCTCGAATCAGTTGATATGTATGGATATGGAACAAACAGTAACATTATCACTCAATTTGAATTGGAACAACGTCTGAAGAACAACGAGATTAGTGATCTAAAAAATGTGTTAATGATTCAATGTGTAGGCGCACGAGAAAAGGAAGGAAGAACATATTGTAGCCGAATCTGTTGTACTGCGGCCATTAAAAATGCTTTAACGTTACGGGAAAGATTTCCAAAAACCAACATCTATATTCTTAATCGGGATATCATTATGCCCGCAAAAGGGCTTGAGGAATACTATCGATTGGCTAGAAGTCAGAATATCATCTTCATTAGATTTCACGAGGATAAACCACCGGTAGTTACATCAGAAAATGACTCAGTGAAAGTCAATGTTTACGACACTTCTGCAAAAGTGGAACTTTGCATGAATTGTGACTTGTTGGTTTTAAGCACTCCTTTAGTTTCTCAAGATGATGCTGTTAATTTGCAAAAACAACTTAAAGTACCATTAGGGCAAGACTCTTTCTTCTTGGAAGCTCACATGAAATTACGACCACTTGATTTCGCAACTGACGGGGTTTTTATATGTGGTACTGCGCATTATCCGAAAAGCGTTAGTGAAGCGACCGCACAAGCGAGTGGAGCAGCATCAAGAGCAACCATACTTCTGTCAACAGGAGTCATAGAAACAATAGGATACGTATCGGTCGTCGATGAAACTCGATGTATTGGATGCGGCACATGTGTTTCAATCTGCCCGTATAGCGCCATCGAGACTGTAGAAGTATTTAAAAAATATGAAGACATCTCTATTAAAGAGGTGAAATCGCGAATTAACCCCGCTCTGTGTAAGGGCTGCGGAATGTGCCGTCCAGCCTGCCCAGTAGGTGCTATTTCAGCAAAGCACTTCACTGAAGAGCAAATAATGGAAATGATAAAAGCATGTTTATTTTAAGGGTGAGATAAATGAGTGAAAGTAAATCTGACACAATTAAAAAACAAAATTTTGAACCGAAAATTGTAGCTTTCCTATGCAATTGGTGTTCTTACGCTGGAGCTGATACTGCAGGAGTATCACGATTTCAATATCCACCAAACATCAGAGTTATACGAGTTATGTGTTCTGGACGCGTCCAACCCAATTTTCTACTTGAAGCGTTTTATCGAGGCGCTGATGGTGTATTAGTTGGGGGCTGTCACATTGGAGACTGTCATTATCAAAATGGAAATGAACGTGCAATGGAAAGGGTTGAAGAAGCCAAAAGATTTCTAGAACTTCTTGGGATCGACCCTCGAAGAGTGCGCTTAGAATGGGTTTCAGCTTCTGAGGGCATACGCTTTAAGAATGTTGTAGAAGAATTTACACAAGAATTAAGCGAAATGGGACCTGCGATCCCTAAATAGAATAATTGAGCCATAGAAGGAAGGTATGCAAAAATTGGAAAAACAACCTGCAGAAACAGCTGAGTTGGAAGATATAACAACCTTCCTTTCTGAAGAAGATAAAGCAAAAATGGAAAAATATCGCCAATTGGTCTCGGATAATCCTTCAGATGTGGAGGTATGGATTAGCTTAGGAGTGCTTTTAATTCAAACAAGAAATTACAATAAATCACTTGAATGTTTGAACAAGGCACTAAACCTTATTACATCTGAGCAAAAAGAAGAACGCATTCCAAAAAACTTAATGCTTCAAAATGCTTTAGCTGTTTCATATATACAATTAGGAGAGTATTCAAAAGCTCAAGAATGCTTGGAGAAGGCACTAGCTTTTGATAGTGCAAACAAAGACATATTGAACAATTTTGCCATGTTGTATACTCGCACAGGAAATGTAAAAGAAGCTATTGATTACTTTTTGAAGATCTTAGAAATAGATGATACAGACATTCATACATGGGACAATTTAGCAGAATTATATAGGCTCTTAGGAGAATATGATGAGTCTTTAAAATGTAAAATGCGAGTCTTGGAACTGTCTGATGTGAAATGAAAAAAGAAAAGGTGACAATATGAGCAACAGTGACGAATTTGCAAAGGAATTTGCAAAGGAGATTATGAAAGAGAGAGGCCTCAAAGGTGCTAAGACTCGGAGATTAATTGAAAAAATCATAAAAACCATTGGAACAGACAAGCGAAAAATAAATGTCGCACTAAAACGCGCACAAATTGGGCATAGTGAGCCTTCCAGCGAAAATGAATAATTACAATGTTTCTTATTGATTAATGTTATCTAAGAGAATATTAACGGGGAGGACATGAGGCAGCTAAGTTTTGTAATAGTAGGTTTAAGTTGCATTATTGTGGGCATTTTATTCATAGTAATTTTGAGTCAAATGGTTTGGATTCAGCTGTATCCTTATTCGCCATTTGTACCTCTCGCCCTTTATGCATTTTCATTTTTTTTACTGCTCTTAGGATTAAGATTTTTGGTAAAAGGATTGCGAGTCTAACACGAAATTACTCAGATTATGTGGTAAACATGCAGACTAGGCGAGGCACCAATAATACTCACTTCAACTGAATGTGTCAAAACGAAGTTTACCTTTTGATTGGTAGAAGAAAGAAATTCCTCAGAAATGACAATAAACTTCACCTGTTTCGTTAAAATATAGTTTTCAAAAATCTCTCGCGGTAGAACATGGAATTCATAGGTTGACCTGTTTGCATAAAACATTATTGACCAACCGAGACCAGGTGTGCTAAAGACAAAATCGTCCTCTGAAGAATGGTTTTTAATATAAGCACCTATTTCCTTTATACCTACATCACCATATGAAACGTCTGTGTACATATCTACTCCAGTAAACGCAAAATTAGAGATAAAAAGTGGAAGGAGCAGGAGCAGTGAAAATTTTGTTGGATAAGAATAATTCATTTTATTGCTATAAAACCAGATAACAATGTAATAAAGTCCTACACCAGCACTGATTATCAATAAAAGCAATAGTTGATCAATTCCAAACAAAGTATTCGGAAATACTCCTTTTAAAGAGACATATACGATTGATCCGATTAAAGAAACCGCAAACAAAAGAATAGTTTTTTCCCTTAGTAAAATAATTTTGTAGATGAATCGAGCAGTCAGAATGAGGAGAAATGGAATTATTGGAAGGATGTAAAAATACAGTTTATAAGGACTTATCTCAAAAGTAAAAAATGTTGTCCCACTGATTAAAATAAGGAATAAGTCTCCAGAACTGCGTTTCCAAGCAGAATAGAAGACAGAGATTAGAGTAATTGGTGCCCATGGCGTTAGCCCCCACATCAACATGCCAAAATACCAAAATGGGCCTCGTGAACTCACATAAGAAGGGCGACCACCTAGCTCAAATAAGATCAAGATTCTAGTGGCCTCTGGAAAACTCACATACATATAAACAAGCCAAGGCAATGTAGAAAGCACAACAGAAATAAAATAGAATGCAATTTTCCTAGAAAAAAGGAATTCCCATTTTTTTTGTAGACATACAAATAGTAGAATTGTGACGGTCGGAAATATTGCAGCATGCCATTTTGTAAGTATCCCTAATCCCTGAGAGATGCCAGCCAATACACAAAAAATTGATGATGATGACTTTGAATTGAATCCTTTAATGAACAAAAAAAGAGTTAAAAGACTAAAAAACGTTAATGGGACATCTAACATTCCTTGACGGCTATATTTTATATGAAACTGGCACAGTGATAAAAGAAGAGCAGAAAGTAAAGCAATCCTTTTTTCAAAAAATTGCTTTGCTAATACATAAGTAAGCAGAATTGAGATAATGCCAAATACAGCCGGAATAAATCGCACTGCAAATTCATTCACTCCGAAAATTTTATAGGAAACTGCCATTAGCCAGAAGATTAGCGGCGGCTTTTCCAAAAAAATATGAGGGAATTCTCTGATATTTTCTAAACCTGGAATAGGATTTGCTATAAGAATCGGCTTTAATGGATTAATAAGAAGGCTTTGGGCAACTACAGCGTGAACACCTTCATCCCTGGACTGTAATTCTGGACGATTTAAAAATAAAAGTCGAATAATGATTGAGAAGATTAGAATGAGTATAAGTTCCTTATGCTCCTTAATTTTACTTTGAAGTCCATCCATTGATAATGATTTCATTATAGCCCAACTCGGGGTAGGCAAGGTTCTACAGGCATACAATTTTGATCTATTTTGGCGGGAAATCCGATGTAGTAGTGAGAGGGATGTCTTATAATGAATATAATCTTGTCGGCTATTTGTGGGGTAAAATAGTCAATTATCACTAAATCATCATTAAATCGATTCAGTTAATTAATACTAATATATTGTTTTTTTGGTGTAAATTCATCGAAAAATATAAATATAAGCGTGCGGGGTTTGATCTTAGCAATAAATTCAAAAATGGAGGGGAAAACGTGGTAAACTGGGATAAGATTTGGACAAGGATACTAGGCATCGTTTTTATACTTATTTCGATAGCCACGGTGTTCTATGGAGTAATGGACTTTGTGTACTATCTCTACATAAACTGGTTCGCATTCATACTTCCAGTGATTCTTGTGCCAATGGGGCTTTGGATGTTAAGAACTGGTGGAGATGAATGACCCCCTATGTAAGGAAAAGATATCTAATAATAGCCTACCTTTTCCTTGCATCAAATTCTTTTTTTGCAATTTGGACTTCAGTTACGAAAGTTCAAAATAAGGAAGTTTCTTTTCATTAATAAATAAAACAAAAGCATTACCCTCATAAAGCATACACATCTTCTAATTTTTGATGCTAGACTAATCTATTTGATTTAGTTAATAGACAGTAGTAATTAATTAGAAGAAGTCTTGTGAATGTTGAGGGCAACCAAAAAATGGATCGACGTTCGTTCTTATTGACAGTTTGTGTCCTGTTTGCTATAATCTGGCAATTTACGGTCTCAATTTTGTTTATAATATCAAGAACGACAGTCTATTTGGCTGTATTTGGTTTGATGATCGGTTTGGTGAGTTTCATCTGGTTTTTTTCTCTACAAAAAGAAAGAAATCAACTCTTTGTAATCATTATTGTTGTAATGATCATCACAATTATTTCTACGTATGCCACTGGTGCAAATATGCATCCTGAATTTGAGTGGGATTACTATACAAAAATTAAAGAAATTGCATCAGGAAATTATCCTGCTAAAGATGTACACTATGGCACGGAATATTGGACAAAACCTACATCACTTACACAATTAATCATAGGAACAGTATGTAGACTGTTTAATCTTAAGCATCCCCTACAGATTTACTTTCTTGCATCAGCTTTTGGACCCATTGGTGCAGTCTTAACGACTATCGCTTTTTATAAGATCTCAAAAGAGATCTTTGATGAAAAAACATGTATTTATTCAGCACTACTTTTTGGTCTCTACTCATGTGTATTTTATCCAGCTATACACTACAACGGTTCAAATTTCCTCACATTATTTGCATTTTATTACTTTGCTCGCTACTTAAAAAATGATAATCAAAGACATCTTTTTTTCACGATACCTTTAGCATTAATAGGGATGCTTATTCATGTACAGATGCCTACTTTTTTCTTAATTGGAGCGATAAGTTACATCTTCTTTAATTCACTCATTAAAAGGTCCGTTAAAATTAATGAAGTGGTTTTTAGCATTATTTTAATTGTATCTTTTCTATTAGGAGTGATAAGTTGGTACCCCACAGAAGAATTCACAAAAAACAGTTTTGGGGCAATTTATGATAGTTTATTCTTAAATGAAGGAATTTTCGCATTAGAATATTTCTCGGGATTCTTCTTTTACAAATCGATTAGTATCATCTTCTATCTGATAATTATAGGACTTGGATGGATAATAATATGGTATAGAGGAGCATTTGAAAAACAAGAGATTCGGCTAATACTATATACTGTAATTGGAGTAATTATAATTATTTTTGTAGCTGTTTTACTTGAAGATTTTATTCCTGTGATTCGTGGAATTGCTATATACAAATATAGGTTTGTTAAACTTCTTCTTGATTTTAATTTGGCCACAATTGGGATATATGGTATTAAAGAAATTGCTAATATTTCAGTTGGTAAAGGCCGAATAAGACTTCCTAAAAATGCAATAACCGTTCTTATGCTGAGTGCAATTGCTATTGCCCCATTATCAGTTTTCGGAGGTCTTTTAATTTACAAACCGTTTACGGGAGAAATCGCTGATATAGACTCGTTTTATCTCTCGGACCAAGATATAGAAACGATCCGAGCGATAATTCCAGAAGGAAGCATAGTTCTAACAGACCTTAAAACTGGTAATGTCTTACCTTTTTGGTGTTCGGTGTACCCTATTGCCGTAGATAGAGGACACTTGCTTAATTGGGAAGACACAAACCAAATTGAGAGAGAGGAAGATGTGAAAAAAGCGCTTGGATTAAATACAGAGGAAAATGAGATTCTTGCTATAATGAACAAATATAATGCCCGGTTTGTTTTAATAAATAAAGGTAATGTTGAATTAATGCAAGAAAATCAATTATTGATGGAAAAACTCAAAGATGCTGAGTCCTTTAATTTAATTATCGAAACAGAAGGCATTTCGATTTTTATTTCAACTTAAATTTCTTGGTAAAACAATTAAAAAGCAAAAGTACAACTCCTACTATAATTTGCTTCATTTTAAAGAAGTTAAAAAAGAGAGATTCACTGAATTTAGTTTTTCAGAAGTTGAACTTACAAGTTACGACACAAGGAAGCCCCATAGCTTGTGCTTGGGTGTGAGGTAGTTCACTAAGTCTTCTACTTTTCAAGAAATGAAGCCATGTTCAGCGCATATTTTCTTAAAACAAGCGCAGAATAACCAATTCGAATCGGATTACGACCAGCACCTACCAGCACATGTTCATTATCGATGCTGGTTACAATTGTATAACCCTCAGTTCCTCTTATAATTACTTCTTTGAAATCACCGTGACCCAGTTCATTTATGGCTTTATAGCCCATCGAAAGTATAACAGCAGTAAGTGCTGAAAAAATATCAGCGTCTGTATTGGTGCCAGTTGCATGGGCAATCCTTAATCCTTCTTTCGTCACAATTGCACATGCCTCTAAATCAGTTGAACTCTCAATTTCACTTAATAATTCCATTAAATCGTCTCGTGGTTCAACGGACATTTATCCACCTCAATTATAAGCTTAATAACGAATGCTTTGAATGGAAAGTGTTAAACAACAAAACTTGATACGCTCTAATATATTTAACTTTCGTATAATATTATTACTTTAGGCTTTTTTCCGCAACCACAAAACAGATATAAGAACGCTTTTTCCAAGAAAATCAAAGTTTTAAAACGTGTTAGAAAATACAAAGAATGTACATAGGAAAGGAAAGAAATACTTATACTATGGAAAAATTATAATTATAATTAACAAGGGAAGAAATAAGGGAAAAATTACAAAAAAAAAATTTTGTAATTTTTTACTACTAAGAAGTAGTAAAATGGCATAAATGAAGTGAATTTAATGACTTTCGATTATCTTTTCAAAGTGATCGTTGTTGGAGATGGAGCGGTCGGTAAAACATCGCTTACGCGTAAATTTACCACAGGGCAGTTTAGAGAATCATATAAAATGACAATTGGTGTAGATTTTTCAATCAAGATACTAAAAATAGATCAAAAAAGCAAGAGTAAAATTTCTACAGTAAAGCTGCAAATATGGGATACAGGAGGTCAAGAACGCTTTTCTTATGTCCGTCCGTTGTATTATCGGGGAGCGCTAGGAGCGTTCTGTTGTTATGATATCACAAATCGTAAAAGTTTCCAAAATTTGCCAAAATGGTTTGGTGATATCGAAAAGCATTGTGGAAACATCCCAACGATCTTAATAGGTACGAAACAGGATCTTGAGGAGTTAAGAGTTGTTGGAGTTGATGAAGGACAAAGTTTTGCAGAACAACGTGGTATACCCTTCTATGAAACATCTGCAAAAGACGGATTAAATGTAGAAGCTACCTTCGCTCAACTAACAGAACATATTGTTAACGATGTCGAAGCGTTAGAATTATAGTTACCTATTGTATTTAAAACTAAGCCTTAATACCCTACCATTCGATTAAACCCTCTTTTTGGGCTAATTCGAGTATTTGTTTCACGATATCTAAATTTATCCCCAAAAAAATAGAAATATCTCTTACATGGCGTATCCCATCGATCGTTCCAAGGACATCAATTCCTCGATTTCCAAATCTATTCCATACTCTATTTCTCAGAGGAGTTCCATAAGCGAAAACTTCAGGTGTGCTTGTTGTTCGATAGGGTATACGCTGATCTGTGGCCCTTTGTGATTGTTCAATGAGACCGTGTTGAATACTAATACGAAAGAGTTCTTTTAATTCTCTATTAGTAAGCTCAAACTCTTCCTGAATATCTTTTACCGTTTTTAATCCATCCAAGGATTTAAGGATTTCAAGACCTTGATGACCAAAGCGCATTGTCAACAGTTGATTGAGTTCAGTCCCTAATTGTGATGCTATTCGTAAATCCCCTGTAGAGAAAACTTCCGATTCGTCAAAATATTCGTCAAGCCAAGCCTCTTCTATCTGATCTAGTTTTTCATTTAATTCATTAATAAATCTCGAATCTTGAAAATTGGAGCCCTCTTCGTAGGATTTCAAAAACTCTTCTTTTAAATTTTTGACCCAACTGACCATTTTTAATTGATGTACTGAATCACGTGATGTAGCAACGATATAAAGAAGACGTTCTGATTCTACTAGAGCAAAGTCAAGTTCAGTTGTAGTTAAAGTAGATATTCCCCTCCCTTCAAGTTCGTTAAAAAAGTTCCAAAGGGCAGAGAAGAAACGTGAAATTAATGTTTGATCATCAGGTATACCATACCCATACCTTTTCAGGAATACACATGTACCCGTGTCCTTGTCGATGATCCAAATACTGTTAAGCAAGGATTTGCCTCCCTAGAATTAAAAAAGTCCTTCTAGTTGATATGCTTTTCTTTTCATGTTTTAATTATTTAGTACATAGAGTCATACGTTAAATAAACTACAAGAATAGGCAAAAAAACTTCGCGATAATCAATCAGAAAAAAGGAAAATTGTCGGAGGATGATCAGGGAGAGGAATCAGTAATAAGATGCGCTTTTCGCCATCAAGAATGTGCCTGCAAACGCTAAGAGACTAGCAGGTATGGTAAGTAACGCAGCATTAGACATAGGCGTTAGATTTACATCGAACCATAGGAAATAAACGAAAAATCCCACCATTGCTGACAGAAATATACCTCCAAGCCACACACCACCGCTAGCTTCGCCTGAACCTCCGATAAATAAGCCAGCTAGGAATCCGAGAATGAGTGGCACCACCAACCAATAATATGATAGACCTAGGAGTGCAAACACTTCGATCCAAACGGCGGCTCCAATCAGTATACCGCCTAGTAGAGCAGCACCTTTTGACATAGTTTATCACCGTTTTGCTTGCAACTGCGGGGGTAACCTGCGTTAGTAAAACCTAACAGGTCGCTATACCCGCTTGTGTTACCCGCTTATATCACGAAATTAAATTGCTGTAAATACAAATAGTATTTCGTTTATCTTATACTTTTTCATTATAAAAAGGAAATGATATTGACGTATTAGGAGTGTATCATTTTGCATTAATGGGTCTGGAAGTCCTTCACAATTTGTACGAGGTTATCGACTAACAAATTGAAGATTTTTTCACCTTTTTCATAAGAAGCTTTTGTGGCATCTCCTAAAACACTCGACTTCATCCAGGGCCTACCAGTTGTTTTAATAAGGTACTTAGGAACGTTAGGAGATTCTTTGACTGCTTTATCCATTTTAACCAAAGAAAACGCTAGAAACAGCATTAAAGAAGTTTCGAGTTCATCTGCATGGTAAAGTGGGGATGCCGTCAATTTTTTTACGCGTTCATCGACTAAATCAGCTGCAGAAACAAGAAAAACCTTAGATTTGTTAGAATTTTTTGTGTAAGAGAATCCTGCTTCCCTTAAAGCTATCATCTGACTTTTTCCACAGTGCCCTGTGAATAAAATAATCTCTTCGAAGCCAGTTTCAGCAAGTTCTTTAATAAGATCATAAGTTAGGATTTTGAGAGAATCAAATGATAGACTAAGAGTTCCGCTAAATCCTCTTGTCGTTCTACAAATTCCTTATGATCTAATTAGTGTTGTTCCAGAAATATATATATAGACGTTGCCCCTAGCTATACCCACCTAAAAACTCTCTGATGGATAACATGAAAACTCCTAAAAAATACTCTTTTAAATGGTTCGCCAATATTCCTTCAATTAAGGAATGGTTGGACGCTTTTAATAGCGATTGGACAAAACAAAACTATATTAGATACCTTCGCGGATTTTGTCGCTTTTTTGACATAGATAATCCCGAAGATATACTGAATAACGGCGGCGAAGAGAATAGACAAAGATTCCTTGAATTTCAAGAAAACCACGACAAAAGGATGACCAAAGAAACTAAAACCATGCTGAACTCTTTTCTCAAATTTCATGGGAAGGAATTTGAACTCCCATTATTTGAAAATAGAGACGGACATGGACGTTTTGTTAAAAGGAAAAGAAATTATGAATACTTACTTGATTCTGATGCAATTCGCTTTTGGATAAACGACTATCGCGCAGAAAACACCCGAATAGGATATTTAAGTCACATGCACCGCTTTTTGACTTGTTTTGAACTCACACCCGAGGAATTATTGAAACTTCCTATAAAACAGGTTAAACGGCTCTTAAAAGAAATCAGAAACGACTTTATTCAACAAGATAAACTCTCAGTTGCTAAACGGATTAATATAGTTATAAAATCCTTCTTTGAAGCACATGAAATTCAATTTCCACTTACTCGCAAAGATAAAGTAAAAGTAATCAGAAAACGAGTCGCTTTTATCCCCTCAAAGCGAGATGTCTATAAATTAGTAGATATGTGTGGAAATATACGCAATAAAGCAATATTCTTATGTCTGTATCAGAGCGGTGTGAGAATCAATTGCTTAACTAAGTGGACTTTTGGCATGGTGAAGGACTACCTCTATCCCGAAATTAAACTTCCAGTACGTCTTAAAATTACGGGTGAGTTAGATTCAAAAATAAAATCTTATGACCTGACCTACTATTACGCATTTCTGCAAGATGAAGCTGCCGACGCCTTGAAGACCTATATCGAATGGCGGAAAGAAGTTCACGACTGGCAACCACAAGACGACGATATTATCTTTGTTTCGGAATCCGTTGACAATGAAATTAGACTTGTGACGTCCTCCGCTTTGAATTTCAGTTTAAAAAAGATCGCTAAAAACGTCGGTATTGATCCGAAGTCAATCTGGATTCATGTGTTTAGAAAAGCCTTCAGAAAAATTCTCTATAAAGCAGAAATCGACCCCGACCTTTCCGAAGCAATTATGGGTCATTTGGTTCATGGCAGTAAACATAATTACTTCGACTACCATGATGTTAATTGGATCGCCGAGAAATATATGGAATGTAGTTTTTCACGCGAGGGAATAGGTCGTATGGCATATCTGGAGAAAAAAACCAAAGAGCAAAACGGAATCATCGAAAATCTCAAAGCAGAGTTACAAACCGAAAGAGAAAGGACAACAGAACAAATGGACGACTTAATTAATCGCCTAAGCGACTTAGAAAAAGCAGTAAAAACAAAGAAATCTAAGGAGTAACCTCAACTGGTCTCTCCGCTCGTTTATTTACACTTTCCGCTATTTCTTTACATTCTCCGATAAGTTCTAATATCTTGTTTTTCTCTTCTGTTGTTTTGGACTCTTATTTTTGTGCATCTTTTTTCAAGTCCTCCGTTTTTGATTCGTTATTTTGTATGGTAACCATACCTAGAGTCCAAAATATTGGCTCGAAATTAACTGTTTAGGGTACACTTGTTTGAGTTAAATTTACCTTTTCGTTGGTTCAAAAAGATATAACACCAACAAGAAGACACCACAAACGCAGAGTGCGACAAGCATTAGCACCAATAAATACAGTTACGTTGTTTCCATTGATCCATATTGAATGAACACTGGCGCCATACAGTAATCGAATACAAATATAACGCGTACGGAATAACAGGCGCAACAAAAATGTTTAATTCTTCTGCTGCTTTACGTGCAATCTCAAAAGCAATCTTAGTGTCCGTAAAGAGGGGAGCATGAAAACCATGTGCTTCACATGATCCATAAGGCAAAATTATCGTTTTAACTGTTCCTAGTATTTCTTCGACTATATCCCAACTCATTTCTTCGAGTAACATGAAATCACCTTAATTGAAAAATGGATAGATTCGCAAATTCTAATAACTATTCAAGATGCAGACTCATTGCCTCAATACATTTTATAAATCCAGATACGTTTTGTAGAAACTGATAGAACAAAGAAAGGATAACGTCTTAAAATGAAAACCTTTGATGAAGCGAAAGCAAGGTTGCTTCCCATATGGAACTCAGAAAAAATTTTGATTATTTCAATGTTCTTGCTTCATATATCGTTCATCTTTATCAATCCATTTCGCAGTCTAGTGTATATTTCTCTTCTAAATATTCTGCCAGGTTATATTCTGTTAAGATTTTTCTTACAAATCCAAACTGATAGAATACGTATGCTGCTTTTTTCAGCGGCTTTGAACATAATTGCATCTCCGTTAATCATCTTACCTTTAGGAAGTATTTTTGGAAAACTCAGTATTTGGCTAATTGTTGCTTCTTTGGATATTGCCCTTGCTATTGGTCTTCTGTTCTCTCAATATGCAAACAGAACGATTAATTACGTTGGAGTGCCATTTCAAAAAGTAACGTTAGTTATATTAGCCATTTTACTCTTATTTCAATTTTCAAACAACATAGTCTATTACACACTGTTGATTCGCGTTGATCAGGGAAATACTCTCTTCTATTTCGATCCTATTGATCATTTCTGGTATTGTGCAATTATAGAAGAATGTGCACGCAGTATTCCTCCTCAGACCCCCGAATATGCAGGGGTTGTACTTACCTATCCATGGTTATACATGCTTCACTATGCAGCTATAATGAAAACGAGTGGAATCAATGTAGTTTTAACTATGATAATTCAAAACGCTACAATGAATACGATATTTATCGCTTTGTGTTTTATTTTTGTTGTCGATACATTTAAGAGTAAAAAGGCAGGGCTAATAGCTGCATATCTTATGTCGGTTGGCATAGCTATTTATTGGCTCATTGTTGCCATAGAGACAGGCACATTTCCATTCTTTGCACTATATCAAAGAACACCAGGGCCACAAGTATTTGTAAGAGCTTTAGCTATCGAATCCCTTTATTCTGGCTTCATACGCGCACCAGGATATATTGTTGCGGTATTAATTACTTTTTTTCTCTATTCGTATTTAACACAAAAAACTAAACGGTTTTATATTATGGCATTCGCTCTTCTTGCAGCATTGCCATTTTACCATCCAATTCTTCACCTTACAATTATAGGGACTTTTGCAATCTTCTATCTAATCTTATTGTCATTAAGTAAGTATAAAGAAGGCATAATACTTACACTTTCAACAATTGCATCAATGATTCCGTTTGGAGCGTACACCGTCACATTCGCTCCATATCTTATAGATCTAGCGAGAGGAAACCCTGGCGGATATTTCCGAATAAGACCTTTAGTTGGACTTTTTGTTCCTTTGCAATCTATACAAGCTATGCTCATCTACTTTGGCGTCTGTTCTGTATTCGGGTGCATAGGGTTTTTAACGCAAATCAAAAAAGAGCATAAATTATCTCTACTACTTGGATCGTGGATATTATGTACAGCCCTCTTTATAGTATTTACGCACTTGTATCGTGGCGGTAATTATACCTATTATTACTCCATAACAATCCCAGTAATCTTCTTAGGTGCAGTGGGGATTAATGAAACAATGAATCTTGTGAACAAAAGGATTCGATTCTCTGCAATGCCTTTTATCATTCTTATCATAATTATGATTGTTGCTTTCGTTCCTTTCTGGCAAAGATGGTATACTACTGCTACGATGGAAACACCCTATTATATTATCACTGACGAAGAGATGGAGGCATATAATTGGGTAAGAGCAAATACATCTTCAGATGCTGTGTTTTTAGTTGCTCCTTCACTTTCTATAGAAGCACCGAGCCCTCTTATCATGTACGGAGCAAGGAGAGTCGTTGTAGGGAGTGAAATTCACGTAGAGAGCCAACGTTTATACTTTGATCAGAGATATAACGACACGATCTCAATTTACACCTCAGAAAATGTAAACCTTGTTTCTGATCTCTTAAAAAAATATGATGTGAACTACGTACTCGTATCTCCAAGAGAACGCCAAAAATTCACAATGGAAGAACTGCAAAAATTCAATGAACATCCTCATTTATTTGAATTTGCGTTTAAGAATAATGCTGTAACGATATACAAAGTACTATAATTAATACGCTATATTCCGAATCCGTGAATCACAATTTAGAGTCTTCTATTTTCATCCTTCAATTTTAGAATTTAGTTGTAGTCATTATCTAAAAAGGAATAATTGCATGAAAGGCTCATTTTACGCAATTTCTTTCAATTATTTCAGAAATAATTTCACTCAATTCTGAAATATTGTATGGTTTAGTAACAATGCCGCAGAATCCGTATCCCTTATAATCAGATATAACTGGGTCAATTGAATAGGCGCTGGAAACAAGGGCTTTAACATGTGGATCTATTTCAAGCAATTTCTTAATTGTTTCTTTGCCGCCCATCCCACGATGAATTGTTAAATCTATTATTACTACATCAAAAGACTGTCCTACTGATTTTGCAGCTTTATACAAAGCGATGGCTTCTTCACCATTCTTAGCAAGTTCAATCTGATAGCCTAAGTGGATTAATATCTCTCCTAGAGCCTCTCTGATAACATCGTCATCTTCCATGATCAAAATATTTCCTGTCCCTTGAATTGGATCTTTTTTTGTTTTCTTCTTTTCAGGTGCTTGCGTGTGCTTACGGCTGATTAATTCGTCCTCTTTCAATGAAATTAACCCTCTCAGGATATTTTTACAGATTTTTGTTAATGTTATTGACTAACTAGTTAGACACTTTTGTATCCGTGGTTCTATCCTAAACGCTTGTGGTTATTGCCTTATGACCCTTCATAATGAGTATGAGTATTATTTTGCCAATACCTCACTTTTTAAGTTTCTGTAAAAAAAATCCGAGAAAAATAGTCGTCATTAGACTATATTCGCGATTTTCTTAAGTGATATCACGTTATATTTCTCTTTTAAAAAGAAAAATGCGGTTTCTATAACGAATTGGCCTCTATCTAGTAAAGGTTTCCTCTATAACATTTTCAAATTGCAGAGTTTTTTCAAAATAAATTAATGCTAAAAAGATAATTCACAGTTTTATAATTACTCCTCGACTATTTTGCGAAAAATTAAGATTTGATTGTGAAAAATAAATATATTAGCATTTTAGATTACAAAAACAAGTTAGTAAGGCTAGTAAAAAGTAATTAATCCGCATCATAAGAGAATCGGAGTTCCTCAAACAAATAATATCCTCTCAGTTGCCATTTTGTCATAAAAAGGCGCGGCTTAGAAAGGATCCTGATTTTCTTTTTATTTATTCATCATACGATAGTGTTTTTTGAGTTTTTTATTCCTCTAAAGTGGTGGAATTGTGAATTAAAAAATCATGCTTATAATTCTACGGCGAGTAATTTATGGTTTCTGAAAATGAGAATAGGGATGATATGCAAGATAAGAATAGAAATTTTCTGTGCTTCAGATATTAGAGCTCTTTTATGAAATTATAAAGTAATTTTGAGCCAATATTAGAATCATACGCTTCTGAAATGATTTCCTCTACATTATTACGTCCAATAAGAGATAAAGCTTCTTCTCGAAGGATTTGTATACCCGTTTCAATATTTATCTCGGGATGAAACTGAATGCCCCACACATCTTTATTCTTTAATTTATAAGCTTGGATATTACATTCATCTGAATTTGCCAATATTTCTAGAGCAGATGAATTGATTACCTCGTCAAAGTGGAAAGAATATGAAAAAAAACGACTGGGTATACCTTGAAAAAGCTTATTCTTTTTTAAAATTCGAATTTCGGGCCATCCTAATTCAGGTTTAGACCTTCTTTTAACACATTCACGACCAAGTACTGTATGAACAATCAGTTGATGACCAAAGCAGATTCCTAGAAGCGGGATCCCGTGCTCAATTGAGTTTTGAATGATATCCATTTCTGGTTTATGCCATTCATGTTCATCTAAAATTGAAGCTTCCGAACCTAGCAAAATAAGACGGTCATATTGATTAATTGTTTTAGGAGGTTCGCAATTGTAACTAATCCATACATCCATAGACTCACTGTAATTTGGAATTAGATCACCTAGCCATTCATATTGTTTCCTACCCATGATAGAATTGTCAACAACTAAGATTTTCAATACGTTAGCACCATAGACTTCAGTTACAGAATATGTAATTCTGATAATCAACACCGTTAGAAATAGTTTAAAGTTTTTGGTGAACACAGAAAACGTCTTTAAGCTTCGTTTGTTTGGCAACAAATTACTAACTGAACTTAAGTCTAATAAATCGTTTTGTTCACAAATGATTCATAGCAGTTAGAACATGGAAAGACATTTCAATTAGTTATCATCGATTTCTTATATAAGATCTTGAAGGTAGAATTAAAGTGCTCTCTGATGAAGACTTCGCGGCAAGGCTTGTATATGAACTTAAGTTACTACAGCGAGAAGAACCAACCTTTTCACCAGTAAAAAATGATATTCGTAAGTTAAGAGGCTTTATTCTTGGTACTGAAATCTATGATGGAGGAGTTTTTGAGATTGAAATCGAACTCCCAAGAAACTTTCCGTATAGACCACCAAAGGTGAGATGGCTTACAAAAACGTGGCATCCAAATATCCACAATACAAATGTCTGTGTTGGGATACTTGGAAAAGATTGGTCACCGTCAAATAGCTTAATTGATGTTATTGAAACTTTACGAATTTTATTAACCGCACCAAATCCGAGCGATCCTCTGAATAGGCAAGCTGCTAGGGAATTACAAGAAAATATTGAAAAATTTAAAGCACATGTAAAAGAACATGTAGCACGTCACGCTACTTGGGATAAACTATCAGATAAAGAATAAAATGCATGGTTTATCAAACTTCATTTTGCTTTTATTTCTTTTTTGAGGGAATAAAGTAACCTAGAAGTGCTCCGCCAAAAATTCCCCCCAAATGGGCTAGAATATTCGATCCCACTGTAATGCTAAACATAAAAAATAATGCAGCTACAAGGATATTTTGTTTAAGTTTTCCATATCTGCGCCCTAAACTGATTAAATCGGCGGCAAGGACTGCAAAAATGGCACCCGAAGCACCAACTGAGACCGTATCTAGAGGTAGCAATAACGTAAATAGACTACCAAGGAGACCACCAATGAGATAGATAGCAAGAAATGAATAAGAAGCAAAGAGTTCCTCAGCACGTTTTCCATAGATCCATAGAAAGAACATGTTAGCCCCAATGTGAAGGATATTTGCGTGAATGAAAATAGAGCTGAAAAGTTGCCAATAAGCACCGAATTCAAGAACCGCACGATTCCATTGACCCCATTGTGCTAACAGAGAAGTGGGAATTATAAGGATATTTCCACCAAGCACTCCAAGAATTACGTAGATGATGGAATTGATGATAATGAGAATATCTGTTAACGAGAGTTTGTAGTTTTCCACTTTGACCATCCTCGTTTTAGAATATTTACACTGCTTTTAACTTTTTTCAATAAATATAAGGCAAGAAACTAAAATACACTTTAATTTTTTCCTTAAAATCAATTTTAGCTAAAGAGATTTATGAAAGGGATAAGATTAATCATTTATTCTTCCTTAAACTCGTAGACCCATTCGCAGTAGGAGTCTCCTCTGGGTCTTGCCTTTGTAAGCTTGACCGTAATCTTAGGATTAACTGCCTTTGTCCCCTCTCCAACTTCTACATCACAGGTTGGGAGACAAGGGATAAATTCAGGACGTACCTCATATTCTGTATACCTCTCCCACCACGGACATTTAGTCACTCTGATTGCAGCTCTTTCTCTGGTTACATCGTGATACTCAAACTCCCATTCAGGTCCTGACTGCAATGGTGCCGTGACATTGACAAATTTAACGGCATCTGCGGCATCCTCTACTTGTATGTTGAACATTTCTTGAACCCTTGGCCACCACCACTTAAAGAACCCGCCAAATATCTTTGTATTTATCTCTGTCCACGTTTCCGCACCCTTAACTGGTGAATTGATATTCTCTCCTTTCCCTATGATCGGCGCAGTGTTTTTTTCACCTTGTATCACGTGTAATGAAGTGAGAAGTTTGGCAGTTATTGCCCAACGCTTTTCAGGTGGAATTTTCTCCAATAATTCTTCAGCCATTCATCGTCACCTTTTTTGAGATGTAAAATAATGAAGGGGTATATATCATTACAAAAATAAATAGTTAACTTATTACGAAAAGGGGTATTGTAAAGCCATGAAAGGCAGATCCACGTATCAAAAATGGAAACTAAAGATCCGATCGCTCTGAACGGGACAAACAAAACTTAAGAGGAGAGGTAAAGATTTAGAAACGCTTATTCCATCTTAACAGATTGATATGCTTCTTTTATAGCACTAATATTCTTTTCAGTAATGGTAGATTCACCAAAAAGCGCGGATACTGCCTGACATACTGATTCAAGTTTTATCAAGCCACTTACTCGACAAAAAGCACCAAGCATCGGCGTATTAGTTATCCGTCGACCAAATTCTTTCATAGCAATATGATCTGCATCTACTGTTGCAACCTTACATTGGAAACCATATTCTGAGATGAGTTCAGAAGGAGAATGTGTGGTATTAATTATTAATACACCGATTGTGGGATCCAATCCCTCCGTCACATTTAGCCGTTTCAAAAGTGTGGCGTCAAGGACGAGCACATAGTCGGGTTGATGAATTTCTGTTCGAACATGAATTGGCTCATTACTAAGTCTTACGTATGATCTGAACGGTGCACCTCGACGTTCCAATCCAAAAAGGGGAAAACTTTGACCATATTTGTCTTCATAGGCTGCTGCCTCTGTAAGCAACTCCGTTCCTGTTACCACACCCATTCCGCCTCTACCAATGAGGATAATCTCCTTAACATCATCTTTGTAGCACCAACTCATACCATCTCACGCTCCAGTACTTCCCAGTCTTTATCAACCATTTCTTGAATTGTAACAATGTCATCAGGCGTTAAATGTCTAAATCGGCCTTGTGGACTAAGAAATGCTTCAACTGGTTCTCTTTTTCTAGGACGGAAATTAAGCCTAAAAATGCCATTTTCTATCTCATAAAGTGCCCATAAACCAGTCAAGACGTGATCTCGTGCCAACTCAATTGACTGTTCTGAAGGAAACCTCCAACCCGTCGGGCAGGGGGCGGGAATATGAATGTAGGCAGGTCCCAATTCCGCTTGTGTGACTTCAATCGCACGTCTAACTTTTCCCAGAAAGTCAGAGAAATAAGCAATCGATGCTGTTGCAACATAATACGCACCATTTGTTGCAAACATCCTACACAAATCTTTTTTTGGTTGCTTCTTGAACGCACCTAATTCACCTACAGGCGTTGTTGTAGTCCAGGCACCATAAGGCGTTGAACCACTTTTCTGGATACCAGTGTTCATGTACGCCTCATTGTCGTAGCAGATGTAAATAATGTTGTGACCACGATCAATAGCACCGGAAAGAGATTGTAGGCCAATATCAGCAGTTCCTCCATCGCCAGATATTGCCACTATATTAAAGTCCTTTTTTCGCCCTTTTATCTTCAAGGCTACTTCAATACCTGCAAGAGCCGCACCAGTAGAGCCAAAACTCCCAAAAATTGCTGGAACTCCAAGACTTGACGTAGGAAATGGACCCGCAGTACAACTTGCAAGGCAGCCAGCAGATAGAACTAATACAGTATTCTTTCCCAATATTTTCAGGCATTGACGAACTGCAACAGCCATCCCACAGCCATGGCAAGCACGATGGCCTCTCGTCTGTAGTTCAATATCGTATGGAATTTCCTTCAGAGGAATCGGTTGCGATGGCATTTATTTTACCTCCTTCAGGTTGACCCATTCAACAGCCTGTTGGATCTCGCCAGTTTTTCCAGCTTCAAGTGCCTTATTTAAAATAGTTTTAATATCACTTACAGAAATATCACGACCGCCTAAACCAGCAATGTGTCCCAATATCAATGGACGTTGCTTTAAGTCGTACAAAGCAGAACGGATCCTATTGTATGCATTGCCTCCAGAACCAAAAGAAAAATTGCGGTCAATGACGGCAATAGCGTTCATGCCTGAACATATTTTCTGCAATTCCTCATCGGGAAATGGTCGGAATACACGAAGTTTGATTAATCCGACACTCTTGCCTTCAGATCTAAGTTCTTTAACTGCTGCTCTAGCTGTGCTAGCTGCTGTACCCATTGCAATAACTGCTGCCTCAGCATCCTCACAATAGTACGTATCGATGAGTCCTCCCCATGAACGGCCGAATTCATCGGCAAAATCATTATTCACTTGCTCTATGAGATGTTTTGCTTTATTCATAGACTCCTGTTGTAAGTATCTGAACTCCATGTAAGAACTCGTTAATCCAACAACATTTTGAGATAAAGGTCTATCTGCATCGATATAGAAGTGCTCTGGACTATATGGAGGCAAGAAATCGTCTATTTTTCTTTGAAGAGGAACAAATACTCTTTCCCGAGTGTGTGTAAGAATGAATCCGTCCAAACAGACCATAGCAGGAAGAATTATAGCCTTATCCTCTGCGACGCGATACGCTTGGATAATCGTGTCCAGTACTTCCTGAGCGCTCTCAACATAGAACTGCATCCACCCAGTGTCTCTCTGTGACATTGAATCCTGATGATCAACATTAAGACACCACGGCACACAAACAGCGCGATTACCAACAGCCATCACAATAGGTACACGCGATCCACCAGCCCAATGAACCATCTCATGCATAAGAAGCAGACCTTGCGAGCTCGTTGCTGTGAAGGTACG
This sequence comes from Candidatus Borrarchaeum yapensis, assembly GCA_016840515.1. GTDB lineage: Archaea > Asgardarchaeota > Sifarchaeia > Borrarchaeales > Borrarchaeaceae > Borrarchaeum > Borrarchaeum yapensis. Next base: position 34,813 of record JAEOSF010000006.1, on the reverse strand, counting down.
TGCGCCCGCCAGAGATGCGTTAATACATGCTGTCATAGCCGAATGCTCGCTCTCAACAGTAAGTAGTTCGGCATTTAGTTCACCATTAGCAATAGCCTCAGCTAAGTATTCTACAGCGCTTGTCATCGGTGTAATTGGATATGCTGCTATTACTTCAACCCGAGATAACATCGCTCCGATTGCTGCAGCACTTGCGCCAGTCATTGTCAGTTTTTTAATGGTTTTTTCTTCTTGAACTTTCGTCATCTGATTTCTTCCTCCATCTTAATTGCCTCTACAGGGCATTCATACGCACAAATTCCACAGCCTTTACAGAAATCATATAACACATCCATTGTGTCATCATCCTTCTGTACTATCGATGCATCGGGACAAAAAATCCAACAGAGAAGACATCGAATACATTTTTTATTGTCTATAATAGGTCTCTCAAAACGCCATGTCCCAGTTTTAATATACTTATCAGACGTTCCAGATGGGACCACGGCCCCAGGAGTAGGTCGTATCTTTTCCACTTCATTCACCTTCAATAAAACTAAGAATCATCAAATAAGATAAATAGGAAAGATATGCTTCCTGTATGAAGTAATCTTAAATAAGTTTTGCATCTAGAGGATTTCTGACAATTAAGATAACATAATATGAGCGTTCTTATGTTTTTGAAACCACATTTTGGGGACGTCCTTTTAAAAACGCTTTAATATTGGCAATTGATGTGTCTAGAATTCTTTCTGCCGCTTCTCTGGTATAATATGCGATGTGTGGAGTGAACACAACATTATCGCGTTTAATGATGCTCAAAACTTGTTCTATAATATCTGTTTCTTCTTGAGAAAGTGATGCTCGATCTTTTAAAAGCAATTCCTCGCCTTCAATGACATCTAAAGCCGCGCCACTAAGAATTCCTTCTTCCAATGCCTGTTTAAGAGCTCCAAGTTCTACAATTGCACCACGGGCCGTATTAACAAGTACAGCACCTGGTTTAATTAACTTAATATTATCCTTGTTGATCATGTGATGAGTGTATTTATTGTATGGTGCATGCAGAGAGATTACATCCGAGTTTTTCAACAATTCTTCAAGAGATACATATTCGTATCCAAGCGTTTCGCGAGCAAAATCATTAAAGATAATATCATATGCAAGTACATCCATCCCAAATCCGCGTCCGATTTTAATAGCATAGAGTCCAATTCGACCAGCACCAACTACTCCTAGAGTTTTCCCTTTTAGATCAAATCCTATTGGCCCAACAGAGAAATCTTCAGCAGCAACCATTGAATTATATTGAGGGAATCGCCGCATCAATGCCAATAATAAACAAAATCCTTGCTCTGCCACTGTATTGTCGCCATAAGCTGGGACATTGCTCACGGGGATACTACGTCTCTTACATTCTTCTAGGTCTACATGATCAAATCCAGTACATCTGAGTGCTATAAATTTGAGATTCGGAAAACGATCCAAAGCAGCTTTATTTGGATGATGTCCACGCCCCATTGTAGAGAGAATATCGGCGTCACGAACCTCGTCAACAATAACATCTGGCGAACTCAAACAGTATTCGAAAAAGTATAATTCGTGTCCTTCAAGTTGCTTTAGTAAATACTCTTCTTGCCATTGTTCAACTTCGTAAAAAGCCATTTTCATAAAATCACATCAATGTAGAAATGATAGTAAACGCATACCTCTTCATATTTAAAAAAATACTTTTTCCTATTTAGAAACGACTTTATAGAGAAACCATGTTACAAATAGTCAATAGATAACGAGCGGGGTTCAATTAATGGATTCTAAAGTAAAAACTGATCAGGAAGCCCCTGATTTCACTCTAACCGACACAGAGTTGAAACCTCAAAGATTGAGTGACTTTCGCGGGAAAAATGTTGTCTTGTACTTTTACCCAGGGGCATTTACTCCTACTTGCCAAAAATCGCTCTGTACCTTTCAAGATTCTTTGTCAAGGTTTAACAATCTAAATGCTCAAGTTCTCGGAATAAGTGTAAACGATCCTTTCACGAATAGGGCTTTTGCAGGGGCAAACTTGTTGGAGTTTCCTCTGCTAAATGATTATAACAGAGAAGTAATTCGACTTTATGGGATTGAAGCAAAGGACTTCGCAGGGTTGCGCGGCTACACTGTTGCAATGCGTGCTGTCTTTATTATTGATAAAGTGGGGATTGTACGTTATGTATGGGTATCAGAGAACCCCAAAATTGAGCCGCCATATGAAGAAATAGAAAATACTCTAGAGGGACTGACATCCTAGAAAAAACATTAGTTGAAATACTTCAAGGAAAATTAATAGATTATTTGGGTGAGGATCTTGGCACATTTTAAGGAAATCTTTAAACAACATTATCCAGATCGATGGTCAGAATTTCAAAAACTTGGAAGAAAAATACAAAACATTATACATTATAATTTCGAAAAAGAAGAGATTTTATGGAATGCTATGTCCATACGCGGTTCTAAATTACCTTCTGAGGAATTTAAGAGATTGGAATTTCTTGGAGATTCGATCTTAAAAGCGATTCATGGAATTCTATTATATTATAGAGGCGAAGAATTTCAACCAGGCGAATTAACTGATTTTAGGAAAAATTTGGAGAGTAATGCTGATCTTGCACCACTTGCTGAAGAAGTGAAGTATAATGAAATTGGCAAATTAAGTCCAAAACAAGCTGCTGATTGCTTCGAAGCATTAATAGGTGCAATTTATGTAGGTCAAAGAGATCTCGAAGATATGATCCTTCTCGTGAAAGGGCTCACTCATTTTCAAAAGAGATTAAAAGAAATTAGAAAACCGCGTAAGAATTAGAGGATAGGAATGGCTGGTAAAAGGACGATAAATGTGGTATCTGCTTACCAACCCCCAGTGGCCGTCATACCACCATCTACGAAGATCACTTCTCCTGTAATGTAACCGGCATCATCTGATGCTAAAAATACCGCTAAATTCGCTATTTCCTCAAGCTTACCAAACCGCTTCATAGGTGTCCGATTAATGAGAGTATCAGCATTAAAGACACCTGTATCAATCGATTGTTGTACTAACTCAGTCAATATATAACCAGGACCGATTGCAACGACGCGTATGTTATACTTAGCCCATTCGGAACCCATGACTTGTGTTAATGCAATTACTCCTGCCTTTGATGCACAATAAGCTGCTCGCATAGGTAAAGCAACTTTGCCTAAAATTGAACTAAGGTTAATGATCACACCGCTTTTTTGAGGTATCATGGAGCGTTTAACCGCTTTTTGAGAACAAAGAAAGGTCGCCTTGAGATCGATAGCTATTGCACGATCCCAGTCATGCTCAGAAAGATCCTCCGTTGGCGAAATCATTGCGATTCCAGCATTATTTACAAGAATATCGATTCTGCCAAATTTTTCAATTGTTATATCAATGAGATAATCTATATCGGTCGATTTTGTAAGATCTGCTTCAATAGCAAGTGCTTGACTTCCAATAGCTCTGATTTGACTGGCTGTAGCTTCTGCTCTCTCTAATTTTCTAGAATTTGTAACTATAATTGCACCTTCTTTTGCATAAGTTAATGCAATCGCCTTGCCAATTCCAACTGAACTCCCTGTAACAATCGCAATTTTATCTTTGAGCCTTTTATTCATAGAGACACCTCGGCAATCAACTACAAATATCGTTTGAGAGTTAAACTAAAACAACAAGATTAACTGCAAGGTCCTTTTGTGCCTCTTTCTATAAAAAAACATAGCTCAATCAACAGCTATGCTCAGATTTGACCTAAAGAATAAGGTTTTTTAATCGCCTCTTGTACAATAGTGCATCTACTAATTTTGGAGGCAAGACTTTGAAAACAAAAGAAGAATATATTGAAAGCTTACTTCAACAAAAACCTGAGATTTACATGTATGGTGAAAAAATAGAAGATCGTATTAATCATCCACTATTCAAGCCTCAAATCGATGTTTTAGCGTTCACCTACGAGTTAGCAAAAGATCCCAGATATGAACATCTAACCACAGCCACATCGCATCTCACTGGCGAAAAAATCAATCGGTTCACTCATATTCACCAATCGAATGATGATTTAATGAAAAAAGTTCAAATGACCCGACTATACGCTCGATATTGCTGTTGTATTCAAAGATGTATGGCTATAGATGCTCTTAACACACTCTCAATAACAACGTGGCTTTCTGACAAGAAATATGGAACAAAGTATTATGACAACTTCATTGAATATATGAAATGGTTCCAGAAGGAAGATGTCTGCGCCACGGGTGCTATGACGGACGTAAAAGGAGATCGGAGGTTAAGACCAGCAGAACAAGCTGATCTCGACCTTTATGTTCGAATTGTTGATAGGAATGACGAGGGGATCACTGTTAGAGGGGCGAAATGTCATACAACTGCAGCTATTCCTGCTAATGAGATAATTTTCCTGCCAACACGCGCAATGAGAGAGGAAGACAAGGATTATGCCGTTGCATTCGCGTTACCTGTGGACGCCGAAGGTATGAAATTCATTGCTCGTTCAACTGTGCCAAAAAGAACAAGTAAAATAGACAGTCCCTTTGGACAAAGATGGGGTGTTACAGAAACTTTAACAATCTTACAGGATGTATTTGTCCCATGGGATCGTGTGTTTATGGCAGGAGAGTGGGAGCTCGCAGGTCAAGTAGCTGAGGGGTTTGGAATTTATCATAGACATGCATATTGTGGTTGCAAGCCAGCCGTGACTGATTTGCTCTCAGGAACTGCTGCCTTAATTGCAGAATACAATGGCGTAGATCACGCTTCGCATATTAAGGGCAAACTCACAGATCTAGCATGTACAGCAGAGCAGATGTACGCATGCGGAATTACAGGTAGTGTGAGGGGGCATTCAATGGGACCTGGTACGTATATCCCTGATATTACTTATGTCAATATTGGCAAGTATATCGCGGGAACTCACATATACGAAGAGATTTATCGCGTCCATGATATCGCCGGAGGATTTGCGGTTACCTGTCCCTCAGGCGCAGACTTTGAAAACCCTGAAACACGCCCTGACCTCGAAAAATACATGAAAGGAAAAGCAGAAATTCCTTCTGAAGACAGAATGAAAGCCTTCAAATTAGTGGAAGATTTGACAGCACATGGGTTTGCAGGCTGGCTCATGGTTGCATCTTGCCACGGCGGCGGATCGCCAGAAGCGCAACGAATCACAATCAATAGAGGTTACGATTGGGAAACACGAAAGAAAATCGCAAAAGTGCTTGCGGGCATCGAACCATTTGAAGCCTTTCCAGAATTCAAAGAATAAGTCGGCTTGGCGTTTTGCTAGGCCATAGTTCTTTTTTCCGTTTAAAACATTCTTTAACAATACGCATCAGAATCTAGCCTATACCAATTTTTTTATATTAGCAAATAGATACATATATTTTTAATTCAGAAGTCTTGGGGAGGATTAAATTTGTCGGATTCGAACTCAAATTTAGGATTTGCGTCACTAAGGATTTATTCGTTAATTATTCTTGTGCTGAGTATAATAGGGTTTATTCTTGTTACCTTTACGCCTTTTGCAGGATTTTATTTAACGGGTTATTATTCAGGGTACCGTTATTCCTGCTTAACCTGTGAATATGCAACCGCAGTTGATAGAACGGCGATTATTCTTGCTATGTTACTTCTGCTTGGACAAATTGTGATATGCGTTAATGAGTTGTGGCCTGAGACCATACTTTCTCAGTTTCTGCCAGAAAACTTTTCAAGATGGGGTATCTTTTTTGCAGTCTTTACCTTGATTATTACGCTTATAGGCGGTGCAGCATTTGCGGCTGCATATAGTTATTATGAATGGTGGTTCGAACCAGGCTTTTACGGCGGCGCAATAGCTGGCTTACTTAATTCGATTCTATTTTTCCTAAAAGGTAGGATGTAACAATCATCTTTTCTTTTTTTTAACGACATCACAAACATTTTGTGTCTATGAGAAAAAACTATTTTAAGTTTCATTTGAGGGGATAGTTCTACATCAAACTTTTATTAAATAAAGGCACATGAGGTGAAGTTAGGAAAGTTATCAAAGTTCTATACAAGCGTTATAGGTGATTATATTGAACTCACTGAAATATGAAGCGGTAGATAAAATAGGAATTGTTACGATTAATAGGCCAAAAGCTCTCAATGCTTTTAATAAAGATGTGATAGACGAATTTGACAATTTGCTAGACGAAATAGAGAAAGATGAGAGAGTAAAAGTTGTAATAATAACAGGGGAAGGAGAGAAAGCCTTTTGTGCTGGTGCAGATTTGGCTGGAATTAAAAACTCCACCAAAGCGGAATTTGCACAATTTATCGAAAAAGGACAAATGCTTATGCGAAAAATTGAGACTATGAAAAAACCTTTCATAGCGGCGATTAATGGATTCGCTCTTGGTGGCGGTTTAGAGTTAGCCCTCGCTTGTGATATTAGGATTGCTTCTGAGAATGCAAAATTAGGAACTCCTGAAGTTGGAGTTGGACTCATACCTGGTTGGGGCGCAACGCAAAGATTGCCCAAAGTGATTGGACTAGGAAGAGCAAAAGAACTTATTCTGACGGGAAATCACATTTCTGCAAAGGATGCAGAACACTTAGGGCTGGTTAATAAGCTTGTAACTTCCGACGAATTAATCACGTTGGCTACCAAGATAGCAGAAAAAATTGCGAACAACGCACCTATCGCAGTGCAATTAGCTAAAGCATCGGCAAATGTTTCTTTTGAGGTAAATATCGAAGAAGGATACAAACATGAACTAGAAGCAGAAAAGAAATGTTTTGAAACCGAAGATCTCAGTGAAGGAATTCAAGCACTATTTGATAAAAGAAAACCAAACTTTACAGGAAAATGATGTGACACACAATTCGATTTTTTATGAGGGAAAATAATATGGGAAGACTTTTTCGAAATGTAGCAGTTATTGGAGCAGGAATGAGTAAATTTGGTAGATTTGACAGAAAGACGAACCGAGAACTTTGGGTAGAAGCTTTTTTGGATTCAAAAAAATCAGTGGATAATGACATTGATGTGAAGAACGTTGAAGCCCTCTTTTTAGGCAATTATTCATCTGATCTTTTCGAAAAACAGACGCATATTGCTCCGCTTATGGCGGATCTAGTTGGACTCACTCCAAAGGCTGCAATGAGGATCGAGGATGCATGTGCCAGTAGTGGTGTAGCTTTAAGACTTGGTGTTTTAGCTATTGCCTCTGGTCAGTATGATATTGTATGCGTCGGAGGCACTGAAAAGATGACAAATCTGACGACGACTGAAGTGACAGATGCCTTAGCAGCAGCAAGCGACACGCACTCAGAAGTTTTAGCTGGAGCTACGTTCCCAGGTCTATATGCAACTATGGCCACAGCACATATGGCAAAGTTCGGCACAACAGAGGAACAATTAATGGCAGTATCAATTAAGAACCATGCAAACGGTGCGCTTAATCCAAAGGCGCAAATGCAAAACACCATCACGGACATCATGAACAAACGCATTGAAAGAGCAAAACAAATGGGTCAAACTGTTCCAAGTTGGGCTGATGAATATGAATTTCTGAAAAGTAGTTCAAATCCTATGATTGCATACCCATTACGATTGTTTGATTGCTCATTGATCACAGACGGGGCGGCATGTGTCTTTTTAGCGTCTGAAGAGGTAGCTAAAAAGTATACAGATACACCCATCTGGGTTATAGGTAACGGTCAGGGTAGTGATGCGTTTTCTTTAGATGATCGGGATACTATGACCTCTCTGAGAGCTGCTAGGGTAGCAAGTCAACAGGCTTATCAAATGGCTGGACTTGGACCTCAGGATATCCAAATTGCTGAAGTACACGATTGTTTCACTATCGCTGAGATTCTGGCAATAGAAGATCTGGGCTTTTTTGAAAAAGGAACTGGAGGAAGAGTAACTCTGGAAGGAAGAACCGCCTTAGATGGAGATCTGCCTATCAATACATCAGGTGGGCTCAAAAGCAAGGGACATCCGGTTGGCGCTAGCGGAGTTGCACAAACCGTTGAAATATTTAAGCAACTACGTGGTGATGCTGGGAAACGCCAGGTGTCAAACGTTGAAATCGGATTAACCCATAACGTAGGAGGATCCGGAAGCACATGCGCAGTACATATTTACAGGAGGTAGAGAAAAATGGCTGCTGAAAAAGAAATTTCGATGGCATCTTATCACGAGTTTTTGAATGAAAAGAAACTTATGGGGACAAAATGTAAAAATTGCGGTAATATTGATTTACCGCCACGACAAATATGTTCAAAGTGCCAAAGTACCGATATCGAATGGCAAGAACTTACTGGGAAAGGAAAAGTTGAATCATTCACGAATATCTATGTAGGCACTTCAGAATATTGTCAAAAAGGCTACGACATGAAGCACCCTTACGCTTATTGTGTCGTAAAATTAGAAGAAGGGGCATCGATTAGTGCAGTACTTCTTGGCATAGATCCATCGAAACCGGAAACCATTGAAATTGGCACATCTGTGACTGCAAGTTTTATGCCCACGAAATCTGGAATGGCCTTAGCCTTTGAAGTTGGAACACGGCTAGAAGAAGTTGAAAAAGAGATTGAGGAAGATTTTTTGATAAAGAAGGTCGCTGTCATCGGTGCAGGAACCATGGGAGCGGGAATTGCCCAAGTAGCGGCAGAGAGCGGGTTTAATGTTGTCTTAACGGATATTGCAGATGAATTTTTGCAAAAAGGCTTGAATACTATCAAGCGCTTTGTTACAAGAAGTGCTGAGAAAGGAAAGATTTCGCAAGTACAGGCAGATGCAATATTGGGAAGAATAGAAAGCTCACTGGATTTAAATGCGGTAAAAGATGCAGATATTGTCATTGAGGCTGCACCGGAAAATATGAATCTAAAGAAAAAGATCTTTAGTGATCTTGACAACATATGTAAACCCGAAGCGATCATAGGAACAAACACATCTTCATTAAGTATAACAGAGATAGCTTCTGCAACGAAAAGACCAGAAAATGCAGTAGGTGTACACTTCTTCAACCCAGCGCCTATAATGAAGTTAGTCGAATTAATTCGAGGATATAACACTTCAGATGAAACTTATGCAACCGTACAAACGTTTGTGAAGAAACTCGGTAAAACTGTAGTTCTCGTCAATGAAGCACCAGGATTCGTTGTTAATAGAATACTAACACCAATGATTAATGAAGCAATAATTGCTCTTCAAGAAGGAGTGGCAAGCGTTGAAGGTATCGATACTGCAATGAAACTTGGGTTAAACCATCCAATGGGTCCTCTCACACTAGCAGACTTTATAGGATTAGATGTTGTGCTAGCGATTCTTGACTATCTTTATGAGGAATTTGGAGATCCGAAATACAAAGCTTCGAGTTTATTACGTAAAATGGTTCGAGCTGGTCAATTAGGACGCAAAACAGGAAAGGGGTTTTACGATTATTCTAAATGACCGATTTTTTGGTCCCATTTTTTTGATAAAACTACAAAAAAATCAATTTAGAAATTGAACTTGAAATTTCAATACGGCTATTCTATAATAAACACCTCATCATTGGGCCGTACCTTATTTTCAACTTTCAGTCCTATCATCTGGCCTTTTGTTGCAGAATTAATTGATTCGTGTTCAATCTGCATACTCTTAACAACCTGTTCAAAATCAGTCGTTGCCCCTTTAATTTTTATCTTATCATCTACAGCCAAAGGGTCACTAAGCGTAACTAAAGCCACACTTATCTTAGAATAGTATTTATCTACAACGCCAACTTTTTTCATAATATTCACCTATATTTTTCTAAATATAACATCTCTCGTATATATTTACTTCAATTATAAAAATGAAGAACAAGTCTAATGAATAGACGATATTGATGATGATGTTGATTCTTTGAAATAGGATATGACTTTTTCATAATACATTTTTAGTGTAGGCATTAATTTTGGCGGAGGAACAAGCAAAGCCAAAGCAAAATGTCTTGTTCCTGCTGTTATGAATTTTTCAATGCCTTCTATACACTCATCAGGTGAACCGAAAATAAAAAATTCTTCAACCGCTTCTATAGGAATGTCTTTCACTTGGCTTAGAAGTTCTTTAACATTAGAAGGCGTAACAATGAATTTTGCTGCATTGAATTTCTCGCTAGGTAGCGTATAACCAAATTTCTCTTTAAGCAGTCGTGGAAAAAACGCCAAAAGCATTTTTGCAGGCAGTTCAAATCTTTCTATAGCCTCATCATAAGTTGGTGCGACAAGCGTATACATGAACAGAGCCGGTTCAATATCTTCAGGAGACCGTCCAGCATCTTTTGCATGTTTTCTAATGAATATAAGTTTCTCTTTGTAGGCTTCAGGTGAAATATTGAGCGGAAACCATCCATCAGCCAATTCTCCAGTTATCTTCATAGTCCTTGGTGAGTTAGCAGCTATCCAAATTGGAGGATGTGGTTCTTGAATTGGCTTTGGCTCAAATATGGCTTCTTGAAGGTTGAAAAAATCCCCTTTATGGGAGGTCATTTCTTGCGTCCATAAACTCTTTATTATGTTGAGAGATTCATGCATTCGTGAAACTGGTCGCGTCCAAGTTACACCATAAGGATCTAAGTTCATTGCTTCGCCGGGTCCAATACCCAATATTGCCCTTCCATTACTAATGATGTCGAGAGTGGCTACGGTTTGTGCCAATACTGCAGGAGGGCGTCGATGTGGATCGGTGACACACGTACCTAACTTTACTCTTTTGGTTTTTACCGCAAGAGCAGTTAAAGTAGTCCATGCTTCAAGAGCATCAAAACGTTTAATTCCTATAGCAATAAGATGGTCACCCATCATTATTGAGTCAAATCCGTTTTTATCAGCATATTGCGCACTTTCGTAGATTGTCTCAAGCGGATAAAGATTCGGGCAGACTCCGAATTTAATTTCTTCTGAAACGTCCAATTTTTCAACCCCTAAAACGTCTAACATCAACTAGCATTTTTATGACGTATAGTTTTAAAAGATCTATGAATTCATCGTCTCCAAAACATTTTTAGTCATTTTCTTTGCTTTTAGAATAACTATTGTGCATTACTAAAAATATTGTAAGGGACAACTTATGCGATACTTCACACCCTTAAAACAAATTGCTGTTTTTCTAACGATATTTTGTCTGATCTTTGTGCTCATTGCAAGTTTGCCTATTACGAGGAATGATAATCATGTAACTGCAGCAGATCAGCCTCTTATGAGAATTGTGTTTGATAATACTCATGAAGAAACCAATTCAATCACTGGGGAGTTTAATAACGCCGCTGAATTGCTTGATAATAAAGGTTATTTAGTAAACAAAAGTACAGAGATACACACTGATCTTTCTTTAGTGCTTCTTAACTGTGATGTTTTTGTAGTAACTGCTCCCCACAAGACGTTTCTTCCGAATGAAACACAACTTATAGAAACTTTTGTTGCTAATGGTGGAAACCTTTTCTTGCTTGGTGATTATGAGTTTAATTCAACTTTGACTGCTTCTATTAACTCTCTTTCATCTCATTTTGGTATAGAATTTGGTCAAGAACTTATTGAAGATCTTAGTAACAATGATGGTCGCCCTTATTGGCCAACAATCTCAAGTTTTTCTAATCACCCCATTATCAATACTACTGATGTTCAGGAATTCACTCTCTATAATGCGACTTCAATATTTGGTGGTAGACCTATCGCATTTACTTCCTTAGATGCGAGCCCCTCAAATGCAACAGTATTGACATCAAGTAGATATAAAAGTGGAAAAATCGTAGCCATTGGCGATTCTGATCTTTTTAGTAACAAATTTCTTGAAGGGGACGCAAGAAACCTTCTTTTAAATATTTTCGGTTGGTTCGTTTTAGATGTCATTGAAATTGTTGTTGGCGTAACTAGTGTTGTCCAAGGAGCATCTGTGATATTAACAATAGATATTTTCAGTCTGCAAAATCGCCCTAATTTATTTATTCGTGTTGTAGGTGAAGGATTTGAAAGATTTGAGGATTCTCTTAATATCACAGAAGGATTAAATCGAATTTCTATTGAAATCCAAGCGTCTTTCATTCCCTACACCTTTGGAGAAAAAACAATTAGGCTTCTTATTCTCTTTAAGCCTATTGCCTTCAATCTAAACATTGTTTACAAAGAGGAGTTCAGTATTACTATCAAGATACCAATTTTTAATCTCATTATCGGTTATTTAATTCCATTAATTCTATTTCTTGGACTTTTTCTATATTCTGCTCGTATGGGCAAACGAAAGAAATAATCAATGCATTGAACACCATTGGGTTTTTAAAAGAAGATGAGGCAGAGGTTATCACTTAGAACAAAACGAGCAAGATGAACGAATGTGATTGCAAAACCTAGGATAATTGACAAGATAAGATTATCATCAATCGGTAGTTCGACTAAGTCAACTGAAACAACTATACTTGCAGCAGCCAACGAAATAATAATAGCCCAAAACAAAGATGTTTCATAAAAGAAAAAAATTCCAAGACCTAAACTAGTGAGAAATGCACCTATTACCCCTTCAACTGTCTTGTTTGAGTTTTTAGAAATTTTATGTCTACCAAGAGCAATTCCGGTAACTGCGGCCATTCCATCGCCGAAAGCTGCTATAGTAACAGCAGCAATTGCAATGATTTTTTCAAATAAAAAGACAGTTGTTAAAGCACCTATTGTAAAATAAACCGCCGCACCTAATGCCCTCTTTTCAAATGGTCTCGTAACCGTATCTGCCATCTTTCGTAAAGGGAATAGATAATAGGCCTTAACACGGATGATATCGGATACAACGAAACCCAAAAGGAAGATTGCACACCAAAGCAATGTAGTTGACCTATCTGAAAAATAATAAAGGATAACAATAACTAGAATTGTCAAATGGAAGAGTTTCCGACTCACTTCCCTACGTAATTTGATTTTTGGTTTCTTTTCCAAAAGAATCCCCAACAATTAGATGCCTTGTGGTGTTGTGCATAGAAATATTTGATTATTCATATAACTTTGATTTAATTTCGTTTAGAATTCTTTTAAGTTCTGATAAACTGTTTTCCATTTCTCTATATCTTGCTTCTTTCTTATTATATTCTAATATCCTGTATCGCTTAATCTGATCGCTTTGATATTCAACTCCTCTGCCATCTTTTTTGCCGCTTCATTTGAAAAGCCCTTACATGTTACGACACAAGAAAGTCCCATAGCTTTAGTCTGGGGATGAATGGTGTCAGGGTAGTACATTTTTTAACTTTATAATACTTTTTGCTGAGTTTATAAACAAGGATGGAGTACAAAGAGTGAGAAATTGTGTTGTGAATTAATAGTTAGTTATTTTAATGTGTACGGAGCACTCGTGCCATGTTAACAAACAACCAGTGGCTTGTATTTAACTTCTGGTGAAGAGATAAGTTGAGAATTTGCATATACCTGCTGTAAACTTCCCACATCTGCATAACCTGCTTTGACTTCGACTAGATATAAATGTCCATCAGGATCCTCAGCTATCAAATCAGCTTCGCTTATTTGTAGACCATCAAGCGAGATCTCTTTCGAGATATCTACAATTTTGTAATTAAAGATTTGTTCAAGGATGTATCTTGCGATACGTTCGCTGCTTGCACCTTTTCGATGTGACATGAGTCGCCTCCAATAGATTAATTATGTCAACAAAAGTTTATTATTTTTTTATTTTAAGGGAATTTTTCTAGTATGTTCAACAAGTTGGAAAAGTCAACGTTTTCTTCAATATATTGCGAAATAAACTAACAAAATAATGGTTAAAAAGCATACAACTTGGCTTTTTAAAAAAGATGCACCCATATAGTATTCAATTTTAGACCGAAAAGTTTTACATATTGTTTTTGAAAATATTGAAGTAGAGAGTAGGGATGTTAGAATATGACGTCTGAGATCAAAGATAATGTCTGGTTCGTTGATGGTGAACCTTTTACTCTTATAAGTGGAGCATATCATTATTTTCGCATTCCGCGAGATTTATGGGAGCAAAGTTTAACTCTGTTAAAAGACGCGGGGCTTAACACAATTTCTACATACATCCCCTGGATTTGGCATGAGATTGAGGAGGGTGTTTTCGACTTTGAAGGCAAAACATCACCTGAGAGAAATCTTGTTGAGTTTATCTCAATCGTGAAGCGGTTAGGTTACAAAATCGTTATTAGACCGGGACCTTATATCTTTGCCGAATATAGGGGGTATGGTGTACCAGATTGGCTTCGTGAAGAATATCCAGAGATATTACAAGTTGAAAGCAATGGAAAAAGATACAAAGAGGTTACGGTAAGACACCCTACATTCCTCCGAAAGGTAAAGAATTGGTATGACGCATTATTTGATCGTGTTCTTTTACCATATATCGAAGATGGTACAATAATAGCTATGCAACCAGATAATGAAGCAGGCGAATTGCTTGTAGCAAACACGAACAAAAGGGATCATAACCCCCATACGCTTAGACATTTTATCAATTGGTTACAGGGGAAATATGACTCTGCGATCGATAAACTAAACGCTGTATGGAAACAAAGTTTTAGTGATTTTTCAAAAATTAGACCTCCGAGTGGCTGGATTCGCCCTGAACTTAAGGAAGAGTATGCTGACTGGCATGAATTCTTAGAAAAGTACGTAGCATTATATTTGAAGACTTTGAAGGACATGCTATTGAAAAAAGGAATAAACGTGCCGATTTTTCTGAACGACCCCAGTTTTCCCTTTTCACCCATCTCATCGCACGACAAAATGACGATTACCGGAAGCCCAGTATTTCCGGATATTTATGCTAAGTTTTTTGGTCATCAATATACTTTTGATCTCCCTTTTATGGGCTCATATACGGGACATTTATTCAAAAATTTCTCATTGAACTGGCCACAAATAATTACTGAGCTTCAATGTGGCTGGTTTGATCCTAATTCAACTGTTTCAAATGCACAGACCATACAAATAGCAATGCAGCTCATCGCTCATGGTGTTACTGGATTCAATTGGTATATAGTTGCGGATTGTAGAGAGGCAGATGGAGCAGAATACGTTTGGAATGCTGCAATCGATTTACAAGGACAAAAGACTCCTAGGTTTGATGCGATAAAAAAAGTCAATGAATTTGTCTCACAAAATAAAGATGTGCTTATTAATTCAAAGGAAGTTCACGATTCAATTGCCATCGTTGAATATCTTTCCAATAATCGGATGATTTCTCAAAACCCAAAGGACGCAGTTATTGACTTCTCTCAGTATGGCTTAATGGGCATGCTCCTATCAGCAGGATATGATCCAGAGGTACTCACCCTCGAAACATTGACTACAGACGATCTTTTGGGGTATCGCGTAATATTCATGGTTAGTAAAGGCTTCATGGACAAAAATAACTTCCAAAAACTTGTTGATTATGTCGAACGTGGAGGATTACTTGTTGTTTTACCAGATATCATACAATATGATCAAAATGGTGTAATACTCAAGGGTTATGAGAAACTCTTTCCAGCATCTGCCGTAGGCTCTGATTTTAAATTAAAGGTAATTAATCGACCTTTAGCCTATCTGAAAACAGGCATTTCATTCGCCAAATACGCCCTACTTGATCGCTCCAAAATTAAGCATAAAGATTCGTTGTTTGTTCTCGATGCTATGAATATCCTAATCAACGCCATACATAATGTCTTTAATCCAAGTGAAGTATTACGTTTAGAGCCAGAAGGAATTCTGGTTCGTGGGCATGCTCTAACAATTGAATTCGATAAACGGGCTGATGTTCAGCCATTTCTAAAAGATGACAAAGATAATATGATCGGCTACGTGAATTCCTATGGGAAAGGAAAAATAATTGTCCTTGGGACGATTATCGGGGCTCCATTCATTACGTGGCGTTACTACCAGCTAAGCGAAAACAACCTTCTAGAATACCTCAACTTCATCGATCAGTGTCTAATAATGACTGGTGTTGAGAGAAAGATTGCAGGTTGCGAATACGTAGAAACAATAGGCAGAGTGGCATCGGATTGCACCTTATTCTTTTTGATAAATCGAGGAAAATCAAAGGAGAGAACTTTCAAGATACATAATTTGGAGCATTTCAATTTAGGAAATAAAGAAGAGTTTCGAGTTGATGTAATCTTTTCAAGCACCAACCGAGGAAAATACAAGGCAGTTAACTCACAAACATTTACAAAAGAAGACCTTCTCACAAAAGGAATTCCGCTTCCATTAGATACTGATGAAGTTGTGGTCCTAAAGTTTTTTTGATATATCTCGTCCCTCTGCTTGAAGCGTGATTAGTGCGTGTATCGATAATTTAAAAAACATTTATTGTCAACTAAATAGATACCACTGTCATAAGATATAAAGTGATTTTTGTTGAAGAAGAAGGGTATTGTGGCAATTCTCATCGTGGTATTGATAGCTGCTTCTTTAGCCTCTTTGTTTGCGATTTCATTTCTTATTAGTGATTTTTCTAGCAGTAACTCCATTGCAGAGTATGATAATGATGAATGGACTATCGTGGTAGATGGATTAGTCAGTAATCCACTTGATTTGACCTATGATGACCTTCTTGCGATGCCTTCCAAAACAGTGACCGCTAGGCTTTGGTGTGTAGACGATCCTACAGGTATATCTGCCCGCACGTCTGATTGGACGGGAGTTCCTCTAAAAACTATATTAGAAACAGCAGGAATCTCTGATAACGCAGTGAAGATCGCGTTATATGCCGCTGATGGATATTCAACGGATCTTACTCCAGAGACCGCTTTGAGATCAGACGCGGATATCATAATCGCCTATAAGAAGGATGGAAATTTCATATCAAAATCTGGTGAAGGATATCCTCCACTCCAGCTAGTTGTACCCGGAAAATACGGTTACAAATGGGTTAAGTATTTGACTCATATTGAAGTGGTAGCCTACGATTATCTCGGGTACTGGGAAAGTCGCGGATATTCAGATGAAGCGGATTTGCCTCGTTGAAACCAACAAATTGAAGAGTATACATCAAAGAAACAAATAACTTCTTCTTGACGTAAGTGCCAAATTACAACGCATATATATGAAAACCCACTGTCAGAATATTTTCGTCATTTTTGAAAAACCTTAGCGCATTTGAAAATCTAAAATGAACGATTATGATAGATTTCCTTATGTGCGGACAGAAAAGATAATATATAAAAGCTCTAATTTCAAGTTGTTGCTAATAATGCTATCTACTATGATTAGGTAGATTTTAAAGAAGAACATGAAATCCTTGTTACAAAAATATTAGAAGATAACAGGGTTCTAAGAGTGATTAAAAAAGAGAAGAGTGATGAAGATGGCAACTAGATCTAAACATATAAAGATCAATCATGAGTTTATACAAGAACTCACAAAGTTACCTGAATGCGAACATTTGAAGAATTGTTACCAGTGCGGAACCTGTGCCGCTTTTTGTCCCTCATTCAAATATTCTAAGGTTTATAATCCCAGAAGGATCGTACAAGAGGTTTTAGTCGGTCTAAAGGACGAAATTATCAAGGACACAAATCTCTGGTTCTGTGGGCTCTGCCACGCGTGTACCGAGCAGTGCCCGCAAGGTGTAGAGTTGAGTGAAATTTTATCACACATCAGGAATTTGGCTTCAAAGATAGGAAACATTCCAGCACATTTAGTAGGAGAAGTAAAAAACTTATTGGAAACAGGGCAGGTCGTTCCTCCCAGTAGCGCAATAAATAGAAGAAGAGAGAAACTAGGATTACCCGAAGTTCCTGAAGCACCTGTAGAAGAAATTCGTGTTTTGGCAGAATCAACAGGAATAGAAGACATGATAAAGCGAAAGATAGCTGAAGACGTGGAAAAAGAGCGAAAGATAGCTGAAGAAGCAAAGGCACGAATGGAAAAATTGGAAAAAGAGAAAAAGGAGGAAGCCTAAATGACAGAAAAAGAATATGCACTTTTTCTTGGTTGCATGGTACCAAACAGACTTCCACATCTTGAATATTCATTTAGAAGAGTTGTAAGTCATCTTGAAAGTGAGAATGTAATTCACGACATCGAAGGGTTCGGCTGTTGTCCAGAGCCAATTGGTTTCCCAGGTATGGACAATATGACGTGGCTCACCCTTGCAACTCGTAACTTAACTGTAGCTGAAGAACAGAAAATGGATATAATGACACTTTGTACTGGCTGTTTTGAATCGCTAAAAACTGCTAGTGTGAAGTTAAAACATGAACCTAAACTAATGGAGAAGGTAAACAAACATCTAAGCAAAGTAGGGCGTGAATACAAAGGCACTGTAGAAGTAAAACACATATCTCAATTTTTCTATGAAGATATAGGCTTAGAAAAATTGAAAAAGAACGTTGTAAAACGTCTTGACAATATAAAAGTTGCTGCGCATTATGGCTGTCATCTATTACGCCCAAGTGAGATTCTTGCTTTTGATGATCCCCATTCGCCCACAAAGTTTGATGAACTTATAGAAGCTACTGGAGCTGCTTCAGTCATGTATCTCAGGCGGGATTACTGCTGTGGGGCGGGTACAAAATCTCTTGACGGTAATGTAGCTGCAGAGATGGTTATGGAAAAATTAAGACAAATAGCTCGCGTAGGCGCTGATTGTATGTCCGTGTTATGTCCGTTCTGCTTCTTGCAGTTCGATTTAGGTCAAGAAATGGCCTCAAAAGCTTTCAAAGATTCATATGACGTTCCATACCAAATCCCCGTGCTTTACTATCCTCAGCTACTTGGCTTATCATTCGGCATTGATCCAAAAGAATTCGACTTTAAACGTCACAGAATCAACGTAAAACCGCTGTTAGAAAAAATTGATGCGGTAGCAGTACCAGCAATATAATCTTTCATTATCCTCAGAAAAATGATTTAAATTAAGGTGAAATAAATTGACGAAAATTGGTCTTGCACTTTGCGATTGTTTTGGTAAGTTTGTAGATGTACTTGATTTAGATTCTATTGAACAAGCTATGCGAGATTCAGGCAAATTCTCTGTAATACTTAGAAAAGATGACTTTTGTATGACATCTGGCTTAGAAACAATCAAACAAATGATTATCGAAAATAATTTAGAAAAAATTGTGATCGCTGCTTGCTCACCCAAGGCATACGAGCCGACATTTAGGAAGGTTATCGAAGAATTAGGCATGAATAAATACAGTTCGTTAGTAATGGTAAACTTAGAGAATCATGTTGTTCGTGTACATAAAGAAATGCCAAAAGAAGCAACAGAAAAAGCAAAAGCACTTATTTTAGCAGCTGTTGCGAAACTGGAAAAAGCAGAATCAATTGAGAAAATAAAGATTCCTATTCAGCCTTCTACACTAATTATTGGCGGTGGAATTGCTGGCGAAACCGCTGCACAAGAATTAACTGATCTTGGATTTGATGTTACCCTGGTTGAAAGGCGACCCTCTATCGGCGGTCGAATGCTTCAGTTAGGAACAGTCTATCCAACAGATGATTGCTCTCTTTGTGTACGTTCCTCCGGTACAACTGGATACGACATTGGAGGACCCCGACGATGTTTCTATCGCGGTGGACTTGGCTCACTTGATAAATTAGAGATCCTAACAAATACAGAGGTAAAGAATGTTAAAGGTCAAGTCGGAAACTTTAAGGTAACTTTGGAAAAGAAACCAAGATATGTAAATGAACGTTGTATTAACTGCAATAAATGTGTAGATGTGTGCCCTGTCGAAGTTGACAATAGTTTTGATTTTTTTCTCACTAAAAGAAAGGCAATTTACCGCCCATTCCCACAATCTATTCCGCCATATTACGTAATTGATCCAGACACATGTATATGGTGCGGAAAATGTGTGGAAGTTTGCCCAACAAACGCTATTGATCTACAAGAGAAAAGCGAAATCGTAGCAGATAAAACATTTGGAACAATTATAATGGCTACTGGTTTCGCTGAATATGATGCTAAAAAACTTAATTACGGTTACGGAATGTTTCCAGATGTCGTAACTCAATTGCAGTTAGCACGAATGTTAGATCCTACAGGTCCTAGTTTTGGTGAACCTTATAGACCTTCAAATCAAGATATGCCTCAAAAAATCGTAATGATCCAGTGTGCTGGCAGTAGAGATGAGGCACATATGCCATATTGCTCAAATGCATGCTGTATGATTGCATTGAAACACAGCATTATGATTAAAGAAAAACATCCAGAGATCGACGTAACAATATGTTACATGGACATTCGCCCAGTTGGCAAGAATTATGAAGAATATTATCGCAAAGCTCGAGAATTAGGAGTCGTATTTCTTAGAGGAAAACCAAGCTATGTTGTTGACGACCAAAGAATCGAAAAATTACTCGTTGAAGTTGAAAATACATTAACTGGAGAATTCAACATACTTGAGGCAGATTTGGTCGCTTTATCAATGGCAATGGTTCCTTCCAAAGGGTCTACAGAACTTGCTAAGATGTTAGGTGTTGAACTGGATGAATATGGCTTTATTAAACCTCTTGATCCTAAAGTTCGCCCCGTCGAGACGAACGTTGCAGGAATATTTGCAACTGGTTGTGCAATAACACCGATGGACATACCAACTACGATGGCATATTCGGGTACAGCGAGCATCAGGGCAGCCAAGCTCATGCAAACCCGCGAAATGGAGAAAGATAAAGTCACAGCCTGGGTAGACCAGGAGATATGCAGCACCTGCAGGATTTGTGAGCAAATATGTCCTTTTTCCGCCATAGAGATGGGAATAAAAGAAGATGGCGAGCTAGGACCTGCTGAAGTCTTAGATGCTAAATGCTATGCATGTGGTCTATGCGTTTCAGCGTGCCCATCTGCAGCGATCAGTTTCAAGTTCTACTCTGAAGAACAACTAAAGGCTGAAATCAATAGTCTATTATATAATGGTGGTACTGAAAAGAAAGTTATTGCATTCCTTTGCGATGAATGTGCATATGGAACTTCAGATGAAGCTGGCTTTATGGGGCTTCAATATGATCCTAGTGTTTACATTGTACGGGTACCCTGTATCTCTCGTGTTGACCCACAGTTAGTTCTTTCAACACTACAAGAGGGAGCAGATGGCGTGCTTGTAATTGGTTGCCTAAAAGAGAGGTGTCACTTCCTTAAGGGCAGTGAAGTTGGCGACCTTCGAGTAAATCTGCTACAATTATTGCTTAATCAAATGGGTATCAGCGAAGAACGTGTCAAAATGCATTTTGTTGACTGCGCAGAAGTAAGTGTCTTTACTAGAGCCGTTGAAGAGATGACTCAAACATTAAACAACATCGGCAAGCTAAAAATCCAATAAATTCTGGTAACTTCTATTACCAATTCTTCTTTTATTTTTCAAAGTCATTGCTTACGAAACGAGTTCATATCCTTCTTCTCGTGTTCTTATTGCAACCTTTTGCACACCCTGATTTATTGATACTTCTGCCAACTCAATTAGTTCATTTCTTGTTGGAGGGGTTATATTTTTTAGGTCTCGTACATCTCCTTCATTCCAAAACTGCTGTAATACATACACACCGCGAAAAGTATGACTAGTCAAAAATCTTGAGATTGCTTTAATGTCATCTTTCATAATAAGTTCAGGAACAACCGTAGTTCTCACTTCAAAATCGACAACGCTTGAAGAGTTAATTATATTAAAACTCTGAATAACATTTTCTAATGTATTCGAAGGTGTCTGAGTGATCGATGTATAGCGGGAAAATCCGCATTTTAAGTCTAAGGCGATTCGATCTACAATATTAACAAGTTCAGATGTTACCCTTGGAAGTGATCCATTGGTATCAACGCTTACATAGAAACTTTTTTTTAATTCCTGACAGAGAGGAATTAACATAGGTTGTAAAAGGGGTTCACCACCGGTAATTGAAACCGAATCTATCAGGATATTCTTGTAAATCACATTTAATAACTTAGTGAATTCTATTAATTCGCCTGAATTAGTTGGAATTAATGTCGAGTTTTGGCAGAAAACACAATCGAAGTTACAGCCTGCTAAAAAAACCACACTGCATGCTCGCTGGGGGATGTCAACTGTTGATAATTCAACTACACCACCAATTCTCAGATAATGTTTCATTATTCTAACCAAACTAATTTTGAGATTACGAGAAATAAACGCTATTATACAAGGAACTGTTCTTTAGTAGCGCAGATCAAGATATATTTGTATTGGCTTTTATCTTGATTTTATTTGACTAATTAAATTGAATAAAGGAACTACTTAAGCTGTAGTTTCTAAAAAAGACCAAACAATATTTGTTTTAGAAGTTTGTACCACTTGATCTAAAGATTATAAGGAAAAAAAGGAGAAAAAAAGAAGTTTTAACGAGTTTATCTCAACTACTTTATTGCTAGATTGATGTCACTCATCATGACCTTCTTTCGACCGGCGTGTTTTGCGAGTCCAACGGCCTTCGAAGTGATTGCTTCGATTTGGCCCTCAAGATACTCAACTAATTTCATTACAGCATCTTTCGCAACTAATTTTGCGCCGGTTTCTTTCATAAGGTCTCGTACTGGGGCTATTGCTAATCGAGCCATTATTATATTTCCTCCAAATATTTGGATGTATGTGTTCATTACATTTCTTTGAACACTACCTAAATTTAGGTTGTGTCCAAATCTTTTATACAGCATCACTTCCTTATAAATTATTTGGTTTTCCAGTACAAGTAGGTAGGGTCAGTCATGGGTGGAGGTCATGTGTTGAAGATTGACTTTGTGTGGGGATAGCGAGTTGGAATCTTACCATTTCGCGCGCGTAAGAGTTGGCACCCTAGATTATCACAAAAGGTCTAGAAAATATCAGATGTATTTATTGTAAATGCTCAGAAATAACAATTTCAGATATTAGAATTAGTTGAAAATGATATCTTTTGAGAACTGACTCAAATCACAGGATAATAATAATCATACTGAAAAATAAGAAGATGTTAATAGAAAATACAATGGATGTCTGTTTTTCTTTGAGACTAAGTTTGTTGCATCAGTTTTTTAAGGGAAAGTGCAACCTTGCTCAAGATATGTGGAGATATACTGAGGGAAACAGAACTTGCTATACTCCCCATAATATCGTAGTGCCCTGTAGATCTTAAATTGACTTCTTTTTTCAATTCTTTTCCAGCAAAGACTTTGAGAGTATATTTTCCGTCCTTTGCTTGAAGTTGTGCAGCATAACGCGTTCCAGGGATAGGAACTATTGGTGTTTCACCAGATTCACTTACTGATTCTGCAGCAAGAGGCGTGCCCATTTCAATACGTTCTGCCAGTTTCTCTACAACAACAGCTTTTTTTACTCTGGCTTCTTTTACCTCAACTGCGTCCTCTACTTCAACTGCGTCCTCTACTTCAACTGCGTCCTCTACTTCAACTGCGTCCTCTATTATAACAGGCTGCTCTGCAGATTGCTCTACAGTTATGGAAGACTGGCCTCGTTTAGGTTGGATGATTGGTTGTGGTTCAGTTGCAATTACTTTAGCCTCAAAATCAGAAACATCTTCGGCTGAATATGGAGTTCCTGCACAATTTTTACTTGCCATGTTTAGATTTTGTTCCAGTGTAGATATCAAGTTGGATGCCGTTGTGGTCATTTCATCAATACGATCTGATGGAAATAAACGCGAACCCGTTTCAAAATGATGCATAGCACGTTTCCAATATCCAATAGCTTCACAGGGGTCTTCATTTACAGTAGCTAATGCCATTGAGTTACATGAATATCCCAGTTCAAATTTTGATCGTCCATTAGCTTCTTCAGATTTATTCTTAATCAAAAAAAGGTTAGATGCGTTCTTAAAAAGAATTGATGCACCAGCATAAATCTGGGCGGCATGAGTAAAGTTCTGTGATCTATCTTCTTTTACAGCTAAAATATGTTGTGCTTCAGCCCTTGCACATAGGGCATGTGCTTCTAAATGATCAGGTAAGAGAAATTCAGGAATAGATTGGCTTGTTACTAAAGAAGAATAAAGTGATGATGTATGAAAAAGGTTAGATGCTTTTAAGTATAAATTAGAAACGCGATCATAAATCTCTGTAGATAATTCTGATTTCTGAAGCAAACCAATGACTAAATCTTCAAAAACAATTGCTGCAGTTCTTAAGGCTATAGCAATATCCAAATACTCGTCCTGAATAGGTATCATTTTTCCAGTGACCGGATCGTTGATCTCATAAGCTACGTAGACAGTTTCATAGGAGATTTCCTGAGAAATGACATCTAAAGTTTTTGCATATCTTATTAAAACTTCTGTCATCTCCCCTCGTAGTTCTCCATTAACCATATTCATAGTGATCTGTTTAATTTTTTCAAGCAATTCATCAAGATCACGAATGCTTTCTAAGATTTGCATAGGTTTTTGAGAAATGTGTGATTTTAATTCTTCCTTCCAATTGGCGTTCCATACAGACTCACGTATGAAGACCGAATCTATTTCTTCTTGTGTCTCCAACTTTTTAAGATAGCCTTCCAATAGCTTGCGGGGAACGTCTTTAACTTTATCAGCCATTGTTTGCCCTCTTCGAGTCCTAGGTTTTAATCATCATTCTTCTTACAGTTGATCTCTCACTTAATGGTAATCCAAAAAATCATATAAAAAGAGTATGACTTACTATACTTTGAATTTTAAATCATATAGAAAGTTTATCTGATATCTGCGAGACAACTCTTTCCGAAAGGGTGGGGTAGTTGACTTTTATGCTCGTATCGCCAGTTCGAGCCAGTCAAGACGAGGCTTCTTGGCTTTGATTGTGCCGTCTTTTATGCCTTCGATTAATTTTTTATATTCTTCGGTCAACTCTGGTAACTCAACATCTATGAACTCACCAACAACAAGTTTTCCCTCAACATCAATCTTTGTCATACACTTATCTCTAACTTCGTCAACACGAATTGAGTTTGATTTAAGCCATTCCAAGAATACTTTTGGTTTTGCGGATACATTATGCCTTCCAAAAGAAGTTGGGCACTGTGAAACCACTTCGACATATGCAAAGCCCTTCTTGCGAAGTGCTTTTTCCACACTCTTTGTAATTTTACCAGGTTGGTTCGTAGTCCATCGAGCTGAATACGCAGCACCTGCGAGTGCAACTAGTTCTGCAAAATCGAAAAAGCCTTCAATGTTGCCATAAGGTGTGGTGTAAGTAGAAGCCCCGACTGGAGTTGTGGGAGAAAATTGACCCCCAGTTAAACCGTAGTTGAGATTATTTACGCACACAACAGTTAAATCGATATGACGACGTGCGGCATGCAAAAGATGATTGCCCCCGATGGCAGTAATGTCTCCATCTCCGCCAAAAACAATTACCTCTAAATCTGGTTTGAACATTTTAATTCCTGTCGCCACAGGTATCGCTCTACCATGTGTGGTATGTACAGAATCAGCTAAAAAATAACCTGGTATACGCCCTGCACAGCCAATACCTGACACAAAAACCGTATTATCAACATTAAAATCTTTTAAATTGTCAATTGCCCTCATAACAGCACTCATGACAATTCCGTTACCGCAACCAGGACAGAACATTGTTGGGAAACGTTCCTTTCTGAAATATTTCTGAAGTGGGTGTTTTTCTCGTTCTTTAGTCTCTTTTTGAGTAGTTTCCATCATTTTTTCAAACACCGCCTTATTTCTGACAGAATTTCATTAGGTGTAAATAAGGTGCCTCCAATTTTTGGAAAAAAATGAACGTTTTCAGTTCTAAGTAAACGAACTTGATTCACGATCTGACCCATGTTTAGTTCTAACACGAGAAGTTTATTAGCACTTTCAGTCAGGTTCTTAAGTATATCTAAAGGGAATGGCCAAAGAATAATCAAGCGAATGTATCCGACTTTTAGACCTGCAGTTCTAGCATCCATAACTGCTTGAAGAGCTGCTCTTGAGGGACTTCCGTACGAAATGACAATTAATTCAGCATCTTCTAGATATTTTGTGTCTATTTTTGTAATCTCATCGAATTTATTTGTGATTTTATTCGTAAGACGTTTAATTAATTCGGTATGAACAACGGGGTCATCAGAAGGAAAACCATATTCGTCATGTGTGAGACCCGTGTAATGTGTGTTATAACCTGCACCGAAAATAGGCATAGGTGGCACTAAATCAGGTGCATTATTATCAAAAGGTTTGAAATCAGGGTTTGTTCTGGAAGGTGTTCTTCGATTTATTACAGGAATTGTATCTTTTTCTTCCGGAATGAAAACAGTCTCTCTCATATGTGCAACATCTGCCGAAGATAAGAAGATTACAGGAGTCCTAAGCATTTCTGATATGTTAAATGCTTCTATTATTAAGTCAAATGATTCTTGTACAGAATTAGGAATTAATGCTACGAGTTCAAAATCTCCATGAGATCCATATCTGGCCTGCATGACGTCTCCCTGTGCTGGTTTTGTCGGCAGCCCTGTACTAGGACCCCCACGCATAATATTTGCTATAACGAGCGGAATTTCACACATAACTGCCAAGCCTAAATTCTCTAACATCAAAGATATACCAGGACCAGAAGTAGCCGTCATTGCCTTTGCCCCTGCTAGTGACGCCCCAATGACTGCCGCGAGTGAGCTTATTTCGTCTTCAAGTTGCATCGATACTCTTCCTAATACTGGCATGCGCTTAGATAAAATTTCAATTATTTCTGACGCAGGTGTAATCGGGTATCCTGCATAAAAGTTGCATCCTGCATAGAGAGCCCCCTCGCACAGAGCTTCATTCCCAGATAGGAATAATCGTTTACATTCTGTTTCAAGCATTTTTTACGCCTTTTATCACGTCTTTACATTTAGTTGAATAAGTTAAGCTGAACTATGTAAAATTTACATATGTAAAGTTTTGGTAGAATTTAAACTTTGTCATTTAACACTCTACGATTAACTCATAAGCCTTAACTTCTTTAAAACAACATCAAATACTGTTATAAACATTTTCCTATATGTATAAAGAATGTTAAGTTTTATCAGTTTTCAAAATTTATTTTTTATCGATTTAAAAAATTTAAGGAATATGACCGTTTACGCTTCATGTATACATTTTACGAAGGTCATTTAAACGCTCTTTCGCAATATTTTTATCAAAACTTTCTTTCATAATATCTTCGTCTTTTACAATGTCTTCATTTTCAAGTTTAGTGACATAGCCCTCTTTTGCTAAAGCAGCATGCATAGCTATTATCGAGTTGCAAGCAATTCCTAAGACTTTCTCGCTTTCTTCTAATTGCTTTAGGTCTTCATGAGCTTTTCTTAGTTTTTCACTAACAATAGCAGATTCCATTGGCGTAATTTCTTCAATACGATTTACAATGATTTGAGCTTCATCTGGGATCTTTTCTAATCGCTCTCTTTCACTTAAAGTAAGATTTAGAAAAAACTCTACGCTGCTCATTAGAGCATAGAACTGAATGTCAAACCAATAGAACTCGCTATTTTTGAAAGGGCAGTCATTACAGTCAGGGACTAAAGGACGCGACATAAAGGGCTCTACTGGGCAACTCTTTCCTTTGCAATGGAATTTCTTTTTGAATAATTCATGTTTTCTACTCATTAAATTCGCACCTCAAACCTATTGAAACTTGTTACTAATTTTAATCAAATACTGGTTTTATCATATAATATATTGTTTTAATAAAATAAAAATTTTTCTATTTAAACAATTGCTTTAGTAAAATATATTTTGGTGAGATTTTTTTGGAAAGGGTCACCCACAAAACAATACTGATTAGAATTTTTTAAATTTCCCAAGAAAAATGAATTTCTAATTGAAATTTCTGCGGAAAACTTCAAACTTAATTTCTACCTATCGCCTTCTTTATTCTCCTAGTTAAAATTGAGTTAATTTATCTATAAATTAATATAGAAATTTACTCTTTTTTAAAATGGAGATTAATATATATTAATTTGCATATATGTTCCCGTATCTCCCCTAAGGAAAGAAAGGTGGCTAAAGTCTGTAAACTTTATCAAGTCTGTACATATGTTGCTTACACCTTTCCCTGAATGGGCAAGTGAGTCTAAAGAGTTGATTAAGTCTCCCCTGTTCGCACACGAGGTGATACAGGTAATGAGTGAAAGCTTTTTTGTAGACTGGGCGCTTACCAAAAGCTTTGCAGTCTGTGACGAGTCTGAAAACATCTCGGAAGTAGAAGACCTAACAGTATTACCTACCGGTTCAAATATTTATTTAGAAACTGGCATGCCACGAGCCCTCATGTATCAAATGGTGCAATCCAAAGATCATAGTTTTTTCATAGTAGACGCGAAACTTGTCAAGAAACAACGCGGAAAACGTGCGAAAACAGACGTAAATGATGCCCTGGTTATTAAAGAGTTATTTGACATAGATTCAGGCGCTTTCAAAGAACTTAGAGACGAAGACCGGAAGGAAATCGAAATCGACTACCTTTCTCGAATGTACTGGCATTATACCCAAGTTACGGTCGCGCTGACCAATAAACACAAAGCGTTAAAAAGGCATCTTGGAGAAAATTCTGAGTTCATGGAGAACTTAATAAAGGAAGTAAATTCCCAGAAAACTACTCTCATGAAGAAACTGAGATTACTTGTAAACTTAGACCCATTGAAACACATAAAAGGGATTGGAGTTCAGTCCAATTCTGGCGTTATGCCAACTCTCTTGTTAAATTTCGCGCATCCAAAGAGATTCTCTTCTCTGAGTCGGTTCCTGGCGTATTGTGGTTATAAAGAGCACACATTTAAGGATACTAAGAAATACTCGCGAAAAGTAAAGTACTGCATGTATAATATTGTAGAAGGGATGATAAAGGCGAAAGATCCGCGCTACTATGAGTTATACCAGAAAATCAGAGGGCAATTAGCAGAAAAGTCCCCAGAAGCGAAACCTCATACTCTTAATGGTAAAGCCAGAAACCGAGTAGCTACATTTTTCTTAAAAGAGTTCTACAATACTTTTAAGAGTTCTTAAACTCCTCTTTTTTCACATGAAAACCGTTTTTCCACACGCAAATTTCAGAAGAAAAAAGAAAAACGAATTTCTGAATCATACCTATGGTCAGTCTAAACCAAATACTCTTTGATCGACTCACAAATGATATCAGCTAAAAGTAAGGCGCAACTGTATATAAGATCTACATCCATTTCTCCTTCATGAAGTAACTTATTCCTAATTTCAGCAATACAGTACACAGCTTTGATTAAAATCGCTGTATAGTGTGATTTGCTTTTATGCAATTTTTCCCTTAGTTTCTCACTCCGATTATTACCTTGCCGATCAATTAAATTCATATTACTCAAAGCTTCAATAACCTTCTTACGCTTATTGAACACACTTTGAGAAGCAGGTTTCAAATAGATTTTGAGAAAATCCTTCCTTTTTCCATGCAGACGAACAAGAGATTCAAATGAAATCCACCAAAATATGAATTGTTCAACTTTCTCGGATTGACAACCCTTCTCGTATAAGAAAAGCGTTGTATAAAGAATATCCTGCTCAATTTCTTGCATATCACGAACTTTAGAAAGTATATTTGAAGTTTGAAAAAGTTTTTCGCTTTCTAATCTCCTCGCAATGACACAATTTACTGAAAAATCTACGAAGCCTGTTTTTACTTCCCCAGAAAAGTCTATTTCATTAAGAAGACGTGGTTTTTTGAATTTCAATTCCTTCATATAAATAGAATTCGTCGCAATAAGCAAGGCTCTTAAGAAATCTCTTATCTTTTCTCGTCCTTTTGTATGTGCTTGTAAGAAATCTGGTTTATCTAATTTGAGAATTATCTCACCCGTATTGGTGGAACTGCTCGTTGCGTGTAATATGATCTTTGATGCGTCAGGTAAATCTACAGAAATTTCTTCTTCCAAAGTTAAACAAAGCGACACTTCAAATTCTATGCTGAATCGTGCCTTCTTTTTTTCTTCACTCACTCATACTTCTCCCCCATTTGTTCATAACATTTCCAGATATAATTTTGTTAAGGATGACTCAATTATTTTGTTCATAAACCCCATTTGTATTAAGAATTGAATTAATCACTTGTTTTGGCGTCTTTTTCCCTTTAAGGAAGTCTTTCCACAAGTTGAATAAGTCAAAAGTTGTCATTAAGCAAATGTCATTTTTTTCGCATAAATTCATCACTTTTTCTGTAAAATTTTCTTCTCCGCTTCTTTGTATGGGGTCTTTTTCTCTGTAAGTATTTGCTATTAACACTATTTTCTCATTACTTTCTTTTTCCAGAACGAGATCCCAAAGTTGTGTAATTTTTCTGGTTTTTGAATTGATTTTACCTTTAACTCCTGTTACTTCAACGAGCAATCTGTTTCCAGAATCGTCTTCGATTATTAAATCTTTATTTGAGCCTATATCAGCCTTTTTTACATTAAAATTGAAATCCTCAAACACTAACATTCCTGCTTTTTCCAGTATTTTATCAGTAGCATAGAGTAAAGCATTAATCTTCTGAAAACGAGATCTTTTTGACTTTTCATTTTGAAGTTCTTCCTTTAACTCACTTATTTTATCGTCAATTGTTTTTTCTTGCTCAGTTTTGTAATTGTCGATCCATTCTGGAATTTCAGGAGAGCGTTCTAATTTCTCAATGTTTAATTCATAGTATTTCTTCCCTATTTCAAATAGGAAGTAAACCGCGCTGGAGGGTGTGAGATCACTTTGAGGGAGGAAAATTAAACTTCCACCTTGATAGTAAATCACGCACGCGATGGGATCACCTGTAACATGATTGACTGCAATTACTTCCATGTCACAGCTTTTTAAAAGAAGTTCATTAGATTGCTTCAAATATTCAAAATATTGAAGTTTCCATTCATTCTTGTCTTCGGAAAACACCCCACCTTCAATTACTTTGTGAAAAATTTTCACATTCTCGAAATAACGCTTAAACTCCTCTGATTTCTTTTTTAATCTAAAATCTGTTCCAAAATTTTGCCTACGGTAAAGTTCGGTGGCTTCTAAGATTTCAAAGGGCAACCAATCATAGTTAGTTACTCTTGTTGTCGTCCATTTCCCCCGGCGAGGAGGATCGTCATGTATAATCCTGTATCGATCCTTTTTTGCTTCCGTTTCTGCAATAGCATAAGTCAGACAGATTACAACACCACCGGCTTTCAATAATTTGATAATTTCTTCAGTAATACCGTAGAAAACTTTTGCTGGAGTGCGAGTATCCCTAGGCATTTTCATATCTAATACTAAGATTTCATAGTTTGATATTAATGGTTGATTTTTTGCCATCCATCTATACACTTCAGCATGTGAATATCCCGTATCTATTGGTAAACTGTCAGAAAGAACTAGCATGCGCATTAATGACATCTTTAAATCACCTTAGAAAGTTCTTTCATTGAAATAAAAAACTTTCTCTGATTTTCAAGAACAGATACAAAAAAAATTATTCTACCAAAAGATCTTTGAGTTTCTTCTTAAGAATTTCTAACTCTCCATTAGAAAGTTTTTCGAAGTCAAGTTGATCTTCCTACAACTCGATGCATTCGCGCTGAAATTGAGATTCTGTCGCTTTTTTTCTCTTCCATCCAGTCCTTAAAGTGCTTACCGAAGAAAGGTGACTGAACTATATGAACACGCTTTGCTCCTTTTTTCTTTTTTCTGAATTTAATTTCTCCTGCGATTTCTCTGATCTGTCTCTCCATATTTTTCTCTTAGTCCATTTTTGAGCACTCTCTACATCTATTAATGGGTTTCTAACCTTATAAATCCCCCCGGACAAAATTAAATTCTCCTAAATTTTTCATATGTAAAGTTTAAATACTTTTTTAATGATCACAATAATTACTTATTACTCTAAAAGTCGAGTAAGCAAGAGGCAACCAGTCAGATATTTGACCATTATTATCCATAGAAACTAATGTCGTTGGAGGGGGCGTAATTCTTCAAAAAATGCCTTAAGACCGCTATCAAAAAGATTTTAAAAAGGTGATCTCAATAAAAGTAAATTGTTTTTCTAATTCTTAGATTTTTAAGAACGAAACTAGATTAGGAGTGATAAAATTGAGTGCTAAAGATGAACTCATAAAGAAAATTGAATCAGCAATAAAAGACGAGCGCCAGGCTCAAATAGATTATAAAAAGGCGGCAGAAATGGCGGAAGATCCCGAAACGCGTGCCTTCTTTGAACAGTTGGCAAAAGACGAAGAAGGACATGAAAAGATACTTAAACGAAGGCTAGCTGCTTTAAAGCTGATGAAATAATAAAAAAAGGTTATTTTTCCAAAAAACCTTATTAAATAGAGATACACCGAACTTCTTTTCTTTTTTTCAATGACCATTCGCTGCATCTGCTGCGTGTGCAGCTACTCCGCCATAATACTGTGTAATAAGGATTATGGATATTAGGATCGCGATCAGGATTGCAAACGAGATTATAACGCCCTTATTTAATTTCCAGTTCTCCCTCCAACTCAGTGCGAGGAAATGGGTGGCTATGACTGCCATGAACGCCCATGTACCAATTAATCCAACTTTTAGTACCACCGGGATAAGTACAAACACCTCATGGCTCGTCAGGATTTCCCAGGATTCCAGCGAATAAAAGAATACTAGCACAAATTCAATCATTGATGTTGCCATTTGCATAGAAGTGCCCTCTTCTTGGAGATGTTGTGTTTGCTGTTGCAGTGTCAGACTTTCTTTTCCTCGTTGAAGCCCTACGCGAGTATCTACTATATCAATTGCTGTTTTTATCCCTGTCAAAGTATTAGAAAGAAGACTTCCTTCTGTTTCCAGCTTGTTCTGAAAAGTTCGATTCATTTGCACGTATTCTGATTCTAACCGTCGTTCGATGCAAAACGATGCTAGACATTCATCTAAAATCATCAATTCATTTCTAACAGTAAGAATCGAATTTTTAATCATATACGTATAATTTGCGATTTTTTCGTAAAGTTGTGATAGATCATCAATTTCTTTTTCTAGAACTTCAATCCTTTCTGCATCTGTTTCTTTTTTTCCCATTCCAGAGTAGAGTAGTTTGCTTACAAATTTGTCTGCTGCAACCCTTTCTTGTTCCATCAATTTCAATTGATCTTGAAAGTATTTAACCTTCTTATCAAGACTTTGAAAACTTACATCAAAGATCGGCAATTCCTCTACCAAAAAATCGAAAAGTAGATCCTTTTCAAATGGAAGACAGAAGTAAATTCCTCGATCTTCATCGAGGAAATGGTACAATTTTCCAAAAGTTATTTTACTTTCAATAAGTTTAAATTCGGAGAATGTTTCCTTTGCAATTTTAAGCTGTTCTTCTTTATCTACTATCAGAATTGTTGCTTCGCCTATTTGGGACGACAAGAAATTTTCAAGTTGGTTTCTTTGATCGTCTATGTCCTGCAGAGTCGTGTTTTCTGAATAGAATAGAATTCCAATTGTGGCCACATTACGGAAGCAAGAGAGATATACTCCGCTTTGATCTCCTTTTGCGAGAGAAATAGAAATAGTCGAATCACTCGTTGGTTCTAATGTACAAACCGCGCCATCTGTGTCCTTATCATATTCTTGTGTAAGAAAATCCCATAGTTCATTAATCTCTTTATCATCATCAATGTGGAAATAGATGTAATGGCAAGCCCTGGGTATTTCTTTAAGTTCTTCACTCATTGTAAATCATCTCAATTTCCTAGTTATACCAACAAGAGGCTTTTATATTTTCTTGAATGGGTATTAACGAATACACAAGTTCGGAAATCGTAATATCGTCAAGAAGTGATTTTAATTATTTAGATCATTCAATTAGGATTTTTGCTGAAGATACGCATGAATACCTTTTGCTGCTATTTTTCCACTAGCCATTGCTTCTCCAGATGTTGAAGCACCATTAACTACATCTCCGCCAGCAAATACTCCTACCCGTGACGTGGCACCATTCTCATCTACTGCAATGGTGTTCCATTTTGTTAGTTTTATATCACTTAACCACCCAGTATCGGGAATTCTTCCAATTGCAGGTATAAATACATCTGTTTCTAACAGAAATTCGGAATGTTCGATTGGAAT
This sequence comes from Candidatus Borrarchaeum yapensis, assembly GCA_016840515.1. Taxonomy (GTDB): domain Archaea; phylum Asgardarchaeota; class Sifarchaeia; order Borrarchaeales; family Borrarchaeaceae; genus Borrarchaeum; species Borrarchaeum yapensis. The sequence goes on along the minus strand of JAEOSF010000006.1, from coordinate 813 downwards.
AGGACGTCTTCTTCCACCCTCATCGGTCTCCACAAGTTTCATTCGAATACATTCAACCATTTCAAGTTTGTTGTTTCCAATGAGACGTACTGGTGAGGTAAGAAAATAAAAGAGAATTCCTTCCTTTTCAGCCTCTATAATTTCAGATACATGGCCAGGCATTTCACGTCGGCTTCTTCGATAAACAAGAGATACTTTTTTTGCACCAAGCCGTAATGCTGTTCTTACGGAATCTATTGCAGTATTTCCTCCACCCGCTACGACTACTTTCTTTCCTGTAAAATCAACTTCTTTCCCTAGATTCACATCCTTTAAAAAAAGTTCACCAGGATGCACTCCCTCGAGATCTTCTCCTAGAATTCCCAGTTTTCTTGGAAGAGGAGCACCCACACCAATAAAAACGGCATCGTAGCCATGTTCAAAGAGATCATCAATATTATCGATTTGTATATTAGACTTTGTCTCAATACCTAGAATTAACAAATTATCGATCTCTTTCTGAAGTACGGTTTTTGGTAAGCGATAATCGGGAAGTTCCCAGTATAACATGCCTCCTAAAGCAGGCATTTTATCAAAAATAGTTACACCATAACCTAATCTTACAAGTTCATAGGCAACTTCTAATCCAGCAGGTCCAGATCCGATAATAGCAACTAGCTGATCTTTTTTTTCAATTCCTTTAATTAACTCAGCATAAAAATCTCGGGTATTCGCTTTCAATAGTCTTTCTTGTTCGTATATATAATCGGCAACGAATCGTTTAAGTCTACATATAGCGAGGGGTTCTCCTTTTTTTCCTAATAAGCAATTATC
>JAEOSF010000072.1 GCA_016840515.1 Candidatus Borrarchaeum yapensis | reverse complement strand
GTTCGAGTGACTGCATTATGACCAAGAAATATTTTTCCTGTTTCTTGATCGACAATGGCGTTCTGTGCGCTTCGAATTGGAACTGACATACGGGGTCGTTCATCAAAGTCAAGCAAACTTAGTAGGTTTAGTGCGATGTCCTCTATTCCTTGTTTGGTTTCTTCAAGTGAAAGTTCTTTAATTTTCAGTGCGTCTTTTGGTGACTTCATTTCTTCTTTTTCTGTCGTTCTCAATTTACGTAGTTCTTCAAAAAACTTCAAATTTTGCGATGCCTGGCTCATATATACTCCCTCTCGATAATTTTCATCAACTTATGCTGTATTTCTGATTCAGACATTGGTATCCCTTTTGTTATTTTTGCTAAAGATATCGCTAATCGATCAGCATGATCTTTTAACTTTTCAAGTTCTTTTTCTTTCTTTTTTTCCGCCTCTTTACGCGAAATATAAGTTTTTATGCCTCTGAAAGCCTTTTGCATGCTTAATTTGATTGTTTCACGTAGTTCATCGTAATCTGCAATAAAATCTTTAGCAGCATCTTGATAAGGTATCCTTGTTGAAACTACACTCACAATGACAGTGACTCCGTGCACGTTAACGTCAATATAGCGTTTTATGTTGGCTTCTTCAAGTGCCTTGTAACACACGTCACTTCTTTCTTTGAAGAGAAGCGGAATTCGATTTGCAAACCGATAAAGGGTGGCACCGGTCGGGATATTTCCTCCAAAAGCTACGGAAGTGGTAATGTGCACTGGATGTCCTTTAATAGCTATAATTTTACCAGTAACACTATTAATATACTCTGGCTCCAGGAGAACATTAGCTGCCTGCTCTAAACTTTCATGAGGTAATATTGAAAGACAGCTACTATCTGGAGCAGGAAAATCATCATAAGTGGACATAGCTTGTGATAATTTGAAAATATGAGCCTCGTTCAACTCATTGAGTAGCATATTGGGGTCTATATCTACTTTGTAGCGCAAGAATTTTTTGGCAGTGCCCTCACCGATCCCTTGAAAATCAATGTGGAGGAATTCTGCTAAAGTGGGGAATCCTTCATTTTTTTCATTCTTAATTACGAATTTTCTTGGGTATCTCTTTGTCATTTCTTTCAATTCTTCAATATCAATGCCGTGCGGATGAGGTTTCGTTTCTATGGGGAGAGGAGGAATTTCATCCGTTACTCGTTTAAAGAGGTATTTCTCATCGCCAATTACCAAACGGAAGTTAACATATGGGGTGACAAGGGACATCTGCTTAAAATATTCCAAAATGCGTTGTTTCGCCCAAATTAAGTTACCACCAAGATACAATCGCATTCGTAAGCCATGCCAAGGATTATCTGGAATAATTTTTTGAGTTGAGTATATCGGAGAGTTTGATTTGAGGTCAATTTTTATGCGGAAATAACTTTCTTCAGGGATATCTCTCGTAGCTGACCATATCTCTGTGTCTAAGCCGGTGGTTTTCTGAGCATGTATCATCGCCATTTTTGCTCCCATGCCAAATCTTCCTCTTCCTTGTTTGATGCCATATTTTGTACCTGTAAAAACAGTGCCGAACACTAGGCTTACGAGATCATGATAGATTCCAGGACCATTATCTCCAACTTCAATGACGTAATATTTTTCGCTGGGATCATGTTCAATTTCAAAATCTTCAATACCTTCTAAGACCGATCCAGATCCACCTTCATCAAGATTTGCGAGTATTTTTTGACGGATGCGTTCATGACTAACAGGATGAATGACAATGTTGATATTTGGATACTCAATTTCTTCTCCACGCATTTGAAGTAACTGAATATCATCATCACATGCATCTAGACTGTTTTCGACCAATTCTCGTACGCTGGTGAATGTGCTTTTCCCAGGGTTGTCAAAACCTGCAATTTCGCTATTTTCTTTGAACCATTGAGCTGCGGACAGAGTTTCTACTTTTTCTGATGCCATAGGATTACCTACTTTAATTAACTATATTAAAGACTGCCTTTTATGTTTTTAAACTGCAAAATAAGTCTTATGTTTCGTTAGAACTGGTATCTTCCTCTATTTGGACCTTAAAGATCTTGCTAATAAGATTTGCTCTAGCTTTGAGCACTTTCTCATCCCAAAGTCTATTAATAAAGAGCTTAAACACATGTTCCATAGCATATGCTACATGTCCTCTACCAATGGTCCTTCTTTGTGTAAGAAACATAATACTGACCAGTTCCTGGCATAGCGGATCAAGCATTTCCTTTAAATATTGATCAGCAACCTCAATAAGTGCCTTTTTGGCTTCTCCACTCGTGTAAAAACTTGTATTAGCTATATCTTTCATTTTTGCCCTTACATAATTTACAATAGGTGACATAAATACAAGGCGACGAGTGAGAACTTCTTCATCAAAAACTTCGTCTTCTAATTCTAGGCTGAGGTCATCATCAAAATCTATATCAAAATCTGGTTCCTCAGTTAATGCCTCATCATTCGGAGGTAACTTATCGCCTTCTTTTAATTCAGCGTCATCAGTTATCTTTTCATCGGTGTGAAATTTATCATTATTATCTGAAATTTTATACACCTCCACTGTTTCAGAAACATATTGGATATAAACATACACATTTATCAATTTTCCGCTCTGAAAACTAATTATATCTGGCTTGTAAACGAGTTTTTCAATTAGATCTTATATATCATACACGTATATATACTTAGAAAAATGAAGAGATGTTATGAGCACGATAGGGTTCATATTTTAAATTTTAGACTATGAGTTCCCTCTAATGATTTTAGGGAAACTCCTTTCGAATCATGATTCTATTCATCTTTTAAAGCATTAATTATTTCATAAAATAAAAATTCACTTCTAAGCGAACATATAATTCATTTTAAAGTAATACCTTGTCCTTCTGTAATACTGAAATCTGTATATTGCATAGAATGCTCTTTGTCTCTCATCTTTTTTATTAAAAGTCTGCGTTTAAGCCCTTCATCTGTTTTTACTAATCCCAATTCGATCACACCATCTACTAGAAATTGTTCCAATTGTGGATGGTCATTAGTTGTTTCTACCTCCGTAAAAATGACAGTTACTCCTTGATTTTTCAAGAATTCGCTCATCCTGATTAAAGCAGTCCTTTGTTTGATCGTTTGTCCTTCTACTCCTTCTTTACTCTTGCTTGAAACGGTGCGAGTTGGAATTAAAAGTGATGTAATGCTATCGACAACAACTCTACTTGTACCACTTTTTTTTATCATTGGAGAGATTTTGAGTAACAGATAATCAACATCTGGTCTTGTTGTGTTGATTTCTTTGCTTTTTATACCGATTCGTGGATAAAAACCATCTATTAGTGTGAATAATCCTACATCTTCCAGATCCTGTAAATCCCATCCCATTTGTTCTGAGCGTCTTCGCAATGCATTTGGCTGTTCATCAAAAGTGACATATATTCCATGCTTTCCCGCATTGCTTCCTTTAAGAATCCATTGAAGTGAAAAACAAGTCTTGCCAGAGCCCTCTGGACCAGTTAAAAGTATACTGTAACCACTAGGAATTAATTCATATATATCCATCGCCATATGTGATTCACTCCTATATTTATTCAATATTATTAGACAATTCGCTCCTTTGTGTCAATTCTAACTTGATAATTATCGGTGACGACAATTGGATATTCCCTTGCACGTTGTTCTCTCAAAATCCGCGTTCCTAGTTTCGGAATTTGAATGAAATTGGCAACTCTTTCTCCAGATTGTTTTTGACGGAGACTAAAAACTACATCTGCAAAATGGGCAAGTGTATTTTCAATATGTTCTTCCTGAAGTCCTCTCGTCATAAGCCAGAAGTGAATTCCATCTATCTTTGTAATTCGGTGCGTAAATTCCTTAATGAAAATTTGATATAAGTCATCTATGTCAACACCCCACTCAGGAATTTGATGAAGGAACGTGCTCAAAGAATCAATTACTGAAACTATTCGTCCACCTGTTCCTATTATGTTTTCGTTAAAACAACCATCCATATATTCAGACAGTAAAACTGATAATGGGTTCATTTCTAGTATGTCTGGAATAGGTTCTTCTTTGTACATATCAATGGTTTTCCATCTGTCCTCAGGAAGATTTGAAATATCCATCCTTATTTCTTTAAAAATGCTCATAAGTTCTTCAGCAGAATAATCGTATAGTACATATCTAACTGCTGTATTTACTGTTTGATCTCTTGAAAGATGATACACAATACTCTGTACAAGCAGTCTATGAATATACCCAACATCTCCCACAACGAGCACTAAAGAACGGTTAGGGATACCACCTTCGCCTATTACCACATCTAAAGTTCGAATTCCAGTAGATAATACGGTGCTTCCTTCCATTTTGTTGCCTCCTGTACAATTAAAGTCATCATAGTAAAGAACATGATTTTAATACGCTAAGTAACTCATCGTTTTGAATCTTATTAAGTATATCTCAACTTAATCTTCTTAAAAAAAAGAAGCGATAGAGTCACGGGTTCTGTTCTAAGGTGATTTAAAAAGAGTATTTTTAATAATAGTGTACAAGACCTACTCTAAAACTTGGAAAAAGAAAGAAAAGAAAGAAAAAAAGGGTGTGTGTAGGATCTGCTTAGTAGGATCCAGGTACAGACATTGATTTCATACCAGTATATTCTGGATGTGAGATGTCTGGAAATGCTTCGCCCATAGCGTCGACTGCTTTAATGGCGTCTCTAATTGCATCCCAAGGATAGAATTCTCCGTTTACGGGCTCTGGGAATGCTCTATTCATGGTTGAGAGAAGTACGTCTCCTGCACAGGCGTGAGCGACTTTCTCTATGTCATTTTCGGCCAATCCTTTGAGACCACATTCCTCAAGGTTGGTTGGTAAGCCCACAGTCTTGCAGAATCTCATCACACTTCTTATAAACTCCGAATCCCTGTCCTCTAACACCATTTCACATAGTGTGCCGTAAGCTACAAGCTCTCCGTGATAGCATCGGTGCTTTGGTGGTCCTGGAAGGTCCTTCATTTTGTCTTCTACTACAGTAAAACCGTTGTGGATACCGTGTGCTGCAGAAAGTCCTCCAGATTCGAATCCGATACCACTAAGCAAGGTGTTTGCTTCAATGATTTTTTCTACTGCTGGCGTAACTGCTTGTCTTCCAACAGCTAACGCAGCTTGCTTACCATATCTCAAGAGTGTCTCGAAACAAAGTCTAGCAAGGGCCAGTGCAGTCATTGGGGGCTGTCCGCCAGGCATGTTTAAAGCGTTCGTTCTGAAGCACATGTCTGCTTCAAACCAGGTTGCCAGCGCGTCACCCATACCGCTGACAAGGAATCGTGCGGGCGCTTTTGAAACTATGGCACTGTCAACACAAACCATCGTTGGATTGGTTGGGTACACAAGGAAGGTCTGGTAGACATGTTCCCAGCTGTAGACTACTGTTAGAGCTGAGCAAGGAGCGTCTGTAGCTGCAATAGTCGGGACAACAATTTTTGGAACTCCTGCCCCAAAATTCTCAAGCCTTTCGGCTGGAACTTTGCCGATGTCGATTGCAACATCTGTAGCAGCGCCCTTACCACAGTCAATAGCCTTACCACCGCCAATTGAAAGGATTGCATCACACTCGTTTGACTTACACTCTTCAGTCATTCGTGCCATTTCGTCCCATGTGCATTCACGTTTAAACTCTACCCAGTGGGCTGGTCCAATGCCTTTTTCAGATAAACCACCCTCAATGAGGTTTTTCGTCACGCTGATGGCAGTAGGTCCACCCATGGCCATTGGTTTTTTGATACCGAGCAACTCTAGTTGTCCTGCGAGGAGGCTTAATGCTCCAGGTCCTTGTACATATCGGCTAGGCGCTATCATTATTCTTAATGGTCCTGCATCTTGTAAACCAGTCATTTTACATTACCTCTTATATTTTTGGATTTTTGTTTTGTAGAAATAGATACCTGTTAAGGTATGTGAATCAAATTATTACACATAGGTTATATATAAATATTAATAACAGAGCCTAATAAGCTCTGAAAGAGCCAATACTAAAACGCGCCGTTTGTAATGCGATTAAAGGTTAATTTCCTTTAGCTTACTCTCCATTTGTTAAGTTATATTTTATATCAGCGTAATCAAATGTGTGCAAAGCTATGTCATGTACATCAATTGATGTTGTGATGTATCTTAAAGGTCAATGTTCTGAATAAGTACTACAAATAAATTTAGTATTCGACCCTTGGTAGTATCAAAAGTTAGTTATTCTCAATTCTAAGTATAGAAAAAAAGAACTAAAGACATAAGTGATTATTATTCTCGACCAATTCGTATTTTAGAATTTAAAATAATGCGATTGTTACATTTTTAGAATGTGGTCCGAATATTCAACTTAAGGTGAAATCTAAGGCTGAAAAAACACTAAATCATGAAAAAATAGAATAATAAGGAAATAAAATAAACCATTGGAGTTCAAATAGGATAGAGGCGCTTATATTTTGCATATTGAGTTTTAATAACGAGTTATTGATAGAACTCCTCAAGTATATGATCTATCAACCTTGCTGCAATTTTCGGGCTGAACAATCTGTGAATCGAGGTAACAACCTCATCTATACGACGTTTTTTGTTGATGATAAGTTCTTGAAATGCTTTTCCATATTTTTCCAAAACATATTGCCAAACTATGTCATCCATTTCTTTATAAAACACTTTAAAGACGCTTAGATCACCTGTATATGCTTCAATATCGGTTCTATGAGCAGCCATGAATTTGTTTTTAATTTTACGAAGTATAAATTCAATTTTTTTGGAATCTTCTTCTCGATCTACGCAAACAGCGAAAATTATAGGATCTTGAGTGCTGGTATCTAAAGCGTAAATGAATTTCATATTCTTCATAATAAGGCTTTCAACGCTTTCGGCTCCTATTTCTTCTGCAAAACTAGATATCGCCGATAAAAACCCAGTAATTAGAGATTCATCTACTTCAATGCTTCCATAATAACTATGGAGAAGGTTTTCTCCAGTTTTTTTTAGAATGTAGACATTATGAATCAACTGTGATGCGCTTCCTCAAACACCTCACTACTATTTAATATGAACTCTATGTATTCTATCAACTCTGTAATATATCTATTGGGTTCTGTTGGAAGTAGAACTTTTAAGAGCAAAAAGATAAATAAATATTTGAAAAAACTAACCAATGACATTTTTAAGCCGAAAGTAAAAGTAAGGGGTCTGCTATTGTACGATATTCTCAAGAATTTGATCTATTAGTTTTTGCGCAATTTTTGGGGAAAAAAGATGATAGATCAATGAAATAACTTCGTCAATAGTTTGTTCTTTATTCGTAACAAGTTTATGAAAGGCTTTTGAGTATTTGTTTACGACATATTCCCATACAATTACGTCTAGGTCATTGTAAAATGGAGCAAATACCTTTATATCTCCAGTCCAATCTTCGAGGTCAGATTTATGTTTACCAACGAACATTTCTTTGATTTCGATTAGTATCTCCTTAATTTTCTGCTCGTCTTCTTCACGATCTACACTCACTGCAAATATTAGAGGATCTTCTGGCAAGCTTGTGTCCATTGCATAGACAAACTTCATATTTTTCATAACAAGGCTTTCAACGCTTTCCGCACCTATTTCCTCTGCAAAAGAAGATATTGCAGATAAAAAACCAGTAATGAGGGTCTCATCTACTTCGATAGATCCGTAATACCCATGAATCAGGCTTTCCCCTGTCTTTTTTAGTATATAGACGTTATGAATCATCTGTGAGTCGCTTCCTCAGACCCCTCAAATTTATACTTTATAGTATTTCACACATATAACTCTTATGTTTAATATTATGTTCGGTCATATTTATTAAGTTAGTGATTTTCGCACGCTAATCTTTTATGTCATTATAAGATACTGATTTATTCTTTAACTTCAGTTTTAAAGACGTTTGATGCATATATAATCGAAATAGTCAATTAACTCTGACATATTGGAACCGTCTGCAAATATAAAGAGAGATTTTAAAAATATCTTTTAAGAACGACGGGCACGACTTCTCTGAAGAACTGTTTAAGTTGTTGTCTTGTAGTAAGCGCGTGAGGAAACTCCTCAGTTAATGTGTCAATTAAATCATCGAGTAATTGCTCTTTGATTTCTTCTGCTGATTTCATTCCCTTTTTTTCTTTCTTGGATGGTTTTTTCGTTAGTTCTTTCTTTAATTCTCTATTTTCTTTTTCTAAATCTTTCAGTTTTTTGTTTTCACTTTCAAGTTTCGCAATACGCTTTTGTAAATCTCCGTTTTCGTCGCTAACTGTGGCAGATACTTCAGAAGATTCCCTTCCCCAAACAACAGCTATACGGCTTACAGTTTTTGATCCAAATTTATCAGGATTGTCCTTAGTCAATTTTCCAATTATTTTCTTAAGTTCTGGACGTGATTTTGTTTTTGTCAGTTTTAATAATTCGGAATATGAGAAGGGTTCACCAGGATGCTCTTGTAAGATTTTTATAAGCTGTTCTTCCACATTTTCACCTTCTAATTCAATTTTTACATATTTTTTACTAATTATTCGTGCTCTACTTTAGAGTTTAGTTGTTTTATTTTTTTCTTAGTTACGCGGATCATGGAAATAATTTCATGGTCCAAATATCAAAGGAGAGTCTTAGTAGATATGAATGAAAGAAAAAGAGTTGAGTATTGAAACGGAATCTAATTTCATTTGAGTTCAAATACCCAAGAGATGAAGTTTTTCAGTCCTGTATAAAGATCTACCTTTGGAGACCAATTCAATATCGTTTTTGCCTTTGTAACGTTAGGACATCGTCTTTTTGGGTCACCTTCCGGTAACTTGCTAAATACAAACTCTGAGTCTGAGTTTGTTTGTTCCTTGACTATTTTGGCTAGCTGGAGGACGGTCATTTCTTTGTCATTTCCAATGTTGAAAATTTCCCCAGAAGCACTATCTAAGATTGCAGCACGGAGAATACCTTCAACAGTATCTGTGACATAACTAAAACTTCTCGTCTGATCTCCATCGCCGAAAACAGTAATCGGGTCGCCTATTAAGGCTTGGCTAACAAATCGAGGAACAACGCGCCCATATACTCCATCCGCACGTATTCTTGGACCGTAAGTATTGAAAATTCGTACGATTCGCGTATTAATTCCATATTGACGTTGATACGCAGCCATAAAAGCCTCACCAGAACGTTTCCCTTCTTCATAACAACTTCTTATTCCGGTACTGATGACACTTCCTGGGTAAGATTCGTTCGTTGGCACAAACTGCGGGTCAGGGTCGCCATACGTCTCCGAAGTCGAAGTAAACAGAATTTTAGCGTTAGACTGCTTAGCTAACTCAAGGGCGTTCATAGTACCTATCGTATTTGTGCTTAAGATGGCAATAGGGTATTTCTCAAATTCCATAGGCGCTGCTCGACTCGCAAGATGAAGAATTATATTGAATTGATCCTCAATTTCTAAAACAGATGCGTCTACAATATCTTGTCTAATAAATGTGAATTGGTCCTCTTTTTGATCAATTAAATCTTGAATATTTTCAAGTCTTCCACTTGAGAGATTATCAACACAAACTACTGTTGCACCCATTTCAATTAGAACATCACAAATATAACTGCCAAGAAAGCCAGCACCCCCTGTTATAAGAACACGAAGATCGGCGTAATCGATAGATGACTGCTTTAGAGATGAAATTATTGCTTTTACATCATTTTCTATTTGCACAATGTTCCCCACATTGATTTCATTGTTATTGTTACTGATTAAATAGAAAATCGCGAAACTATGTTATAATGATACCGCACATAAAAAACGGAGGTTTATGAACTTTTTTATACGCTTTCCATGAAAGGCATCATTTTTCTAACGTTTCCCCAATATTCATTTTTTCTACGCCATGCTCAATGTAAAAACTTATTCAATTGCTTTCCAGATCTTCTCAAGTTCTTTAATTGTCTTCCAAACGTTTTCTAATTCTTCAAATGCCTTACCAGCTTGAGTTGTAGCTTTTGAAATAGCATTTGAGATGGATTCTACCGCTTCTTCAATATTTTCTGCTAGAAAAGCTTTCTCTGCACTGTTAACAAACTCTTTTACTGCTTTCATATAGGTTGAATCGGTCACATTTAAGCTAAGTGAGATCTCACTAAGTAATGCTTCCAAAAACCAGTTGATAACTTCTTTACCATCGATGTTTTTAATTGGAAGACTTTTATATCTTAGAAGGATATTGGAGGCAATAATAAGAAGAGATTTAATTCTATCGCCGATGCTATAGTCAATTATATTCTCTTGGATTCGGCCCATGATTTTTCAACTCATAATTTTAATCATTTTTCAAGTAAATTCGAAAGTGTTTATTAAATCAACTGAAAATAAGTTTTTCCAAAATGTTTCAGGTAAAATCTGTAAGTAGATAAAAAAGTCGACCATAGAGTGTTTTTTATATTCTAATTCTCATGTTAAGCCAATATGAAAATAGGAAAAACGCTGTATGTAACACAAAGAAAAGAATGGCGTTCATGGCTTGCTAATAATCACGACAAGGAAAAAGAAATTTGGCTGATCTTTTATAAGAAATCATCCGGCAAACCAAGAATCCCATATAACGACGCTGTTGAGGAAGCACTCTGCTATGGTTGGATAGATAGTATTGTCAAGATATTTACTCCTAGAAGACCCAAAAGTAAACTTTCAGAGCTGAATAAAGAACGTATCCGCCAGCTTATTAAACAAAGCAAAATGACAGATTTTGATCTTGCTGCTGTAGAGCACGTGTTTAATGATTCTTCAGAAAATACAAAATTGACAATCGCACCTGATATTCTTAAAGCCTTGAAACAAGACAATGAAACGTGGGAAAAATTTCAGAACTTTCCTGAATCATACAAACGCATTCGCATTGGATGAATAGAAGGGGCCAGAACTCGTCCGAATGTTTTTAACCAGAGACAAGACTACTTTCTTAAAATGACTGCAAAAAATAAAAAATATGGGATAGTTCAGTAAAAAGCTTTATGTTGTGGTTGAATAATAGATCTGATGAACTGTCTCCATCTCAAGAAGACCCTATCAGTTTTTAAAGTAAAAATTTCCAGAATAATTACCCGAAGGCTTTCAGCAAAATAAGAGTCGGTCTGAGATTTAATAAATAGATTAATTCATACCCAGTTAAAATTATATCTGCATTACTGGGTTAGATAAAGCACCCGTGTCAATTATTTTCCCTATTAAGATTAAAGCGAAGGGGATGAACCATACCCAGTATTGCGCATATACATTAGCATTCATTAGATTCCAGATTAAAAGCCCAGTAGTTGTGAACATATATGTATTGAACACTTTCTTCCAATGGATAAGATATAATACTAAATAGGATATTAACAGGGGAATTCGAGTATCGACTCCTTCTTCTCCAAAAAATGGCATTAATTCAGGTCCAACAATTTTCATGCTTGAATCGCCTTGCCTCGTCGCGGAAAATAGAAGGGATTTGAAATATGCTTCTGGAATCGATAGTACTATGAAAGGTAGTGAAACAAGAAATAAGGGTATTAGTGCAAAAAACACGTATTTCAGTAGTTTGTAAACGCCTTTTTGGTGGTGTGAAATCAAATAAAATGGGAGCAAAAAAATAGGGAAAAGTTTGGTCGCTATGGCGATTCCGAGCAACAGAGAAGAGACCTCAGGTCGAGAATAGAAATAATACAGGCTTAAGAGTATAAAAAATATCGTGAAAGTATCAATTAGAGCATAAGTGTATACATAAAGCCCCCATCTATTGACTAACCAAATGAATACCGCAGTAATCCTAAACCAAGAATTATTAGCGCTTTGCTTCAATATAATATATATCAAAATTGCGACACCAAAATCTACTGGAATTAAAAAAAAGATCTTCATAAAGAAAATCCATGAAGGATAGCTGGAATATCCGAAATAAAGGGGTATCATACCTAAATAGAAGTATAGCGGAGGAGAGGTTGCATATTTTTGGTTATGAATCATATCTGAGTCTAAAATTCGAAGATATGGATTGTTATAATTAAAAATAGCGGTTGAATAGGTGTAAATATAAAAACTATCAGCGTCATCGGAATAGAAATCAAGTCCATTTATACGGATGATAATTGCGAAAATCAAGATAAAAAACAGTACAAGAAATTCAATAATGGACGTTTTCGGAATTAAGTGAATGTTGAGGGCTTTGGTTTTAAGTGTCCCCCACAGCTTGTTTTCCATGAATTTTTGTCTTAAGAAATGATATTATAAATATTGCTGTTTACGAACAATATCGATTATTTTTCTTGAGCCTTCCTAAATATGTCTGCAATCTAGATTCCAAATTATTGAGATGCTCTAAGCCTTTGAGTTCAGTGATATCAGTAATTTCTTTTTTATTAAGATACAATACACCAAACATAAACCTTTAATGAAAAAAAGCGACTTCTATTGTTCCTTACCTTCTTTATAAGCAAATTTCCAGTGTTTAATATTGAGGGTGTATGCCACGCATCATGGATTGGTATTCTGTATGGGAACGGCTGAAGCGGGCAGGGTATCAGCAACTCTTTGAATTTCAGGAGAAGGCTATTGCCGCCTTCATAAAAGGACAGGACGTGCTAGTGAAAGCCCCAACCGGGGCAGGTAAGACACTCATCCCCCTTATATGTGCTACTTTTGTGCTCAGGATAAAACAACGGTGTGTCTTTTTGGTGCCAACCCGACGGTTAATCGACCAGACTTATAATCGACTTGTGGCGTGGTTTGACAGCCTGCCACGCTACCGAAGAAAATATCGTATTATCAAAGTGACAGGAGATGAGAGACCGCCTCATCGAGTACTAAAAAAGGCTGAAATCATTGTTACCACCTTTGAATCCTTTAATGGCATTTTAATGAAGAATTACGAATACTCACTGCTACGGAAATTAGGGCTTGTAGTTATTGATGAGATGCATTATGTCGGTAAGATGCAGCGTGGAAGTCGTTTGGAGGATGTTATCGTCAAGACACGATCATGGTTGCGATCCCGACCTCAAATGCTCTACCTGACCGCGAAGGTTAAAGATATCGGTGAGGTAGCCGACTGGCTTGGAGCTGAGATCATTGAAACTGATGAACGTCATTCTGAGATTGTGATTGAACCTGTTATCAAGGTATCAGATGATGATGAACAAATGAACGTCATCGCACGGTTAGTGAAAGAAACTTACGCAATGGAAGTGAGTACGCAACAAACTGATATACGATGTGTACTGGTGTTCTGTGCCTCAAGGAAAAAGGCAGAACTTAGGGCTGCTGAATTGAGTCGCATATTCGAGGAAGAGGGAATTGATATCATAGTTTCCTTCAGTCATGCAGGGTTGA
>JAEOSF010000035.1 GCA_016840515.1 Candidatus Borrarchaeum yapensis | reverse complement strand
GTTGATATTCAAAAATGTATTGGCTGCGGAGAGTGCTTTAACGTATGTCCTATTGAAGTGCCTAGTGAATTTAACCAAGGACTAGGGACAAGAAAAGCAATATACCGACCGTTTTTACAGGCAGTTCCCAATGTTGCGGTTATCGACGCAAACGCATGTACCGATTGTGGGCTCTGTGAAACGGTATGTCCAGCAAATGCAATAATTAGAGATGACGAAGAAAAAATTATCGAATTAAATATTGCTGCAATAATCTTAGCAACGGGTTTTGATCTTTATGATCCGAGTATTTTAGGTAGATATCTCTATGGAAAACATCCAAATGTCCTTACGTCACTACAAATGGAACGAATGATGGATATTACAGGACCCACAGACAGCCGAATTATTCGTCCAAGTGACGGAAGGGATGTGAAGAACGTCGCTTATGTGCTCTGTTGTGGATCGAGGAATGCCGAAGCGGGAGCAAATAAGGATGAAGGTGTTCCGTATTGTTCCACTGTGTGTTGTCTTTATGCTCTGAAACATGCTATACTTCTCAGAAAGTTCGGCGTTGAAGTTTGGATTTATTACATTGATATTCGAGCACCAGGGACTAGATATGAAGATTTTTATCACCATGCACAGGAATTAGGGGTGCATTTCATCAAAGGCAGAGTTTCTGAAATTATGCCGACACTAAATGGCGATAAACTCCTAGTTCGAGCAGAAGATTTGCATATTAACTGCATAGTCGAAAATGAAGTAGATCTTGCGGTTTTGTGTCCACCAGTCTTACCAAGCGAAGGCACGGAGGAGCTGGCACAGAAATTAAAGGTTCCATTAAACCAGTATAAATTCATTTTAGAGAGCCATCCGAAATTGGATCCGCTTGCAACACAGCGAGAAGGAATTTTCGCAGCAGGGATGTCTACTGGACCAAAAGATATACAAACTACAGTTTCCGAAGCAGAAGGAGCCGCAATAAAAGCTATTAATTTTGTACGCAAAAAAGCTATAATAGCAGAAAAAGAAAGAGCCGCAATACACGTCACCTCTTTTACAAAAGAAAAAAAGGAGAGCGTTGTATAATTATGGGTTATTGGGGTTTTTTTGGAAAAGGAAAATTAAAGATGTCAAAAAAACCATCCGAGAAACTTGTTAGACTTGCAACCACAGTCTATGAAGCGGCTATGTGTGCAAAACGTGACACATTAGAAGGATGCCAAATGGACGAATGCTCTTGGCTTAGTTATCTAATAGAAAGGGGTCTAAAAAAAATTGAACGCTGGAAGGAATCGTGGAGATAAGTCTTAGGTTTCTCTCTAGAATCAAAAGTAAAAAAGAGGGGATGAATTTGAACAATTACGGTTTTAGAATAATGAAAAGCGCTATTGTAAAGTTAAAAAAGAAGGAGGAGCGAGTAAGAAGAATGCCTGTAGTGCGTTACTATTTATGTGAGCTACCTCGTGCTAAAGCCTCGAGGCTTCCTGCTTCTACGACAGACTCGATCCCCTTGACGGGTTACGGAGGTCTTATCTCCACAGGCTTAACATCCATACGCTCCGTAGGTACGGCTAACGATGGTGAGGCCATCGGAGTATGCACCTTATCTGCAAGTGTGCGTATTATTCCTCCAATAGCCATTGATATCTTCGTCATACCACCTATATAACTCTTAGGGAGACCTCTCGATGTAAGTGATGAAAATGAACACTCACCACCGCAATTCATCACCACGCTGAAGCGGTGGTGCTTTCTTGCTTAGCTACTCGTAAATATAGGGCTGGTTGGAAAAACCTTACTTGGATTGATGGTTTCCGAAAAGTTTGATTATAATGGTGAGGATTGAAAAAATGCCTAAAGAACTTGATTTAGGAGCCACTTTACCTGAAGTCCCTCAACTGATGACGAAATGGGCAAACAGAAAACCACCAAAAAACTTTGAATGGTGGGGGCCAACGCCTGAGGAATCAAGAAGGGTCAGAAACTCGAAGCCTAAGGCTTTAATTGACAAGAAGTTGTCGCTTAAGGATGCTGTGAGTAACTTTATAGTGCGCCCTAATAAGCGCAACAAACGAGGCTTAAATATAGGTATCGGAGGCTTCGTGAATACGAGACTGCCGGCAGCCATAGCTCACGAGATGATAAGACAAGGAGGCATCAAAGAAATAACACTATCTTATCAATCCTGCGGTTATGTCCAGGACGTAATGATAGGTGCTATGTTGGTTGATGAGAATCGTATAAGGATCAAGCGTATAGAGCAGGCATGGGCTGGTCACGAATTGCTTGGCCTAGCTGCATGTTTTAGATACGCCATTGAGAAGGGTATGATGGAAATCAGCGATTACACAAATTATGGTATGTCTGCTAGGTTCAAGGCTGCTGCTATGGGCCTATCTTTCATTCCTGTGAGAGATCATGGAGGGAGCTCTATGCAATATGTAAACCAAGGAACACCTATTAGATGTCCCTTTACAGGTGATAACGTCTATCTTTTGCCAGCTTGTAACCCCGACGTTGGGATCTTACACGTCCAACTGGCAGATATCTATGGAAATTGTAGAATATTTGGTCCACAATGCACTTGTATTGAGATAGCTTTGGCTGCCAATTCTAATCTTATAACCTGCGAGAGAATAATATCTAATGAGAGTATCAGAAGGCATCCGACTCTAACAGAAATACCTTGGTTTGCAGTAGATTCAATAGTCGGACAGCCATGGGGAGCCTATCCAGTAGTTTGTTGGGGCTTCTACTGGTATGATATGGAGCATTTAAAGGAGTGGATAAAAGCGGGAAATGAGTTCAGGAAGACAGGAAAGACGGATTCGTTGGAGGAGTATTTCAATAAATATATCTTCGAATGTGAAACGTTTGATGATTTCATAGGCAAAATGCCCTATAAGAGACTAAAGTCGCTTGTAGAGTTAGACGGGCATCAACCTATAATAGTTTAAGGTGATGTGAGATGGTAGACTATAATCCATATGAGATGATTGTTTTTACGAGCTCCAAACTTCTTAAGGACGAAACAACGGTTTTTATCGGAACAGGTCTTCCGATGATTGCTGCTCTTCATGCTCAGAAGACTCACGCCCCTAATATAATACTTCTATTCGAATCCGGTCCCCTTGGACCCATAATGGAGCTTGGTCTTCCAATTTCGGTGGGAGATACCAAGGCTGGTATTAAATCTTGTGTAATGAAGGGGTTATGTATGGCTTTTGAGCTTACTCAAAGAGGTTTCATTGACTACGGCTTCATAGGAGGAGCCGAAATAGATCAGTACGGTAATGTGAACGCTACCATGGTAGGCGATGATTACTTTCATCCAAAAGTGCGATTTCCGGGAAGCGGCGGTGCGGGGGCTATGGCAGCTAACTGTGAGAGAACAATAATCATCATGCCCCTAGAGAAAAGGAGATTCAGTAAGAAAATACATTTCGTGACCAATATAGGTTATGGAGATGGTTCAACAGATTATAGAAAACGTGCAGGAGTCCTTGGAAAGGGACCATGGAGAGTTGTGACACACATGGCCTTATTCGGTTTTGACGAGACTACCAAGAAGATGATAC
The DNA here is from genome assembly GCA_016840515.1 of Candidatus Borrarchaeum yapensis. GTDB lineage: Archaea > Asgardarchaeota > Sifarchaeia > Borrarchaeales > Borrarchaeaceae > Borrarchaeum > Borrarchaeum yapensis. Next base: position 35,013 of record JAEOSF010000035.1, on the reverse strand, counting down.
TGTTAGAGGTAGCTCCTGGTTACAAAGTGGATGATGTACTGGCTAAACTAGATTTTGAGCCTCTTATACCAAGAGATGGCGTCAAACAAATGGCTATGCCCACGCCAGAAGATGTGAAGATAATAAAAGAAATAGACCCGGAGGGGCTATTCCTAAAGAGAAAGGTAGAGAAATAAGGTCGGGCGTCCGCACGTGACATTCTTTCAAGTGACTCGGGTAAAGAATGCGTTCGATAGGAAGCGAGAATAAAAAAGGAATTGCAGAAGAAAATTATTAATTGTTAACTCTAATGAAAAAATGGTGATGACGGACATATGACAAATAATTTTGTAACTTTTAGCGGAAAAAAATATTTTGTAAAAAAAGGCGAACTTGACCTTCGCGATAAAGAAATTGTTGATCTCACCAAGATCAAGGGATTAAAACACCTCATTAACCTCAAAAAACTAGATCTTAGCCAGAATCAGATTAAAGAGATCAAAGGATTGGAACACCTTACGAATCTCCAAGAATTGTATCTTGGTAGTAATCAGATAAGAGAGATTAATGGATTGAAGACACTCTCTCAACTAAAACTGCTGTGGCTTAATTATAATAAAATAAAAGAGATCAAGGGATTGGAATTTCTTAAGCGTCTACGAATGCTATACCTTTGTTGTAATCAGATAAGAGAGATTAAAGGATTGGAGCATCTTAGAAATCTTCAAAGACTCTCACTTTGGGCAAATAAAATAGATGCGATTGAAGGAATGGAGTCTCTTGTTAACTTAAAAGTACTGGATCTTAGTCGTAACCTGATAAAAGAGATCAAGGGATTGGAGCATCTCGAAAATATCCAGGAAATAGACCTTGATGGTAATCCGATAAGAAACGATGAACTACCTTTACTAAAGAGGAGTGCGCAGGAAATCGTAAGATACTGCCAAGATAAAAAATGTGACAAAATAGATCTGCCATTTGTAACAGTTAAAGGAAGAAAATATTCTGTCATTTATGGCATCTTAAATCTTAGTAAGATAGGGTTGGCTGATATTGCCGAAATCAGGGGTTTGAAGACTCTCACTGACCTAAAGGTACTAGATCTTAGCCGTAATGATATAAAAGGACTTAGAGGATTAGAAGCACTCACTCATCTAGAAATACTTGATCTCAGTAGTAATCAGGTAGAATTGATCACAGGATTGGAAGATCTCACTAATTTGCAGAAATTAGTCCTTCGTAAGAATAAGATAGAAGAGATTAAAGGACTGGGGCATCTCTCGCAACTCCAAGAAGTATATCTTAATGGAAATCAAATTAAGGAAATAAAACGATTGGATGACCTAACTTGCCTACAAATATTAGATCTTAGTAATAATCAGATAGAAGAGATTAAAGGACTGGAGCATCTCTCTAACCTTCAAGCATTATATTTAGGGAAAAATCAAATAAAAGAGATTAAAGGATTGGAGTTAATTGCTAACCTCGAAATACTTGATCTAAGTAGTAATCAGATAGAAGAAATTAGGGGGTTAGAAAATCTCTCCAATCTAGAAATAGTGGAACTTGGAGGCAATCCAATAGGAAATGCTGAACGTGTATACGCTTTTGGGAGGTCCCCATGGGAGATTGTGGAATATTGTCAAGTAAAAACAGGTCAAATTGAAGCAGCAGAAGCATTTGTGACAGTTAGAGGGGAAAAGCACTATGTCAAGCATAGTACACTTGATCTTCATGCTAAAGGAATTAGTGATATCAATGAAATCATAGGGTTAGAACAACTTACTAATCTCCAAAACTTGGGTCTTGGTGGTAATCAAATTAAAGAAATTAGAGGATTGGCAACCCTCAAAACCCTCAAAAGACTGGCCTTATGGTCTAATCAGATAGATGAAATCAAGGGTTTGGAGTTCCTTACTGAGTTAGAAGTACTAGATCTCAGCCGTAATAAAATAAAAGAGATTAAGGGTTTGGAAACGCTCATTAACCTAAAGACGCTAGATCTCAGGAATAATCAAATAGGAGAGATCAAAGGGCTGGAGCCTTTAACGAATTTGAAAGTATTATTTCTTTATAATAATCGGATAGAAGAGGTTAAAGAATTGGAGCATTTCATTAATCTAAAACATCTAAACCTTTATCTCAATCCGATAAAATTTGGCGAGAGACCTATATTAGATAAAAATGCTCAAGATATCGTAAAGTACTGTCAAGATAAAAAAGAGGGCAAGTTAGAATTTGTAAAGGTTAAAGAGGAAAAATATTATGTCATATATAGTAAGCTAGACCTTCACGGCATAGGTCTCAGTAGTATCGATGAGATCGAGGGTTTGGAACAACTAGATCATATTAAAAATCTAAATCTTAGTCAGAATCAAATAACAGAGATTGAAGGATTAGAGCACCTCTTCAACCTTGAAACATTATATCTTGATCATAACTTGATTGAAGAGATTAAAGGCTTGGATACACTCACTAATCTTCAAAGTTTATCCCTTAGTGGCAACCAAATAAAAGAAATCGAGGGATTGGGGAAACTCACGAATCTCAGAACGTTATATCTCGATCGTAATCAGATAGAAGAGCTCAAGGGATTGGAACATCTCGAAAATTTGCAAAAGTTGCACCTATTTGGTAACCCTATACTAGAACGCGATGTGGTGGAGTTATTAACGTATAAAGATGCAGAGTTTGATGCGCAGGAACTTGTAAGATATTGCCAAGAAAAAGAAAGCGCGGCTAAAATAATCGAAGCTGATCCTACTTGATTCTGTACTCCTTCATATTGTCAATATGAACGCCTTATCACTCTTAGATGACGTAACGCATAATTATACAAAGTAGAGTTTTAAACGGCCATCAATTTTTTTTAATTGTCTAAAATAGTTTGAATAATAAAAGAGCGGTCTATTTCAGTCTTTAATAATTGTTTAAGTTATTCAACCAAAACACTTAAATAATTAAATATAATTAGCCAACTCATTAAATATAATTATCATCTCTCGGTGATAAAGAATGGAGCCTTTATATTTCTTCATATTTCTTATAACTATCGCATTTTTATGTGAATATGTAGATTCCTCTTTAGGCATGGGTTATGGAACAACACTTACACCTCTCCTTCTATTTATGGATTTTGAGCCATTGCATATTGTTCCAGCCGTTCTCTTATCAGAATTTGCAACAGGTTTTTCTGCAGGATTTTTACACAACAAGTTAGGAAATTGTGACTTTAAAAAGAACTCAGAAGATTCAAAAGTAACATTAGTTCTAGCCTCATGTAGTATTGCGGGTACGATAATCGCCGTCATGCTTGCATTGACTCTCTCTAAATTCTTTGTGAGTATGTATATTGGAATATTAGTGCTTTCAATGGGTCTTTTGATTATTGCAAACATTTCTTGGATTTTTTCGTGGAAAAAGATTGTGGGGATTGGTGTTCTTGCAGCCTTTAACAAAGGAATAAGTGGCGGAGGATATGGACCACTGGTTACAGGTGGACAAGTAATCTCTGGACGAAATTGTAAAAATTCGATTGGTAGCACTTCTGTCGCAGAAGGTCTAGTTTGCTTCGTTGGTATCCTTCTTTATGCCTTTACTATTCGAATAAATTTCGTTCTCGCAATACCTCTATTGATTGGCGCCCTTTTCTCTACTCCTGTTGCCTCAATTACAGTGAAAAAAATAGATGTGGGAAAATTGAAACGCGTTGTAGGCATTGTAGTAGTAGCTCTTGGTATTTTCACTTTATTAAAAGTTCTTCTTTAAATCGGATTTGAGATCTTAATTTGCTAATTTAAGAACCAAAAAGTCGTAACATAAACCAGTAGTTCACTTTTAGTTACGTTATTTTTGAATTTCGAAAAGTAAAAAGATACTAAATTCCTGGGATCTACATTCTTTCACTTTCTTCCATGCATGCACGATGTTGCTCAAGTACATGATCTATTAGCTTTTTAAGACGGTCTTCTTTTTGAAACCCCATAAACGTAGCAATGGGTATTCCTTCACAAATGAAGAGTAGGGTAGGAGTGCTCATCATTCCATATTTCTCAGCAATCGCCTGATTTGCGTCATTCATCATGGCGTCAAATTTAACAAATTTTACTTTATCTTTGTATTCTTCTGCTTCTGATACTTTTTTAAAGATAGGATCTAGTCTCTTACACCAGATACATCCTTCGCGCCAAAAATCAACAACAACTAAAAGATCAGTTGCTATAACTTCCTTATCCCAGCTAGAAGTGTCAGCCTCAAATATCATATTCATCACCTTGATTTCATTCAATCATTTGTTTGTATTTGAAAGTAACTCAAGAGAGACAATCTCTTAACGCAGCAGCTATTAGCAAAGTCTTATCTTATGTTGCTTTCTTTACAGATTTTACTTTCCCTTCCTCTATCTCTACTTCCATTACCTTTCCGCATTTTACACAAACAAGTTTGCCTTTGAAATTTCGGTATACATGCTCACCTAGATGTTGAACTCTCCTGCACTGTTCATTAGGACAAGCGATATGAACCATTTTTAACCCTCCTCCAAATATTTTATTGCATCCAGAGCTGCTTTACAGCCTAATCCCGCTGCCGTAATAGCCTGGCGATAACGCCTATCTTGAACATCACCAGCTACGAAGATGCCGTCTACATTTGTTTTGGTACTGTCCTCTGCAATAATATATCCTGCTTCATCTAAGTCTAATTGACTCGTAAAAATTTCAGTATTTGGTTTATGGCCAATCGCTATAAAAACACCATCAGTTTTTAACTCGAATTCTTCATTTGTATCGACTTTCCTTAATCGCACGCCTTCCACTTTGTCTTCGCCTAGGATTTCTTGAACTGTGCTGTTCCAGATGAACTTTACTTTTGGTATCTTGAAAATCCGTTCTTGAAGTATCTTAGATGCCCTTAATTTCTCTCTCCGATGGACTACGGTGATTTCTCTAGCAAATTTACTGAGAGTCTGAGCCTCCTCCATAGCCGTATCGCCTCCACCTACTATTACTACTCTCTTACCCTTGAAGAAAGCACCGTCGCATGTAGCACAACTCGAAATTCCTCTACCTCTTAATTTTTCTTCACTTTCCAAGCCCAACCATTTGGAAGTAGCACCAGTGGCGATGATCACTGCTTTGGTGTCGCAAACTTCGCCTCCATCAACTGTTACTTTAAAGGGTCTTGATGAGAAATGTACAGTATTTGCGTCATCAAAGATCATCTCTGCACCGAAACGTTCAGCTTGAGCCCACATGTTGTCCATAAGATCAGGTCCAAGGATACCGTCTTTGAACCCTGGGAAATTTTCAACTTCAGAAGTAAGCATCAATTGCCCTCCCCACAAAGCACCAGCTATAACTGCTGTTTTCAAGTTTGCCCTGCTGGTGTAGATCGCTGCTGTTAAACCCGCTGGACCTGAACCAATGATTACTACATCATACATTTTAATCACCATACAATATAACTCTCAGAGTGAACTACTTCACGCTAAAGCTGTGAGGCTTCCTGTTTCTACGACCATACTTGCCTCAACGTAGGCCATCTGATTCAGATAGTCCAACGTTAAGGTAGAGGTATTAGTCTCCGCAGGCGTAACTTCGGTAGGTCCCCTACCTAGGATTCTATGTCCTTCGTGTTCTAGCACACGACTGCTGTTATAATCACGATCGATCACCAGACCGCAATGATGACACACGTAGGTACGTTCGGCTAAACTCATGGGGCGCTGATGACCGCAACGCGAACAGGTCTTGGTGGAGGGGAAGAAACGGTCAACTTCTACCGGTGTTTGCACCTTGACTTCAAGCATGCTAATTATTCCACCCAGGCTGGTTGACAGCATTCTTCGACCCCACAGGCGTTGCCATGAGCGTAAATTCTCGTTTTGATAACATATCACTTGGAAATTGGTGTGTAAGAAATGAACCAGTTTATTGCGGATGTCCCGTTTAATATTAGTGGTTTTGGCGTAGGCTTTGAGCAACTTATACAGCGTTTTCCACCAATTCTTACCATGATACTGTTTACGACTTAATTGCTTACAAGACTGCTTTATACGGCGTTTAACTGGCACCTTGTAGCGTATGCGTACCCCGTTCGACAGCGTTAACTGGTTTTTTACCCCAAAATCAATACCAATTGATTTCTCAGGCACTATCATCGCTGGCTTGTGTTCTCGCGGCGTATAGGTCGTTATCGCCAGGTAATAGTCACCATGCTGGTGAAGGAGCGTAGCATTGGCACATTCACAATTAGTCGGCAGTTGTTCCAAAACATTGACACGCAGTTTTTGCGGTACCCCTTGAATCCGCACGTAGTTGCCGTTGATGATCCTGTAGGTATTGCTGTATTGCTTGAGCGGGATGGAATTCATATACGACTTAAACTTCAACCGTCCTACTTTGTGACCCTTAGCTTTTGCTCGCGCTAAACTACGAATATTCTGCTGGGTGCGTGTGATGACGCACTGACGCATGTGTGACGATAAATACCTCAAGTGGCGATGTTCAAAGCAGTCTTTCACTTTTACTGACACGGTTGTTATTTTATCATCGATAGAAAACACGTTAGGATGCCCCACACAATAATTGTACAGCCATTTAGCTTCTACAAATAAAAGTTTTAAGTGAGTTAAGGTGTCTTGGTTTAAATGCGAATGGTCTAGCTTCACCATATATATCCTGCATTTCATGTGTTTACGACGCTGCTTTGTGTCTTTCAAGGTAGCTTTGATCCGTTCGTTCTTTGTTACCATGGTATGAGTGCTCCGCACAACTTATACTAGCTGGTTACTAATGTACACCACAAGCTCTCAGTCTGTGTACTTCATCCTTGTTTATAAACTCAGCACAAAGTTAAAAAATATACTATCTTGACACGATTCATCCCCACACCAATGGGGCTTTCTTGTGGCGTAGCAAGTAAGAACTTTTTATTCACAGACGATTAATTATAGTTCATAGATTTAAACCAAAAGGTTTTGGTATACTCAAATGAGAGTATCACATGCTGAACACTGGAGAGGGGCTTAAACTACTGAGAATCTCCCGCTCGACACTCTACCGCTGGGTCGCAGAAGGACTCATTCGGCGTAAAACGATGGGACAATAATCATATGACTACTGTGTGTGATAACCATGTTTACCAGTCACCTACCTTAGCTAAGGAAGAACGCCCACCCCTTTAGTGGTGGAATGATTTGCAGGAACGCATGTTTACCTGTAAATTAAACTAATATTTGGTCATATTCCTTCTAATTGTAAATAAGGATTGACATTAGTGTAATAATCCAAATCCTATACTTTAATCTCGTTTAATAGCAGAAGTTTAATTCTCTATGAGAATTTTTAAAGAATCGCATAAAAACGTCAGAAAATAGCGGTTTATTATTGTCTTGCGCTCTTTTTCAATTTAGTTGCGGAGAATTTTACTAGACATGCGTAAATTTTTACTATAACGCTAAAATATGACTTCTGAGTAGCTACTAGTAAATATCTTTATATTAGTATATGAAAAATTGTCCTTATTTCGCGTACCCGATTTATGAAACCTGAAAATTAAGAATTCTTATCTGGTGCAACTAGAAATCTAAACTTAATTCTGTGAGGGCTTAAGAGGGCTTAATTAGAAATCAAGGCGTAGGAGATAAAATCGCAATGAACAAATCCTTTAAGATGTCAATTATTTTACCTGTTGCCTTCGTCTTGTTTATACTCATATTACTCCCAGGTAATGCAACTGACAACTCTTTTAATGTAGATCGCACGATTAAATTTTATCCACGAGTTTCGGATACCTCTTTTCCTAATCAAGGGTATGTTTCTGCTTTCCAAACATCGACAACGACTTCTTTTTCTACAGAAAGTGCAGTTCTATACATAGGTACATCAGGTACAATTTACGACTCAAATCTCATCGAACAGAATGACAACATTTATCATCAAATAAGTTCTCAGGATTTTAACGCAATTACTGCGAATGACCGGGTAATTAATGTTAATGGAGGATATGAAGACGGTTACACTTACCAAGAAACCACTGCTTATGACGAAATAAATCACATTGTATATCCACATAGAGATTATGCAGCAGAAAACGTGACCTCAGAATTTGCACTTTATGGAAGCACAGATAATCTAACTAAAGCACAAATTCTTGATGGAACTTTTGAAAATATTACAGAAGAAAATATGGCCTCGGGAGGAGAGGGTTGGCCCTTTGGTCAAGGATCACTTGATACCACTGGTGAAACAAGTACAGCAGACCTATTTTTTGAGGATCAGCAATACTATTACGTTTACTACTACAGAACTATGCATATTGATACTTGGTTTACAGGTAATATAAATGGTGAAATAAAAAGCGTTGAATTATGGACCAATTATACAACAACTAGTAGGTATAATGGAAAAAGCTATATTTATTTTAGAAAAGCTGGTGGAACGCTTTATCCTACAGATATACAACCTAAGAAAAGCGAATATGATGTAAGACGGCATTATAATTTAACTCAAGATGTTACCTTTAACCATGTTGAAGAATTACAAAATTTGGAAATAATCTTTTATAATGATTATTGGCGAGATTATGTAGCATTTGATAGACTTTGGCTTGAAATAACAGTTTCAACAACAGAATATGTTCTAAATGTTGAGCAAGACATCACATCACTTCCAACAGCAGATGCTTATGAACTATGGATTTACGGAAACTACTCTTCTGAAATAGGGGACGATCCAATTAATGTAGAAGTAAAAGTAAATGATACGTTAAATGAATGGGATAATCTAGGCGCTTTTCAATGCGAATCTTCTCCGGGCTGGAATGTATATCCTCTTAATAAAAGTCGACATCTTTTGGGAGTTGAGCAAGATACTATTACGATACGATACCGTGATACACAACCAGATGTAAATCCTAATACTGTTCTTATTGACGTTGTTGAAGTGAGGACATTTTCTGATCCCGCCTCTTATGACTTAGATCTGTATTACGTCTTCAATTGGGCTGAGACTGGGAATGAAAAGAATATAAGCATTTATGATGTGAGGTACGGAAATCAAGATATAGAATTGTGTATTAGAGATTTTGATGGTAATCAATGGGTGTCTATGTCGCCTAATGCTACTTTTATTGAGGCTGCTTATACAAATCATACATATATTCTTAATACTAACCTCGGAAGTTATATTAGCGGGACTAACGAAATTTGGATAAGATATAATGAGATAGATAGTTCAAGCTCAGCTTCATTAAACGTAGACTACTTAGGAGTGAATATTCATTGTGTTACAGGAATAAACCAACAAACAGATATTGTATACGATTTTGAGGATTTCCCGGGCGATAGGACAGCGGTCACACAAATTAGGGTTTTTGATTCTTCATTCGTAAATGATTCTTCCGCGAGCATTGAAGTACAGCTATTTGATTACACAAATTATCAGTGGGTTTACTGTTTTAACATAAATGAAACCACCGAAACCTCCCACACAGCTGCTTTTTCCTCATCACCGAGTAATTTCATCAGCAGTAACCCTGGAAATATTCAAATTCGTTACGTATTCAATGGTAATATGCCTGTAATCTTGAATGTGGATTATTTACAAGTTGATATTACTTCCACAAGCCAGAATGGGGGAGGCGGGGGAGGAGGTGTAGATGGTGGTGATGACAGTGGTGACAGTGGAAGTGGAGAGAATGGAGGAGGAACAAGCCAACAAACCCTTATCGCGTCTATCGTTTATCCTGAAGAAATAGAAAAATACTGCGATGCTGAGGTTGACGTGATTCTAACCGACGAGGAAGGTTCTTTTGTAAGCAATGCAAATGTTACACTTACCATTGAAAACAACACAGAACCTCTTTCTATGATTGAAAAAGATGATTATTACACGATTCTAATTGATACTGACAATCTTGACACTGGAAATTACAACTTTACAGTTTATGCAATAAGATCTGGATATAAAAATTTTATCTCATCCGCATTTCCATTTAGAATTATTGTTTCTTATCCGTTTTTAACTGCGATTCAACACCCTTCATATGTCTTACAATTGATGGATAATCCAACCTCTTTGTTATTAGATCCAACATTCTATGTTATACCTTCTCTATTTTTGTTTGGAATAATACTTCAAGTAACGACTTTTTCGCAAATCAACCCGAAGAAACTTCATTCAATATATATATTTACATCTGGGGGCCATGGCATTTATTACAGATCCTTCGGTAGAATAGGAGTTGATAGTCAATTAATGAGTGCTGCGCTATCGGGAATTGTAAATCTTGTCATGGAGGCAACTCAAAGTGAAAAGCCAACTCACACAATAGATCAAAAAACCTTTGATATCTTTTTAGAATATGGAAGTGTTATTACGGTAGCTCTCTTTGTTGAAAAAGGAGCTTTAAATAAAAGAAAAATACGAAATGCAGAAAAAAGATTGGTAGAATCGATTGAAATGAAGTATGAGAACATTCTCATGAACTGGAATGGTGATTTAAGTTTCTTTTATGAGTTGGATCAACTTGTGTTTGATACCTTTGACTTTAGAGTGACAAAAGACTTGACGAAACTGATATTTGATGCCGCAAAGGTGCAAGAAAGTATTGTAGAATTATACGCGAGCCAGGAGAAGTATCAAATTTGTGGTGCTGCCTTATGGAAAGCCTACGACTTACACGCTAAAATCAACAGTCCGCGCAAGCGCTTTGTCTTAGAGAGTTGGCAGGCACTTGAGAAGGCATTTCTCGTAGATCATATTCCGCCTAAAACTGTGGTACAGCATAAGTTATTAAATCTATTTTTTGCCATACTGGATTTGGTAAAAACTCCTTGGCTGCTTAAAATTCTTTTTAAAATTCGGGGTTTGATATATCCTGAGGTTTCAAAGGAGCTATATTACTTCATCCCTCCAGAAAAGATATTGAAACAAACAGATAAAGGCATATAGGAAGGTTTTAGTTCAGTTATTTGGAAAGAAGTAAATTTAGGGATTCAATACAAATGCGTTTAAAGTTTGCTGTTAGACATAAAAGTAGTAAAATCGCATTTTGCAATTTTTTAATTTCATCTACAATATCTAGTTGTTTGATTTGCGGATAGTTTTACTATAACGCTAAAATATAGCATCTGTTTATTAACAAACAGAAAAAATGCTAAAAAATGCGCGCACCCAATTGAAGTCTAAATCTTAAAATCGAAATAATTGCACCAAAATTGATTTTAAGCAGTTTTTCGTGGTATTTACTAAATAACCTAAAAATTTAAAAAATATGTTGTGCACTCAGCATTACTTCATAATCCTTTCATATAATCTTAAGAGGCAGAATTAGAGTCTAGCATGAGGGGCAATACGTTGAAGTCGTTCCGTAGGATATATCTCATTGTAACTGTTTTAGTTGTTTTATTTTTACTGATAGGACTCCCTAATAATTCTGCTAATATTTCATCTGATACTACTCATACAGTCACAATGTTTCCTAGTGTATCAACTGACCCTCGTTCTTCTAATCCAGATCAGAGTTATGTTACTACCTTGCAAGCTTCAACTTTATCGTATTATGCAGAAGGCGACCAATTAAATATCGGAACTCAATCTGGTGCATGGGGTAGTACAGGAGTTGATGACGATTCATATCAACAATTTTCATCTCAATACATTATTACGGAAACAGCTACGGATAAATCAATAACTACGGGCACTGAAGGCACAAATACTTACACAGCAACTCAAGCATATGATGGAACTTACGATGTGTCTCTTTCATCCTTTAATTCATCTGAATATGCTGTTACTGATGAAATAGTTAATGAAGGTGCAACTAATGGTATTGCTGGCGCGCAAACTTATAATGATGGGTCTATCGAAAAATTAAATGACTCGGGAGCGCCAGCTTCTCAAAATGCAAAACCTGATCAGTGGGGACCTGAAGCTGATAGAACTTTTGATCCAGTAACCAAACTTTGGTATGAAGATGGCAGTTATGTATACTATAGGAAAGGACAGACACTACACACAAATCATACTGACATATCAGGTATCTCGGGGACACTTAATTCGGTCGTGCTTTATGTTAATTATACGGTAGAGGCTGGTTATGATGGCACCAATTTTATTGAATATAAGAACGGAACCGAAACAATTTATACACCTACTACTATACAACCAAGTGGAAGTGATGCAGGAAGTTGGCATGAAAAATCATCAACGTTAGCGAATATTGAAACTGCAGAAGAACTTCAGACGTTGAATTTGAGGTTTGAACAAAATGCACAGGCAGCTCAAGTTCAAGTAAGGTTCGATCAAATTAGGATTGAAGTTACATTTGAAGCAGCAGCCAATTCGATGGAGATTATTCAAGAAATTTCTGATGTTCCTGAGGCAGGATTTGCTACATTATGTATTTACGGCAATCGAAGTACTGGCGAGTATGTCTATATAGATATTTGGGATTCTATTGATACGGAATGGGATACTCTAGGCACTTTTACGTCCACGCCAACTTGGCTTAATTATTCAATTGATCCTACACATCATGTTATTGACGGATACGTTAATTTAAAATATAGAGATACCAGCCCGAGCATTCAAGTTAATGCTACAATCGATGCAGTTCTTGTCAGAGCGAGTGGATATACCTTAGATCTTTATTACACATTTCAATGGACTGGTGACGAAGCTAATGTTGTGAACATTAGTGCATGGGATGTAAGTTCAGGTACTCAAGATACGAATGTCTATATTTATGACTGGACCAATTCCGAGTGGGATACATTTGACTTCAACATGGATTCTTCTGTATCAAATCATAGCCAAACTGTCAGTTCTTCTCTTACAGATTATTTGAGTGGCACAGGTGTTGCGCCCCATGATATTCGAATTCGATATGTACAAATAAACAGTGAGAGTTCAGCAATTTTAGGAGTTGACTATCTGTGCGTGAATCTCCATTTTGATGCAGGTACCCCTCAACGAATTGACACTACATACGATATTGATGATTTTCCGTTTGATAGGACATTAGTCAATCAAATAACAGTTTATGATTCTTCAAACGCAACTGGAAATGTTGAAGTTCAAATATTTGACTATACGAACAATGAATGGGTTTTCTGTTTTCAAATAACCCAATCTACTGAGACTCCCCATACAGTTACTTTTTCCTCGTCTGCAAGTAGATTTGTTAGTAGCAATCCCGGAAATATGCAAATTCGTTATATATTTAGTGGAGGAGCCTCCGTCACCGATCTTAGCGTTGATTTCTTAAGAGTTGATGTTACATATGGTGGTGGAGATGGTGGAGGCGGCGGAGGCGGTGGTACAAGTGATGGTGGTGGAGATGGTGGTTATGGTGGAACCACAGTAATAAGGACTTTAAGCGCACAAATTTCATATTCAGAGGAGACGGAAAAATATGTCCCAGTAGAGATCGATGTCACTTTAATCGATGATGAAGGAGCATTTGTTAGCAACGCAAGTGTTACTCTCACAATCAGTAGCGAACTAGAGCCTTTCAAGTTGGAGGAAACAGAGGGCTCATATAGACTTTTCCTTGAAACAGATACGCTTGACAAGGGAAACTATACTTTTACAGTTCAAGCTAAAAAATCTGGTTTTAGAGACTTTATTTCATCAGCGTTTCCATTTTTGATTGTAGTTAAATATCCTTTCGCAACTGCTGTCCAATATCCTGATTACTGGCCAGAATATAGATCACAATTAGTAGAAAATCCCATTTCTGTATTGATAGACCCCTCGCTCTATATTCTACCTGCCACTGTAGCAATTCTAATTACCCTTCAGGTCACAACTTTTGCAGCAATCGATCCACGAAAACTTCGTTCAATCTATATATTTACAAATGAAGGTCAAGGCCTCCATTACAGAACCTTTTTCGAAGAAAAAGGAGGCGTCGATAGCCAATTAATGAGTGCCGCGCTGTCTGGAATTGTAAGTCTCGTAATGGAAGCCACCCGTAGTGAGAAACCCTTGCGAACAATTGATATAGAAACTTTCGAAATTTTCTTGGAATATGGGAAATATGTTACGATCGCTACTTTTGTTGGCAAACGAATCTTTTACAAACGGAAAATACGCAGAGGTCAGAAGAAATTAATAGATAATATTGAAAGAAGGTATTCTCATGTTCTTTCGCAATGGACTGGTGACTTAAGTCACTTTTATGAGATGAATCAACTTGTTTTTGATGCTTTCGAATTTAAATTAACAAAAGACTTATCAAAGCTGGTAGCAGGAGCGGCACAAGTTCAACTAGACCTAGTATCTTTATATTCGATGCAAGAGAAGTTTCACATGAGTGGAAGGGCCTTATGGAAAGCATATGACTTATACACCAAAATTAAAGACCCTCGTGCTGGATTTATCTTACAACAATGGAAAGCTCTTGAAAAGGCATATTTTACAGATCATTTTGGCTCGACCAATGTGATAAGAACTAAAATATTAGCAAAGTTCTTTGTAATCCTAGATTTCATAAGAACTGCAGGTTTACTTAAAATAATGTTCCGACTACGGAATATTCTTTATCCAGAGATTTCTAAGGAGCTTTACTACTTTATTCCTCCGGATCAACTGACAGAAAGAACGGATGAAGGAATATAAATTATTATGGTGTGTAAGAAATAAAATAGTCTTAATACACAATATAGGATGGAATTCAATGTCGGAATTTATCTTTAAAGTTGTTGCAATCGGCGATGGTGGTGTTGGAAAGACAAGCATTGCCATGCGATACGCTTACGATAAGTTCGACCCGAAATATAAAGCAACTATTGGAGTTTCATATGCAGTGAAAAAACTTTTTCATGGAGATACGAAGATAACATTGAGCATTTTAGATACAGGCGGACAGGAAATGTTTGATTATATACGCCCCTTTTATTACAAAGGTGCCAGTGGAGCCATTATTGTTTACGATATCACGAGAGAAAAGAGCTTTAAAAATCTCGATCGATGGTTTGATAACTTATATCCCCAAACTGGAGAGATACCTGTCATCCTCGTTGGCAATAAAACCGATTTGATAGATGAACGAGTTATTTCTATAGAAGAGGGGACGGATTATGCCATGCATAAGGGCGTCATCTTTTATGAAACCTCAGCAAAAACTGGAGAAAATGTTGTCGATGTTATGAATGAACTCGCCAAAGTGATTTTTCAGGAGAAAGAGAAAGTCAAAGTATTAGCGGAAAAACCAATGAAATCCGCTAACAAGGAAAAAACAGGTGCTTCTCGCTTTAAGAAATGGCTGTTTAAATAAGTTGATTTTGAGTAACGATTTCTTGTTTAATACTTCGCGAGATTTTTTCTTAGATTTTTTATCCATGAACTCCTCGATGCACTATAAAAAGAAATAGTGCTCCTTTGCCGACAACATATATTCTACAGTATTGTCGTACACCTCAATATACTGACTCAAACTGTCTAGATCTTGATCAAAAATAGGATTAAGTTCAACTATTATATATTGAGCTAAATTTTTTTTATCTAATTTTATAAGTTTTCTTTGGCTTACTTCTAAGATGGGAAGGCGCTCTGGAAATCGATACACACCTGAAACTATGCCGTTCATAAAAATATTGTACTTGTCTTTATGGCGTCCTCTAAGATATTTTCTAGCCATATCGATGCCAGAAGTATCTTCAAACGTCTTTTTTGCGAAATACCCCATTAATTGTGAGGCGCTTTGGTAATCATTTTCTTCTTCTTCAGATGTTGCCATAGGATCTATAATGATCGGATTAATCGTATCAAGGAGCGGTATTGGTTTATCAGGACGTAATTCAGTTGAATCAAAGATCACGCCAGAAAGTATTTTGACTTTTTGTGTACCTCTTGAAGTGTATCCGTATAATACCGAAGGACCTATAAGACAAGATCGCATAAATGTTTCTTCTTCTTTTTCGTGGGTAGTAATGAAATTCCAAACTTGTTTAGAGGTTGCCAATATATGTCCTTTAAAATCTACAGATCCCATGGCTATCTGATACTGTGGGATATAAAGGTCAAGTAACCAGAATAAAGTCGGCCCTTCGCTGATTTTTTTGATGTTTATCACTAAGACACCTCAAGGACGCTCTTACCCTAAGGGTGGGTAGGAATTGAGGGAAATAATTTTTAAATACGTTTTCTGAGATAAATGTAAGTGATCTCAATTATTCAAAGGATTAAATTGCGAATTAGAAGATTATTAGTGCTGGGATGCGGCAGATACTTTGCTAACTTATGATTTTGAAATTTTAATGAATGTAAAGATACTATTTACAAGATGCGCGCGTTTTCTTAATATTATATCAGTTGTTTGTAGCATATATGCGTTTGTGCAGATGTTCGTTAAAATATGCTTTATGTTGTTCTATAAATATTCTCGTAAAACTCTCCACATAACTAGTAAAAAACTCGTACTACGATAAGAAGAAAAAGAAATGGATTATAAGTTACGATTATATTCAATTACTCAATTCTATTTATAGGATATAAGATACTACTCATTCAAGTTATTAAATTGTTATATTCACCGACAGCTCACATCTATGATTTGATACGCCTTGATTTGCAGATATCTTGATATATTTTTGATTATCTAATGAAAAACTGATATATCGCTCCAGGAATACTTATGCTGTACAAATAATGATTATGGTCTCATTGTTTTCCGGCCAATATCAAATTATTTTGTCTCGTAGCATTTTCTATTCTTTTAATCTCCTTTTCTGCAACTATTCAAAAAAATTCGAAGTCATGTTCGAGAAATCTAGAACTAAAAGAATAAATATTTAGTTGTGTTGAAGTATATCAGGTGATAAAAATGAAAACACCGAAAATTGGAAAACGACAAGCACTAAAAGTCATTTGTTCAGTGGCATTTCTATTCTTTCTATCACTAGGATCTATATCTACAGTGTATGCGCAAGATGGTGTTCAAGCTCGTCTTGAGACACATGGACCAGTGACTGTTTCAACGGAAGATCTCACCGTACGAGTGAATCCTGGACCTGTGCCGCATTTCTGGTATTGGTCTACTGATGGAAGCCAAGATGACGCGTATCATGTGAAATTCCAGCATCTAATCGAATACAGCGATGACAATGGTGACGAAATGTTTGCTTCAACTGAAACAGAATCAGGTGGTGCTTCATTCTCATTAAGTAGTGGAAAATGGGAATTTAGTGGACTTACAACGGAAGATGGGGATTCTCTAGAATCTGGTGATACTGCAGACTCTGTAAAATTCAGTTTTACTTTGGTTGGACCAATACGTGGCAAGCAAAATGGAAATAATGGACAACAAGGTAATTTAAGTACAACTAAAATCGCGTCAGAGAATCTAGTGGTCGTTTTAACTTGTCATATTAGTGCTGATGAAGGTAACAAGATGAAGATTGATGTTTACATCGAAAATTGGAACTTTGTAAGTGAAGATAACAGGTTAGCGGTACGCACTGATTTTACTACAGATAATGGCACACATACGATAGAAGAAGGTAACGATGGTTATCAGATCGGCGATGCCTTCTTTGCCTACGAAGACTCGGCAACAGCAGATGGACAATCAGTGACTGTCACAGCTAATGCTGAAGAACTAGAGCAGGCAACAGGTCTAAAGGTATGGTTCAATTACCCCTCGTTTACTGATACTTTAGATCACGATCCAACTATTGGAATTGGTGATTTGTCAGCAGAAACTGGTGGACTTGGAGGCTTTTGCTTAGGTACGATAGCGATCATAGTCATTCCGTTTGCTGCTCTCTTTGCAGTTGCAGTTAGAAGACGCCATTAGAACAACTACAACAATTATCATCAGCATAACCCTCTTTTATTTTTTTATTAAAAGTCATATGGAAAATCTTGTAGAAAAAAATAAATTATTTTAAGACTACTAGGTGACACAAATGGAACTCTTTAAGCGTGGAAGACTAAAAGTGCGAAAATTGATACTTTCAATAATAATACTTTGCTTTCTGGCACTAGGGCCAATTTCTTCAGTATATGGACAGAATGGTGTTCAAGCCCGTGTCGAAACTAGTGGACCAGCTACTGTGTCAACAGATGAACTTACCGTACAAGTGAATCCTGGACCTGTGCCGCATTTCTGGTATTGGTCTACTGATGGAAGCCAGGACGAAGCGTATCATGTGAAGTTCCAGCATCTAATCGAATACAGCGATGACAATGGTGACGATGAATTTGATAATAATGAACAGGTATCAGCTGGTGCCTCATTTTCATTAAGTAGTGGCAAATGGGAATTCAGTGGCTTTACAACGGAAGATGGGGATTCTCTAGAATCTGGTGATACTGCAGACTCAGTAAAATTCAGTTATACTTTAGTTGGACCAATACGTGGCAAGCAAGAAGGACAACCTGATCAGCCTGGACAACAACCCGAAGAACCTCCTGGGGAATCTCCAGATCAGCCTGGACAACATCCGGATGAACCACCTGGACAGCAAGAATCTCCAAATGAAATGAAACTCTCCTCAGAGAACCTAGTGATTGTCTTAACTTGTCATATCAGTGCTGCTGATGGAAATAAAATGAAGATAGATGTTTATATAGAAAACTGGAACTTTGAGAGCCAAGAGAACAGGTTAGCGCTACGTACTGATTTTACTTCAGATAATAGTTCAGATATTACTGAAGAAAGTAATAATGGTTACCAGATTGGTAAAGCCTTCTTTGCCTATGAAGATTCGGCGACAGCCGATGGGCAGTCTGTTACAGTAGTAGCAAATTCTGAACAAACAGAACAAGCTAAGGGTTTAAAAGTCTGGTTTAACTACCCATCGTTTACAGAAACCTTAGATCACGATCCAACCATTGGAATTGGCGATTTAACAGCAGAAATTGCGCTTATTGGTGAAACTGGAACTGATCTTCTTTCTAACTCAACGACTGGTATTTATGCCACCTTGATAGTAATCGTCGTACTAGTTGCCGTAATTTATATAGGAAAACGAAAGTAATTTTTTGCTTGAAACCTCAATCTTTTATTTTCTATTCATCAGTTTTTGATAAATAATCTGATTTTTATTGAAAACGCTGAATAGAAAAGTAGCAAAAAGATAGAGCTGTATAAACAGGGATTCAGATGAAAAATAGTGACGTTTCAGATGTACATTCAATTCTGAATCATCCAATTCGTCGTAAGATTCTTAGACTCATTGCAGAAAAAGGATATGCCACTTTTACAGATTTTAAGAATACCCTCAATCTTAAGGTTGGAACACTATATTATCATCTGGACAATTTGGGCGACCTTATTTCACAAGATGATCAGAAACGATATCTCCTTACTTCTCGTGGCATTGAGGCACTTAAGTTAATGGATCGAAGCGAAGACATAACAACTACCGACGAAACAGTGCTTTTGAAAGCTTTTTATGGAATAAGTCTTAAACCGATTGTCGACTATATTCTAGAAAAACCAAAAGAATTTCTTCCATTTGGTATTTTGATAGTTACTCTTCTATCATATGTTACGTATCTTGCAGAACTTAATACGATTTTATTATTTTTCACTGAAAGTTCAGTCGCTTTACTTTCAATGGTATTTATTCTTAGCTTTGTTCGATGGTTTTACATCTATTTTTTCATAGAAATCTTCTGTGGACTTATTTTTAAAAGAAGTATATTTAGTTTAGGAACATTAACAGGAACATTATGGGCACAGTTACCGTTAATTTTTTATATTCTTCTATGGAGGTTTGGAGGGATTTATCAAATTGGGAATGAATTTCTTCAATTAATGTTTCAACTCTTCTTCCAAATTTGGTTACTCTTCATAATAACATATGTTACTGCAAAAACCAAACAACTCAAGATAGAAAAAGCATTCTTAATTTCAATATTGATTCACTACTTCAACATTGTCATTTTACAATTCATTATCTAATCATTGACAATGTCTTCCTTTTCGTTCTGTTTTTTAATCATCTTCATCTAATGAGTTACTTATTTGCTGATTTATTATTTCTGTTAGATGTTTATCCAAAACCTCAACTTGCTCCGCATCAAAAAATTCCGTACCACATTTGGGACATCTCCAACAGGGTATCTCTTTTATGCCCTTAAAATCAGTCATTGCTTTTTCCAGAATACTTCCACATTCACATTCTTTTTTCATACATTTTCACTACCATAAAAGTCTGTCTTTCTTAACAGTGATCTAAATAGTAGAATTGTTTTTAAATAGACTTGGCGGGAAGTTCCCTTCCGAAAGCTGGGGGATGAGAGCCAAAATTCTTTTATAGTTATAAGAAAATATTTGTAACTATGCGGTATAAGTTAGATAAGTCATCACACTCGGTATATGCACTACAATATCATCTTGTTCAGTGTGTCAAATATAGACGAAATGCATTAGATAGTAAAGAGATTGTAGAAGTGCTCAAACAAAAGGTATATGAAATAAGCGAAACGTTTGAGGTGGGCGTGCTCAATATAGAATGTGATAAAGATCATTTTCACATGATTTTTAAAAGTAAACCCACTTTAGACATTCCAAAATATATGAACACCTTAAAAACTATCACATCCCGAGAAATACAACGTAATTTTCCAGCAGTCAAAGAAAAACTCTGGAAAGGAGCATTCTGGTCAAGATCTTATTTTTTAGCTACTACAGGACAGGTAACTTTTGAACTATTGAAGAAATATGTTGACAATCAGGGGAGAGATAATGCAACTAACACAACAGATTAGGATTTTTCCCACGCTAGAACAGGAAGAGGTACTCTGGGTACTCTCAGAGAAATGCAGACTTATCTATAATTTCGCGCTTGCTGAAAGAAGAGATGCTTATAAAAATGGTGTCAAGGGAGTGACCTATCGCAAGCAACAAAACGACTTACCAATAATCAAGGAACAATACCCAGAGTATAAATGGGTTTATTCTAAAGTACTGCAATGCGTTCTAAGAACGCTTAACGCTGATTATAAATCATTCTTTGCTCTTCGGAAAAATGGGTATAAAGACGCACAACTGCCCAAGTTCAAGGGTAAACATTACTTTACCACAATGGTTTACAATCAATCGGGGTTCAAGGTTGAGAACAAGAAAGTGGCCGTATCTCATTTTTATAATGATATTCCTTTGGAGTTTATAATTCCAGAAAAGTTCTCGTTCATTGAAGATACATGCATCAAACAACTTTCTATTTTCAACAAAGATGGTAGGTATTTTGTCTCGATAACCTATGAGGTTGAATACCCCCCCTATATTGATAACGGTCGGTATCAAGCGATAGACCTCGGTATAAATAACATAGTAA
This sequence comes from Candidatus Borrarchaeum yapensis, assembly GCA_016840515.1. Classification (GTDB taxonomy): domain Archaea; phylum Asgardarchaeota; class Sifarchaeia; order Borrarchaeales; family Borrarchaeaceae; genus Borrarchaeum; species Borrarchaeum yapensis. The sequence continues at coordinate 13,736 of JAEOSF010000035.1, read as the reverse complement.
CCGCTGTAAATACTGCTGGAAAGTTCTTAGTGGTGAAAAATAAGCGACCAGATAAGTATTGGCATCCGAGAATCATAAAACTGCAAGCAAGACGAGATAAGTGCATAAAATGCAGTAATAGATGGAAACATTTTAATAGAATTGTGAAACACTATCAGAAGAAATGCGCAGATCAAACAAAGGATTTCCAGCATAAACTCAGCAAGAAGTTAGTGGAAAATACCAAAGCACGCACCATCATTGTGGGCGATCTTAAAGTTAAAAGTATGGCGCAAGCAACTAAAATACCAAAGCATATGAGAAAAGGTCTGAATAGAGCTACCCAAAATACTGGCTCATTGGGACGGTTCGTACATTTTCTAACCTACAAAGCTAAGAGAGTAGGTAAAAGCGCAATAGAATTTGACGAACGAAATACCTCCAAAGAGTGTTGTGTCTGTGGAAAACTACATGATATGCCGATTTGGAAGCGAATTATGAATTGTGATTGTGGTAACGTGCTAGCCAGGGATAAAAATAGTTGTGTGGTGCTAATGAAACGTTACCTATCACAGAATGCCAAGTGGACGGGCTATCAAGAATTTCTTGATAATCTGCGATACACAGCCAAAGGTAAAACGAGAGTACCCAGTCCGAAATTCGAATATGGTTTGGAGGACTCGCAGGAAGCCCCATCCCTCAGGGTGGGGTAGTTCATATAGACTTGGATTATAGAGTAGATATCTGAGAACGATGGATAGAAATAACGGTATCCTTTTATGAAAAACTAGAAGTATGAACATCGCTCTAGTTCAATAGAAAATATGATTTCAATCAAGATGGGGCATTTAATAAAAAGATATGTAACTTTAAAGTAATATTACGGATTTAAATAATTGGTGATGATTTTTAATGGATGTTGAGAAAGCAAAATTAATTGAAATGTATCGAAAACTCTTAGAACTTAGAAAATTCGAAGAGAAATGTTGGGATTTGTTCTCACAAAATCTGATTCCAGGTACAATTCATTTATACTTAGGTCAAGAGGCAGTTGCAGTTGGTGTGTGCAGCAATCTTAATGAAGATGATTATGTGCAGAGCACACATAGGGGGCATGGTCATTGCCTTGCTAAAGGTGCTCGAATGGATAAAATGTTTGCAGAGTTGATGGGCAAAGCGACAGGCTATTGTAAAGGAAAAGGAGGTTCCATGCACATTACGGATGCTAGTGTAGGTCTTCTTGGCGCCTGTGGTGTAGTCGGCTCGGGTATTGTTATGGCACCAGGGGCAGGTCTTTCTGCTAAACTGCGGGGGACGGATCAAGTCGTGGTCTGTTTCTTTGGAGATGGTGCTTCAAACACTGGCAACTTCCACGAAGGACTTAATATTGCTGCCGCTTGGGATCTTCCCATTGTTTTTGTATGTGAAAATAACCTATATGCAATGGGAACTAAACAAACTGATGTAATGAAAGTCAAGAATATTGCAGATAGAGCTTCTGCATATGGTATTCCAGGCGTTATATGTGACGGAAATGATGCAGTTGACGTATATAAAAAAGCATATGAAGCAGTAACACGTGCAAGAGAAGGTAAAGGTCCAACTCTCATTGAATGTAAGACATATCGCCATAGAGGTCATTCACGATTTGATCAGGGAAAATATCGACCAGAAGAGGAAGTAAACGAGTGGCTAAGGATGGATCCTATAATACGCATGAGAGAGCGCTTAACTTCAATGGGGATTCTAACTGATGAGGAAGCAGATGTTATTGTAAACGAAGTTGATGAAGAAATAGAAGAAGCTGCTAAATTTGCCCTTGAAAGCCCATTTCCAGATCCAAAAACTGCATTAGAAGATGTCTGGGTTGAGGAGCGTGAGTCAGAATGAGAGAAATTATGGCGATTGAAGCATTACGAGAGGCATTCCGGGAAGAAATGCTAAATGATAAGAGAGTTGTACTTATTGGAGAAGATATTGGTAGTAAATGGCATGGTGCATTCAAAGTCACTCAAGGTCTAGCAGATGAATTTGGAGAAGAACGAGTAAGAGATACGCCTATTTCAGAAGCAGCCATAATTGGTACAGCTGTTGGAGCCGCCATGACAGGTCTTAGACCTGTTGCAGAAATTATGTTTGGTGATCTGATAGCACTTGCAATGGATGCCATTTGTAACCAAGCAGCAAAAATTCGATATATGTTTGGAGGACAAGTTAAAGTACCTGTCGTTATAAGAACACCTTTCGGAGGAGGAAAATCTATAGCGGCTCATCATAGTTCATCATTTGAAGCCTGGTTTATGCATGCAGCAGGATTAAAAGTTGCAATGCCTTCGACTCCCTATGATTGTAAAGGGCTGCTAAAAACTGCTATAAGAAATATTGATGATCCAGTTTGCTTTTTCGAACATAAATTATGTTATTTACTTAAAGGCCATGTACCGGAAGAAGAATACTTTATTCCATTTGGCGAAGCTGATGTTAAAAGAGAAGGTGATGATGTAACTATCGTTGCTACATTCTTAATGGTGCATAAATCACTTAAAGTGGCTGAAGAACTAGCCAAAGAGGGCATTAGCGTTGAAGTCATTGATCCAAGGACAATAGTACCTCTTGATATAGAGACCATTGTAAATTCGGTAAAAAAGACAGGACGAGTAGTTGTCGTTTCTGAAGATATTAAACGTGCTGGAGTCACAGCAGAAATTGCTTCACAAATAATGGAAGAAGGAGGATTCGATTATCTTGATGCTCCTATCAAACGAGTTGCCTCTTTAAACACACCAATTCCATTTTCACCTTCGCTTGAAGATTATGTGATTCCCAATGAGAAAAGGATCACAAAAGCAGTGAAAGAAGTCATTGCTTGAACTTTCAAAAGAACTCATCTTAAAGAGGAATTTAAAATGGTGACTAAAGTAGTGATTACGAAAATGTCAATGGTTATGGAAGAAGCCACAATTGTAGAATGGCTTAAGAAGGAAGGCGATACTGTAGAGAAAGGTGAACCTATTGTTGAAATTTTAACAGAAAAAGAAACTGTAGAATTAGAAGCACCAGCTTCTGGTGTTTTGTTAAAGATTATAGCTGAAGAAGCAATGGAACTGCCTGTTGATACAGTAATTGCATTAATAGGTGATCCTAATGAACCTCTTCCCGACCTTGAATCACTAGTTACTCCCTTGCCTCAAGAAGCGAGTGTAGTTGAAACAGAATCTTTAAAAGAGACGCCTCCGTCCTTAAAGCCTAAACTTACCCCTCAAGAAACCATGTCATCTACTGCCCTCGTTGAAGAAACTGCACAGCGCATTATTGCATCACCTAGAGCGAAAAAAATAGCTTCGGAAAAGGGAATTGATCTCCGTTATGTCACAGGTACTGGTCCAGGGGCAAGGATTGTTGAACGAGACATTGAAGTATTTTTACAACTAATGGAATCTGAAGGACCTAGAATTAAAGAGGAAAAGAAGTTTTTTGGTATACAGAAACTAACTGCAAAGAAAGTCACAGAAAGCTATCAAAAAATCCCGCAACTTACACATGTAATGGAAGCTGACATGACAAATCTTGCTAATTATCGAAATAGACTCATCACAAAAAAAGGCATCAAGATGTCTTATACAGCCTTCCTAGTTAAAGCTGTAGCATTAGCCTTAGAAAAGCATTCAATTCTCAATTCAACCTTATCTGAGGACATAATTAAAATCTATGAGGACATTAATATTGGCGTTGCCATTGCAACGCCTGAAGGCCTAGTAGTCCCAGTAGTTCACAATACAAATAAGAAACACATCATTGACATTAATAACGAAATAAAGGCATTAATAAATAAAGCTAAAGAGAAGAAACTTCGTTCAAATGACTTTTTAAATCGGACTTTCACAGTCTCAAACTTAGGTATGTATGATATCGATTTCTTTACAGCAATAATCAATCCACCAGAAGCAGCAATTCTCAGTGTTGGCAGGATGGTGGAAAAACCAGTTGTCATAAATAAAGGTATTCAAGTTCGTTCTATGATGTATTTGAGTCTCACTTATGACCATAGGATTATAGATGGAGCACCAGCAGCTGAATTCCTGCAGACACTTCGTAGTTTATTGGAAAATCCAGATGAGACAGATTGCTGACATACTCCCACAGCAAAGCAGTGGGGTTCTACACTTCTATGGTGAGAAATGAGGGGCGTGCCACCGCCCTGTTAACGACTCCCGCAGAGAGAAATTCTCTCTGAGCGAGCCCTATATTGACATTGATACTACTTACCGAACTACACTGAACCACACCACAGGGGCTCCATCTTCGGTGATCCTACCAGAGGTCTTGTATCCCTGCCTTCCCTCTGATAGTCATGTGTTGAGTGATGCCCTTAGGCACAGCCCCAGAGTCTAGACTATGTCTCTGTCGTACCCACCCTACCACCAGGCTGTGCGGCAATGACCACTGTACAGAATAGGCAAAAAACTATTTAAGTGTTAGGGAGACCCCGTGACGAAAGTGATGGAAGTGAACATCAACTACCGCAATTCATCCCACACCTGAAGCCGTGGGCTTTCTTGCTTAGCTACCTGTAACCAAAATGATTTTGTACTTTTAATCTAATTTTGGTGAATCTAGTGGACAATGTATCATGGCGATTATTAGATATCGAGTTTGACAACCCCTTTTTTGATATAGCGGTTGAAGAAGCTATATTAAATTTTGTTGGAAAGAAAACAGTACCTGCAACAATCCGTTTTTGGAGAACTAAAAATGCGATCGTCATTGGACGTTTTCAATGTTATGAATATGAGGTTAATTTAGAATTGTGTAAAAGGCATAACGTTAAGATTGTTCGAAGATTTACAGGTGGAGGTGCAGTATATCAGGATTATGGTAATCTCAATTATTCGATTTTCTTGCATAAGACTCACCCCTTAATACAAGTTGAAATTCCTGATCTAATAGACTCACAGATTTTTGGACGCGGCGTCATTAGAGGTTTGAAGAAACTTAATATCGAAGCTAATTTACTTAGTGAAGGCGGAATTGGTGTAAAGGGCCTAAAAATATCAGGAACTGCACGTTCTCTTAGAAAAGGTGCCTATCTGCATCATGGTTCACTACTGATACAGTCAGATTTGGATTTTTTACAAAAAGTATTACAAGGTAAACCGATTGATCAAGAAAAAAAATGTCTACCATCTAAAAAATCCCCAGTAACATCAATAGAACATGAATTGGGCAAGAAAATAAGTATTGCTAAAGTAAAAGAGGCTTTGATAAATGCATTTGAAGAGGTATTCACTATGAAATTAGATCCCAGTCAATTGACTGATAATGAAATTCGTCTTGCCAAGCGTTTATTTGATGAGAAGTATAATTCGAATGAGTGGAATTTTCAGCGCTAATGCGAAACCTTTTAAATGGTATATCGTTCACTTCTTACGACATCTTCAAACTTAGACGAACTTGAGGTTTCAAAATGAAAGTAAAGCCAATTTGCGCAATTTGTCTGCTTGAAAGAGGATTTAAACAAGCAAAAATGGCAACCGATGATGAAGAGTTACAAAAGAAAGCAGTAAAACGATTATTAGAATTTCTAGCGAACAACTTTGATTCTAATCACACTCCACCACAAATTGGCTATTTACGAGACCAAATTATACTTGAAGCTATTGGCAAGAAAAATCAAGACATCTATACTAAATTGAAAAAGCATTCAAATGAAATGGCATTAGAAATCCTATCAAACGTTCGTAAGTGGATTGAAGAAACTGATTCACAGAAAGAACGCTTTAGAAGAGCATGCATTATATCAATAGTAGGCAATATTATGGAATTTGATATAAGTGGACACACTTTTGATTTAGAGGATCTTCCAAAGGTTATCAATGATGCAGAAACTGAATTAGTTATTGATGATATCGACAAAGTTTTCCAGATTATCCAAGAAAAGAAAAATATCCTGTTTCTTCCTGATAATGCAGGAGAAATTGCCTTTGATACTCTGTTAGTCGAGGAGCTAAAAAGGAATAATTGTAACATTACGGTAGCTGTAAAAGAGAAACCTATAATGAATGATGCTACATTGGAAGATGCTTTGTTCGTTGGAATGGATAAAGTTGCTGATAAACTTATGACGACTGGAACGAATCCTGTAACCGCTGGATTAAATATTAATGAAGCTTCCAAAGAATTTATGGTAGAATATGAAAAAGCAGAGTTAATTATCGCAAAGGGTATGGGACACTTTGAAACTCTAACGGAGTTCAATCTTCCTATTCCAATCGTACACTTGCTTAGAACGAAATGTGAGCCTATTGCGAAGTCTCTTGGTGTAGCTCGTCACCGAAATGTGGCAAAAATCTCTTAGGGAATTACGGCAATTTTTATCGTTTCACCCTTTTGCATTTCATTTAAAGCATTTTCTAGTTGATTTAATGGCATTTCTTTAGTGATCAGTGGTTTTACATTTACAATGCCTGACGAAATAAGATCTAATGCCTTTTTAACACAGACTGGTGTATGATGAAATATACCCTTGATTGTAATGTCTTCGTAGTGCATTTTTCGAGTATCAACAGAGAATTTTGTTCCGGCTGGTGCTCCACCAAACAATACAACAGTTCCCGCGGGGCTTATCATTTCAATAGCGGATTCCCATGTTTGTGGCACACCTACACATTCTATAACGACATCTGCACCACGACTATCAGTAAAAGTCTTTACTTTTTCAACAGAATCTTCTGTTTGTGCATTAATCACACTATGAGCACCAATTTCCAGTGCTTTCTTTAATCGATATTCAATTAAATCAATTGCAATAACTTGTTTTGCTCCTCTCGCACGAGCCAGTTGTATATGAAGCAAACCAATAGGTCCTGCTCCAATAACAACTACATTATCTGCTAGATTAATATCGGCAACATCATTGCCATTAATAACACATGCAAGAGGTTCTGTAAATGCTGCTTCTTGAAATGAAACATGATCAGGTATCTCATACATATTCTGACGTACAATTCTTTCTGGGATGCGAATATATTCTGCATATGCTCCATCTACACTAAATCCAATTAATGTCGCAGTTAATTCTTCACAAAGATTATGTTTTCCTTTTTTGCAAAAATAGCATTCATTACAAGGGGCTGAGTTGGCTGCAACTACGCGCATACCTCTTTTAAAGTTTCTGACGTTTTCCCCAACTTCTTCAATGACACCAGAGAATTCATGTCCAAAGATCAAAGGGGGTTTAACTTTTGGATGACCTCTTCTATAAATTTTAAGATCTGTGCCGCAAGTCAAGATAGCTTTTGTTTTAACTAAAACATCACCTTCATGTTCTAGTACTGGAATATCTACTTCTTCAAGTTTTAATAGGCCGGGGCTATAAAATCTGATAGCTCTCATTGTTTTTTCCACAATCTTCAAGCCTCCATGAAAGACTAACGAGTTTTTTGTAAAGAATATTCTTTGCAATTCATTTAAAAGCTAATTTTATCGCGGTAAATCTATTCTATTAATCAGATAATGTGGTAATAGGACGTATCATGAAGATATTTAAAAAACATATGCCTTTGGTTAGTTATTTTTTAATCTTCAAGAAGATCTGCATAATTCAATTTTACAAAAATTCGTGAAGCAATTTTTTCTTAATAGAAAATTTAATGCAAATTAGAATGATTTTTTCAGCGTTAAATTATGACAAAACGTATAATGTTTTTTTTAAATGTGACAAAACATATTGAGGGGTTATAAAAGTAATTGAAATTCTTTTTTGGCGAAATGCAAATAATTTGTCGAGGGGATCATATGAATAGAGAGGTTTGGTCGAAATTAGACCGGCTACAAAATCTTCCATCTTTGTTGACAGGTGTTCTAACAGATAGCATGATTTTTATTCTTCGACTAGGTTGGATGATAGGCGGTTTTGTCTTTGCAGTAGGAGCTATATGTTATTTGTCAGGGATTGACGAACTACATGGCAAGAAAATGCTCTTCAGTGGATTTTTACTTTTCATGATTTTCCTCTATCTGGATAAAGGAGTGTGGATATGCTTGTTTCAGCAAACGTAACTTGCGTTATCCTTTTTGAAAAACCATAGTTACTAAGAGGAGGGAAAAATGTGGTCAAAGCCCTGATCTCGTCAAAATCATTGAAAAACAAATTATTAACACTCTTAAAAAACAGCCGAACGGAAGCTATCGACTTGAAATAATCTTCAGCTCAAGCGAAATAGCTGGACATGAATACATTTGTGATAACTGTAACACTCCCTTAGAGGAAGAAGAAATTGTAAAAATACTTAAAGAGATTTATATTCCAGAAGAACATGAAAATAGCTATACTACAACATCCTAATTATCCTTTTTTTATTCTTACTATAGAAAATCAAGGCTAAAAAGAATTGAGATGTATCCAAAATGATTTATTTCTTATAAAAGTAACTACGTTGGTAGTAACGTTTATATAGGGATTCATTATCCTATCGCCAATTACAACATATATGTAATCATTTTGCATCAATAATAATTATTTACCTCAGATGAGGGCATTCTCAGTGATCTTTGACCGTCTAGGGAAAAAAATTGTACGTTATAATAAGTTCCTGATCATTACTTGGATCGTAATTGCTATAATCTTAGCTAGTCGAGCAGCTCAAGTTAATGATATGTTGACATCAGATTTCTCTGATTTTGTACCTCAAGACATGGAGTCAAGAAGGGCTAGTGATATATTAAAAGAGGAATTCCCAGACCTACCTGTAACTTCTCTTATAGTTGTAATTCAGACAAATCCAAGTCATAGTGGTACAACAACGATGCAAGCTGATGCAAATAATGATATTTTTGATCCCACAATTCAAGATTTTATTGAAATGCTGGATGATGAAGTTGAAAAATATCCGCATGTCATAAATGTAGACAATTATTATGGAATGAACGAATCTCTCCATCAATCTTATTACGAAGGAATTTATAAAGGCTTACTTGAAGCTATAATGGAAGCTCATGAAGATTTTAACAAAACACAATCTTTTTACGATATGTCTGACAAGGAACGTGATGAATATCTTACTGGACTTGCTCAATTCTTTGCCAGTGATTTCAATATGGACCCAGATGAATTAGAAGACTTTGTGTATGATATTTATGAACTAAAATTCAAATTTGATCAAGTTGATGGTGAAGAGTTCTTAGCTCTTGCCAAAAACTATACCCACGAATGGGATCTTAGAGCGTCCCATTTTGAAGCCAATTTCTCTTACTATTATACATTCTTAAGCACTAGTTTCTCTCCTTCTCCGTCAATTTTTGACTTTACAACTTATCCACTCCTCTTAAATGAAACAAGTGCATATGGAAACTTTACCCACTGGACAATGCCAAATCTGATTGGCGCTACTCAAGAAACGATTAATAGAAGCCCAGTATTAATGATGGATGAAGCAGATTTGGTCTTTATAGTGTATACTTATTTTGCCATTTATCATTGCTTAGATCTACAATTTGACATGTTCAATCCTGCAAAATATACTCAGGATCCTGCTGATCCTAACACTAATGCTACGCTGGTGGATATTGCTAGTGTTATGCCACAGTTAGACCCTGAATTAGATCCTTATAATATAGTAAAAAGTGTTTTTGGACTTGGTGTTCTAGCGAATAATGATCCAAGATACAGTCCGCCAGGTGGAACTGTGGGTCTTAGAATGGCATTAGCAGATATTTTTGCAGGGCAAGTAAAAAGGGAATTTAGAGACCAGATCAAATTCTATTATGAGTTTTTTGATACTGAAATGAATTATTTTGATTTGTCATCTGATTTCGTTAGTATGCTTTTTGAAGCTTTGGGAGGCGATTTAGATGACTTCGAACTCGATCTTATGATGGATATCTACGACTTAGGTCCGAATCCCTCAGATGATGATATAGCAAAGTTAGCTGACGAAAAAACTGAAGAATTCATAGAAGACAATCCGCTGAGCGAAAGTTCAATAAAAGAAGTTCTTGAACGATTCGTGAGTGACGATAATGACACTATGATTGTCTTTATAAATTTAGACACTAGCTCCAGCGCTGAAGAAACCAAACACATACTTGAGCAACTAGATGAAGATATCCCCCAAATAAAAGCAGAAGTGATGCCTCAACAAATTAATGAAACGACTTTAAGTACAGAAATAACTGATTTTGAAGTATATGTTACTGGAGAGGGTGCTTTCAATTTGGAAGGGGGCGAAACGGCAGAATCAGACATGGCACTAACCGATATGGTTTCTATAATCCTTATTCTACTAATTTTAATACTGGTATTTCGATCTCCAGTAGCTGCTGTGCTTCCTTTAATAGCAATGGGCATTTCAATTGTTATTGTGCGAGGCGTATTTTATTCTCTTGGTTTTATGGGCATCCAGATTCACACAATGGCAAATATGTTTACCACACCAGTTTTGCTTGGTGCTGGAAGTGATTATTGCATTTTCATCATTTCTCGTTTCTTTGAAGAACTAAGAGGTGGCAAAGATAAGAGACAAGCAATTAGAAAAACAATGGAAACTGCAGGAAAAACTGTTGCCTCAAGTGGTGGAACCGTTATGATTGGTTTTACCAGCATGCTTCCAACGAAATTTGGCTTAATGCGCATAATTGGTATGTCTGTACTTCTAGGAATAGGGATCGCACTCATATCTGCCCTCACTCTTATACCTTCAATACTATTATTATTAGGAGATCGAATATTCTGGCCTCGCCGCAAGACCACGATACAATCAAAGAGTTCATCTTCAACAAACAAAAATGGCCTCATAAGAAAAGTTTCGCATGTTGTTGTCAAAAAGCCAAAACTTACTTTAGTACTAATTTTGGCGGTGTCAATTCCACTTATTGCTCAGATTGCATTTCTTCACCTGTCTTATGATTCTATCGCAACTATGCCTCCTACCGAATCGAAGCAAGGCTACGATATATTAGCAGAAGAATTAGGAGAAGGTGAAATCTCTCCAATGGATGTTGTAATTCACTTCAAAAACGGTAGCACGAACATTTGGAACCAAACAATTTTAGAGGAAATAGGGACTATGGCAGACTACTTGGAAGCACTCAATGGTACCGATAAAGTAATGTCAGTTAAAAAACCATTTGGTACAGAGGAAATCAAGTATCTTAAATTCGAGAAAAACGAGACTGCACGTGCACTTATGGAAATGTACATAAGTGAAGATAATGACACAACCTACATTTCTATACTCTTAGAGAGAGAACCCTATTCAGATGAAGCCATGAACTTGGCAAGGGAAATTAAAACATACTTGGTTTCATATCAGGCGAATAGCACAGTATTAAGTGAAGATCGATGCGAAATTCTCTTAGGAGGATCTTCTCAGGGTAACGTAGAAATGGACAGAATGTTATGGAATGATTTCTTCAGTGTAATGCTTCCAATCACTTTCGCTGGAATATTCATCGTACTTCTAATTCTACTATTATCGATTCCAACTCCGCTTCGGTTAATTGGTACTATATTATTATCAGTATTACAGATACTTGGACTCACAACTCTTGTATTTCAAACCATATTGGGAGTTCCTATTGAATTTACTCTTCCAATCATAGTATTTGTTTGTCTAATGGGATTGGGAATGGATTATGATATATTCTTAGTTTCTCGAATGCGAGAAATTAGATTTGAACCAGGAAAAGAAACAGATGATGCAACAGCTATAATTGAGGCACTGGAAAAAACTGGTGCGATTATTACCTCTTGTGGTTGTATAATGGCAGCCGCATTTGGTTCTATGATGCTCTCTTCAACCACTACAATGAAAATGTACGGATTTGCCTTAGCAACTGCAATTATACTAGATGCAACAGTGGTACGGTTACTCCTTGTTCCTTCAGTTATGCTTCTTGCAGGTAAATGGAACTGGTGGCCTCCTAAGCTGGCAGAGGTTATTGAATCTAAATTTGGAAAGTTTGAACATTAGATATTCCTAAAAGGGTGTTAATTTCACGATGGGTTCCACAACAAACAGACGATTATTATTTAGGACGATGTACTTTATAGCACTCTTTTTGCTAATTTGTCTGCTTGTACAAGGATTAAATACTCCTAACTCATTAACTGTGATAGCAGAGCAAGATAATAATACCCTCTCAACTGAGGATGACTTCGCTGGAATAAAGGTATTAATTGACCAAGTAAAGTCAGAGAACCGTTCATTACACAGTATGGTCGGTTATTTAGAGGCTGAGGGAGCATCAGTTGATATTCTTGAGGATGAGGCTTTCAATATAAAAAATATTCAAGAATACGACATTTTAATTCTCATTGAACCGTTATATGATCCGAGCGCAGAAAAGGTGTTAGAAAAATACGTAAAAAACGGCGGAAGCGTGTTGTTTTCAGGTGACAATAGATGGGAAGATTACACGAAATACGTAGACTTTGCAAATATCTCATATCAAAAAACAAATCCTAGCGAGGGATATACTAAAGAAATATATGGGCATCCAGCAACTCTAAATGTTCAAGAAATATATTGTGCAGAACCTCAATCAAGTTTGATAGTTGGAACTAACGCAAGTACGATTGTAATGAAAGACGGGTATGTTGAGGCTGCTACTGCATGGATAGAAAACGGTAAATTCATTGTTGTTGCCGATGAACATATTTTGCTTGATGATTATTATAAGAGTGGTGACAACCACTACTTTATGCATAGCATCCTTAAATGGCTCAGAAATGTTGGTTTTTCAATTGACGTCACAACAACCATCAAAAAAGGTGAACAAATAACAGTTCAAGCCGAATTCATGAATTACAGAGGCAACGAAATTAGTATTAAAGCGATAACCGAAAGTAAAGAGTTCGAAGAAATAAATAATCAATTTGTTTTACAACCAGGTAAAAACGAAATAGAATTTCAATTGAGCGAAAATATTATTGAACTATTTTTCCTGGGAGAAAAAGATCTAAAACTTAAGTTTGAATACAATGGCCGGACACTTTTTTCTGAGGATTTTATTATTGATGTGCAATTTTCGCCAATTTACATCGGTATAATTGCTGCACCTTTAGCCTTTATAGGACTAATATTATTCATTTTAAAAATAAATTCTAAGAGATCATCCTAATTAATAGTTTTTTTGAGATTGAAGCGTGTCAATTCTTTAAGTAGCAAAACAGCTATTCAAAAAGAAAAAATGTTTGATAGAATCCTGTTTTGTTCAAATTGTATGTAATCAGTTGTGTTCGTGGATGATGACGGCATAATCCATGTGTTCATCACCAGCAAACCGTGCCGTGTAGTGGCAGGAGTGGCAGAGAACTTTCCGGTCTTCGTAGCACAACTCGGTGGGTTGCTGGCAGACGGGGCAGGTTTTCAGTTGCTGTTTGGTAAGTTTGCGGTATGCTGGGAAGGTGTAGTTGCCGTGCTCACAGACTGCTTGGAAAAAGGTATCGACCTTTTCCGGATCGGTGTCGTTGGTGAGCGCCGCTGGGGAGATCAAGACCGGTAGATGTGCTTGTACGCTTGCTTCTGCGATTTCTTTGACCTTCTGGTAGATTTCTTCTTTGCTGGCGTCCCGCATGAAGTAGGGCAGGATGGTGGCGGTGTAGGGTTGGTCGTATTCCTTGCACAGCCGGATCATGGCCTGGTGATCGCATTCCAGATCACCGTTGGCGTTGATAGGAAAGGTGATGGCAGCGGGTAGAGAGATGGTGGGCAGGTATTGTTTATCGCTGACGGCATAGTCGAACAGTATTCTCCAGC
>JAEOSF010000110.1 GCA_016840515.1 Candidatus Borrarchaeum yapensis | reverse complement strand
TCCTTTCCATGTAATGCTTATTTCCTTTCCAACCCGGTCCATTCCCTCTATGTCAGCCATCGGTATTTCCCTGATAACTTCCGTCCGCTTTCTGAGGCGCCCTTTCGACATGTGAAACTTTATGGTATCATCAATAAACTCTAACGTACCGCTACCGAGACCTATCAGATAGGCTTTCACGGCAGATTCTGAAAATTCTGTTTCGGTCTGTCGTTTTAGGAATTTCATGATAAAATAGCTACTGCTCCTAACGTGATATAAGCTTTAACATTCAAGTGCACACGGATGGGTCAATAATTTGAATATTCAGCTGTAGATGCATGTGAAATCAACGTTCATTCGTTTTTCATGAGGGAATTGTTTTCTCTGTCAAAAGAAAACTCGAGGTATTTTTGGCTGTAGAACAGTTTAAGATATTCTTCTGCGTACTTGAGGTCGAATGGTAGGTCTTGGGCATAGATCTGCTTCTTTTGCCTAAGTAACTCTTCAATCGCCATTTCTGCTATCGGGTAATTTATTAAAATCTCCTTTTTCTCATTGTATGCCACTATTGAACCTACAAGCTCATCTAGATAGGATAAGGATCTGGGCAGATTTTCCATCACTTTACTCAGATCATACTTTGATGAGTTAATTACAATCTCCGTTTCAGATGTTATTTGTTTCCTCCAATCAACCTTTTTCTCCCACGAATAGTCTTTCGTGAGTAGCAGACTTTCGATTGCTTTCTCACTACTCGTTAACTCTTCTTGAACAATCAAAAGCACGTCTCCAGCAATATTTAATGAAGATTGGAGTACTTCTCTTATAATTAGAATGTTCATGACGTTCAGAGTCTTTTTTTCCAAGCAAATTCTGACATCTTCAGCTCTTTTCACAAGATCCATCAATTTCGGAAAATTATCGCCTAGGATTGGCAACAAACTTTCACTTTGAGTGCTTATATTAACTATTGAATTTAGAGAATTCTGAAGACAATCCATAGACTTGGAAATCTCAGCACTATATTGCTTCTGCCAATTATGAAGTGCAGCAAAAAGAGCCTTCAACGCAATCCATGAATCTGTTTTTTCGTCAAGTTTTTTCCTTGCAAATGTTACTGCTAAGCTTTCCTCAGGAAGATTTGGGTCGTATAAGGATCTAATAAGGTCATAAGTTTGGTCGGCGACCTGCATGACTTCTGTGGTAAGGGCTCTTCCTGATTCCAACACCTCTCTAATTAGCTCTAACCTCATTTCCAGAGATAATTCTTTTTGAAAATCTGTTTTTATGGGGGTTCCAACTTCTAAGCCAATTTCGTCAAGTTTTCGTACCCATGACGAGTATTCACTGTAAACGAATATTTGGTATTGTGCCAATGAAGCTTCTAGGTTAGCCATTAGTTTGTCAATCTCATTTCTCATTTCCGTGTCTACTTCATCGAATTTCTCGTTTAATTCAGATAGGTTATATACATTGGCTTGAACGTTGCTAATAATATCTTCAAGTTTGGCTTTGATTATCAGTGTTCTTGCCTCAATAGAACTAACATCTAAGGAAATGCTGCTCTTCACTTTGTTCAGTGACCATTCAATAACTTGTAGACGCATTCGCAAAAGTTCTTGCGCCTTTTCTAAAATCAGCTTTGAACGCTTTTCAATTTCTAAACTTGTCTTAGGCGCATAATTGACCAAAGATGCAACTACCGTTACTAAGCTAGTTGTAGAAATTCCGATTAAAATCTGTAGGAGATTAACTTGGGTCCTAAAGGCTAACGGACCTTGAAGGCCAATTAGGAAGAGGAAGAATAACCCAGTAGCGCTAGCCGATGTTAAGGCGGAGAGAATCACCTTTGCATGCATTGTATGACTCTCCGTTACTAGTTCGCGCGTTAATAAGGCAGTAGCTGAAACGAGTCCAATTACTATGACCAAAAAAAGCATCATGCCTGGAAGAGAATCGAAATATCTGGTTAAAACCGCCTGCGTAGTCTGCAATATATGGTTCTGATCTGAGAGTGTAACCTGCCCTGCTATAGTTCCTAGAATTTTGTTTGCCTCAAGTATCCTGAATTGACTCATTGATTCTTGAATACCTTTGAGGACCCCTGTGACAGGAGCATAGAAAAATGGGTCAGCAGCAGGATCCTCCCACCATCTTGGATTGCTTAGAGTAAGAACATAATTTAAATACTGCATTATTTGAAGCGGGAATGAAATCAGGACATAGTATGAAACAGTAAGACCTAATTTAGTTTTTTTATAGAGTGCCGCTGCAACCAGGATTAAAGGTATAGCGAAATAATATGTTTCACTGAAGAAAAGAAGGATCGCTGCGATGATACCTAGATTAATTGCAATAGCATCTTCGTAGCGATGAAATATTACTGGAAGGATAAAAAACACTGCCGGAATGACAACAATCACGAATATACGAACTAAAGGCATCGTACTCATCTGCGATATAATATTTATCCTTGACATGTGGTATACCACTGCTAATCCAATAACTAGGCACCCCATCGTCATACCAGTACGAGAGTGGTTCATCAGAGTAGCAAAAGCTATCAGAAAGGATATGAGTAGCGGTAAGGGTTGTGGAAAAATTGGGATCAATGATAGACCCAATATCATGCCAACGAATGTTACTATAAACGTCAATAACCTAAGCGATTTCTGTTTAAGCGCACGTTCCATCTCTTCTTTTTTTCTTTGCTTTCTTCTTCTGTACCAAGCTCGTGGATGGAAAATGGGCAAATTACGAAGCGATTTCAAGGCAAATCATGTAAAGCTTTAATTTAGCTAACCGTTCTTAAAGCTTGTTATGGAGAGTATTCATGGACATCAGTGAACATCATTTTGACGTTATTGAGAAAATCAAAAAACACATTGACCAATTACTTATAAGTAGAGACCAGCAGCATTTTGACGTTATTGAAAACATCGAAAAACACATTAATCAATTAAAGCCATGGTTCCCTTCACAAGCTATCATCTGTATTGGTGAATATCCCATCCAGACTCTTCTAAAAGGGCCTTTCATAGAAAAAATTGATGACGTTTTGCCCATCTTTATTGGTAAATCAAGCAAGGATATAAGAAAATGGAGCCAATCCCGTCTTGAGCCATATAACATTCTAGGCCTAGACACAAAACTTGACACATATTTTTGGTTTCATGTTTACCCTAACATCATAAAAAATGACGCATTTATCGCGCGCCTAAAAAACAAACCTATAAACAGTGTACGTCAAGCAATTATTGTATCATCTGTATGGGATGGTCTTGGTAGTGCTCTATTGCCCTCATTAAGTTCACAATTAAAAGTATTGAACATAAATTCAGTATCGTTAGCAGTATTACCCTCAAAACTACAGCCACCAGATGTTCATTTTAACGCGTTTTCGTCCATTGGAATAAGCGTCTCCATGGACTCTACACCAGTTTTACTCATAAACAGGGATAATCTTGAAAATTACGTAGGAGCCGACAGAAAAGGCGCCAAGATAACGGGCAACATATTCCTCAATTATCTACTAGAATTACTATTTGCAAAAGAAACACTCGTTCAAGAACTCTCTGAATTATCGAGATCTCTTAACATCAAAATTTTTACGGTTCTATCAGCCACAGGAGCTAGCCTGAGGATTTATGGCTCAATAAAAAATATACTCGCCGCCTCATTACTCAGGCCTCTTTTGACATTTGACCTGTCAAGTGCATCAGTACTCTATGTTCTTCTTCGCATTCCTTCTCAATTGAAAACCAAACTTCCAAGGGAAAAACTTGAGTTATCTATAGTCAACTGGTTTAAGGACAAAGCCAGCCTCAAATCTATCTACTTCAGTGACCCTATATACGTAGAAGATACCAGTGACAGAATAGATGTTGTTATG
>JAEOSF010000034.1 GCA_016840515.1 Candidatus Borrarchaeum yapensis | reverse complement strand
CTTATCTCCACAGGCGTGAATTCCCTACGCACTATAGGTATTAAACTTCTTTTGACAAAGGACTATATAAACACAACGCAATTCGTCACCACGCAAAAGCGCTGGTGTTTTCTTGCTGGGTCACTGTAAACATCAAAAAATAAATGATAAAAAGTTATAATAAGGGAAGCATCGCATAAATCTTTGCTGCAGGAAGCATACTGCTTATTTTAATTCTTTCATCTTTTTGATGAGCATATCCTGGCTCTCCTGGACCTAAAAGCACAAGAGGAATGCCTCTTAAAGCGGATGCATCAGTATAATAAGGTACACCAATCGGTTCACTATGGCTTCCAAGCACCTTATCCATAGCCTTGAGTAATAGCGTTACTATCGGTGCGTCTCTTTCAACTTCAACAGGGTCACTGCATTTAATTACTTCAATCTTTGCATCTAATTCTTTGTCCTCAGCTTTTAGTTCTTCTAGAAGTGTGGTTATTTTACCAAGGATAGATTCGGAAGCAACTCCTGGAGGAAATCTGAAGTCAAGTGATGTTTCACACGAATCTGGCACCATGTTTATTTTGACGCCGCCGTTTATTAATCCGATATTGACTGTTGTTCCACTAACGAGTGGATGGTCACCCTTGCCGAAATCCAACTCCTGAATTCGTGAAAGTACAGGATACATTTTCATTATTGCATTCACACCACGTTCAGGAATCGCACCATGAGCCGCAACTCCACGAGTTTTTATTTTTAGCCAACAGTGACCCTTTTGAACGATTACAGGGTTAAGGTCAGTAGGCTCAGCGATAATGCCTTGCTTTACTCTTCTAATATCAGAAGATTCCATTGCTTTTTTTGCACCTTTAGTCGCAACTTCTTCGTCTACTGTCGCTAAAAAGACAACATCTTGGGAAAGTTCTTCTTCTACCTCCTTGAGAGCAACAAATGCCGTGAGCATGCAAGCTAAACTTCCTTTCATATCCAATGCACCACGACCAAAGAGATACCCGTCTTCTATTTCTCCTGAAAAAGGATCAAATGTCCATTCTTCTGGATTTGGGACTGGAACTGTGTCCATATGTCCGCATAAAAGTAGTGCAGGTCCTTCTCCTTTTATCGAACTTATTACATTAAAACGATCTTTTTCAACTTCTTGTAATTGAGCAGGAAGACCTTTATTTTTTAGCCAAGTAGCTATGTATTCTCCGATTGCTTTTTCATTACCAGGTTGATTTTCGCTAGGAATTTTTACTAACTCTTGAGCTAAACTGATAATTTCTTGTTCATTTATCGAAAGTTCATCTGAAGATATAGTCATTTAGATTTCACCTTTAACGCACATTAAGGAACTTTCAGCCTTTTTACTTTTTTCACTTATTGACTATAATCGACAATATCTTGAGCAACATATTTCACCGAAATTAAGAAAACAATAATTATTTTTCTGGATTTATTGGAAAGAGAAGGCTGGATTAGAGTCCAGATTCAATGCTGTAGGCTGTGAAAGGCTCTATAACTCAAAAATAAAGAAAAGTATGTGCTAATCCTTTATGGAATTATAGCTTTAAAATACACTTTAGGTCTTCCTGGCTTTTTACCAAGTTTACTAAAACGTATCACTCGGTCTTTGAGAATGAGTTTGATCAAGTGATCATATATTGTTGTACGAGGCAATTTTGTGAGTTTTACAATTTCTCCACGTGTCAAAGGACCATAGTGTACGAGAAGGTCAAACAAATACTCATCCAGTGATAATTCTAAATCACTTTCATCTTCGACAAATTTTGTTTCGACACGATCCTTGGGAATTGTCGAGATTATTTCTTTTTCAACTATTTTTATCACCAATAAATTAAAAGATACCCATGTTTTTAAGCATTGCAGAGAGAGGTCAGTAAAAGTAAAATCTCATGCTAAAAAAACCTTTAATATACAAAGTATGCATAACAGCCATTAAAAAAGAAATTTTCAAACGAGAATATATATGGGCAACGCAACACCGCTTAGGATTAAGGAATTGATCCTTATTGATAACTCTACAATTTATGAGATTGCATAGAAAATATGGGAGGTGGAGTAGAAATCTTCTTTATACTGCAACAGTTTCTCTTATTCTGCTTATTGCCTCTTTTAAGTTTTCTCTTGTGCATGCATACGACATACGGACGTGACCTTCACCTATATTGCTGCCAAAAGCATTTCCTGGTACTGTAACAACTTTTGCTTTTTCGATTAGATATTCTGAAAACTCTACGGATGTTTTTCCAAAGGCAGAAATGTTAGGAAATGCGTAAAATGCTCCGTTTGGAATTATACAGGAGATGTTATCTATCTTATTCAATTCGTTTACAAAAAAGTCTCTACGCCACTTATATTCAGCTCTCATTTCCTTTATGCTTTCTTTTGGTCCTTTTAAAGCAGTCAATGCTGCTTTTTGAGCAAAACTCGGCGTTGTTACTGTTGTGAACATATGCGCTATATTAACAGCGTTGATGACTTCTGCATCGCCGCAAATATACCCAAGCCTCCACCCCGTCATTGAGAATGTTTTGCTGAAACCATTGACAAGTATTGTGCGGTCTGCTACGCCTAATGTAGATATTGGTACGTGTTCGCTTTCGTAAATAAATTTTTCGTAGACTTCATCTGAAACAATGAAAAGATCATTGTCTATTGCGATTTCTGCAATACCTTCAAGTGTTTTTCTTTCAAATACAGCACCAGTTGGATTGCAGGGACTATTTATCAGAATCATAACCGTTTTTTTGGTAACCAGTTCAGTTAATGCATCCAAATCTGGTTGAAAGCCATTTTCTTCTGGACAAGGATACCAAACGGGCTTTCCAGCTGCCATTCTAACATATTCAGGATATCCTAAAAACCCCGGATCGGGAACAAGTACCTCATCACCTGGATTCACGTATGCGAGCATTATATCATGAAGTGCTTCTGTCGCTCCACATGTAAGAACAATCTCAGATTCAGGTTTGTAATCAAGACCATATTCAGCGTTAAGATAGTTCGAGATCGCTTGTCTCAATTCTAATATTCCGGGAACGGGACTATAGTGTGTAAAATTTTCATCTAAAGATTGCTTCGCAGCTTCTTTGATATGTTCTGGAGTGTTAAAATCAGGCTCGCCAATCCCAAGCGAGATAATGTCTTCAACTCCTTGTGCTAAATCAAATAATCGTCGAATCAAAGAAGGCGATATATATTTCATCCGTGATGCTGGTTGTCTCATTTTAATCAACTGTTAATCAGGTTTAATAAGGAATAAAATCAGTTACGTTCACTGAATTTAAGTTATATATTATAAAATTTATGCTGGCATTCAAGAATTGAAAAAAATATGAGGAATGATATAACCGCTATGTGCTCGGTTTCACTGTTTAACGTTCAACTTCAAAAATGAGTTTTACTCTTACTCGGTAGGCGACAATCTTATCATTTTCCATCTTGACATCGAATTCCTCACATGAAACACGAACGATATTTCGAATAGTTTTAGATGCTTCAGCTACTGCATTTTGCACTGCATCTTCCCAACTCGTTGGAGAACGACCAACAAGCTCAATGATCTTATGGATAGTCATAATTAAACCCTCAGTTTGACTTATATGCAAACAACTCACTCATATAGTTTTATTCTATGACAAAATCACGTTATTTAGTGAGAAAACATCAAGAAAATATAAAATAGGAGAACTTAAATGACAATACAGTAATCATAAGTGCGTACAATTAGAGTACATATAGCTACTTTTTCTAATAAAAAAAGATCAAAGTGAATGAAAATGAAAAATCTTGACCTCTTAAAACGTTTAGTGGACGCCGATGCACCTCCTGGTTTTGAAGAAGAAGTAAGATTGATTATAATTGAAGAACTGAAAAATCATGTAGACTCAATTGAAGTAGACGTGTTGGGAAATGTAATTTTGAAGAAAGAGGGCACAAATGATGAAAATAGATTAATGATAGACGCCCATACGGACGAAATCGCTCTTATGGTTCGCTATATCGATGATGAAGGATTTATTTACTTTGATAAACATGGCTGGATAGATGATCGAATACTCCTTAGCCAATGGGTGAAAGTCCATGGAGAGACAACAAAGGTTCGTGGAGTCATAGGCATAAAATCAGCACATCTTGTATCTAAAGAAGAAGCACAAAAAACGATTCCCGCATCGGAAATGTGGATAGATGTAGGAGTATCATCACGAAAAGAAGTTCAAGAAAAAGGAATAGACGTAGGGGCACCGATTACCTTTAATAGAAATTTTTGCGATCTTGGGAATGGATATGTGTGTGCAAAAGCCATCGATGATCGCGTTGGCTGTTTTTCGTTGATTGAAGCAATGAAAGAATTGGCAAATGATCAGTTTGATTTCTCTATTTATGCAGTTGGATCATCCCAAGAGGAAATCGGTGCAAGAGGAGCAAAAACTGCAGCGTATGCAATTAATCCTCAGGCAGCTTTAATGCTCGACACAACCCACGCAACAGATGCCACTCTTACTCGAAAAAAAGGAGCACCCACTGAACTTGGAAAAGGACCTGCTATTAGATTTATGGATCGTTTGAAAACAGGATTTACCGGCATTATGACTCCTAAAGTAATGCGTGATCTCTTAGTGAATGCAGCTAGCGAATACCAAATACCATATCAAATTGATGTTTCAGCCTTTACATGGACCAATGCTGCGACAATTCATTTAGCACGAGCAGGCATCTCGACAGGATCTTTACTAATTCCTAGAAGGTATGGTCATTCTCCTTCAGAAGTCACAAATCTTAACGATTTGCAAAATGCGACCCGACTTCTAATTGCAGCTGTTCGGAAAATAGACGGCACATTTTTTGAAAACCTCAGCAATAAAATACAATAAACCTTTTTATTTACTTTTGCGCTTTAAATTACGGGGATCAAGCAGACTAGTTAAAAGTTTTAGAATATTAGGGGAGACCCAGAATAGCAATCTTTGAATTACTCGAAGAATCAACGTACAATGGCCTCATTGCAAATCTAGTACTGGAAGAACATGGAAAGTTTTACCATATACTTAAGGCACTTCGACACAAGAATTGGCGAGTTAAGGAAAATGTTATTAAAATATTGGGTATTCTAAAAGATAGAAGATCTGTTTATCCTCTTATAGAATTACTTAATGAAAAAAACGAAAGAAATTGGATTCATAAGACAGTAATCGAAGCGCTTGGTGAAATTAGGGACTCAAGAGCCATTCCAGTAATAAAAAATGCATTAAGACACAAAAGAATTAGCATAAGAAGAAAAGCTGCAGAAGCACTTGGAAAAATCGCTGATAAAGCAGGTTTAAATCAACTTATACTAGCTTTACAAGACAAAGTGTTTGAAGTAAGGCGTACTGCATCTTATGCAATAGAAGAACTATGTAAGAAATGGGAAATCTCAAAAGAAGATCTGTTAGATACAATAACAGATGAAAACCTGAAACAGATACTGGTAAACTATAAAGAGGAAACATTAGAGGCAGTCGAAGAAAGAATTATGGGTTTAGAAGAAAAAATTGAAGAAGTAATACATACTCCTGATTTAACCGCTACGCAGGAAATAATAAATAATGAAAGAAAAAGGATAAAAAAAATTTTGGAAAGACGAGAACATAATTACTCAAGAAATGAAGAATGACCACAACAAACAAACTATTTTAGGTAATAGGAACTTCTTCAGCAGGAACTCTGTGCCCATGCTTAAGCATGATTCCCATCGTTTTGTCGAAATTATCTTTGAATTCATTTAGTCGTTTCATTGCATCTTCTTGCATCACTTTTGCAATTTTTGTGATAAGAACTTGTGTCTTCCCAAAAAGTTCTTTACCAAGGACTGTTAACTCTTTAATGTCGTTTTCCCAATCTTTCATACTCATATATTCAACCTCCATAAATTGTAGAGTTATCAATATTTATTTGTTAACTCTACTATAAAAACTTTGCTATTTCATATCCATAAAATATAATCTTCTATCAAAAAGGCTTAAGGCTTATTGTGATGATCTTGTAGAGGATTAAATGTTTACCAAACCTATGTTTAAACAAACTAGTTGACTTTTTAGGAAGAATATATATTTTAGTCCTGTAAACATCGATAAAAATATAAGGAAATTATTTTAATAAGGGAAACTCATCAGGCAAGTTTAGGTATCGCAGTAAATTAAATTAAAACATGCCCCTGCATGGTAACAGGAATATTACTAGATTATGAAGATAAATAGGTGAACAATGTGCAATTAGTGCAGAGTGAGTTTCTCATTTTCTTCATAATGTTAGCAATGGGGCTTTTTTTCTCAGAACTCTTTGAAAGGCTACGTCTACCATATGTTATAGCCTTAATATTTGCAGGGATACTTGTAGGCCCCCTAGGTTTTGATATATTTGAACTAACGCCCACTATATTATTTTTTGGAGAAATCGGTGCTGTATTTTTGATGTTCATGGCAGGAATAGAAGTTAGAACAGACATTTTGGGTAAAGTGGAGAAGAAAGTGATAATACTAGCTCTTATGAATGGTGCTATTCCCGCTATTGTAGGATTTACTGTTGCTCATTTCTTCGGTTTTGATCTCCTAACTGCCCTAATTATTGGAACGATTTTTATATCCTCTTCAATAGCTGTGATAGTTCCATCCTTGGAAGATAGAGGCCTGATAGATACAGATATTGGTGCTGTTATCATAGGAGCTACCGTAGTTGAGGATATGGCAAGTTTATTTATTTTAGCTATAATATTTCAGTCTGTAACACCCAGAACTGCTCTGCCCCTACCAGTTTTCATCGCAGCATTTGCACTTGCCGCAATTGGTCTTAAGGTCGTCATGCCAAGATTTGAAAAGTGGTTCTTCTCAGAAAGGAATCCTGACAAGTTTGAGGATGAAATCCGATTCGTTATCATAATTACCATTGCAGTTGTTGTGCTTTTCGAATTCATAGGTGTACATCCAATTATAGCCGGATTTCTTGTAGGTTTTACTCTTTCAACTGTCGTTAGAAGTCATAAACTTTCGAATAAACTTCATGCTATTAGTTATGGGATTTTTATTCCAGTCTTCTTAATAGAGATTGGCATAGAAACCGATTTAACAGCATTTATAAGTGCAACTAGTGTTTTAATAGTGACTTTTGCGATAATTGGAAGCTTAATCGCGTCTAAGTTGTTAAGTGGCTTTTTGGCTGGTCGTTTCATAGGTTTTTCAGGAAAGACAAGTTTACTTATAGGTAGTGCCTCGATCCCCCAGCTCTCCACCACGCTAGCTGTAGCATTTATTGCCTCTGAATTAGGTCTTTTTGATCCAAGCCTTGAAGCTAGTATAGTTGTCTTATCTATAGTCACTGTTTTAGTTGCACCTTTCCTTATTAAGGTTCTAACACCTCATGTCCCCGAACTCGCCGAAGTTATCAGTGAGGAAGAGGGCGAAATAATGCTTGAAATGCTGGATTAATAACATTGGTAATGGAGTAGAAGGAGTGGCAGCGAATAAGGAAGCAGAAAATTACTTTCAAATAATTTTCCTCGTACGCGATGGACGGAAAATCCTGACACATATTGTAAATGAAGTAGTGAGAGAGAATGGAACAATTTTAGGTATGGACGTGAATGAGCCGAACCTGGGTGATGTCTTCCTTAAACTAACCAGAGAGGAGATCCACTAATGTTCCCAAGTCGTTATTGGCAAAAGGAATTCTTAGAAGAGATAAAAAGCAAAAAAACTCTAACGATAAATTTCTACTGCCACTGCTCTTTTGAGTCCTCTTGTCATATTTTCGATTCCTTACAACATAAAGCGGGAGGTATTACTGCGGCAGTGCTTTTCATAGGAGTATTCGGTTCTGCGGTGAAATTAGTACGACTAAGAGAGAACAGAATGTTAGAACGACAAGCAGTGCTTCCTGTACCTTCTGCGTATATAGTTTGTGAATATATTTTAATCAATTCATTTTTTGACGGTCTTTAACTTCTTACTCCATTACTCATATTCTATGGACTTGGGCATTCACAGCCGATTACTTTATTTTGGATTTTCGCCTGCTATATCGCTGCCCTTTTAACCGCTAATGCTTTTGGTGTATTAATTACTCTAATGTCGGGCTCTTCAGGAGAAGTACACCTTTTTGCATTTCTGACTGTTTTGGTAATAGGAGGACTTTCAGGTCTATTTATGATACTTTTGCCCAGCCCGTTGAGGGAGATTGGGTTTATAATGCCTTTCCGGCATTTATTCGATGCCTTGCTCTATGGATGGGGATTTTCTCCGCCTCCAGTTACCATTTCTTGGACCGCTTATGGGAATAGCGTGGCTAGTTGGAACTTTAACTCTTTCTTCACGTCTATTCCGTTTAAATAGACTAAAAACGGGGTTTACTTGTCAACAAAGTTATAAATCACACAGGATCAACAGTGCATTGGGCAGCATAGTATTGATGATGATATAAAATGATGATTTTTATTTTTCAGTCAATATATAAGCGAGTCAACTACTTTTGAGGCAGATCTACGTTGTTACTGTTAGATAACACACACACATTCATATAAATTGTAAGAATTCTAAGGATTAACAAAAAATACAAAGAGAAGGTGAAAAAATGTCTAGCTGGGATGAATATGTTGATTACGGCCAGTGTCCTACATGTGGCATGAAATATAAGGATAAGAAAAAACTTCAAGAAAAGTTTAAAGAACATCATGGTATGCCAGGGTTCATTGAAGTTGTGGAGAAACACATGGATGACTATGGTAAGTGTCCTACATGTCAATTAGAATATAAATCGAAAGAAGAACTTCGAAAACACATAGAAGAGCATCATGGCATGCCAGGGTACACTGACGTAATGATTAGAAAGATAGATGAATCTGGCAAATGCCCTACATGCGGACTTGAATACAAGAGCAAAGCGGAACTTGAGAAAACCATAAAACAACATCGTGGTATGCCAGGACCTGGTGCTGTTTAAAAAATCAAGAATCACATTTTTAACGAAACATAAGTAAAGTTGGAAGTTCTTGCCAGAATATATGCTTCTGGCATCTTTCTTTTTCTAGAGAGCGTCATTACAACAAACAATGATACTTAAACAATAAATACTTACTTTTTTGCGTTTAGATAGTCTCTATTGCTTAAATAAGGTTTTTTCCTTTTATAATCATAAGAGGTTTCTTCCTCAGCCTGAAAAATCTAAAACTCAGAGCGTATATTACCTGCAGGGGGGTATAATTAAATACAATCTGTTTTAAGGTAGAATGCACTCATTTCCCTTATCATATCCTGTATTTCTTTGCGAACGCGTTTAATGCGACCCTAAAGACCTTAATAGGAGCGCAAGAGATACCAGCGCCTATTTTCCCAATTCCCGCTTTTTTATGGACAATTTCTATAGTTGATTTAGGAACAAGACCAGTTTTATTGACTTTAATGATGTTTATACCCAATGGAGTGCCTTTGAATTTGAGAGATGGTATAAGAAATTGACTGTTGATACCATCACACACCTTATAGCCATCAAGAGTCATACGCACGGCTTCTTTCATGTTTTTTCCAACAAGTCTTATCACGTTAGGAGCGGCCTCTAATGCATACCCGCCAAGTCCGAGCGTCTCCGTCATAGAATTATCTCCAAAATCTCCAACAGCGTCTTGTTGATTATATCCATTAAAATACACACCATTTGGCGTTTCTACAGGACCGATAAACCACTGTTCATCCAATCCGCTCACTCCTATGCCAAAGTCGACACCATTTCCCGTCATTCTCGTCACAATCGTGCTGTATTCTATGCCATCTGCAGCATCTGCTAGCGCTTTATTTGCAGACATTGAAAGGTTCAGGAAGAACTGCTCGTTATCAATAATAAACTTAACAACTGCCATGCCATCATCAATATCCCACAGATAATTAATTATGCTCTTCAAGAATAACATATTTGACGCATTAGATCTTAGATGGAACTCATCTCCCATCAGTAACCCTTGACTGATTATAGACATCAGATCTATAGGCTTTCTCTTAACCACTTTCTTCAGTGAGGGTCCAAGGACATCAAACATCCAGTAAAACTGTCCAATCACTTCGTCATTATATCCTCCAGATCTTAAATTCGTTCCAAGGCCTTCGTGAAGATTGCAAAAAGATTTATTTCTATATTCTGAATTCTCCACGACTGCGACATACATAGAAGGTGTTATTATACCTGCCATGGATCCGACGCTTGCATATTCATGGCAAGGTTTAAACGTTATCTCTCCGCTTGATGCGAGTTTATCTGCCTCTTTCAGAGTTTTTGTCTTTCCTTCGAAGATAAGGCCGCCTTGTATAGCTACCTTCATTGGTGCAATCATATCTTTGTAATCGATCGGTGGGCCTGGATGAAGAATAATGTCATCATTCATATTAGGTATAACTTTTTTTGCCATGTCAAAGTCCACTAGCGAGGCCTTACCGTTATCTAGTATCTCTACAGCTTTTGAGTTACCAGCGTTTATCGCATCTCGAATATTTTTTTGACTTGAAATACGCCTCAAAATTGTGCTCCATTCCTTAATATTTTCTACCTTCTGTTTTTCTAAGATTTTAAGTCACCTCAAATCACATTCCACTAAAAACTTATAAAAAATAGTAATATCGTCTGGCACTCTGCTTGGAAGAAGCTTCCATATCTTGTTTCTCCATTTTTTTATAACCACGCCGATCATATATTGGATATTTTTAGTTACCTCCTTTATCAAGATAGCCCTCCATTATTTTTACTTTAAATAGAGCAAGTATATCTAATTCAACATATTATGCACAAAAGAATGTTCTACTGAACCTCTGACAATTTTTGTTGCCGATTTTATTACCGATTTGTGCCAGTTATAACTAACTTCTTCTTTGCAAAGATAATAACGATGAATCAAATCTTATATCTATGTGACTGTTAGCTAACAGTAACTGTAAAAAAATAAAGATTTCTGGATAGTAAATGCGAATTGATATGTCCGTTCAGATGACAGATTTCTTTACAGGGTGTTTTAGGATTCTAATTAAATTTAAAGGATATGATAGTTTATTATAGTTAAATGAAATATTGTAATCTAAAACATTAGGATCCGTGAATGAAATGGATTCTGAGAGCAGAACTACAAAAGAGCAATTCTCACAGAAGGAAGAAATTATTGAACTATTAACTACTTTTGGTCTCACCAATAACCAAGCAAAGATTTATGAAGCTATAATTAAATTAGGCGCCGCTCCGGTCGATACCATTTCAAAGGTGTCAGATGTGCGTCGAGAGGATGTTTATAGAAATTTACCGAGACTTGAGGATATGGGCTTAGTAGAAAGATTGATGGGGACACCAATGACGATTAGAGCACTTCCAATTAAGTTTGCTCTTTCAGACTTAATAAGTCGAGAACAAGAAAAAGCAAAAAAAAGAATTCATAATTTAAAAAATAAATTACAAGAAGCTTTGACAGTAATCAAGCCACGCAGTCAGAAACAGGAAATAAATGAGGATACGCCCCATTTCGCGTTAATGTCAGATAAGACTGTTTTTTATACTAAAATTTCTGGAATGTTGAATGTCGCGAAAAATGAGATTGACATCGTCATCTCAAGAAGCAAAATCATCGAATTCATATCTTTTTTCCACGATCTAATGAAAAAAGCAATAGAGAGAGGAGTAATAATTCGTATAATTACAGAACTAACTAATGCACACGAGTTCGTTCCTAAATTTTTGGAAACGGCCAAGAACTTAGGAATAGAATTTAAGACATGTGATCCAGAAAGACTCCTAAGTAAATACCTGCTAATTGATGGTAAGCAAATGGTACTAGCAACCAAACCAGGAAAAGGACGTCTAGGGGACTATCCTGATTTATGGACTGATAATCAAAGCCTTATTAATCATCTTAAAAACGATTTTGAAGAAGTCTGGAAGTCATCCAAAATAGAATCAACGCGTATAAAAATTACTAGTGAATCCTAAAATCTCTGGAAGAATATTTGCGAATTGTTCCGCCTTTTGATCGACTAAAAATGATATTTTTTATCTCATATCATCGATCTACCACCTATAAAAGGGAGTGGATGGATCGCCGTTCTTTTCTCGTTCTCGTAAGAGAAAAGTTTTTAATATCCTTATAGTGCCAGGAGGATGTCAATGAAACTTCAATTTGCTAAATCACTAACAGTATCGATGAGAATACGGATATCCATGGATTTTCGCTATAGGGGAAGGGGAAAGGAATGGGTAAAAATGAACTATTATATAAAATATCTTAGAACAATAAGGCCTGCCAAAAGGATATATAAACCTGCAATAAAATATCGCAAATTCTTAGAAGAGACTCTTTGAGAGAATCGTGCGCCTATTTGTGCGCCTATCACTAAACTCGGTGCGATAAACACTAGATATATATAATTTATATGTTCCAGTGACGCATGAGTCATAAACGCAGCGAAGGCAGTTATAGTAACCATAAGACTTGAGGTTCCCGTGGCTAAATTCACAGGAAGTCCACCAGCAATTAATACAGGGACTTTCAAAACACCGCCTGAAATACCAAAAAACCCAGCAGCGAAGCCAGCTAAAAAACATGCTGGTAGTACAAGTGCTAAATTTACAACATATTCAATATTCTTTCCATCTCGATCTATTAAGACTCTTCTGATGCCAAAAAAACGGTGGTGTCCAGCCTTAATATAGTGCCAAGTCCCACTACTATGTCCGGTCTCACTATAGTGGTGGCCTTTTAAAACAATGACTGAATTGATAAGTAAAAGTAATGCAAAAAGAATTTCCAAAAAAGCAGCTGTTATAAATGTTGTTGTATAAGCACCAAGAATTGCACCTGGAGCAGTTACTAATTCTAAAAGCAACCCAAGTTTCCAATCGATTCTCTTCTGTCTAAAATATTCAATAAAAGAAGAAACACCTGTAAACATTACTGCGGTAACACTAATTCCTACGGCTTGATGTGCATCAAAACCAAGAAACAGTAGAGTAGGCACCAATAAGATGCCTCCACCAATACCAATCATAGCTGAAATGAAACCAATTATCACTGTTGTTATAACCAACAACACATATATCATCAAACTCATTTTTATCATAACTTGTGCAAGACTATTAAATACATAAATGTCTATTATTATTCACACTGACGTGATAATTTGAGATAGTACTTCAACATGAAGTTCTTCTTGGAAAGCTCTCTTTTGGTTTTTTCACAGGTTATTTTACGTTACTTGGAAAGTGGAGAAAAAAGAAACTCTCCAAATAACTTGGAGTTTTTTTCTAGCGCTTAAATTTTATATCGCCATGATTCAGTAGCTTGTATACTTGGACTTTTATAAAGTCTGTTATCACAAAAAACACAAGTGCATATCCCCAAATAAAAAGTGCTAAAGTCCAGCCCATTGCAGGAAGCAAAATTCCGTAAACGGTGATTAATGTTGCAATAAGTTGTGTAAGCAAAACAGCTAGAACCAGTTGTTTCGCTGGTTTTACTGACCAAAAGTGACCCTTTGTTCGAGCCACAAATACTGTCAAATGACCTGCTACGGAAAGCTTCAGATATATAAAAGACTGAAGTACTTCACGACTAAGGTGTAGGATCTCTAGTCCAATATAAAGAATTCCAAAGGAAGCAGCAACTCCAATAATTCCAAGCACCGTGGCAATACTTAATACTGTCCGCATATTCCATTTCTCTGGTTTATCAGAGTATTTAACATTATCATAAGCGATGGTCATAATTGGTGCATCGTTCAGGAGTGCTAATAAGACTATCATAATAGCAGTAATTGGATAAAATCTAAAAGCAAGTATAGCTAGAGTAATGAAAAATAACACCCGAATCGTTTCCGTCATGCGGTAGATAGAGTAATTATTCATTCGTTGAAATATCTTGCGGCTTTCTTTTATGGTATCAACGATCACTGACATACCAGGTTTAGTGAGAACAATATCTGCAGCAGATTTCGCGGCATCAGTAGCGCCAGCAACAGCAATTCCTGCATCGGCCTTTTTCAGGGCAGGAGCATCATTGACACCATCTCCCGTCATCCCTACAATGTGTCTTTTCTCTTGGAGAAGATCCACAATATGGTACTTTTGTTCGGGAAAAACTTCGGCAAAACCATCGGCGTTTTCAATAATTTGCGTGGCCTCTCTGTCCGATTTACTCAAGAAAGATGATGACGGTACTATGTTGGTGCCCAGATTAACCTGATGGGCGATCTCTTTTGCCACAGCGGCATGATCTCCAGTAACCATTTTGACGTTTACACCCATAGCTTGTGCGATCTTGATGGTTTCCGCAGAATCTTCACGAGGTGAATCGTAAAGGGCAAATAGTCCGACAAATTGCCAATTATCTTGTTTATCTATGGTTTTAGCTACAGCAAGCGCACGATATCCCTTGGCAGCAAAGGCTTTGACAGTATCATTAACTTCATTAATTATTGCCTCTTTATATAACGCTAGTGCTAGGATAACCTGTGGTGCTCCTTTCGATACTTTGAAATGACTGCCGTCAGCAGCCTCTATGACGGCTTCAGTACGCTTTGCAATCGGGTCAAACGGTTTAAAAACGGTCACCTTGTAGTCAGTAATAGACACATTAATCGCATCTATGGTTTTGGCTTTGGAGATAATTGCGTCATCAATAGGATCTTGATCATCCTCTCTTGACGCTAAAGTTCCAAAAAGAAATACGTCATTCTCTGTGTATTCTGTGAGAAATTTCACTTCGGCAACGGATATCTCATTTTTAGTGATAGTGCCGGTCTTATCTGAGCATAAAACATCCATTCCTGCTATTTCCTCAATGGCAACAAGTTTACTGACAATAGCCTCCTTTTTCGCAAGAGCTATTGCTCCTATTGCTAGTGTGACTGATAGAACCGCTGGTAGCGCTACAGGTATTCCAGCAACGGTTAGAACTAGTGCAAACTGAAGAGTTTGCAGTATGCTTTGCTGACGGAAAAGTGAAACAATAAAAATGACCATCACTAGTCCAAGAGCAAGTGCAATCAAATAATCACCGATTTTGATAATGGCTTTCTGGAAGTGACTCTGGGTTTTAGCTTCCTCCACTAATTTGGTTGTTTCGCCAAAATATGTGTTCATACCAGTAACAGCTACTAATGCAGTCATTTCCCCTTGGCGGATAATAGAACCAGAATAGGCAATATCAGAAGTATGTTTTTCAACGGGCATAGATTCTCCGGTTAATGCAGATTCATCTGTTAGCAAATAGTCGCCTTCCATAAGTTTAACGTCGGCTGGAACGATATCTCCCAGGCGCATACGCACTATATCTCCTGGTACTAGCTCCTTGGCAGACTTTTTAATCCACTTGCCGTCACGAAGCACGCGCGTTGACTGTGCTAATTTCTGTTTTAATAATTCGATGGCATTGTCCGCCTTGTGCTCCTGCCAAAATCCCACTACTGCGTTTAACATTAACAAAGCAAAAATGATCCAGAAGTCCTCCCAGTGCTGAATGATTGCCGATAAGACAATGGCAGCCTCGATCATCCAAGGAATCGGTCCCCAGAAATAGCTTAGAAATTTAATAATTGGATTAACTTTCTTTTCGCGGATTTCATTACGCCCGTATTGTGAAAGACGTTGTTCTGCCTCCGAAGTAGAAAGACCCATTTC
Organism: Candidatus Borrarchaeum yapensis; assembly: GCA_016840515.1. Lineage (GTDB taxonomy): Archaea > Asgardarchaeota > Sifarchaeia > Borrarchaeales > Borrarchaeaceae > Borrarchaeum > Borrarchaeum yapensis. Next base: position 23,278 of record JAEOSF010000034.1, on the reverse strand, counting down.
ACTTGAGGAAAGTTTTTGTAATAATTCTTTTATTGAGTTCTTTTTTACCTCTTCTGTTTTAATTAGGACATCCTCTGGACTCATGACTTTAGTCTCTCCATTTCTTGTCTGTAGAAAGATCAAGCTCTTGTTAAAACGGTAAAATTTTATGTCAATTATATATCATAAGAATTAAGCGTGTCTGTATTTGTGCAGAAGATTTGATTATTAAACGTGTGTGATTGTTATGAACAGCGACATGAGTAAACTTTAGGATAAATTTTCCATATGTCTTTTTGATAAACTTATATACGTGCTTCAATCCATATTTAGTTGATAATTATTAATGCAGAAATCAAAAGGCCCGCTTCTCTTGTTGTAAATTTCTGAAACAGTTCAGTTATAGATTGTTGCTTTGTTTCTTCTTTACGTGTAATATTCTTTTTTAATTCAACTTCATTCCCTATAACACTTGTATGATCTTAATCCCGAAATCAACTAAAAATTGATTTGTTGGAATTCCTATTCTTTTTTTCTTGCCTAAATCACATTTTGTACGTGTTAATTTGGTAGATTAAAATTATAAAATGCTAGATATTTTTATTGATTTAGGATTTCACTATATTCGATTTGTTACTGTTAAACGACAGTCACAAAAATATAAAATTACAATCAATTAAGATAGCTTATAATAAAAACACACCTCTTATAGTGTTTTCACTTGTTAGTGAGAAAAATGATATTCCTATTTTTAGGTTCATTTCAGATAATATGGGCTTGTATGCTAAAATACCACTTTCTATACAATATCTAATTTAATGAGGAATATTTTAATGTCGGCTTCAACAATATTGAGTTTCTTAAAGGAAAAGGGCATGAGGATGAAAAATGAAAAAATCAATGATACGCAATTTTGGCTTGACACTGCAGACGGTTTTATTACCATCAAAGTTATTGTAGATGAGGTCACCCATGAGATCTTATATGATATTTTTTCGCCGCAATATGATAAGCATTTGAAAGTCGAGTTCCTTAAAGATATTGAAAAATTAGAATTCATTGAAGAAGAACGGCAAACATTAGAACACAAGAAGTCTATTGAAGATGTTTGGTTTACTTTAGAGTGGGTTAGGTTTTGGGCATATAAGAATCATTTTTGTGTAAAAGAAACTCATTTAGTCTAACTGACGAAGAGAGAATTTATTTCTAAATTACTTCGTGACTGTTATATCTCTCACACTCACACTTAAGCACATCTAGATTTTATGAAAAATGAACGATGATACTTTAAGAGAAAAAGAATCAGTTTTAACTCAGATGTGTTCTTTTCCTATTAGCAATTCGCTTCTGGTGAGAGTACTACCTTCCCATTCCATGATCCACACGCCACCTTTAGGAACATGTGAATGTTCATCTTCTGTGCTCTTTCCTTCGAAATCACTTGGGGAAACTAATAGAATTACCGCATTGATCGGGAATCCATGTGATACTGCCCAAATTGTGCTTCCATCATACACTATATGTTCTTTAAGCCATTTAGAAACTCTTGTTTTTACTTTCTCAAAACTCTCATCATACGTTTTTTCATCTAATCGTTCATCTACGATTATTTTACTGAATTTATTTGTTAGCAATTCCGCAGTTTGTTCCGTCCTTTTGTACGGAGAAACATATATTTTATCAGCAAGAAACTTAATTAGTTTGTTTTTGAGAGCTATTATTTGTATTCGACCTTCAGACGAGAGAGGAGGACCGGGTGGTAAGCGATACTCTCCTTGCCAATTTGCCTCTGTTTTTCCATGACGAATGAGTAAAAGTCTCGTTAATTTTGAATTTTTTACTTTTTTAGCTTTCATCAATAATCCTATCCCTTAGCGTATGGCATACTAATATTAGTTAAGCCAACAAGTCACTAGGGTTCAGTCTTCGATTTAGAAACTAGATTCCTTCCTTCTTTTAAAAGCATTTTTAAGCTCTCTTCATTACTTGTTTCCCCATAGATTCTAAGAATAGATTCAGTTCCTGAAGGTCTGATGAGCAACCATCCTCCATCTTCCAAGATTAACTTTAGCCCATCTATTCGATTCACCATCGATACTTCTAGACCAATGATCTTGTCAGGAATAGTTGAAGATAATCTATCCATAACAACTTGTTTTTGCTTTTCTGGACATTGGATTTCAGTCCTTCCGCTATAAAATGATCCATACTCAGATTGTAATTCTTCAAGCAATTGTGAGAGAGATTTTCCCATTTTAGCTCTCATTTCCGCTACTTTAATGCATGTAAAAATTCCATCTTTTTCAGATATGTGTCCCTTAAAACTAAAGCCACCACTTTCTTCTGCACCAATAATAACATCCTGTTCACGTAAATATTGTCCTACATACTTGAATCCAACAGGCACCTCGTACACAGGAAAACCATACTTTTTGGCGATTTGATCGACGAAATGGGTTGTGGAAACACTGCGAACGACCCCTCCTCCCTCACCTCTCTTTATGAGATAATCATATAAAAGGGGTAATAATTGATTTGCTGCTAAGTAAGTCCCATCACTATCAAAGACAGCTAATCGATCAGCATCGCCATCAGTTGCTAAACCTAAATCAGCATTAAGGCTGGCAATTTTATCTTTTAATTCGATAAGGAACTCTGGAAGAGGCTCTGGACGTGATCCTCCAAAATTAGGATCAAGATCATCATGAATTATTGTGATCTTGCAGCCTAAATCGCGCAAGATGTAATCTAGATAGCCTCTGGCTGTTCCGTGCATTGGATCAAAAACAATTTTCAATTTTGCCTTCTTCATAGTTGCAAGATCTATCTGTTTTTCAATGAATTCGGTATACGGTACCTTGGGATCAATTGATTTGAAAAGATGTCTCTTTATTCCACGATCTATAGAAGTCTCCTTTACTTTCTTAGTTGCAAGAACTTGGCCAATGTTTTTAGTAATTTCTTCAGTGATATCAGGTAAAGCAGGACCTGCATAGTCTGGAATATATTTGATGCCATTCCATTCTGGCGCATTATGTGAAGCGGTAATCATTACTGCCCCCCCTGCTTTTTTGTGGAAAACCTCAAAAGCCGTGACAGGCGTAGGTGCATCTCTTTCAGTGACAAATGTACGGATATCATTCCCAAGCATTACCCTACATACACCTTCTGCGAAATGTTGCGATCCCCTTCTCGTGTCGTATCCTACTATTATGCCTTTTCCCTCTAAATTATGACTTTTCATATAGTCTGCTATAGCTTGAGCGACAATTTTTACGTTATGTAGTGTGAAATCTCTGTCTATGATGGCACGCCAACCATCGGTGCCAAACTTGAATTTGGTCATAATCTTCACCAGTTCAAGGATTATTAAACTTCAAAATCATTTGCTATATTTTATTAGAAAAACTAATCTAACAAAGAAAAAAAAATGCTAGCTATTAAAAATGAATGTGACTGGTAATTAACAGTCACAGACCATTATTTATATGTATAGACATAGTTTACGTTGCTAGATGTATTTAACGTGCTAGTGTGAACTACCACCCTACAAGTAGGCTGGCTTCCTGAATCATCCATTCCCCAGCGGGACATGTCAAACAGGCTCGATGGGCAGTTCCTGCCCTGAACGTGATATGAATGTGAGAACTGGCGAGTGTGACCTCAGCTCACTTCTACTTATAATCTCTGCAAAACCGTATTTAAAGATTAGGGAGTATCGTGAGAGTGAAACAAGTAAAACACGCAATTCATCCCCCCAACAAGTTGAGGGGGTCTTTTTGCGGAGACATGATAAAAACTGTAAGAGGGTGAATCTAATAAGAATTGGTTTTTTCGTTTATGAGTATCCACCGAGAATTGTAGGCGGTTTGGGTACATATGCAGAATACATAACTCACGAATTCGTTGAATTAGGCCACGATGTCTCTGTTTTTACGCTCAATAAAGGTGATTTAAAGACGAGAGAGATCTTGAAGGGAGTCGAAGTCCATCGTCCTATAATTGCTGATGCAAGCAATGTTTTGCCAATTTTCGTCTCCGATGACTTAAGAAAATGGGGAACTAACATCCAGTTCTTTAATGATATCTTCATTTATAATATTCTTAGTGCGACCAAGTTCATCAACGAATTAATCAGGAAAGAAGACTATAAGTTCGATTTAGTGTGTGTTCATGACTGGCTAAGCAGTATTGCTGGCATCATAATTAAAAACGAAACAAAAATACCTGTTGTATTTCATGTTCACAGCACTGAGTGGGGAAGAAGCGGAGGACACGGCTCTGAAGTAGTTTCTCATTTTGAGTCAGCGACTTCTCAGTTCGCAGATCGTATAATTACTGTTAGCCACGCAATGAGGGAGGATCTTATTCAACATGGCTGGCCTGAAACAAAAATAAGTGTAACTTGGAACGGTGTTGATCCAGAGCGTTACAACCCTAATAAATGTACTCCAGAAGCTATTGAAAAAGTTCGAGGCAAATATGACATCAAAGAAAATGAACACATGCTTTTTTTCTTAGGTCGACTAACATGGGTTAAAGGCGTAAGAAACCTTATTCAGGCTATGCCAATGATATTAAAGGAATATCCCTTAACAAAATTGGTAATTTTAGGTAAGGGTGAAGAGCAGAAAGATATCACTGAGACAGCGAATCGACTCGGAATTTCTGATAAGTTGGTTTGTCGTTTCGAATTTGTACCTGAAGACGAAAGAATCCTGCATTATGCTGCTGCTGATGTTTGTATTTTTCCATCAGTTTATGAGCCTTTCGGCATCGTTAGTTTAGAGGCTATGGCTATGGCTAAGCCCGTTGTGGTTGGAGCCCACGGTGTCGTTGGCTTCCGAGAACAGGTTATATCCTCGGGTCCTAGTCAAAATGGAATTCATGTAAACGGCGAGAACCCCGCTGACATCGCTTGGGGTGTTAAAGAAGTATTGAAAGATAGTGAGAGCGCGAAATTATGGGGTGAAAATGGGCGTAACAGAGTTTTGCAGTACTTTACGTGGAAGAAAGTAGCCGAACAAACCGTCCGAATATATCAAGATCTTCAATAAGACGCTTAATAAAGAACTTGATGTTGCTAAGAAACAGCTTTTTGGGTTTTAAAAATCTTAAAATAAATAAAAGTTGATATATCTACAGGTACGCTTCTGTGACATATCTTCGCATCATTCGGTGGCTGTTAAAGTAATAAGCGATCTTTCCAATAGAATTCGTCATCAGATCCATCCAGTCATCTCTCATTTTATAAAATGTGGGAATAATTATATATTCTAGCTTGGAATAAAGATCGTCAAATTCTCTGGTTTTTCTTTCTTTATCTCCAATAATTTCATCTGGCGGGGGACCTATAGACCAACCAGTAACTCCTTCAATGCAGCCTTCAATCCACCAGCCATCTAACACACTAAAGTTTATTACGCCATTATGTGCAGCTTTCATTCCGCTTGTCCCAGACGCCTCAAAGGGAGGTAGAGGCGTATTTAACCAAACATCAACTCCAGAGGTAAGCTTAGTAGCGATATCTATATTGTAATTTTCTAGATACACGATAGTGATCTCATCTTTCAGTTGAGTCATGTAGTCATAGATTTTTTTAATCAGCATTTTACCACCCAAATCCTTAGGGTGCGCCTTTCCGGCAAAAATCAACTGTATTTTTCCTCTCTTATTTATTTTTTTTAGTCGCATCAAATCCGAGAAAAGTAACGTGGCTCTCTTGTACTCCGTAGCTCTCCTGGCGAATCCTATCGTCAATATGTCGATATCCAGTTCTATATCTGTTCTTTCTTTACAAAAGTTGAAAAGATCTTTCTTTGCTAATAAATGAGCATCCCATAACTCATCATCTGGGATTGGATCAACCCTCACGAGAAGTTCAGGCTCATTCGCCCAACCCGGTATATACTTATCATACAGTTTTCTAAAATACTGGCAAGTCCACAAATATGAGTAAACACCATTAGTTATTGCACTGATATGGTATCCTGGAAAAAGCTTTTGCGAATAATTCATGTGGGCTGTAGTTACTCCGTTTACATGCTGACTTAGATTTAAAGCCAAAAGAGTCATATTAAGTCTATCCCGCCCCCCAAATTCCTTCAGAATTTCTAATGGATATTCGTTCTCCAATAATTCTTGAACGGTGTCATAAGAGAATTTATCAAATGCTGCTTCAACTGGTGTATGAGTAGTAAAAGCACATTGATTTCTTACCTTATCAGGGTTCATCCCATTATTTCTTAACAATTCCAAAGTGAGAAGGCTTGAATGACCCTCGTTCATATGATATTTTTTTATGTTTAAATTTAGTGATTCAAGTATCTTTATGCCACCAATTCCCAGGACGATTTCTTGTTTTAATCGGTATTTATCGTCACCTCCGTAAAGATAGTCCGTAATTGCTCTGTCTTCAGGGGCGTTTTTCTCAATATCCGTGTCAAGGAACACTACTGGGACTACACCGCCCGTCAGGCTTTGATGCTCATAAAGCCAAGCCCTAATTCCTATATCTCTCCCCTTGATTCGTACCCTTACATCAGATGGCAGCAAGCTCATAAATTTTGAAGGATTCCACTCATCGGGAGATCCTATTTGTTCTCCTTTTTCAGTAATTCTTTGTTTTAGATACCCCTTCCTACTAACTAGTGTAACTGCAACTAAGGGAATTTTTAAATCAGCGCTGGAGCGTATTGTATCTCCCGCTAATACTCCTAAGCCCCCACTATAAGTAGGGATTTCGCTTTTTATACCAATTTCCATAGAAAAATATGCGATCCTGGGAGCTTCTAGAAAACCGTGCATACAACGCTCGTTGCAAAAGTAATATACTTTCCCCCAAACCTCAACCTTGAATTTTGATTTTTCGGGATCTACAGGCATTCCACAGAATGGATCTCTCACGACCATGAGACCACCTCTCAGCTCATAAAGAGTTGAAATTTTTTAAATTATTTTGGATTATGATGTTAGTCATAGTTCCTTTAGTTTATCAATACTTTGCAAACTTTGGTTAAAAGAATTAGTGTGTATCTATTGATAATAGCAAATAAGTCAATGGATTAATAGAAAGGAGCTCCGATTTAGTTGACGTTAAATAATCTAGCCTTCTTTCGAGAGAAAATTTCCTGTTAATTGATCTGCAAAGATTTAATTTTGTTTAAACTAAGTATTTAACCATGACTACTCTTTACCCGATTTCCCTTACGTGTCCAATTTGCGACAACCTCTTTACTAGCAATGAGATAGGAAGCTTTGGATATGGATCTAAGCGCACAGATTTTCGACCTAATTATTGGGGCTTTAATCCTGTGAGATTTTTTTACCATCTTTGTCCTAATTGTGGTTTCTGTGCGCCTAAAAAAATGTTTGATGCTAAAGTGGAAAATGCAGAATTGAGAAAAAAGATTAATGAAATGGGTTCTCTTTCAAGAAATTCGTTATCAAAAAAACTTGAACGCGCAATGTTATGCCTAGAAGCGATGAATGAATTGGAATTAACTAAGAAAGATGAATTTGCTCTTGCAAATAACTGGATAGATCCATACTGGTGGGCAGAAAGCAATGAAGAAGAAAAAAGATTTGGAGCGATTGTTTTAGACTACTTCGAAAAGGCGGTTGGTAAAGGACAAGTTCCTAGTGACCGGGTTTTTGCAACTAAATACTTAATGGCAGAGATAAACCGTAGAATTGGGAATAAAGAAACAGCAAATGAAATGTTTGACGAAGTAATTGCCTTAACTGAAAATAATAAAGATCAAAAATTTATATATAATCTAGCAATTCAACAAAAAGCAAAACCCAAAGAAAACCTTTGAGGAAATATTATGCAAGAAGAAATCCCCTTGGAATTGAAAAATGCAGTTGAATTTCATGGACACTTTTGTCCTGGAGTTGTTATAGGATACAGAGTCGCAATATTAGCCAGAAAGGAACTTAGACTTGATCGTAGTAGGGATGAAGAACTAGTAGCAATCGTGGAGAATGATACTTGCGCAGTCGACGCAATCCAGTACATAAATGGTACGACTTTTGGTAAAGGAAATCTGGTGTTTCAAGATCACGGTCTTCATGCCTATACGTTCATAGAACGGAATTCTGGGAAACAAATAAGAATCGAACTTAAAGCAGATGTTTTTCAAGAGGAATCAGAACAGAGACGTGAGATATTGCGAAAACAGAATCAAAACATACCTTTGACTAAAGAAGAAAACGCCGTATTACGAAAAGCTAGACAAGACATGCTGAAAAAATTGCTGACTATGTCCGATGAAGAACTGTTCATCGTCAAAAATGTTGATATCAAGGTTCCAGAGAGTGCTCGGATCTTTAATTCAGTAAAATGTTCAAAATGCGGCCTTATGGTAATGGAAACCAGGGCAAGGGTTTTTAACAATGAGTTTTATTGTATTCCCTGCTGGGAACGTGAACTAGAGACTAAATAAATTAAAATCGTATCTAAGAGTAATGTGTTAACGTACTAATAAGTCAATCGACAAACGTTTTCACAAATTTCAAGTTTGCTTTTTTCATAATCAATTTTCTTGATTTAATACGTTCACTGGACTCTCTTTCTCCTTAAACTAGAATTACTTCATTTAAATGATTTATAGTTCTTTTAAAATCAATATCTATTACTGAAAAGTGCTACCCTTAAATATGTGATTAGAATTCTGCCTGCAGACATATTAAAATCACATAATACATAGGAGGGTAGCTCATTGGATCCAGGTGGAGGTTGGCCTTGGTAAATACTCCTTTACTCCTTTAAATAAAGGATAAAATCAAATATTTATTTCTCTTTTTTATGTGAATATTTTTATGATAATAAGTCACTATTTAAGACATGCTTTCAGAAAAGGAAACTCACAAATCTAGATTAGTCTTTTTTCTATTAATTGGAACTTTGTCAATGTTCTTTGCAGAAATTTTTTCCGGTGCCTCTGCAACTCGGCTTTGGTTTATTGATCCTTGGTCGCTCATTGTAACCTGGCCTTTATATTTTGCTCATACGATATTTTTTCTCAATCTTGCCTTTCGAACAAAACGCACCTCACTTCATCAGTTATACTTATTCGGCACATTATTTGCTTTATATGAATCTTGGATCACTAAAGTTCTATGGGCTGGTTATATCGGGCAGGATCCTATACTTGGTACTATAGGTGGAATTGCTCTCCTTGAATTTTCGACTTTGGTGTTCTTTTGGCATCCTTTTTTAGCATTTATTATGCCAATAATGACATTTCAAGTATTTTCATCTGAAAACAAGAGTCCTAAACAACTCAATGGAGAAATTCTTCTGAATCATACAAAATATCTTATCTCAAAGAAAAGAAATAAAATGTGCATTATTCTGTTGATCTTTATTGGCTCACTCTTTTTATCTTTAAATACAGGCTATAATATTCCATTAGCAATTGGTGCATCACTAGGAACAGTAGTATTGATTGTGCTTTTTGCAAAACTAGCTCAAAGACAATCGTTTTCGATTCATTCTTTGCAACTTGGGAAAACAGGTTTTATTGTCACTACAGTATATCTGGTGGGCTTATATGTTATTACTTTCTTCATTCTAGTTCCAGAACGAATTCCAGGTTTCTTACCGATCATTTTAATAATATTAATTTACTTGGCTATAATTTTGCTTGTCAAGTTTAGCAAATCAATTGAGGATGAATTACCATTAGATGATTCTAACTTCAAAGAACGCTTATTTAATTTCAGAGATTTTCTTATATATAGTGGTTTATTCGTTGGATTGTCAGTAGTATTTTGTATTATTCCGCAACCATTTCTGATGATCATCACTACAATTGCATTTCTTGCAATCTTTCTTTTTGGGCCAGTAATCTTCATTTATATGACTTATCGGGCCTTAAGAGGATAATAAAAACATAATTTTATTGGTAGACTTGTTCATTAGCACTAATGCCTAGATAGATATTCTGATATAATCTCTTTTGCCTTTATTCAAAGAATAGTGTTTGGGTGATAAGTGTGGTTTTCAACATAAACGGAAAAATTTGCATGATCACAGGAGCTAATTCTGGAATTGGGAAAGCAACTGCTCTTGCCTTGGCAGAAATGGATGCAATAGTAGTTATGGTTTGTCGTAATCAAAAATGGGGAAAGGAAGCAAGGGAAGAAATTCGTGAAAAAACAGGGAATCAATCAGTTGATCTGTTGATTGCCGATCTGTCATTGCAAAAGGCTATTATACAATTGGTCGCCGATTTCAAACGTAAATATCAAAACCTCCATGTACTGATTAATAATGCAGGTGTTTTACTTCAAAATCGTTCTGTAACAGAAGATGATAGAATTGAGACCACCTTTGCTGTCAATTATTTAGCACCATTCTTACTTACACATTTACTACTTGATACAATTAAAGCCAGTACACCGGCACGGATTATCAATGTTTCATCCGCAACTCATACGTGGTCTCATCTCAACCTTGATGATCTTCAAAATGAAAATAGATATGACGCATGGACAGCATACAGCCAATCAAAACTAGCCCTTATACTTTTTACTTACGAACTTGCCAAAAGACTAAAGCATACAAATGTTACCGTAAATTGCTTACACCCAGGCGTTCTTGATACTAATATTGGATCTATTACGCATGTAGAACACCCGATATCCTCAAAATCTTTCAATAAACTTCGCAGGGGCGCAGAAACTTCGATTTTCTTAGCTACGTCTCCCGATGTAGAAAATGTAACTGGAAAATATTTCATAAGAAAAAAAGTAGCAAATTCGTCAACAGAGTCATATGACGAAGTAATTGCTAAAAAATTATGGGACATTAGTGTAGAACTCACAAAATTGGATAATCTTTAAGAATAACTTCTAATAAAAAAGAGAAAGAATACATAAATTTGTAGAAAAATTCTTCTTTAGTTTATTCAAGGGTGATTAAATTATGGAAAAAATCAATATCGGAACTACAGCTTTTATATATCCCATGCCAATGACGTTGGTTGGTGCAAACGTTGGAGGACGCCCCAATTTTATGGCTGTGGGGTGGATAAACAGATGCAATTATAAGCCACCTCTACTAGTTGCAGGATTAAATAATCGGCATTATACACCAGAAGGTATTCGAGAGAACGAAACCTTCAGTGTAAACATTCCAAGTATTGAGATGATTGAAGAAACGGATTATTGTGGACTGGTTTCAGGAAAAAAAGCCGATAAGTCAGACCTTTTTGATGTTTTTTACGGAGAATTGAAAACTGCTCCAATGATAAAACAATGCACAATGAATATTGAGTGTAGACTTTTTGATATCTACGAACTTCCTACAAATAATTTGTATATTGGTGAGATAGTTGCAGCCTATACTGAGGAGAAATATCTCGCTGAGGATGGCAAACCTGATATCAAAAAAATCAACCCATTTGTTTTAACCATGCCGGATAACAGTTTCTGGGCTGTAGGTGAATATTTAGGTAAAGCGTGGGGTATTGGAAAGAAATTAATGAAAGGTGGAGAATAGCGTGAAAGTTGTCGCGTTCAACGGTAGTGCGCGTAAGGATGGGAATACTGCAATTCTCATTAAATATGTTTTCCAAGAACTTGAAAAAGAAGGTATTGAAACTGAATTGATACAACTAGCTGGTAAAAAAATCAATGGCTGTATCGCATGTTACAAATGCTTTGAGAATAAGGATAAACACTGCTCCGTGAAAAATGATATAGTTAATGAATGTATTGAGATGATGCTTGATGCTGATGGCGTAATATTGGGTTCACCTACTTACGTTGCGGACATATCTTCAGAAATGAAAGCACTAATTGATCGTGCTGGATTAGTTGCAAGAGCTAATGGTGATATGTTTAAACGAAAAGTCGGTGCTGCAGTCGTTGCTGTTCGAAGAGCTGGATCAATTCATGCCTTCGATTCTATCAACCATTTCTTCTTAATTGGTCAATGGATAGTGCCTGGTTCTAGTTACTGGAACATGGGAATCGGTCGCAATAAAGGAGAGGTTGAAGCCGATAGAGAAGGAATTGAAACAATGAAAGTTCTAGGGAAAAATATGGCTTGGTTATTAAAGAAAACCCACTGATAAAATATTTAGTCAACTTACATCAACTGTAATGTAATTTAGTGAAAGATATGAGTTCAAACATGGACGTTTTTGGGGCGAAAGATACTTTTGAGCTCAATGGAAAAAAAATTACAATCTACCGTCTTGGCAAACTTGAGGAGTTGGGGATAGGAAATACCTCCCGTCTTCCATATTCTGTTAGGATATTACTAGAGGCACTCCTTCGACAAGTCGATGGTCGACTCGTCACTAAAGAAGACGTAGAATCACTAGCCAAGTGGAACCCAGATAATATACCTGAGCGTGAACTTCCTTTCATTCCAGCAAGAGTAGTTTTGCAGGATTTTACTGGAGTGCCAGCAGTTGTTGATCTTGCAGCTTTGAGATCAGCCATTAAAAGACTTGGTGGAAATGCTGCTAATATCAACCCTCTTATACCCGCAGATCTTGTAATTGATCATTCTGTTCAGGTTGATTATTTTGGCACATCATATGCCAGACAATTTAACGAGAAAAAGGAGTTTGAACGTAACCGCGAGCGTTATGCACTCCTACGCTGGGCTCAATTAAATTTCGATAACTTTCGAGTGGTTCCTCCTGGAAGAGGAATCGTACACCAAGTAAATTTGGAGTATCTTGGCAAAGTTGTTCAATTAAGAGAAAGAAATGGGGAGTTAATTGCCTTTCCAGATACTCTTGTTGGTACCGATTCTCATACAACAATGATAAATAGCTTAGGGATTCTGGGTTGGGGAGTAGGTGGAATAGAAGCTGAAGCTGTTATGCTTGGTCAACCTTATTATATGCCAGTTCCAGAAGTAGTCGGAGTTAAATTTTATGGTGAATTAAAAGAAGGTGTTACTGCTACAGATCTTGTTCTTAGAGTTACCCAAATGCTGAGAAAACATGGTGTTGTAGGCAAATTCGTTGAGTATTATGGACCAGGAGTAAGTAAACTCAGCCTGCCTGACAGGGCTACCATCGCTAACATGTCACCTGAGTATGGCGCTACAATGGGATTCTTTCCAATTGATGAAAAGACATTAGATTACCTTTTGTTAACTGGAAGGAAGAAGGAGCAAGTTGAATTAGTTAAACTATATGCCATTGAACAAGGCCTTTTTTTGACAGAGAATGCACCTGAGCCACTTTTCAGCGAAACATTAGAATTAGATCTAGGAACTGTAGAACCAAGCCTTGCGGGACCAAAACGACCGCAAGACCGCATACCTCTAGGTGAAATGAAGAACAAATTTCACGAAGCTATGGACAGAACGTTTGGAAAGAAATTAGAAATTAGGAAAGAGTTAGAAAACCTTAATTATAAACGATGGCTTGCGGAGGGTGGATCTCACAAGGCAGAAATGAAGATGGGCTTAGATTCTGACTATTTACGCTGGCTGGAGGAGAAGGCAAAAGATTACAGCGTAACGTGTCCAGTAGATCATTTCAAATCGTCTGATATTATTAATGGTTCAATTGTGATCGCGGCTATAACATCATGTACAAATACTTCAAATCCTTCAGTAATGTTGGGAGCAGGGCTGTTAGCGAGAAAGGCAGTAAAACATGGGCTTAAGGTCAGTTCCCACGTTAAAACAAGCCTTGCGCCCGGTTCTCGAGTGGTGACTGACTATCTTAAAGAATCAGGACTCTTACCATATTTAGAAGCTTTGGGTTTCCACTTAGCAGGTTATGGATGTACAACCTGCATTGGTAACAGCGGGCCTCTTCCCGAAAAAATAGCAAAAACTGTTCAAGAAAACGATTTAGTAGTAGCTGCTGTTCTCAGTGGAAATAGAAATTTCGAAGGAAGGATACATCCTCTTGTTAAAGCAAATTATCTCGCCTCTCCGCCTCTAGTAGTTGCATATGCTATAGCAGGTACAATAAATATAGATCTAATAAGCGAGCCATTAGGCTATGATCCTAATAGTAACCCAGTATATCTTAAAGATATCTGGCCAACATCTGAGGAAATCCAAGAAATTGTGGAAAAAACTGTTGATGTCAAGATGTTTGACACACAATATTCTGAAATCTTTGAAGGTACACAACTCTGGAAGGAACTTGATGTTCCAGTAGGAAAACTCTATGAATGGAATCCAAATTCAACATATATTCAGGAGCCTCCCTTCTTTATTGATTTCCCGCTTGAGCCCCCTGAGAAAGATGATATTAAAGATGCTAGGTTACTTGCACTTCTAGGTGATACCATTACAACAGATCATATCTCCCCTGCAGGTGCAATTCCCTCTAATGAACCAGCGGGTTTGTATCTAATATCCCAAGGAGTTCAAATCGATGATTTCAATTCTTTTGGATCAAGACGAGGCAATCACGATGTGATGATGCGAGGCACATTTGGTAATATACGTCTCAGAAACAAATTGGTTCATGACAAGGAAGGCGGATGGACTTTATTTCAGTTAACTGGTGAGGAAATACCGATTTACGATGCTTCAATGCGTTATCAAGAGAAAAATTTACCGCTTATTATCATTTCAGGCAAAGAATATGGTACTGGAAGTTCTCGTGATTGGGCGGCTAAAGGCACAAAACTTTTAGGGGTTGAAGCAGTAATAGCCGAATCTTTTGAGCGAATTCACCGAAGCAATTTATTAGGAATGGGGGTCTTACCTTTACAGTTCATGGAAGGTGAGAACGCCGATAAACTAGGTCTAAAAGGCGATGAAATTTACGATATTTTAGGTATCAGGAACATTGAGCCAAAAGGAGAGTTAACTGTTATTGCTAAGGATAAGAAGGCAAATGAGATAAAATTTCAAGTTCTTATAAGATTAGACACGCCTATTGAGGTGGAATATTACTGTAACGGCGGTATATTGCATACAGTTCTAAGAAATCTGGTTAATAATAGTTAAATCCCTAGATCCTTAATAACATGAACTGGAAGATATTGTCCTTAGACAATATTTTTATCAACGAAACTCACTCCAAAGATTGGCCAGTTCTTGATAGAGTTCGGAGGTTGATGCACCAGTCCAATTAAAGATATCAAATATCAAACTGATTACCAGTGCAAACATAAGAATGGCCATTCCGATTAACATTACCTCTTCAATCAAAGGAGAACCTCGTTTATTCTGAAAAAACTTCTTTATCATTTAACACACCTTCCTCTATGTATTTAGTCTCCTTAAGAATTCCCATAATAGAGGTTTCTTATTTGTAAAATCTTTACAAGCTACATGCATGTAGATATAAAAACCTCACGACTTTTGTAATTCTTTCAGATCAAATTAAGGTTATCAAAAACTGAAGGAGAAGTCCCAGTACAAAAAGAATGAATCCAAATACAAGAAAAGGATAAACCCATGGAAAAATATGAGTGAAAAAAAAGCCAATGACCATACTAAATGAAAACAAGCATACTGGCAAGACTAAAACTGAAGGTGGAGTTATAGCCAACAATAACTCATTGAGAGATAGAAGCCAAAAAAGGATAAGTACAGGATAGGTGTCACGGAACCCCAAATTGAGACATCGTACAAATAACGGTATATAAGCAAGTATTATAATTACTCCATGAAGGATCAATCCTAATACTGCGTTTAGATATCTCATTTCCTGTCCTCAGCTTTAACTGAAGATAATAATTAGAGTATATTATTAAGCCCCTCGATTTTTCACGAAATTCGTGTTCAATATGGTTACAGTAATTCTTCAAATTTTATGATGGTTAATACTTTCGCTGAGGACTCCATAAACTTCCTTTGAGCTCTAGATAACTCATTTTCTTTTTAAAATAATCCTTGTTTATAAAAAAGTCGCTGATCTTTTATATTTCCTTAAAATTCAGTATCTGAAACGCTAAAACATAGTAACATTTTATGAGAGTTAATTATTACATTCAGGCGGACAATGGCCATGATAAAATGCTTTTTTGAGGAGATATGCAAATGTCTTTGCCTTTTGAAATCTTTAACTCTTTTTTCTTTAGTCGAAGGTCTTGAGGCTTATTAAATGTTCATCAACATCGTACATTTGTTCATTATAGTAATTTTCTGCTTCTTCTCCGCAATATACGTTGTATCAAAACACTCAAGGTTTTCAGAGGGTTTGTTTAAGGAGAAAATGGAGGCGATCATTATCTATATGCTTTTTTTCACTTTTTGTTCAAGTGTTGCTATCTATTTTCTAAACTATTTCATTTTCAAGAATAGACTTCCTCAATTTCATTTTGCATCATTAAGTTTAGGAACCAAAGTTTTCGATTATCCATTCGTTATTACTTCCGTCCTTTTTGCTCTTATCTGTGTTTTTGGTGTTCGTATCTTTTCAGAATACGAATTTTATTCACTTGGTTCAAATAGAATCGTTTTCCAGCGAAAACTTCCATTGCCTGGTTTTATATGTAAATTTATGTGGCTATTTGGTATTGTTGCTTTCTTTATGTTTCAGGACAGATATTTTGTAATTCAAGCGTTAGAAATCAAAAGTCTGTCAAGGGAAGTTATGAACTATGCACAGCGTCCCTCTATATTCCAAGATGTTTCAAAAAGCACAAATTTTCAAAAATATGAAAATGAAGATATCTCAGCATACCTAAAGAAGTGCAAACAAGGTGCACATGAGATTTCTATACAAGAAGGAGGAATCATCAAGATACGACGATATGTTTTTGGAACAGGTCGAAGGGAAAATACAGCAATAGAAGCAGCTCAATCCGCTCTTAATCGCATGAAAGGTAGTCTTGAATCGCTTACATTTGAGGTTGAAAGCGAGATAGTATCTGAAAAAGAATTATCCGCGTTTACAGTACTACCTAAATTCTCAAGATATGGACAAGATAGATCGGTGCTTTATGTTCAGGGAATCTCACAAATAATATCATCTTACGATATTCGTTATGTTTCTATTATTGCTGTTGAAGGTCAACCTGAGCAAAAACTGCACAGGGAAATAACACAACATGACCAATTTATCAGACATTGTCTTAGTTTACAGGCAGAAATAAAATTCGTGACAAATTTCAAGGGTTTTAATATTAGTGAAAAAGAATTAGAACAAATAATAACGGATAGTAACGACACTGCTTTAATTAATGAGCCCGTTAACTTTTTTAAAAGCCATAAAAAGCAGGGATCTTTAGAATATCTGAATGAAATGCAACCTGGGTTTACTAAAGTTTCGACTTATGTCTTAGTTTCTGCAAAAGATGAAGAAATATGTAGGCGTGTGACTTTAGACATTGAAAATTCACTAAATACTATTTATTCAGGGGTACATTATGGTATTAAAACGTTTATTTTAGAAGGTAGAAAACTTAAACGTGCATATAAACGTGCTGGAATGAAATTATCGATAGAAAATGAAACAAAGATGAATATATTTCACCTATCGCCGTTTACAAATCTACCAGAGAAACCAGTACGTGGAATAGATAGCAATTATATTCCAGAATTTGAGATACCCCTTGAAGTGACTGACATAGTTGAAGGAATAGAAATTGGGCATGTTATTTCTAGGGATAAGATTTTACAGCCTTTGAAAGTTAAAATTGAAGATTTTAGACGCAATACAACAGTTATTGGGTTGATCGGAAGTGGGAAAACGTGTCTTACGAAAAATATTATTCTAGAGCTCTCAAGTGAATTCCCACTGATTGACTGGATTATTTTTGATTACAAATCTGAATACACACAATTGCTTCCTCTATTTCCACGTGAGATACTTAATGATATCCTTATATTTGCTCCAGGTTCAGAATATGCTCCATTGCAGATAAATATTTTCGATCCTTGCGGGTTTTCGCCTGAAGAGCATGCAGACAGAGTATTTTCCCTCATACGTGAAGTTTATTCTACCATGTTTCAACAGGATATTGATCTTTCAGTACAAATGGAGCGCGTACTTAAAGACGTTCTTGATGAGTATATTGCGGATCCAACAGCACGCCTCAACGGATTTAAAGGCTTTCTGAAAGCGCTTGATTACTATGCGATACAATACAAGAACAAGTTTTCATATTTGGAGAAGACAGTTACTGCATTGCATAATCGTCTAAACAAGTTTATTCGAGGTGTACTAAAAGAAATCTTTGATGTAAGTAGATCGAATATATCTTTTGATGAACTCATTCAAAAGAAGGTTATTATTGATTTAGGTTTCCTTCAGTCTCAACGCGTTCCAAAGGATGACATTAGGTTTTTAATGAATATTTTAGTGCGCTTATATGGGGCTTATTCCATTAAGCGAGGGCTTCAGCATCAGTTACACAACTTAATTGTGGTAGAGGAATGTCAGTTTCTTGTTCCTGAGTTATATAGAAAACAGACGAGCATTGATGCAACACCAACTGAAGATCTTAGCATAATATTACGAGCATATGGAGTTGGTTTCGTCTTCGTAGGGACACGTCCTCTTTTCGCTGAGAACAGTCTAGCCAATAGTTACACTATCATTTCATTTCAATTGACAAAAGATGCAGAATTACTTCAAAAATACATGAATTTAGACGAGAGACAAGTTAACTATCTGAAGCGTATAAGACCACAGGAATGTCTGATTTTTTCACCTACATTGAAGCATCCAACACGTATACGTACAAACGATTTTAAGAGTAGCAGTGTCGATGAGGAAGCAATCCGCTCACATAACCTATTGAATTATCCAAATTTGTATGAAAGCATGCCTTCTTACTCAAAAGAATATGTCAGAAGAATAACAAATACTGTAAAATCAACTACTTGTGCAGAATGCACTGCAGATGAATTTGTGGAGCCCTTCGAATGTCTCTGCAATAAATCAAGCATGGAATGTTGTAAAACAACACATAAGACTGCCATGGGTGAAGGAGGGGACGTTTAATGGTAGTAGAAACACTGGTAAAAAAAGTCTCTAGTGGGTGCAGATGGGAATTAATTCAGAGTTTCTGCTTCGGTGAAGACACTTTTTTGTGTTTGATTCGAGGCTGTGGTGAGAAATACTTTCTCTTTATTTCTGAAGAAACAAAAATCAATGATTTCTATGAATTTGAGGAACTAAAAACTGCCCAGGAACACTTTTCTAGTTTGTTTACCGAATTATCTAAAGAAAAACAAGTAGAGAGGATCATCCTTTCTGGCTAATCTAGAAGCAATTCTTTAAAATTTAATTAGCCAGTTTTTGAATATTTACTAAATCTATACCTAGAAAGAATTCATATAATTCTTTTAATGAGAGTTTAATACCTTTCGAACATTCTCTTAATAATAGGGCCTTTACTTTGTCTGTTAATGCTCGTCTACCTTTTACTTTCATAAAATACCCAGAGAATTCTTTAGGCAGTTCAAATTGATCGATCTCTGCCTTAGACGAGTGTATTTTTGCTAATAGTATTTCAACACAGGTCTTATTCTTCTTTAAACCTCTACAGAGTATAGTAGTGCATATAGATTCTTGAATTTGTGCTAGTGTTGCTAAGGTGAGTGGTAGTATTGTCTTGCTTTCATATAAGGAGATAAAACGTTGTGGTGAATTAAGTACTTGAATAAAGTTTTTGTGTTTTCGTGAGATTCGAATTGATGTACCGCTTGTGATCCCCAAGGGTGCAATCCAATGTTTTTCTAAATCTTTTTCTTTTAAAAGTGAGATGGAAAAGCCTCTCATATTCAAACTGCCAGCTAAGCGTTCTATGAAATTTCTTTGATTGTGTGGTAAGACTAATGTCACAACTAAATAGAATCTCGTATTAATTTGGTTCATTTCAATGGAAAAGACAGTATCTTTCTCTATTGAAATACGAGCGAGAAGATTTTCAAGAAAACGTGTAATATTTAGATCCTCAAAAGGTATTCGAATGAAGAACATAGATTTACGTAATTTAGGGAACTTGAGTTCGATTTCATTAAGTTCTCTTTTTTGAAATAAATCCAAAGGCTTGGTTACAAGTTTTTTAAAATGTGTTAATTTATTCAATTTTTGAACTCTATTAGAGCTTTGTAGTTCTAAAGGCATCATCTGAGGATGATTTTTCAATTGAAATTCC
Organism: Candidatus Borrarchaeum yapensis; assembly: GCA_016840515.1. Taxonomy (GTDB): domain Archaea; phylum Asgardarchaeota; class Sifarchaeia; order Borrarchaeales; family Borrarchaeaceae; genus Borrarchaeum; species Borrarchaeum yapensis. The sequence continues at coordinate 3,241 of JAEOSF010000034.1, read as the reverse complement.
AAATCCGGTGAAGTTTCTTTAAGTTGTATTAGTAACTCTTCAAGGCGATGAGGTTCAGCATTCGAATTAGTTATTAGTTCTTTAGCAAAGGTAATAGCCGAAGAAGTTGATATTTCATTGTCTAAGCAAAGAAGTAAAACATCAGTAACTTGTGTGGAGTCTATAGCGTGTTTTTGGCGAGCAATAACGATTCGTTCTTCATTTTTTTCGAGAGTATCCATTTCAGTACCTGAAATGCCAACATAAAATTGTGCAAGATATTCAGGATCTTCTAGGGCTCTTATACTATTTACATTTTGTTCATACACGCTTTTAAAAGCAATATATGGTCCCATTGCAAAATCAAATTTTAGTAAAATTACAGCTGTGATGCCACATTCTCGTAAGAATTGATAGGTCTCTAAATCGATGTCTTCTTCCTTTATTATAGCTCTCACAATTTAACGCCTCATTGAAATAGATCTTCATCAATTTTCGGCTATAAAGTCCACGAACTCACTCTTATTCGTTAAAAAGTATAATATATACTATTTAAGCACCACAATTTTCTTTGAAGCCAATAGCATTTCATACCTAAGACTACTGTTCATTAAAAGGAAAAAATAATTAATTTCTAATGCTGGAAAGCTTTTTGTTCATAAATTGCAGCATTGTCATTTTATCAATGCGGATGAGGACTCTGATCGTTCCCAGAATTCTATTAATTCACGAATGACTCTAACTTTTATATCATCCGTTAACTGATAGATTTTTATTCGTCCAAATGCTTTTTCTTCCACGATTCCGATGGATTTAAAGTAATCAAGATGTTGAGTAACGGTGGCATGGTTAAGTTGCGCTTTTCGTACGATCTCAGAGATGTTTAATTCATCATAAAGGGTTAAAATCTTTAGAATTTTTATTTTTCCTTTTGAAGAAAGCACTTCTTCTATAGGTGGAAATGGTTCTTGTTGAGTAAGAATATTTGACAAATCAAGCGTCATTTCTTATATACTCCCTTATTTTTAAGAGTCTTTTAGATTATTTTGAAGAGCTTTTTCGAGCAGGAACAATGGTGCATCTGGTAGTCCAATTAAAGTGGTTTTGCCACGCATACCTTTGCCAGAGATTTTAGTTGTGATGATGCCCAATTGTTCAATTTCTTTAATGTACTCCCATAGTTGGGTATGTTTTCGTGGAGTTTCATCATATTCTTCGCAGATAACATTGTAGTTAATTTCAACATCTCCTGTGGTCGTATAGGCAGCTTTGTGTTTTTTCAATTGGCGGATAATAGCCAATAATACCAATTGCTGATGTGGTGACAATTCATGGAAGCAGTCTTTTCTAAAATTAGGGTGGACATCAGCTTTAGCCAGTCGAACATGCTCCGGAAGAATAGATGGAACTCTATCACGGTCAGCATATTTGCCAGCACGCCATAAAAGTTCCAGAGAAAAACGTGCATCACCTCGTTCACTGGCAATATCGGCAATGAGATTGAGAACATCAGAATTGACTGCGTAGTCAAACAATGCTTCAGTTGCCCGCTCCTGTAAAATATCCACAAGTTGAGAAGCAGAATAAGGCGCTAGATAAATATGGTTATTTTGAAGTGAACTAAGTGTACTTGCATCTAGCTTCTTCAGAGAGGCCCTGTCCCTTACAATGAGTATCAGGGATACACGTTGAACGCCATTCAATTGCTCATCGGTCCATCGTGTTAGATCATAGAGAAGAGATTTATCATTTCTACCTAAAATAAAATCAAGTTCATCAAGTACTAAAACTAAATGAGCATTTTGTGACTCCAATAGGCAATCAAGCATGTAAAGTAGTTCTTCTGGTGAATAACCTCTATGAGGAACTGTAGGATTGAAATGATATACAACTTGCCTAAGTATTAAGAAGCGTGATTTTTTACGTCGACAATTAACATGAACATAATGTAAATTTTTGTTATGTGTTGCTTCATACTCTTCCAAGATTTTCCCAAAACATTTAGAAAGTGCCGTTTTTCCAGCACCGATACTTCCACTAATAGTAACTCGTTGACTCATTTCACCAGGATTTTTCATCAAACCTAAAAATAGGCGAATCAACTCTCGGAGTTCAGAAGTTCTATGAGGTAAAGAAGATGGCATATATGATTCGTTTAATTTAGATTCGTCCCTAAATACTGTAGGACTTCTCAATTCCTCTTCGAAGATATCGGTCAGTAACATTTTTTCTTTCCTTCTAAGTAATGTTTCTTATTCTTGAAAATAGACTTCTTTAAGATCTTAGTCATCGAATTCTTATTCGAGTTTTTTTTAACGATTACTCCTATTCTTAAGACTAGTAAAGCTCCTTATCCACGTGTTTATTCAAGTAGTTAGAGTATATCATATTTTAAATACGTAGCACCGTCAACTCTATATTGACTATCTATTCCACTCTACTATCACATTAAACGTATGGTTACACCTCTTTATTTTAATGGCTCTATATAAGGACAACACAATTGTCAAATAACAGACGCTTTTACTTTTCGATAATATCATATGATTTTTGTGTATCTTATACTGCAATAGCTTAGATTTAAACTAACAGTGGGAGTGATGTGTAAGTAAAACGATTCTCTTTATGCGATTATTGTTAATTTTTTCAAGAATTCGAATTTAAGTCTCTTTAAGATCACGAGAGGCAGACTATAAGACTATTAGAAAAGTATTTTGTATGTAAAAACATGTCATCTATTTTAAGAACAGCATACATTTTGTCGGTTATGTAAGGTTAGTATTCTTAATTTTCTCGTAACTACAATTGAACTTCCTCAGAGTATTTCATCAACTTTGAACGAAATTTTCTATTTGGTTTTCATTTGCTTATTTTTCTATGAAGAGTTAAACAAGTTAGGATTTTAGGGGGGCTTATATAGGTCGCTAGAAAACAGAGAATGCTAACTGTAATGCTTAATTTAAAGATTATCGGGGATTACCGTGTCTCTACATGTAAAATACTGCACCTTACTTTTCATTAGTATGCTTTTGGTCGGTTTACCCTTCAACATTCAGCAAACTTTAGGCGATGTTTCCTTTGATGGGACAACCGATTATAACGGCGATGGATTTATGGACCCCACCATCGATAATGGGCGGATCCGCATCAGTTTCATGACTGAGGAACGGCTGGAAAATCCCCCAGGACAACAAATCACTTATTTACCCTTCTTCTTCGTGTGGGATGGGAATGATTGGACTGAAATTGCCACCATGGGGCA
>JAEOSF010000071.1 GCA_016840515.1 Candidatus Borrarchaeum yapensis | reverse complement strand
AACGGAGAGATTGGATTCTCAGATGGTGATTTCGAGACTGCGACTTTCTTTAGACCACAAGGTGTACTCTGGAAGGATGGAGATATCTATGTCGCGGATACTGAGAACCACGCACTGCGAAAAATAGATCTGACCAACAGAAAGGTAATTACACTTGTAGGTACTGGTGAACAAGGCCCATGGCTTTCAGAAGGTGGGAAAGGCAAAGACGTCGCTATTTCTTCTCCGTGGGATCTAGCAGCTAAAGACGACCTAATTTTCATAGCAATGGCAGGTAATCACCAAATTTGGGTGTACAATGTAGAAACTGAAATGGTTAGACGATTTGCGGGAAATGGACGCGAGAATATAGTTGATGGAGAAAATCTTGAAGCACAGCTTGCCCAGCCAAGTGGGTTATCGATATACGGTAATAAATTGTACTTTGCAGATAGTGAGGTTTCTGCGATTAGAGAGGTAGATCTTGAACGAATGCAGGTTAAAACAATAGTTGGTCAAGGATTATTTGTATTTGGACATCAGGATGGTCCTGTAAACCAGGCACTATTTCAACATCCTCTAGGCATCTTTGCAACCGTCAACAAGATTTATGTTGCTGATACCTACAATTCGGCAATTCGAGTAATCGACTTAATGACAAAGCAGGTTTCTAGTCTTATAGGAAAACCTGGAATGAAAACCGTTTGTAGGGTAGATGACCCTGACTGTGATAAACTCGGCTTATATGAGCCATCCGATGTTGAGTTATTTGATAACATGTTATATCTCACAGATACAAACAATCATCTTGTCAGAGTATACGATCTGGAGAAAAACATTCTTCAAACCCTTGATATAAGGTAAGTCAGATTTGGCGCATTGCTTTTTCTAAAAACTCTAAAGGGTCTTGCCGTTGTATTCGGAAATTATTTGCTCCCACATTTTATTTTTTTAATTGCCATTTTTGTTTTTCAATTTGTCTGATATTTCCGTTGACATTAAAACTCTTTGACTACGAAAAGCATAAATAGTACATCGTCCTATACTTTGTTCAGAACATTGTTCAATATACTGTTTCGAGGATATGATAATGAACATAAAAGAATTCGTTAAACGCCATTCACTATTGACCTTCTTTATTCTGGCGTTTGCTATCTCATGGGGCGGCGTACTCATCCTGGTCGGTCCTGGCGGGATTTCGGGCACCCCGGAGCAATTCGAGATGCTGTTCTACATAGTGCTCCTGGCAATGCTCGCCGGCCCCCCCGTAGCAGGCCTCCTGTTGACCGGCCTCATTTATGGAAAGGCGGGTCTTCGCGAGTTTTTATCCCGGTTGATCAGGTGGCGGATGGGCGCTCGCTGGTATGTGGTAGCGCTCCTGACATCTCCGTTCTTGGCGATGGCGACACTCTTCGCGCTTTTGCCAACCTCTCCGGTATTTCTCCCCGGCATATTCACTACGGACGACAAAACTACCTTTCTGCTGATCGGTATCGCAGTGGGGCTGGCGGCCGGCTTCTTTGAGGAATTAGGCTGGACGGGGTTTGCCGTGCCCGAGATGAGGCTGCGTTATGGTTTGCTTACTACTGGGCTCATCATGGGCTTCCTGTGGGGAGCATGGCACTTACTTATGCCAGTGGAACGCTTTCAAGTAGCAATATTCTTCTATGTAGGGGTACTGCCGGCCTACAGGGTGCTCATGGTTTGGGTCTACGACCGTACCGGAAGCCTGCTCGTAGCGATGCTCATGCACGCGAGTTTAACAGCCAGCGTGGCCATGATTTTCATGCCTCAGGCGATACCAAGTGTGCCCCTCATTACCTGGTACCTTGTATTGACCGCCGCGCTGTGGATCATCGTTGCAGCGGTCGCTGTGACCAACGGCGGGCAGCGATTAGAACGAGCATCGCGTCTGGCATAAGCCATATGAGCTGGCGAATTTCTGATCTACCTTTATTAAACGTGGGTTGTATTAAGTGGCATAATATAACTCACGATTTATCTCTCTTCGATCAAACAAGGAAAAGAATGGTGATAAATCATGAAAAACGACAATTTAGATACAAAACAAAGGATTATGAAAGCCACCATTTCCCTTCTAAGGGAAAAAGATCTTGAAGGAGTCACAATGCGCCTTATAGCAGAGCGGGCAAACGTCGCGTTAAGCGCACTTAATTATCACTTTCAAACAAAAGAAAATCTAATCAATCAATCCGTAGAAGTTCTTATTGGGGATCGCATAAGTACTTGGTATGATAGGTATAATAGTCTGACTGGAGATCCCGTTAACAAGCTAAAAACTATGCTTAGGGACACTGCATCTTTCCTTGCCAAGTATCCAAGAATATCAAGAGTTTCGATCATTTATGATTTACTTTCTGGTGGCAAAGAAGAAGATAACAGTATGCAGACCAATAAGGCGTATTTAACTGCTATTCAGGAAATCTATGGTTCTAAGAAAAATGAGCAAGAACTTAAGATTAAGATTCATCAAATAATTGCAGCAGGACAAGTTGCATTATTAAGAGCAGATGTTTTTAAAAGCTACACAGGAATCGATTTTTTTAACGACCAACAACGTGATATGCTCATTGATAGGTTAGTCGACAATATAATTAGAGAATGAGTTTTGTTTCTAAAATTTGTTCTCTATAGCAGGAGCGGAAAATTTGCTTTCACTTTCTGAGGCGTCCAGAAAAGGAGTGATTATGGATAAACATATACCTACTATTGAAAATCAATTATTAACTGAGATATTGCTTTTCGACAAGGTATTGCTATCATCACCTCACCTAAATTTCGATTTTGCTTATAAACGTAGCATACTATTTGAAAATGAGTTATTTTTATTTCTAGTTGACAATGAAACAAAAGCAGAGGGATATCTTGATAAATTATACACAAGAATGATCGAGGAGGAATTCTCGGAATATCCTTATCTCTCAGCACTTGAAAACGCTGCTTTTACTATTACGAGTCGAAGTGAATCGATAGCCCGGTATGCAAGCGAACTTTATGGAATAAATGATACAAAGATCGGTGCATTGGAAAAATATGAAGCGATGTTGAAGTTTTATGAGAAGCTTGCACCTACGGTCATAAATCGCCAATATTCTCTTAAAGATTTACATGATGCTTATTCGGACGATCCTTTCAAGGATAGGGTGAAGTTTTTTGATATCGTCAAAGCACTTTTCGAACGAAATGAAGAAGAATTTGAGAAGTTTTTTATGCTCGTTCCGGAAGATGAGAAAGAATTATCTTTTCGGACCATACATAGAGCTCCTTTGATTTACGATGCTTGTTTTTTGCGAAAGAACAATAATGTCTTTCCTGTGATTAGCTGTTTCGAAGAGGCGCAAGACCTTAATCCACTATTTTTCGCAAATCTTAAAGAAGTAGAAACCATCCGTGAATATTTGAAAATCGTAAAAGAAGATAAAACGTGCAAAGAACTAATAGACGCCGGAATTGAAAAGGAAATTTCTACAATATTGAATTTTGAACTTGCCAAGCCACACATTAAACTTGAAAATAATCAGATATTAGAGATACGAAAGGAAAAGGAAACAGAAACTTTACGAATTTCTTTAACTGAACTTATACAAGAGATTGAAACAGGTAACCTCGAAAAAGCATGCGCTATAAAAAAAGGGATTATCGAATCTGAACTGCCCAACAGCGTTTCAACTATCATATTGGACTCCACAAGAGAATTAACTAAACCAACCACTGAGAAAATGAAAGTCTCATATGGTTGCACTTTGGTTATTCCTCTAATGCTATTTCAGGGTCTCGAACGAGATAAAATTAGTTTAATAATTAATAAAGAGACAAATGAATACTTACGACGACATCCACATTTCTATGTCCAAGAGCACTTGGATGAATATACAAGTTTTGGAATTAGATCGCTTCAGCTGTTATTTGAGGAAGATATCGGCACTGATTATCATTTCTTCTTTTATAGTCCATAAAATCTTAAATGGTTCTAAAACTTGTTTACAAAGAGAGGCGATCCTTACAGATTTTCTCACCAACCACTATATAGGAGACGTCATTTGCTTTCTTAAAGCGTTGTGAATGTCTGAAAGTACTTTTGCCAAACAAATCGTGGAGGTAAAACCTATCGACCGGGCTGTTAGTTAGTCTCGTTAGAACTTCACTTAAGTCTGACAGAAAACTAATTGCTTCAGTTTTAGATATTTCAGGATCTAACATTCCCTTTTCTATCATTTCTTTAGTAATTTGACTTACTGAAATCGCATTATCAACCCTCAAGGAGGCTGAAAATGTAGGAAATTCTTGTCCAGATTCATTAAATACCTCCCCTAAGGTATTTAAACTGTATCCGATAGTTTCATGCCTAGAGGCAAGTAGTAAAACATAGTTATTTAAATGCAACCACGCTGCTTTTTCTCCTATGGGTTCTAGGATCTGAATATCTTCAGGAAGATCACCTTCATATTTCATCTGTATTTTACTAAATTCTCCATTTAATTCATCGATTTGATTCAAAATCTGACCCTCTTGAGCTAATATTTTTAGATCAACATCTGGTAGTGACCTAAGATATAATAGCCTCTGAAATAGCCCTCGATATTCCTTTAACATCGAGGTAATTTGAGGTTCTGATGTTTCTATCACATTTGACTTGATATTACTTTCAATGGTTGTTAAGGACATATTTTCGGCCATAAAATGTGCGTGTGGGTCTGAATGAAAATGATTGGGTCCAAAAAGTGCATGGTCTTCTCTCTTGAGAATGTCGCCCATAGTGACATCGGCATACTTTTTAGTATAATCCCAAATTCTCCATGCTCTTGGATTTTCCTTTGATTCCTCTCCTGGTTTAAATGAGAATAAGGTTAGTTTAGGAAGTAAATTAGTAAGTTCGTTTAGTCTATGCATAGTTCATGCCCCTCTTCAATGAGACAACTTCATTGAAAAATATGCTATATTAATCATTTAAATTTGTGCAAATTGCCTCATAAATTAGGCGAAAAGAGTGTCAAAATATTCTAATTAATCGTCCATTTTGAAAACGTTCCAAAATCTACAGAGAAAATAATAGTACACGGTAATATACTACTGTATACAACAAATAGGAATTCTATCAAAACGAACTCATCTCGATCTGATATGTCTGAAACAAAATTATTAAAGCCAACTTTTTCGTCCTTAAATTGTTTAATGATTTTTGTGAGGAAGGCCTCAAGGATGTCAGTAGAAGAGAATTTGGAAAAAGGACATGAATATTTTAAGAAAAGCCAATATCACCAAGCCATAAAAGAATACGAAAAGGCAATAGAATCTGATCCAGAATCCTCTGCAGTATGGTATTTTTTGGGAAAAACTTACGGACGGCTAGGTGAATATAATAAAGCAATAGATTGCTATCAGAGAGCAATTGAGATCGATGAATTCGCCGATGCATGGTTATTCATGGGATGGTCGTACTATAAGTTAGACCAACTTGAAAAAGCAATTGAGTGTTTTCAACAAGCTGTGAGAATTAATCCCAAACTAGCCATAGCGTGGTATAATCTAGGACTTGTTTATGATACATTACATGATAACGAAAAAGCAGTTGAATATTATAACAAGGCAGAAGAGTTAACTTCTTCTGCTGATACCAATTGAGTTAAAAGAAATAACTGTCGTTAAAATCGAAGTTAACAATGAGTTTTCGCTGCAAAATTATTTAAATCTCCTTTTCAGTACTTAACTCCTTTCTTTCGTAAATCTGATAATGCACGGCAAAAATAAGAATTAAGCAGAGCAATATCCCTGCCACTATCCAGTACCAAATGATATCATAGAAAGGAATCAACACATTCCAAAATCTTGTGGGTTCAGGAAAATTAAATGGTCTAAAAGTTGCTGGAATGTGCCAATAGACATAATTAACAATTAGAAGAATTGATAAAACAGTAATCAAAACTATCCAAAGGTTTAATGATCTTAACAGTTTTCTCATAAACTTACACATTTAGGCCTTATTTATTCAGATCTTTATTAATGATCTCGAAAACCTCATCCCATAACTCTAAACTTTCTACTGCCTCTTTTTTAGTAAGCTTACTTATAGCGTATCCAGTGTGTACTATGACGTAATCTCCCACTTTAATGTCTTCAATCAATGTAGTGATTATCTTTCGTCTTACACCACCAAAATCAGCTGTCGCCTCATCCCCATTTATTTCAAGAATTTCTGCCGGAATCGCCAGACACATTCAATCACAACCTTTTGACACAATTATCATGTTTCAATGCAGTATGTTTCTTATTAAGGCTTACGTTATAGGCTTCGATGCTTTGAGCCTAGCAAGGGTTGCATAAAAACAATCCCTTAAATATAAGTTTCGTCTTCTTCTGATTTAGGACTTTCGGGGTTGATCATATGAACCACCGGAAATTTTTGATTTTAATCGCAATTCTGCCTTGGCTTCTTTTGACACCATTGGTGTTCGCTCATGTACCTTTTGGACCAGGAGACAATGAAAGCCTAACTACAGCAACCGTCATCCCTGACCCTGCCAAGTCTTGGGCGATCTATGGTGACCTATATGAGGGTGGGGAGGCCCAATATTATCGTTTTGATATAACTGAGAACCAGAGAATCTATATCAGTTTATTCACATCAACGAACCCTGAAGAAAGTGGATTTGTACCGAGTTTTGAGTTTTGCGCTTACAGTCCTTCGCTTATATCCCAATTGATTTGAGACACGTGAATTTATTTCCACGTGCATCCAAATATTTTTATTTTTCTAGTATCGTAGGTTTGCAAGGGATTAAAATGATTCGCAGACTCGCTTCTTCTGATCGCAATACCATTTTTAGAATTATAAATGATGCAACACAGGCGTACAAAGGAAAAATCCCTGCAGATTGTTGGAAAGAACCATATATGCCAATGGATGAACTGAAAGAAGAATTAGAAGCTGGAGTGAGATTTTTTGGCTGGCAAGAAGAAGATATCCTGATTGGTGTAATGGGGTTTCAACCCGTTAAAGATACTACTTTGATTAGACATGCTTACGTACTTACAAAACACCAAAGGCGAGGAATTGGCAGAAAACTTCTCGTATATTTGATGAGTTTGGCGAAGACGCCTGAAGTTTTAGTAGGAACTTGGGAGGACGCAACGTGGGCAATTCAATTCTATAAGAAATATGGATTCAAGTTAGTGACACCTAAAGAAAAGGATAGGCTTCTTCGTAAATATTGGAATATTTCAGATAGACAGGTGGAAACTTCAGTTGTGTTGAAGTTTACAAGATCATCTTTATAGTTGAAAAACTAAAAAAATCAATTTAATGATGATTGGAAGAGGAAAGAAAATGTCAAAAGAGATAGAAAATGAGATAAATGCAGATCAACTTCGAATAACATTTCTCAAATACACAAAGAAAGCGTTTGAAATGCTACCAAAGATAAATAACCCCCGAATTCTTGATATTGGCTGTGGTTCGGGAATTCCAACTTTAGAATTGGCAAGATTAAGCAATGGTGAGATAATTGGAATAGATATTGATCAAAGTGCTTTGGATGAATTAAGGGAGAAGGCAAGAAAATTGGGTTTATCTAGCCGTGTTAAAACTATAAATTGTTCATTATTTGAACTTGATTTTGAAAGTGAGAGCTTTGATATAATATGGGCAGAAGGCGCACTCGCTCCTATCGGCTTTGAAAGGGCGTTAAAGGAATGGAGAAGACTGCTTAAGATTAAGGGTTTCATTGTGGCTCATGATGATCTGCAAAATAAGGAAAGAAAACTAAGAATTATTCCAAAATATGGCTATGTACTCATAAATCATTTTCACTTACCTGATGATGCGTGGTGGACTGAGTATTATGACCCCTTAGAAAAACGAATAAATGAGGTTCGTAACAAACATAAAGACGATCCAAAGGTACCTGAGGTAGTTAAAAGCTATCAAAATGAAATTGACGCATATAAAAAAAATCCTAAGGCTTTCCGATCCATTTTTTATATCATGCAAAAAACAAATTTGTCTTAGAGTTTTTTGTCGGTCAACTAATTTTGCATTATGTAGAAAACAATCCCGTAGTATTTAAAACCATATTTTCTGAAATAATCTATTTCGTTTTGGTTCATATCTAGTTCTCTCTTGAATTTGTCCCCATATTTTTCTCGTAAAGTTAGAATCTTTTTTTCTAGTGGAACACAGCAATTATCCCACCAATCAGACTCTGGAAGCGTAAAACTACTTATTAATTTGTATCCCTGTTTTTCGATGATTTTGAGAATTGCATCATGAGATTTAATAGATGGATATACTTTTTCCCAGTACTTCTTTGCATCGACTGGAGGATTGTCTTTCAGTTTTGCGATAACAGAAACTACCAAAAACCCACCTTTTTTTAGAAAAAAACGCCATTCTTTGAGTGCTTTTTCAAAGCCGACGATAAATATACTATTTTCCGACCATACCACGTCAAAACTGTTTTCTTCAAAATCCATGGAAGACATTGACTTGTTGATAGTCTGGATGTTATCTGCAACACCCTGTGCCGCAGCGTTATTTCTTAGTATATCAAGAAAAGTTTGGTTAATGTCTAATGCAACTACTTTGGCAGACGTTTTTGCGAGTTCGATACTCGACATACCCGTGCCGCAGCCTACATCTAAAATAGCAGGCTCAGGAGGTAAGCCTTTTAACATTGAAAGTGTCTTTTTTGTGGTTTCAGCCTTTCCAAACTTAGGGAGGTCCTTATAAAGTTCAGCAAGAAAATCGCTTTCGTAGTCTTGAGACATGATTAATAGATAGGTGTTTTTGGCTTAAATATATTTGATTACTTTCTGAGCAACAATTGCGGGAAGAGATCTAAACGTTATTTCCTTTGTAGTAATTCCTAAAATGTGCATTCTTTCGTAGATTTTCTGCGCAACTTCATTCATATCTTCGCCCCAAACTTCTATTTCAGCCAAATAGCCTACATTTTTTATATTCTCGAGAGCAATAACAAACTCCCCAGTTGATTGACTCTTGATTTTGAGTAAATTTCCTTCTAGTTTTTCAACAGTGAACCAGTCTTCGAACTCCCAATCCTCCAATAATTTTTTTGCATATATTTTTTCACCACGGAATAACTCCAATTTACCTTGTGGATAGACCGTTCTCTTATATTGAAGTTCATTCCATTCAAGAATCTCTGTTTTTGAAAAAAGAATTTGTGAATATGTTTCAGGATGATTCCAGTTTCGCAGTCTCATGGTTTTTCGACTTGGATCCCAGTCTTCTATTGATCCTTTTCTGGGTTTGTAGCAGTGATCATTGAAACGATAAGAAAGAACGGATTCTGCGTTGAGATTTTTAAGTGTTTCAAGAAAATTAGAGATGTCCTTTACAAAAATTCGTATTTCAGATTCAAAATTTTTTGATGCAGCTTGATTCAATTAAATATACCCCTTTAGAGTTCAAAACATGGCTTATCGAAGGCAAGCCTGCTTAGCTTTTACTGCCTTGTCCTTAGTTTTTTAATGTATTTAAATAAAAAGCATTAAAGAATTAATGATCTAAATGAATGGCTTTAAATTCTATTTGCCTTCAAGAATCATATTTGAAAAAGGAGTATTATCGAGAATCGGTGAATTTGTTTCTCAGTTTGGAAAAAAATGTTTTTTAATGACCGGCAAAAATTTCGCAAGAAAACATGGCTATACGGATTATATTTTAGAAAAGATTAGCAATTGTGAATTACAGGCGTTTTTATTTGAAGAGGTTGAACCAAATCCAACTAAGGAGACTGTGCTGAGGGCTCTAGATACCTTTTCAAATAAAGAATGTGATGTGATAATAGCTTTCGGGGGAGGAAGCGTTATTGACGCAGCAAAAGTCGTTGCACTCGTTTCAAAGATAGGAGGACGAATTGAAGACTATTTCTTTCCAAATCTTGTAGAAAAAGAGACATATCCAGTTATCGCTATTCCAACGACTTGTGGTACCGGAAGTGAGGTAACTAAGTATTCAATTATAACAGATAAGGATACAGGCTTAAAGAATGCAATTGCGGGAGATACTCTAATTCCTAGGGTCGCATTGCTCGATGTAAACACACTGAAGCATATCTCAAAAGAGGTCCTTTCTAATACGAGTGCTGATGTTTTTTGTCATGCTATAGAAGCATTTGTGAATGTTAGGCACACACCTTTTTCAGATCTTTATGCCCAAGAGGCAATTAAAATTGCTTTTGAAAACGTTGTTGACGCGTACAAAGGAATTGAACATGGCAAAGAATGTATGTTATATGCTAGTTGTTTAGCTGGTATGGCAATCAATTTTTCTGGCTCGACTGCAGTGCATGCACTTGGATATTACTTGACTTCAAAACATGGAATTCCTCACGGGTTAGCTAGCGCCTTATTCTTACTACCGGTCTTAGAATATGAACAAGATAGCATTTTGGATAGAATCCATGAACTTGCGTATGCAATGAGGCTTAGACAGACAGACTTTGAGTACTTCATCAATGCATTACGACAGAAATTTCATGAAATTGGCATAGCTAGATTTCTCTTAGACCTAGGTGTCGGGTATGAAGAGAAAGAACGAATTATCAAGGAAACTCTCTTGTTCAAAAGAAACCTTGACAACAATCCAATGAAGCTAGAAGCAAAAGACTTGAAAAAAATTGTTGAAGCTGCTTATACTGGAAAATGGAAAATAGAAGAGATAGATAACGATGGTTCACAAGAAAACTAATATTCCCGCTAAATCGACAAGGATAGCGTAAAATCGTGCGAGAATTGAGAAGGCAGATGAACTAGCGGCTTCTTGTCCAAAGACCAAAGTAAAGATAATCACGATTCCTGATTCTTGCAATCCAAGACCTGCAGGTGTAATAGGAACGAAAGAAAGTGCAGTGAGAAGTGGATGAATCATTACAAACCCGAAATATGAAATACCCGTTATGTTAAGTGAGAGTGCGATTAAATACCATTGGAGTCCTTTAAGAAGCCAAGATACCGAAGTAAAGACTATTGCATGTGGGATCACTGGTTTTATTTTCTGGCCTTGTTGTTGAAAATCAGAAAATTTAGGCAGCAGTTTTGCTAGTATCTTTCCGATTAAAGGAATCTTGCACAACAATTGAACAATACCTTCAGCTTTTTCAGACCAGACGATAACGCCAAGTAATACTGCTACAATAAAGAGGAATATGGTTCCAATAAGCAATACAATAAACAGAATCTGATTCTCAATATTGAAACCAATGAAGATTAATCCTATGCCACATCCAAATACCTTAATGAAGAACTCCAAAGACTGAAGACCAATGATTGCAGATAGACTTGAAGAATAGGCAACGTTTGCTCTTTTTTTAAGGAAATAAGGGACTGTAAAATAACCCACACGTCCAGGAGTGACATCACTATAGAGCATGCCCCCAAGATGACATAGAAATACTTGTATGAAAGGAACCTGAATATCCATATATTTTAGAACGAAATGATAGCGAAATGCCAAAACTAAATTGTCTATCGCATAAAACACTAACGCTAAGATGAAGAGTGATAACTCGATGGCAACGAGGGCGTCAAGAAAATCTTGCCATCCAACTTGCCAGAAGAGGAGCACAAGAATCGCGATACCTAACAAAGCCTGCAATATAAGATTTCGCTTAGAAGAGATTCCACTTGACAAAAAAACTCACCGGTTAAATTAGGAGATAACAAATGAATATATGTGAGAGATCATATCCCATTTTTAACTTTATCGGCGGGAAGTCCCCTTCTGACAGGTGGGGGATGAAAGCCGCTAGTTATATATAGTTTTTTGCACAGAAGAGTTACGATGAATATCGGGAGGAATGCAGGGATACAAGACTCCCGGTAGGATGACAGAAGAGGCGACCCTGTGAGCCAGGCTTCGTACAGTTGTTAACCAGCACGGTCAACCGCGAAGGTAACAGCACAATAGCATTTGACGAATCCCTAGGGTGTGATGCTGGAACTGAAGGTTCCTATCACAGAATGCCAGGTGGACGGACCATCCTCAAAAGAGGATGATCTGCGACACATAGCCGAACGTAAAACGAGAGTTTCCTGCGAGTCCTCCCACACCGTGCGGGAAACTCCATCCGTCAGGGTGGAGTAGTTCACATATTAATGACTAACTATTCGTAATTCTAGATGGATTTTTTATATAACCTTTTTTGTTTAATAAAAGTTCAAGATATGAACGTCTTTCACAATCTTCCAAAGGTATATCCAACTCATTTAAAAAGTCAAATATCTCTTTTCGTTTTATTTCTATTTCATTTTGCGTATTAACTAGACCTTCGATCTCAATAAACTCCCCTAAGTTCTCTACAAAATCAACAGAAATTGATAGGTCGTTAAATTGAAAAAGTATGCGTTTTTTCGACACGTTATCGACGTCATGAAACCCTAGTTTTTCTAAAATAATTCGAGTTTTTTTCAAATCATTTATGTGTACTGAAATTTCTTCTCTTGTTTTATCGATTCGATTACCTATTTTTGGACCTTTATAAGTTAACGCTGGTCCTTCTGATGAAATTCTAATCCGTAATGCTTCATCAGTTAATTTAAAATCTCTATCAGGTGCGTTAAAATAAATATCTGTTTGATGTATTTCCTTAAGAAATGTTGCTTGAGTTTTGAGAAGTTTTATAATCTTGTCTGGATGTGTAATTTTCGCTTTTACCTCAACTTCTATCATAGATACTTCGAACTCCTTTTACCATTCATAGAAGCGCACAAAAACTCATTTCGATGCATAATTGACTAATATTCTTCACATTCTGGATGGCCAGCAGGGCCTATATGAACTGTAACATCGCGAACACCTGGAACTTTTTCCATTAAGGTTTGTTCTACTTTACTTGCTACATCGTGTCCATCATGTACAGAGATTTCTGGATCAACCATTATATGAAGGTCGATTAAGATTTTGTTATATTGTCCCCTCGATCTGATTTTGTGGGAGTCAACAACGCCATCAATTTGACTTACAATTGACTTTATCTTTGCCGGATCTATTACGGATGTATCTACAAGAATATGGATGCTCTCGTGTGCGATCTCAATACCAGTGTGAAAAATCATTACAGCTACGAAGACCGCTATTATGGGATCAAGTATAGGAACTCCTAACAAAATCCCAATAAAACTCACAAGAACAGATGCGGAAACAAAAATGTCGCTACGGGTATGAAGTGCATCCGCCATAAGAATTGAACTTTCGAGGGTTTTTCCCTTGTTTTGTTCGTATATTGTCGTGATGAAATTGACGATTATGGTGCCTATGACGATGACAAAACTGAAAATGTCGACTCTTGTCGTTTCAGGAACCATAAATCGTTCTATAGCGCTTTCTATAATTTCTATGCCTGTCAAAAAGATCATTGCAGCAATTACTATCGCGGCAACCGTTTCATATTTCCAGTGCCCATAAGGATGTTCGGTATCGGCAGGTTTTTTAGCCAGCCTAATGCCAATCAGACCAATAACATTGGAACTTGCATCGAAGAGTGAATGAAATGCGTCCGCAATCAGGCTTAGAGAGTTAGTGATACTTCCGTAGATGCCCTTTGAAAGCGCTACTGAAAGATTTACAATTAGAATAATT
>JAEOSF010000109.1 GCA_016840515.1 Candidatus Borrarchaeum yapensis | reverse complement strand
AAAAGAAAGTTGTCCTGTTTGTAGTAGTAAAAAGATCATAATGAACCATGAGGGCAATAAGGAATGTAAAGTCTGTAAACATAAATGGCAATCTAGAACAAAAAGGAAAACAACAAAGAAGGGTAAAGTGAGATTTAGATAGCTAGGGGCCTAATACTTCAAGAACTTTTAAAACAAGGACAGATAGAAAGATAGAATAATTGGAATGACTGTATCCTGTAATGTTGTGTAAGAAAAGAACACATTGTTTTTGGGATTGCATCAGCAGTGATGATTACTATGTTTACTGTGTAAAGGAAGATTTGAAAAGGTGGTGTGATGGCGAGAAAAAGAAGGAAAACGGATGACCGTTACAATGAAGAACGTGTTGAAGAACAGAATGAAGAAGATTTAGATGAAGACTACGAAATGAGTAACATTTACGATGAAGAACAAAGAGAAGAGATGCTACTAGACGATGAAATCACTGCTGAAGAAGCAGCATTTATGACTGGAAGAGACATGAAACGTGGAAAGAAGAAACAGAAGTGGGTGGAACATGACGATACAGCTTCAGTTGTCTTGGCTGAAGAAGAGTACAAAGAAGACTAACAGAATGGTTCAAGTAGAAGTCCCCTAAAACGAGGGTACTGCTTTTCAATCCGTAATGATCAAGCAAGCAAGAAACCTGAAATTAGAAGTAATATTAATGAGGTTAGCTAGCTAGCTTGAATAAATTGGTAAATTTAAGTTATAGACATGTAGGAGGAAATTCATGGAGTAAAGAGAACAAAATAATTCACGTAGAAGAACCAAAGGAGCATGACCCAAATCTTATGAGGATTGTGTGTACAAAAAATGGAAAGACGATAATGCAATTGTTATTGATAATTCTAGTGTAGCTAGCGAGCTAGCAAGTATACATAAATTATGTAGTTCTCGTAAGCTTTAGTTAACTCTTCTTGCTAGCGTTAAATATCTCTATCAAATATGATTAAATGAGGGAAACTTATGAGATTCACTAAAAATCTGACAGAAGATCCTTCAAGTTTTAAGGAAATTTTTAGCATTATAGAAGGTAAGACAATTAAAAATGCGGTAGACGTTGGAAATGAATTTCAACTACATCTTAGCGACGACTACATGCTGAGAATTAGCGGAACTGAAGTTAATCTTTTGAGAACAAAGAATACGCCAGATAAAAGATGATGAAGAATAGAATACATAGCAAGATAGCTAACTAAAAAATAAAACAGGATTAAAGATATTTTACTTAAATAAGCTCTTTTTGATAGTTTTTGGTAGCGGGGGAAGGTTAGCACTAGCGTTCCTACTAGCAAACTGTATTGCATAACAGTAGAATTTGTTTAATTCAAGAGAGAACGTGCGTTCTCTATAAGAGTAGAAGTTCTATCATTTGAAATGCTAATAACTTCAGCGATTCTCTCAGTATCTATTTCGACGAGTTCGTTGACGCTCATTATGCCTGCGTCTACGAGTTTTTCCATCGTTTTCGGACCGATACCTTTAACTTCTGTGAGTTGAATGGTCTCGATTTCATCTATTGGTAAAGATGGTTCACTTTTCAATGATTCAACGTAAATTTGTAGCGTGTGGACGTTTTTTTCATGTTTTGTTGACCTTCGAATGTCGATCGGTATGTCTAATTGCAAAGCGTCGGTAGTGCTTATGCATACTTCCTTAAGTTCAGCTCTACTGGAGCCTTTTCCTTTCCTTTCTCCCTTTTTTCTTTTTACAATTGCATAAATATACATTGACAATCAGTTGTATGTCTTGATCAGTGTCGTTTAAAGACTTTGCAGATTTTGTTTTTAGGATACTCTGGAGACAAAAAGGATTAACATTTCATGATTCAGAAAAAGATCTTGAAAAAGATATTCACTTGCTCTCAAAACTTGGTTTATTTGATTACGACGTTGACCGAAAGGTCATTGAAATAGATGAAGAAGATTTACAAATATTGACTAAGATCGTAAATGGAATGAAACAAGATCCTACAAGAAAAATGATTCCATTAATAAACGAGTATATTGAAACTATTGAGCAAACCACGTCAGTCTAATTTTTCATCATTTTTTTTGTGATAAAATTTGAGAGCGCTTTTTTACGAAATTTTATCCAATTACGAGTATAAATTTGCAAAAGTTACGAAAATAGATTATAACTATGTGTATCCCGGAAAAATGATAAATGCACTTTATGGTGAAATTGAATCCCCTAAATGCCTTTGTTATTTTCTAGCATTTCCGATTGTAAATCGTTTAAGAGATAGTATGTTAAGTTAATCTTCCTTAATATTGTTAAGGTATTGGATTTTTTTTAGTCTTATTTTCGCTATAGAATGTTGATTTAACCTTATTAAAAGGTGTCTATGACAGGGTCTTCCCCAGCATGGAGAATTCAAAACAAATGGTATCTTTGATCATTAGGTAGAATGGTCCAGAAAAATCGTTTTTAGAGCTAGCTTGATGTGCAACTTTTTCCAACTTGGAGGCAATATTCGACTTCATCCCGCAGCATCTACCAGATCCAGGGAAGTAATCTGTAACTGGTTTGTTTGACGTATTCCAGATACCCGTTTAATTCTCTCTGAAGGGTTCTGTCTTCTAACCACGTGCGGATGATCATCAGAAGAACGTAGGCGCCAGCGGGAATGAAGGCAAAGAGGGATCCGATCATGAAGGGGATCGATGCCCCCATTAGGAGTCCTCCGAGATAGCCGGGGTGTCTTACGACCTGGTAGGGCCCCGTAGTTATCACGCGGTGGCTTCTCTCATCTTGTATCCTCACGGTTGTTTCAAAATATGGGTTCTCTATCATTGCCCGAGTCGTGAGGAAACCACCAACGATGAACAACGTGAAGCCGAGTGGTACGTAATAAGTGCTCAGACTCGACCAGTGAAACCTGCCTACATCCAGTCCAGCGATAAGGGGCAGCGCAAATATCAGCATTATGTTACAGGTCCTCATAAGTATTTCATCCCATAGTTTGGAACCCTGTCTTTTCACGAGGAGTCTTTGCTTGAGGAGTTCGGGGTTGAACTTCGCCAGCGCTGCCAAGTTAAAAATCGAGTACGTAAAGATGACGGCGAAGTAAAACCATGCCCGATAAAGATCGAGGCGACCTACAGAGACGAAGAATATCGTCGCGTTTAGAATGAGAATGAAGCATGTCGCGATGACAGATCTGACTACAACTTTTCTCAATTCCTTGTTAAAATTTTTCTTCAAGGCGAATCTCCTTCCGTTGGCTTCCTCAATAGGCAAACCAGTGCTTTCATATAATGCTTCAGTACCCCGTCTTAGAGCGCAGATTATTTTACTAGTAACTCGTTACTTTAAAGAACAGATTTACTGAATGCATGTATCGATTTTAGCCAGCTAGCTTTTCTCCTTGTAAGGGTTCCAATTTTGTCTCCGCTTTTTTATTCGCTTCTTTTTTATTACGTATCCGCAGCCTCCCCTGCGCT
The DNA here is from genome assembly GCA_016840515.1 of Candidatus Borrarchaeum yapensis. Taxonomy (GTDB): domain Archaea; phylum Asgardarchaeota; class Sifarchaeia; order Borrarchaeales; family Borrarchaeaceae; genus Borrarchaeum; species Borrarchaeum yapensis. The sequence continues at coordinate 416 of JAEOSF010000109.1, read as the reverse complement.
CTGAGCAGTACTATTCGTCTTCACAGTTGGGGTCCATGCAGACGTGATGACGCATCAGATGACCGCATTTAGGGCAGATCTTTTCGATGTAACGATACATATCAGATCAAGAAAAATGAATCCTGCCACCGTATTTATTCAGCCATTGATGCTGGGAGGGAGAGGGGTTTACTGGACGCTTAATGATGTGAAGAAGCCCGTCGAGTAAAGCAGAAGGAAGTGCTGAAATCCCGTTTACGAGGTACCAGAGGTCCTCGTACCTCTTGCTAATCCACACTATGTTGCCCGTTTTTACGAAGTCTCCAAGGAGGTGGGTGGCTACCCCGAATGTGAAGTCGTTGTACGAGACGATGATCGGTTCCAAAGATACTTCAAGGTAAAGGATAAGAGCTTGAAGTAGCGCTGGCATCTCCACT
>JAEOSF010000070.1 GCA_016840515.1 Candidatus Borrarchaeum yapensis | reverse complement strand
TTCTATCCATAATTCATGCCGAGTGGTGATTCGACAGTTGAACTATCCATTGAGGAACTCAATTCCATGGGGAGGGACTTAGAAAGTGGTTCCCATTTCACATGATTATCATATTTCATTTGTCGCAGTAATTGGCCTAAATTGATTATCAACTGTCGTAAAGAATGAAGTTCTGCTACAATATCTTCTTGAGTAACTGAATTGATGTCTATTAAATTTTGAGGAGAATCTTTTTCTAGCAGACCATTAGTTTCTCCTTTATGCATATGACCTTTATGAATGCTAAGACCTCTTTCATTTTTACAGGTCTTTCCACAGATGTCGCAAATAACAAATGATGTTTCCATTCTTAACACATCATAACTTCTATTATCAACTTCTCATTTTCACATATATACACTGCTTTTTCAAAAAGTTATGAAGCATCCTTTATTTTCAATAAAAAAACGACTATATAAATATTATGGTAAATAAAACATTATTTTAATTACAATGGAGTTTAATACACTACCAATGTACTTAAGATGAAGTTAATATACTCTTTTTGAGCGATTTGTGTGTATCATATTACTGAAATCATTTTTTCGTTTTCGCATATATACGCCACTTAGATTATATTACTGAAATTCGGTTTTTGTTTTCGTATATTGTTATTTTTCCTTCCTAAGTGCTTTTTCAATGCCTTCCTTCATAGCATTAATATAAACGAACATCAGCCTTGAAGAATAATAATAAAGGTGAAAGGCAAGCTTGTTATCAACTTGTGATGTTATTTTTTCTTTAAGATCAACTAAGATATTGAAAAAATAACGTATGTATATGAATAAATCTTCGTGTTCTACTAAATCCTCGAAAAGAGGCAATAATTCCGAAAAATGAACCGTATCAATTTTGTCCTTATTTGCTAAAAGATAATTCTGGAAATGAAACATATGATCTAAATAAGTTCTGTTTAATTCTTCTAACCTTTGACTGATTAAACTTCGCCCCCAACATTCCTCCCCATATTTTGTATATGTGTAAAAGGCACCGACCTTCTCTACTCTCTGTTCCGTAATTAACTCTTTTAAATATTTGCTCAATGTCTTTTTAGTCACTTTAAAACGTCCTCTGCATAAGGAACGATTTAATTCAGAGAATAACTGTTTTTTGTGATCCATCAAGCGCGAAACAATTGCTTGTTTATATTTTTCTTTTGAATCGGCGTCACGTCTCACCATCAAAGTGCACCTATGGTATACTTTCATATACCTTTATAAAAACTCTATGTTTATTTTGCGCGCGCTATAGAAATAGTATAAAGGCACAAGAAGGCAATGATTTGGTAGGTGATATGTAATGACCACTTATAGACCAGAAGGTGTTTACCCTGCTATAGTGACACCTTTTACTAAAGAAGGAGAAATTGATGAAGAAGCATTTAGAAATGTAATTCGGTATGTATTTGATGATCTAGGTGTAACTGGCATAGTACCAGCAGGATCTACTGGTGAATTCAGCTCACTGACTTGGGAACAACACCTCCAAGTTTTAAGAATTGCTATTGAGGATGCACGTGGACCTGTGCTAGCTGGAACTGGTACTTCTGGAACAAGTAGAACAATAAAATTGTCAAAAGCAGCAGCAGATATAGGTGCAGATGGTGTTATTGTAGTTACGCCTTATTACATGAAGCCAACGAATCGCGGATTATATATGCACTTTTCTAAACTTGCAGAAGCGGTTGACATTCCAATTGTAATGTATCAGATTCCCGTATTAACAGGGACGTGGATTCCTAGAACTGTTGTCGAAGATCTTATAGTAGAATACAAGAATATTGTGGGTCTTAAGGATTCAAGTGGTGATATAAAGTACCAACAAGAGTTGCTTGAGCGGGTTAAACCTGTCGATCCAGATTTTAGGATTATGAACGGATGGGACGAAATTGCGTTTCCAGCGTTCTGTTGTGGAATCGATGGGACAATTCTAGCTTCTGCTAATTTTCTCGGCGATTATTGGGTTCAAATACGAAATTTGGTTTTAGATGGAAAAATTGAAGAAGCTCGTAAGAAAGAGATGGAAATCCATAAGATCACAAGGATTATCACGGCAACAGGTGCCGCAGGAACGAAAGCGGCTTTGAATATGATTGGAGTCAAGGTAGGAAAACCCGCATTGCCTCTAGAAATTGGCGGATCTATTTCTTATGAGTTGCGAGAAGAACTGAGAATAGAACTTGAAAAAATCGGTAAGGCCCCGCGTCCAACTTATAAAAAATTCGAGCCAGTGCCTGAAAAACCGCTTGAAGAACGCTTTGAGATAATTGGAATTGCTGGCAAGCAGATCACTGACTTTAAGATGCTTGTAGGTGAGGCATTATTTGGAGGCGGAGCGGAAGTAGCACATATTGACCTATTAATAGGATTAAAGGATGGACCAGTAGGCACAGCGTTTGCTGAGGTATTTAGTGGTCTTGAGAAAAAAGAAGGTATTGAAGGTTTATTAGCAGTAACTCAGCCAAACGAAAAAGTTCGACCGGAGACCTTAATCATTCCGACAGTAACTGTTTCTGACTTAAGAAAAGCACAAATGATTTATGGTCCTGCCCAATCTGCAGTTGCAAGAGCTGTTACCGAGTCAGTCAAAGAAGGTCTCATTCCAGAAGAACTAATAGATAAACTCTGTATAATTGCAAATGTGTTTGTTCACCCGACAGCAGTAGCTAGATACAGGGTTTACATTAATAATCTTAAAGCGATGAAGCACGCATTAAGGCGCGCTGTTGAACAGTATCCTAGTTTAGACGATCTCATTGAAAGCGCTAAAATGTCAAGACATCCGTTTAGGCACGAACCATAGCAGTCTAAAAAAGTTAAACAACCTATTGGATACTTTTTTTTTTCATAAAATTTTAAAAAATGGTCGTAAAAAATTAATGGGGGAAATTATAGCATTTGTTCTTTAATCTACAAAAGGTTAGAGAGCAAAAAAGATGTCAACTCAATATTCCTTTCAGAAATTTCAGAATGTCCACGATATCAGTTATTTTTGTACTTATGAATTTGGTAGCTTCTTTCATCAGATATTCTGCTCCATCAACCTTAGAGATCATAGATATGAAATTTTGAACCGCTGAGATCTCTAAATCTTTCTCCTCATCCATATAACTGACGGTAAAGAAAACAGCATTCTCTTTAGGTTCCTCGATATCATACGCTAACCTTGTGTCCTGCGATGAAAACCCTGGGGCCATCGGGAGGTATTTCGTGAATTCGCTTATGACCGATCCTAGAGCATTACTAAATTTAAGCCAGTTAATTGATTTTTCAAAAATTTTATCAACTTCATTCTTGGTTATTTCTGAAGAATTTCTCTTCTTGACAACTCCAGAGACAGAGTTATCTTTTCCTTTATTCAGATTAATCTCATAATCTACATCTTTGTAAGAAATTGTTATCTTTTCAGAAGCCAATGCTTTTTTTAGATATTGTGCCAAGATTACTACACCTCACAATACAGGATTTGTTGACAGCTTTTTTTGATATTGTCGAAGTAGTTTAAAAGCATTTATTTTTGCGTTTATCAGCAAATTTGTCGATTGCTTCAATTTGTGTGGTATTTCTATGCTTTTATTTTTTAAAAAGAGAAAATTCAAAATCAACAACAGTTTTTGGGTTTAAAGATTTAACCAAACACTGCGGTGCCTTAATAAAAATTCTTTTTAAAAACAAATTCTATTTCAGTTATGCGAATGCAATTGTGGAAAGGAGTTACTAATCATGCCAATTAAAAGCGTACGCGTCGATTTAAAGAAGGTCATTCTAGAGAAAATAAAAAATAAGGAAGATCCTCTCAAAAAAATCATAGGACAGGATGAGGCTAAGGAAGGGATTCTTGCATCACTTATTGCAGGTCATCATGTTTTGATTGAGGGCCCTCCCGGAATTGGAAAAACCACGTTGGCTAAGGAAATTGCAAAACTACTGCCAGCTTTGTTAGTCATAGACGATTGTCCCTATCATTGTGATCCTGAAGAACCAGTATGCCCTTCGTGCAAAGAAAAATCGATTACAGGAGAAAAAATCGAAACTGTTGTGACGGAAGGGAGTGAAAGGTTTATAAGAATACAAGGAAGTCCAGATCTAACTGCTGCCGATTTATTGGGAGATATTGATATTTCTAAAGCGTTTAAATATTCACCCTCTGATTATCGAGCCTTTACCCCCGGAAAACTCCTTAAAGGAAATCACGGCGTCGTCTTTTTCGACGAACTAAACCGAATCCCAGAAAAACTGCAAAACGCATTATTGCAGGTTTTAGAGGAGGGTATTGCAACAATAGGCCCTTATGATGTCGAGTACCCATCTAATTTTATTATGATTGCGACAATGAATCCAGCGGAACATGCGGGTGTTGAAGAATTATCAGATGTTTTACTTGATCGATTTGATATGGTTAAAATGAGTTATCCTGTCAGTATTGAGGAAGAGAAGGAAATAATACTGAAAAACGCAAAGAAATTTGATGAAGTTCAGGTTCCCGCCCAAATGCTGGATACAATGATTGAAATAGTTCGAAGTACTAGAGATCATAGAGATTTAATTCAAGGGGGAAGTGTACGAGCCAGCATTGGATTATATGAAAAGGCTCAGGCGTCTGCTTTGCTTAAAGGACGAACAGTGGTTTCACTTGAGGATATACAAAAGATGGCTGCTTCAGTAATGGTCAAAAGAATCAGACCTTCGCCAGAATCTGCGTATTATGATGATCCTAGTCTTCTTATCACGACGATAGTCGGAGAAATTGTTGAAAAACGTGCTAATACATAGGCGATTAAGTTTGTCGGCTTTATCAGTTCAGGCAGAATTGAAAGAGAATATATTGGATGATCCTGAGGCAATCGATAAGCTATTTGAGGGGCTTATCCTCGAAGAGTCAATAAAGCACAGTTTTTTAAGTAGTTTGATCTCCGGTCATCATATTCTTATTTTGGGTCCACCAGGCAGTGGTAAGACCAAACTAGCCCTGAGTGTCGCAAAGATTCTGCCTCCTATTAGAATCTTAAAAGAATGTCCAATGCGGTGTACACCTGAATCACAATGTCCTTGGTGTGAAAAAGAAAGTCAGGAAACGATAGAGATTTCTGGCGAAGAGAGGGTAACACGAATACAGGGCAGCCCCGAATTAGTTCCCGAGGACATCATTGGCGATATTGACCCAGAAATGGCTTTAAACTGGGGCACCCATGACATCAGATCCTTCAGTCCAGGAAAGGTACTAAGAGCAAATAATGGAATACTCATCTTAGATTTCATCGATAGAATGCAAGAGCGTGTGATTAATACATTATTAGTAGCTATGGAAGGAGATCAAATCGAAATTGGTCATTTCGAAGAGAAAATCCCTGCATTGGATCTAATAATAATTGCTACTGGAGATTATCATGCAGTAGATGTGCTGCCCCAAGACCTGCTGGATCGATTTGATGTTATCCAGTTGGACTATGTCACGGATGATGACGCAGAAAAGGGAATTGTCGCAAAGGAAGCAAATATTTCACGCGAAAAGATGTTTTCTAACGAGTATATTCTCGCTATGGAACTTTTAAGAAACACCCGGGCGCATGAAGACGTCTTAAGAGGAGTAAGCACGAGAGGAGGAATCAGGTTTTTTGAGTTACTGGAAGCCTTTTCCTTAATGAATGAGTCACATTCTCTTACTTCACGAGACATTTTAAAATCAGCTATGATCACACTACCGCATAGAATAAGGTTAAGACCTACAGTTGAAAGATCACGAAAGCCAGCTGATGTTATTTTGGACATTTTTGAAAAAACGGCAACAGCGACATTTGAAGAACAGTTCAAAGAAAGTGAGATTCGAAAGATCATTAAAGAATTGATGACAGAAAAAGAGATACAGAAACTCCTACGCTACGGTCACTATGACATAATCTTAGCGCGAATTGAAAACAGGCCAGATCTTGTTCTTACAAAAGCCCATGAAAAGCTATTGGAACAGATGTTTAAGACCGAAAGAACAGAGTTCGGGTTCAAAGTAATGCCAGACGAGTTGAGAAGAGATATAGAGCGAGAAACTGGAAAAAACCTCATCAAAAAACTCAAACTAAAAGCGCTCGAACAACTATTTGAAAGACTTGGAGAAATGAAAGTTCTGGAGACTACATTCCCAGGGTGGGTTTTAAGCACAAAAGCGGCGCAAGTATTTTTAGAAGAACTATTTCCGAGGATATGGGGCTACGCACCATCTTTGAGTGAAGGATCTCATCCTATCGGTAAAAAAGCATTTTCAGGATCAGGGAAAATTGTAGGAACTAGAAAATTTCGAACCGGCGACAGATACAGAGATGTTTCCATTAAAGAAACTATTAAGAATACCATTAGAGCAGGGCGCTCAACAGTCGAACGAGAAGATATAATGGCCTTTCAGAGAGAACCTCGAACGCGCGTTGAGATAATTTTACTTTTAGATATAAGTGGTACAATGCTTGAAGGAAACAAACTTTTGCATGCTAAAAAAGCAGCGTCAGCATTAGCATTAATGAGTTCCAAATATGGGGATCGAATGGGGATTGTTTCATTCAGTAATAAAGGTAAAAAAGAACTTCGTTTAACAGACGATCCGAATATCTTGACAAAAAAGATCCTGGATCTGTTCGTCTTGAGCAGGGGGGATGAAACGAATATTGGTGAGGCATTGAGGATTGCACGTTTTATGATGATGAGAGAAGGGTCTACTTCTGCAACGAAACATATTATCCTAGTCTCAGATGGAGTACCTACAGCACCTCAACCAAATCCGGAAGACTTCGCACTAAAAGAAGCTGTAGAGGTTATTAGAAAAAAGATAACAATCTCAGCAATCTGTATTTGCACTGAAGAAGCTTCAGCAGAACCTGAATTTCTGCGAAAAATCACCAAGATAGGACATGGTCGCCTCTTTCGTGTTGGAGAAGAGGAATTGCCACAAACACTATTGACTGAACATGAATTTGTAAGAAAGATATCGAAAAAAATGCCAAAGGGGATTGGTGTTGCTGCTGAGAAACCGCTTAGAGCGATGATCTTATCTATTTTGGCGAAAGAAGGAGTAGCCGCAGTAAGTAGTCTTAGTAAGATCTTTGGAGTCAAAACGGAACGCATTGCAAAAGAGCTGAGAGAACTAGAAAATGAAAAACTCGTAGAAAAAATTGCAGTTGAAAGTGTCTGGTTTTATTACATCGCTCCAAAATAAGTTAAAGACGGTATCTCATAACAAGGGAAATTAACAAAGATTTAGAGAACCTAGTATATCCTGAAATTTCGATTAAAAAGATATAGAAAATTCTTGATGTTTTTCAAAAAAACACTTAAATTAAAAAAAAGGATTAGGCAGCGTAAGAGACTGATTCTCTAACAAGAACTGTGTTCGATAGCTTCGTTTGGACATGCTGTGACGCAAGCACAACATTCTGTACATTCGTCAATATTTTTCACGGTTGCTTTTCCGTCTACTACTTCAAAAATTTCGACAGGACACATATCGACACAGTCTCCAACGCCTGTGCATTTATCATTTACAGTGATGTCAATATCTAATTCATCTGAGTGCCAGGTTGGCATCTATATCACCTAAATCGTTTTTTGTGGGGCAAGTAATACCATTTGCTTTAAATAATTTTCGAATTTGGACTCACATACTTTTATTTTGGTTAGCATCAGCAGCTACTATGCTTGATTGCGTCCTCAGGACACACTAAAACACAGGCACAACACTCATTGCAATCCTCAATGCGTATTGGTACTGCTTTTTCTATTTCTTCGTCTATCTCTAAAACTTTTGTAGGGCAATTTTCAACACATGGTAAACACGCGTGGCATTTCTCGTAATCGATTGTAATCGTAAAATCAAGTTCATAATTTTTCCATTCAGGCATAATTGTCACCCACATTTTTAAACTGCGATCAAATATAAAATCTCATAATTTAAATAAATATCTAAATATGCACACTTGCTAATCAAACTAATTTGTTCTTGTTTGCAATATGATTTAAGTCACGTAGGGAATTTTTTAGGGTTGGATATTACGATAAATTTTAAATCGATTAACAACGTTCGTAAAAAGGAATTGTGAAAAATGTAATGACGATGGCAGCTGCGCATTTTTACAAATTACGACACAAGAAAGCCCCATTGCTTCAGCTTGGGGATGAATTGTGTGAGGATAGTACATTTTTTAACTTTGTGCTACTTTTTACTGAGTTTATAAACAAGGACGGAGTACACAGAGTGAGAACTTGTGTTGTAAATTAATAACGAGATATTTTAATTTGTGCGGAGCACTTGTGCCATGTTAACGAAGAACGAACAGATCAAAGTTACCTTGAAGGACACTAAGGAGCGTCGTAAACACATGCTGTGCCGGGTGTATACGGTGAAGCTAGACCGCTCGCATTTAAACCACGACTCGTTAACTCGCTTAAAGCTTCTATTTTTGGAAGCTAAATGGCTGTACAATTATTGTGTTGGGCATCCTAACGTGTTTGCTATCGATGATAAAATCACAGTCGTGCCGGTGAAGGTGAAAGACCAGTTTGAGCGGCGACAATTAAGGCAGTTATCGTCACACATGCGTCAAAGCATTATTACGCGTACCCAGCAGAATATCCGTGGCTTAGCGCGTGTGAAAGCGAAGTGTCACAAGATTGGACGCTTGAAGTTTAAATCCTATGTGAATTCCATCCCGCTCAAGCAATATGGCAATACCTACAAACTCATCAACGGCAAATACTTGCAGCTTCAAAGAATACCACAAAAATTGCGTGTCAATGGACTGGAACAACTGCCTCCTAACTGTGAGTGTGCCAATGCCACCTTACTGCACCAGCATGGTGATTATTACGTATCCATAACTACCTATACACCGCGAGAACACAGGACGGCGGTTGTAGTGCCAGTGAAATCAATTGGTATTGATTTTGGGGTAAAGCATCAGTTAAAGCTGTCGAACGGGATACGAATACGATACAAGGTGCCAGTTACACGCCGTATAAAGCAATTGTGCAAGAAGTTAAGTCGTAAACAGTATCGCAGTAGGAATTGGTGGAAAACGCTCTTTAAACTGCTCAAAGCCTACGCCAAAACCACCAATATTAAACGCGACATTCGCAATAAACTGGTTCATTTCATACACACCACTTTCCAAATGGTATGTTATCAAAATGAGAATTTACGCTCCTGGCAACGCCTGTGGGGTAGAAGAATGCTGTCAACCAGCCTCGGTGGAATAATTAGCATGCTTGAAGTCAAGGTGCAGACACCGGTGGAAATTGACCGTTTCTTCCCCTCCACCAAGAGTTGTTCGCGTTGCGGTCACCAACGCGCCATGAGTTTAGCCGAACGTACCTATGTATGTCACCACTGCGGTCTGGTCATAGATCGTGATTATAACAGCAGTTGTGTGCTAGAACACGAAGGTCATAGAATCCTAGGTAGGGGACCTACCGAAGTCACGCCTGCGGAGACTAATACCTCTACGTTAACGTTGGACTATCTGAATCAGATAGCCTACGTTGAGGCAAGTATGGTCGCAGAAACAGGAAGCCTCACTGCTTTAGCGTGAGGTAGTTCACTTAACTGCAATTAAATGTAACTCTGATAATTGATAGTATATTAGCGCGCGTTGTTTAGTTCAATATAATTAATTATTTTCTGTTTCGAAAATATTATAAATATGAATAATAATGGTGGTTTAAGCAATTTTTTGGAGGAAATACATTGCGAATCACTACATTATTCATCGATATACTAATGAGATTATTTGAGAGATTGGATGTATTTTTACTTAAACATAAAACAGTTTTACGTGTTCTGAAATAATTTCCTCATTTATTTTTTGAACTTATTCATGTTTAAATCATAATTATTCAAGATAACATCTTTTATTATAACATAGATTCTCTACTAGTAGCTATAACCTTGTCTAACTCTGATTGTAATTCTAGGGGAAGCCCTTCAATTTTTACATCCAGGAAACCCCTAACAATGGTAGCAATGGCTTCTTCTTCAGTAAGACCGCGTGCCATCAAATATTCAACTGCTTCTTTGGCAATTTTTCCGATCGAGGCTTCGTGAGATAAATCTATATTTGGTACTAATCCGTCGAGTTGGGGTATTGCGTGAATGAATCCACCTTCTTTTAATAGAAGTCCATGACATTCTAAATGTGCTTTTACTTCAGGGGCATCCCCTATCAGGTGACCGCGTGCCCAAATTTTACCACCAGTTGAGATAGCTCTGCTAATTACCTCAGCACGGCAACCTGGTGCTTTTAAATGGACGCGCGAGCCAATATCTAGTTCTGTCTTTGGTGATGCAAGTAAAATGCTATTATATCGAGCGATTGCATTACGACCAACCAATTTTGTAGTGGGATACATTTGAAGTGAGCGAACAGGTTGCATACAAATGTAATTGCTAAGAAAAATACCGCCTTCTTCTACTATAGCAGCACTTCTTGGTCGCACTTCCACTTTAGGTTTCCAGTTATGGATCATGGTGAATGATAATCGACCATTACGCTTCACAAAGAATTCGCTTACCCCTATATGCGCGCCTCGTTGAACATGACGACTAGTTGCACAACCTGTAATGATATCTAATGAGGCCCCCTCTTCTACAATCAAAATATTGTGAACATTTTGTGAAATATTATCTTGACTTAGATAAAGGCAAGATTGGATTGGAAAGGTTGTTTTTACGCCTGATAGCACTCTTACAAAGTAACCTAGAGCCTCTTTTTTCCCTTCTAACTCGGCAGAAGCTGTATATTTATCAGTATCTACGTCTACTGTCTGCCACCAGTAATTTTTTAACCAGGGATACTTTTCTAACGCATCACCTGTGTTTAGGATTTCCACTCCTTTTTGAGAGACATTATTAAGTACCACTGAGGCATCCATTAAAACAAAAGTTCCCGCACGATTGTGTGCTTCAGGAATAACACCACTCATTCGCAATGTCTGTTGCTCTTCCTTTCCAAGGACAGTAAGATCGTCAATTGGCTCATTTGATGAGGGAATAGTAGAATATTTATCTAAATCAAGATCGGCTCCTAGTGAGGCCTTTTTATACTTTGCAGAAAAAGCTTTTTTCTTTATTTCGTCCGATTCATATGTCATACCGATAACTTTCCTTCAAGAAGTTTTCAATAAACACTTTATGCATTCTTCATAGCCCATCTTCCTGATGTTTGCAAGGATAACAGAGGGTGTACCGCTACATCCTAAGCGTCCATGGCAAAGGACATGCCCGATATCAGCTGACACATAGTCTAAAATATAGCCTGTATGAGTTATAATTAAGCCTGCTTTTGGAGACGGCTGCGATCTTTTGTTGTTGAAATTCATTTCGCTACAGAGCATGTTATTTATTATGCGACCAATGAGCGCGAGATTTTCTAGATCTACACCTGATTCGGGCTCATCTAGAAGTAAAAAATCTGGATTTTGTGCTAATAACTGAAGGAGTTCAGCACGTTTTATCTCGCCACCAGAAAACCCCCGATTAATATCCCGATCCAAAAAATTCTGCAGATTTAGTTGCTTCGCTAATTCTTCTATATTAGCACTCTTATCGTTTGCACACAGTTCCACCAATTGTCTTGTTCTTACTCCAGCTATCGTTGGAGGTCTTTGAAACATGAATCCAAGCCCTAGTTTCGCTCTTTCGTTTATAGACTTGTTTGTAATGTCTTGCCCTCGGAAAAGAATTCGACCTTCGGTCACTTGATAATCGGGAAAGCCCATTATCGTCATAAGAAATGAGGTCTTTCCAGAACCATTTGGACCAAATAGTGCATGAGTTTCGCCCTCTTTGATCTCAAGATTAATAGAATGTAAAATCTCTTTTCCATCGATAGAAACAGACAAGTTTTCAATTAGAAGCATATCTCAAAGTCACCTTTGAAAGCTTATGGACTTGAAAATGACAATCAATGGATAGATATTTGAATGTTTTTACATGCTAGGTAATCGGTAGTTTGTGCCATTGTAAGAAATAGCGACTTTACTAAATGAAAATTATTAGTTTAAGGTTTCTTTGACATAAATACTCTATGACATTGAAAACCAAAACAAAAATGTTAAAAAAAATAATGCGAATAAATTGCAGACTAGACTTTCATTAAAAAGTAAATTTATATTCTTAGATTTTAATACATAGAAAACTTCAAGATATATTCACAAATCAATTGAACGAAATAATTTAACTTGTAAAAGGTTGTGAACTAATGAGATCTTCAAAGGGCTATAGAACGAGGACGAGAAAGTGCCTAAAGAAGCATCCGAGAAATAGAGGAATGCCTCCTTTATCAAAGATGACAAGAAACTACGAAATCGGAGACTTTGTAGACGTAAATCCAGAACCAGCCATACATAAAGGTTTACCTCATCGAAGGTTTATTGGGAAGACAGGAATTGTAATTGGTAAAAGAGGACGCGCATATTTAATCCGGATTAAAGACAAAAAGAAAGAGAAGACGCTTATCACTCTTCCAGAGCATATGTCTCCTAGTAAATCAATTATGAGATAAAATTATAGAGGTAAATTAGATGCCGAAAAAAATTATGGAAGAAAAACTTCTTACACTTCCAGAAGTTAAAGAAATTCTCACAAAACGTGGAGAGGATGACGAACTTGGCTATATACAAAGAGTTACTCTCGATTATACTATGAAATTTGCTGCGGCTGACAAAGACAACGCGCGTAAACTTGTGAGCGACTTAGTATCTAAGTTTGATTTTGTTGATGAAAATATGGCCGTTCAGATAGTCAATGCTATGCCTACATCAATTCCTGAATTAAAAGTGTTTGTAACTGAAAAACATAAAGTTGTTTTGACGAGCGATATGGAAAAAATGCTTGGAATTATAGATAAATACAGATAAATGGAACGTTTATGTTTTCTAATTAGCTTTTCTCTATTTTGAATTTTTAAATTTTTGTAGGGGTGAGTATATGCGAGATCAATTCACAAGTCGTAATAAAAAGGAATATGAAGAATATGTGGTGGTACTCGATTTTTTGCCTCTTGGTCGACTAGGTAAGAAACCTGCATATTTACAAGAACCCCTGGTTCAAGTGGTTGGTGAGAAGTATTTCACTTTATTAGAACTCACAACCACAAAAGATGCCCTTATCAACTTACATGATCGTTTAAACATTAATCCACGTGTAAAACGGAAAGGCGACAAAATTTTACATGTCAAGCGGCGTATAAATGAAGAAGAATTAACCACAACTGCAAAAAGAGAACTACCATTTGCAATTGAAAAGATTGTGACAATGCAAGAAACTCGTTTTGTAACCTTTTTTAACGAAGCTAAGCCAATAACCACTCGAAGACATCAATTAGAGTTGCTACCTGGAGTAGGAAAGAAATTTGTCATTGAGATCCTCACTGAGCGAAAAAAAGGACCATTTAAATCATTTATTGAAATTGAAGAAAGGACACGCATTCATCCAACAAAGGTAATCGAGAAACGTATTTTATTAGAAATTGAGGGAAATGAAAAACGCTATCTTTTCGCACGACCTCCCATAGCGGGCTGACTGCCCCCATTCAGTACCGAAAGTTCCTAAAAAGTATGAAGTTCTGGATGGCGATGAAGTCCTCACTAAGAAAAGAGGATGGAGGCTACCTCCCGATTCCTGGTAGGGAGGGGTTGTCCTTTTTGGATAATTTA
>JAEOSF010000069.1 GCA_016840515.1 Candidatus Borrarchaeum yapensis | reverse complement strand
GTCGAACTTGAAGAGCAAAATTGCTTTAATGCCACATTCCTGCAACGGATAGGAATTTAAAAACAAGGGTTCACCGATCACAAATCACGCCTCCTTTTCCGTTCTTTGCACTAATTCAAGAAATGCTTCCTTAACATTTTCACCTGTTGCAGCGGAAGTAGGAAAAATGATTGTGGGATCGTTAATTTCAAGATGACTGGCAATCATCTCAGGAGATAATGTGTTAGGTAAATCTTGTTTGTTAATACAAACTACATACGGTAGACATAATTCACCTACAATCAACTGGTGTATATTCTTGGCAACTGCTAAGGCTTCTTCATTAGAAGAATCAATAATCAAGAAGGCACCAGTTGCTCCTTTCCACCAGAGTCTCCAGAGAGGTTGATAGCGTTGTTGACCTCCCAGCTCCCAATTAACATAACACTTACCATTGTTCAAGGGCACCTTATAAAATGCAACTCCTGGCGTCGGCATATATACGCCAGAAGAATTTAACTGACCTTCCTCAATTACACACTCAAGACAGGATCCAAAGGTGCTTTTCCCAGCTCCTGCTGGCCCCATTAGTAAAAATTTCAATACTTTTTCTTGCTTACTTGTTACCTTTGTCTTAGATAACTGTGTAATTCCCATTACCAGTTCACCAATGACATTTGATAGCGGTCTATTTAAAGTCCGCGTTTTTGTATGCCAGCTGACGCTTCTTCATTGGAGAATAGGATATGCTGAGACTTACATTTTTAAACTGAGATTCAACGAGACGAAATCTAGAAATAAAGACGTTCGTTTGAGGTTTTAAGAAAACAGTACGCTAGTTAAGAACAAAAAATAAAGGAAAACACTTTAGAGAATTTGCATTTAACTTAATCTGCAGGAAGTCCCCTTCCGACAAGTGGGGGGTAGTTCACGTGAGTGTCTATTACAATTATTGGAGATTCAGTCAGAAAAGAAAAAGTTATAAATCTTGTATGCTTGCTCCAAGATGCGAATAGACGATTCAAAAAATCTCCTTTCTTAAAGAAAAAGAATTCGAAAGGTAAGTCTCTCAATTTGAATACGACAATAAAAGTCATATTATTTGATCAGCAACTCATTAACGGTTTCCTTTGGTGAGATATTGTTATGAATGTCCAGATACTTGAAAAGACACAAGATATGTTACGATTTATATTAGAAGATGTAGATGCCTCTTTTGCAAATGCTCTCAGAAGAGTTATGATAGCAGAGGTACCTACTTTAGCCATCGAAGATGTCATAATCATTGAAAATACATCCGCTCTGTATGATGAACTATTTGCTCATAGACTTGGATTAATACCGCTAAAGACTGATCTTGAGTCTTTTGTCTTACCGCAGGATTGCGGGTGCGGAGGAACTAATTGTCCGAGATGTTCCGTGACCTTAACTTTAGTCAAAGAGGCAAAAGAAATAGATAATCAAGGTGATAGTGTAATTGTATATTCAGGGGATCTTGTGTCGCAAGATCCTGAGGTTGTTCCAGTAAATGATTTAATACCTATTGTTAAACTGGCAAAAGGTCAACGCACAGAATTAGAAGCAATCGCGCAATTAGGAAAAGGAAAAGCACATGCAAAATGGCAACCAGTGGCGACATGTTCCTATAAATATATACCAATTATTGACCTAAATACACAAGAATGTACAGTATGCGGTGATTGTGTAGAAAGTTGTCCAAAAAGCATTCTTAGAATAGAAGAAGATAGATTAATAATTCAAAACATGTTAGATTGTATTTTATGCAAATTATGCGAGGATACATGTGATTTTAATGCAATAAAAGTACGATGGGACAATAGAATTTTTGCGTTTTCTTTAGAATCTACTGGAGCATTATCTCCTGAAAAAATTGTTAAAAAAGCTGTAGAAATACTCCAAGGAAAGGCAGAATCGTTCAAAGAAGAAATCGAACTAATTCAAGAGGGTGAAAAATCTGAAATCTACAGGTCCAACTAATCCTAATGTGCAATCTATAAGAAGATACTTACGTAGAAGTGCACATAAATGGCATGTTAGCATTTGGAAGGATGTCGACAACTATTTACAAAAGCCTCGTAGAACAAATGTAGAGGTTAATCTTAGTAAAATTAATCGTCTAACGAAACAGGATGATATAATAATCGTTCCAGGTAAAGTATTATCGTCTGGTAAACTCTTGCATCATGTTACTATTGCGGCTTTAAATTTTTCTCAACATTCAAGAGAAAAAATACTCTCTAGTGGCGGTAAATGCCTTACTCTAAAAGAACTAATAAAACAAAATCCAAAGGGATCGAAAATTAAGGTCATTACATAATAAAATTGAAAAATAATTTTAATTAATCCTTGTAATTTTAACTGAATCTCCTTCGGTGGTCTAAGAATGAATGAATTGGTCATAAACGCAGAAAACAAAACAGTTGGTCGATTATCAAGCTTAGTCGCAAAAAGATTACTACTTGGCGACAAAATTAGTATTATAAATGCAGAAAAAAGCATTATTACTGGAGATCCAAAAAGCGTATTACGAAAATATAAAGAAAGGTTACAAATAAGGACTTCAACCGCCCCATGGAAAGGACCACTACATCCACGTATGCCTGATAGATTCCTTCGTCGTATAATACGTGGAATGTTACCTTGGGATACACCTCGCGGAAGAACCGCATACAAACGACTAAAAGTGTATATGGGCACACCAAAACACCTTAAAGAGGTTCCAATCGAGTCTCTCCCTATGATCGAATGTAAAACTATCAGAAAGAAAGTCTATCTATCTGAAATATGTAAAGAGATTGGATGGTCTCCTTTAAAGAGGGAATAATATGACTAAAGTTGTACTAACATCAGGAAAAAAGAAAACGGCGATTGCCAGGGCTATAATCAGACCAGGTAAGGGTAAAATACGAATAAACAAGATTCCTTTAGAAATATTTGAACCAGAGTTATGCAGATGGAAAATTATGGAACCAGTGATACTAGCAGGTACAGAAATTATCAATCAAATTGATATAAACATCGATGTCAGAGGTGGAGGCTTTATGGGGCAGACGGATGCTGTTAGAACCGCTTTAGCAAAAGCTATATCAGAATGGACTGATAAACCCGAAATTAAGCGAAAATTCTTAGAGTATGACAGAATGCTTCTTGTTTCAGATGCCAGAAGGAAAGAACCGAAAAAATTTGGTGGCAGAGGAGCGAGACAGCGCTTCCAAAAATCCTATCGATAAACCTTACTTGAAATTAATATTTGAACATTTCAAATATGGCACCGAATAAGGAGAAAATGTCTAGATAAACAAAGTCATTCAGGTAAGAATTGTCTTAATTGAGGCGCTATTTTTCTTGCTGTCTCAAAAGCACTTAATACTTCAGATGGCTTAAAAGTTCCATCTCCTCCTTTTTGTAATGCGCACAGATCTCCATCTTGAGTAAATGTAAAGGTTATTCGACCGTTCATTGCAAATTCTTCTTTAAGACATGGATCAACTATCATAGCACCATTCATTTTTGCTAGGGTGATAGCAATAGGACGATTAACTATTGGGAGGGGAATTGTTTCTTCAAGAAGTTTAATTTTGTTATCTTTTGTGGTTTCTACCTTCGGCATTTTTGCTGTCAGAAGAGCGGACATAACTGCCAATGCAGACGCATCAATGAGATTTCCATCATGATCTAAGGCATAAATGTCAACAAAGACAATCCATACTTTTTCACCCTCAATAATACACAACTTTTTCGTATCAACAGCATGTGACTGTCTCACACCTCGGTCGACTACTCTTGCTAATTCAATCCCTACTTCTGTAGGAGGCCCACTTTCAAAGAAAGGCGAAGCAATTGGTGCAAGTTCTGCACTTACAGTGACAACACCCTCATCAGGCATATCAGGATATGGAGTACCCATTTCCATTTTAACTCCTACCACAACTCTAGTATTGCCTAAAGTCACATCAGCTGAGCCGTTCGCTTTTTCAATAATATTTGTCTTTATTGTAATTTCCCTAAAATCGTCTAGTGAACGTTCATCAATACGATTGCCCTTGTTTACAAGTTTTTCAATGTAGTTTTGTTCAATTTCAGAAAGAATTCTCTCAGACTTAACCATTTAAATCACCTTCTTCGGAGACATCGTCCTCAGAATCAGTTTCATCGCGAATCTCTGCATATTTTTTCTTCAATGTTTCTCTTTGCATTTCGTAGATATTTTTACAGCCAGTAATGGCTAAATTCATTGCATCTTCAAACTCTTCGGGTGAAAATGATCCATCCATTTGAAGCAACGTAATCTCTTCTGTTCGAGGGATATATGCTAAAGGAAGATCTGCCTCGCCATATTTGTCTTCAGTGTCATCGAGATCTAAAACAAGTGTCTCTTCAATTTTTCCAGCAGCACATCCTGCTACTAAATCTTTTAATGGTACTCCTGCGTCTGCAAGAGCTAAAGATGCGGCAGTGATGCTAGCACATCGCGTTCCTCCATCCGCCTGTATAATTTCGATAAAAATATCTACAGCGGTTCGAGGAAACATAATTGAAAAAATGGCTGGCTCCAATGATTCTCGAATGACCATTGATAGTTCCTGTTCCCTTCTACTTGGAGCAGGGCTTTTTCTTTCATTTCAGCAGGCTATTTATGAAATTACATGCCTTCTACTGAGAAAGATGCCATTCGATAAGTACATCTTACGCGAGCTTTATCTGGCAAAGCTAAATGACGCGGATGTAGTTCTCGTGGACCATATACAGCCGCGAAAATTTTATTTCTTCCTTGCTCTAAATAGGCTGACCCATCAGCCGTTTTAAGTACACCAATCTCCATTTGAATTGGTCTTAATTCATCAAATTTGCGACCATCAGATCGGATACCTTTATCAGATATGAGTTTAAGAGGTGGTACCGACTTTTTATCTTCCATTTCTTCTCCTCCTTTTCATTCTCCTATGATTTCATATTTACTTTCAAATACATTCCAACACTTAAGAAACTGAACGTTTATTTAAAACAGAAAAGGGTTATTCTGTTCAAAATTAGCGACGCTTATTCTCCATATACATCGCATAATTTTTACATGCATTTTTTTCAAATATATTGCTATATCTTCAATTTAGAATCTATCGCATCAGTTTTAGGATGTCATCTATTAGGTCAACGTGACTTAAAAGTATTCTTCGACAGCAATATCTTTTTAGATTTAATTCATCTAATACTTCTTTTGGAGAATCGCCTTGTTTTATCTTCTGAGAGAAGGGTATCCACTTATCTCCAATTACTTTTCCACATGTGAAACAACGAATGGGAATGATCATCTTATAACCCCAAAATTTACTGAACGCGTTCTATCTGGAGAATATTGGCATTCTTTTTTAATCTTTTCGTTCCTACGAAATCAGCGAGAAAACCCACCTTTATTAATTTTGAAGGCACGGTTTATATCAAATATGCTTTTTTTCCTCTTGAGCTAGTTTATGAGCTAAACGTAGCGGCTCTGGTATTTTATATCCTTTTAAAGAATGTTTTACTATTTTTAAGCAACTGTCAAGAGTGATCAGGTGTCCTGGCGAAATAATTATTGGCTTACAGCCCTTTTTTGAGAGAAAAGCTGCCCCCACCCGTTGACCACTATAGGTTATATAATAATAAGATCCCACATTTACAGGTATTTCGGAACTCATCCCCTGCAAAAGTTTTTTCGCGATACCAATAGTTGGTATGCTAGTAAGAACACCTATATGAGATGCGCTTCCACAAAAGAGTGGGTGCGCAATCCCATGACTGTTAATCATTAGAATATCGGGAAATGTATCTAGTTGTTCTAGAAGTGCTAAAATAGGAGGCCCCTCCCTATATGCGAGAAAAGTAGGAATGTATGGAAAAACAACTTTGTGTTTTATTGCGCGTTTCTCTAAAACTTCCAATGTGTTAGACTTAAGTGCTACATAAGCCACGATGCAATTTGATTCTTGATATGAAAGATCAATTCCTGCTAAAATCTCGGGGATGTTGAATTTGTCTCTTAGAATAATTTTCTTGGCAAGATGCTTCTGTTCTTTTCTAAGAGAATCAAGATCAAGTGAGCTAGAATCAATCTTTTCAGAGAATTGCTTCAAAAAATCTTCTGAGATATCTCTCTTGGTCTTAAAGTTCAATGAGACACCTCATAACTTTAGTGTGAGGTTGCTTACAACAACGTCCCCTGTTTTGAATTATTATATTATTAAACGTTTACTTGTTGTGAATCATCATCATACAATTTTTCAAGAAATAATGTTTCCTAAAGTGACTTTCTTTCTAAGAGAATACCAATAAATACGGGTCCTCTAATATCGATTTTTTTCCCTTTTGAAGTGAACATTCTCCTTGTTGGTTCGTCTATTGTTAGATTTATATCAGCTGCATTTTTTACCATTCTTACTCTTAACATATACTCATTTCTGTCACTCTTTAGTAGATCTTCTATATCTTTTGCTGCTTTTGCAGCTACAGCATCCAAATATCGAATTCCAGTTGACTGACCTTCCTTCTTCAACTTTTCAGTCGGAACTACTCCAATTATATTTCCTTCGGAGACCCAGATTTCATTTAATGCGGCAGGGCCTAATAGTTTGACATCAGGATCAGGTTCCCAAACAAAAACTTGCGTAAGTTGAGATTTAAAATGTTTTTGCCATGCTAATACTTTTGTTGGGGAACTGTCATCCTTATGTTCTTCAGCGATAGTTATGATCGCCTTCATTATTTCTTTTCCAAGATCTGTTTCTGGGCTTTCAGTTAACCTAATCCCCTTTAGAAGTTCTTCATCTTTTAAATCATCTTTAGAGTAAAAATAAGGATAAACTAGTCGTCTGATATCAGTTTCACCAGTTTCGACCATAACAAAACGTTCTACTCCAAAACCTGCATTAAATACTGGATATTCTATTCCAAAGTTGGCAAGTGCTACTGGTGAATAAAAACCCAAATCCCCTATTTCAATAACTTCTCCAGTCTTTGGATGTTCAATAAAAATTTCCGATTCTGTTTGAGGAGCATAATATTTTGATGTAGCTCGTTTTTGTGCAAAGATAACTTCCTTATATCCAAGCTCCTTTAAAAAATCTTCAACAACAATTTTACCATCTTCTAATGTCATATCTGCCATGATTACAAATGAGATGGTATAACTTGAGTAAAGATGAGTCCTATCTAGTTTCTGTTCTCTTCGAAACTTTGGACCTATACTAAATAGTTGTATTGGGCGAGGCTGTAAATATTGGATTTTGGCTAGTGCGGGAAACCATAATGCTGTGGTATGACTCCTTAATGTCAATTTTGTAGGGATTGGCTCAAGTCTTTTCAATTCCGAGAAAACAGAGTCAATCATCTTACTAGCATCATCTTCTTTCACTTCTAACTCAGAAACAATAACTTCAAGCATATTATCGGCTTCTATATTGCCAACCTTGTATTCTCTGAAGATTTTTTGTAATTCAGAAACATTTTCAAACTCAGGGATAATTTTTTTAATTTTTTCAAGTTTCTCTTTGGA
Source organism: Candidatus Borrarchaeum yapensis (assembly GCA_016840515.1). Taxonomy (GTDB): domain Archaea; phylum Asgardarchaeota; class Sifarchaeia; order Borrarchaeales; family Borrarchaeaceae; genus Borrarchaeum; species Borrarchaeum yapensis. The sequence continues at coordinate 6,657 of JAEOSF010000069.1, read as the reverse complement.
AATTCCGATATCTGGGCGTGGTAATCCTGCTAAATAGAATACACGGTCAAGAATCAGGCATGCCTCAGGTCCATATTCGCGAAATATAGTTCCCTCATCTACAATAATTGGTAAAACAGTTTCCTTAAAGCCTAGTCTCAATAACGTTTTTCTTGTTCTCTCAATAAATGTAAATATTGGATGGGGGTTTCCCTGTGGTTTTAAACGTAGAAGTCTACCCTTTTCTTTTAAAAGGCTTTTAGACATGAGCCAAGCCTTTTCATAATCCCTTTCCATTTCTGTTTTCAATTTTTGCAGATCAAACTTTCCCATTTTGATTCCCATTCTTAATTCTTTGTTACCATAAGGAAGCACCAGCTCTATGCTCAATGATGAATGATAAGTGGAGTTTATATATTTTCTTTATATCTGCAGAATGAATAGCTGAAAGAATCGAGAAAGAAGCGGAAAAAGTGAGTCTCTTTGTTGGAAAGAGATTTCTAGGCTCATCCACAAAGAGTATAAAGGTTGTATTAGATGAATCTTGAAGAATTTGACATCAAAGATTCTGCATATAGCCATTTATGGGATTATTTAATCAGGGCAAAGAAAAAAGACCTTACTCAAATACGAACAAATCCTAGACTAATTGGGAGACCAGATTTTAACATTTCAAAGAAATATCGTTTCTTGGCAAATATAAAAGTTGAAAAAATCCAGACTATAGGTGATTTTAGAGTAAAGCCAGGAGATGCCATAATAGCTTCATGGGGAAATGGAAACGATAATACATTTTTAGTAAACAATAAAGATCGATCTCTTTCATATCCAAAGAATGAACTATATGGGATTATTATAGACCATGATGCTAAAAATTACTATATTTCCTTTTCAGGGAGTTTCTTGCCAGAAGAATTACGATGTTGTGACGAAATTAGTTTACGAAAAGCTGATGACCAAATCCTCTTAAGGATTCAGGAGAATATTTTAGAGAGAATTGAGCAGGGGGAAAGCAAGCACCTACAGAAACTAAGAAAACTACTTGAAGGACAAGCAGAGTTTGACCCAATCCTTCCTATTGCACTAAATTACACCACTGAAATACTCAACGAGTCACAACTGGAAGCTGTTACAAAATGTCTTAATTTAAAGGATGATAATTATTTTTTTTTGATTCATGGACCTCCTGGTACTGGAAAAACTACTACCATTGCAGAATTGGTTACACAACTCCTTACCAGGAATAAGAACGTCCTTATCACCTCTCATACCAACGTTGCGGTGGATAATGCCCTGGAAAAACTCATAGACGTCCTGCAAGAAACAACACGTCACGATCTTAGTAAAATAGTACTGCGCTTAGGTATGAATGCCAAGTTGTTACCAGCAATTAGACCGTTGTTAGGCACGATCAGCAGTGTCAAAGATTTTAAATTATGGAAAGTCGTGGGTTCGACATTAATAAAAGCTGGAATGTATACTTTACGACGCGATTTTGACTGGGATCATCCTCCCTTCGATTATGTCATCATAGATGAAGCTAGCATGGCGAACATACCCTTGACGCTTGTTGGCATGGTGTTTGGTAAGAAAATAATCCTGGTGGGCGACCACCTTCAACTACCACCCATTTTTAATGTGCCCATAAATAAGCGACTTGAAAAATCGCTATTTGAGGTGTTGATTACTAAGTATCCAGATCTTAGCACCTTTTTAGATACCCAATACCGCTCAAATAAACACATCGCTATGTTCCCCAGCCATTTCATTTACCATGATCGATTAAAAACTGCCTATGGTATTGAAAATATTCACCTCGATTACTTTCCTCAAAACAAGGATAGTCTAAGTGAAGGTTTATCCGGTCGATATCCTATTGCATGGCTCGATACATTTAATCTTAATGGCCAAGGTATCGAATGGAAACTGTTTGGAAACCGATATTCTGCCTGCAATATATTTGAGACTGCACTAATTATCAGAATCATAAGAGAATATCAAGCAGCTGGATATAACCTTACAAAAGATTTAGCTGTTGTAACACCTTTTCGCTTACAGGCTGCACTTATAGGACGGTTAATAAAACAGTTGTTTTCAAAACAAATAAATGTCATTAATCTTTGGTCAATTTCCAAATCAAGCACAATAGATGCATATCAAGGTCGAGAAAACAAGATAGTACTACTCTCTTTGGTAGATGATGGATTAAATCCTAAGGCAGCAAAAGTGCTGCAAGATAGTCGTAGAATCAATGTTGCCATCACACGCGCAAAAAGAAAACTCATCATTTTAGCCTCACACAAACTGGCTGAAGCGATAAACGTTCCTTTAATTGCAGCCTTGTTCAAATACGTGCAACGATATGGTACTGTTAAAACTAATCTATCAAATCATTTTTTATCAGAAGAAGTAAATAGAGCAAAAGCAGAGTTAAGCATCATTCTAAATCAAAGCAATTAAATTACTTCTTTTAGTTATCAAATAAAGAAGGATTTCTATTGTAAAACTAGATAAATAATAATTGCACAATATCTCCATCTTTTAATCCCATTAGTTTTCGAAGAAACTCTGGGGCTATGATCTCAACAACATCTTCACTATAATGACCGCGTTCTGCGTCCAACAATGCCCCCCTGACTTTATTGTTGATCATAGTACGATATACTTTGACTGGCCCATAGGTTCGTTGACCATTAGACCACCCCTCAATTGGGATGTATGGCATGGTACCAAGATCTTGCTTTGCGTTGATATCAGCTTTAGATCTAAGTCGTAAATTTAATGTTCCAGGATAAGGCGTAAAGCCCAGTTGTTCCTTAAATTGTTTTAAGTAACCTTCCTTTTGGATATAATATGAACCTTCTCCTAATCCCGTAAACACTTCTCCTTCAAGTACTACAGGAGGAAACCGATTAACGAACAAAATACTGAGATTTGAATACACTTTCTGTAATACTTCTCTTCCTTCCTTTGTTATTCGTATTAATTGCCCTTTGGGAACAATTTCTCTGCTTATCCATCCCAAATGCTCTAAATTTCTAAGTTTTCTTGCACTAGTTTGCTGACTAAATTCAAAGATTTCACTAATTCGTACAGATGTCAATTTTATCGTTTTCTCTAGAGCACCCAGTTTCGCGATTTCGAAAAGCATGAAAAATTCCGATGTTTTTATTTTGTCTACGAATTTCATTTAATTTACCAGCAATTTTACCTGTTGAGTTAACTAATTAAGTTTTATACTGAAAAGTTCTGCAATTTTGTTACCGGAAATAATAAGCTATTCTTAACGAACAATGTATAATTTCTTAATAGTTAATCTTTAAGGTAAATCTCTTGAATTTTGTGTTAGAATTATATTGAAAATGAAAAACGCTGGTTTTTTATATACATTTTTTAATAGCGTGTGAGTTGACGCAATATGCAAAGCGAGAATGAAGATCCATGGTCGAAATTAGATCGTCTTCAAAGTCTTCCTAATTTGTTAACAGATACATTAACAGATACAATGATTTTTATATTCCGATTGGGTTGGATGGTTGGCGGTTTTATCTTTGCTATTGGACTCATATGTTACATGTCAGGCATCGATGAAAGGAACGGCAAGAAAATGATATTCGGTGGATTTTTATTGTTTATGCTATTTCTTTACTTGGATACTGGTATCTGGATTAGCCTCTTTGTCTAAAGAACTCTTCCTCATTAATAATAAGAGGGTTCTTATTTCATTGTTCACAGAAACCATCTCTGACTCATTTTTTTACTTTTTAATAATATTTAGTAAATCCTCGTAGATTTCTTTCTCGTTATCTCGATCTGTCGATCGATATAATTTTTCAACTATTAACTCAGGCGTGCTCTTAGCTAAATGATTAAATTTTGGTGTTCGCTCAACAATGAGTTCAAGGTTTTCATCTAATCCACTTGCTTCAATACCGTCAATTCTAATAAGATCTTTAATAGTTTGAGATATCTCACCAGCTAAATGACTTACAAAGACTGCACAGCATTTTTCATTTTTATAAAGCATTTCTAAAATGCCACCAATAACCTTTGCGCCAGCTCCAGGTTCCGTTATCGATTCAAATTCATCAACTAGAATCAGTTTGCTTTGAGGGCTAAGTATAACCTCTGCAAATCTTTTTAATGTGGATTCAAAAGCCCCTGCACTAAGCATTCCAACAGATTTTGAAAAATAATAGATTTCTTCAAAAACAGACGAGATAGCAGCACTAGAAGGGACAGGTAGTCCCATTTGTGACAAAATGGCAATTTGACCGATCAACTGAAGTGTACATGACTTACCTCCAGAGTTTGCACCACTTAAAATGGCAATTCGCTGTTGATTAGTCCCTTCTAGAGCAAGAGGCACATTGCCAATAATATAATCAATGGGTATTACTTTTCCTTTACCCTCATGTTCTTCATCCTTTAGAAATAGGTTTACACCTTTTTGGAAACCAATACCCGTGTTTATTGTATCAATTGTAGGCGATAATAACTGATATTCTTTAGAAAATCTTCCTATAGCAAAGAATAAATCAAAGTCAAGTAAAGTTTCTACAATTTGCTGAATAAAGGAGATATGAATTTTGCCTTTGTTAGCAAGTTCTTTTAGAAGTTGATATTTATGTGCAACAAATTTCTTTCGTATATTATCAATGATTTGTCTTCTCTTTTTTTGATTAATTTCGATTGGATACATCAATTCTCTTGGAAAGAGATTGTCTAGCCACTCAACTTCTTCATCTTTGAAATTTAGTTGATTACAGAGTTTATCTTCCGCTTCTTGGATAATATCAGTCATTAAATCGCTGATATTATCTTTTAAATAATGTTGAAATTGTTGAGGAGACCCTGTTTCTGAACCAAAAGCCTTGATTAGGTTAAGAATCTCATTGCCTTCTATAGTTAGAGAACTTTGTGAAAGTTTATCTACAAGTTCTTTATTAATCCAAAGTTCGATATCGGAAACGAGGCCATCAAAATCCCTTAATATAGATCTTAAACGATCCAGTTCAGGATCATATTCATCTGCTATTTCACCATTAGGTTTGATATTCTTCATAATGGCTTTAATGGTGCTAATCGATTGAAGTTCAAATTGATTTACGATCTCTCTTAATTTATTATTAGATAAACTCAAAAATAATTCAACCAAATCACAAGCTGCCAGTATAACATCAAAATTAGTAGAATAAAAGAAGAGAGTTTTCTCTGGAAGTAATTCATCTTCAGAAATCTTCTTGGAAACTATTTCTACATTTGAACCTTTATCAAGAAAATCAAGTTCATGCTTGTGAGCGATACAGATGATATAATCATAAGTTTGAATATAGTCAAGATATTCCTGAGGGGAATCCACAAAACTAATATTATACACTTCATTAATTTCGTGCTTCATCAATCGTTCATAGGTTTCTTTATCATCAGTTAAGAGGACACGATCTCTAATTCGAGTTTTATATTCTTGTAATTCAATTGGTTTTAGTCTTGAGAGAAAGCTACAGATTACACTTACATCGTTTTCCCCAAGTTCCTCTATTAATTCTTTAGCATTTAGAAATGTTTTCTGACGCTCCCTTATTTTGTCAATGTGAGTGGGTGGTAATGGGAATAAAAGGGCCATTTTATGCCTTGTAAATGAAGTATTGGCATATGGGCGGATAAGGTCTAATATTTGATTATAGATTTTTCTAATATCTTCTGTAACTAAGACTGTTTCAAGCCTAATGCCCTCAAGTAAATCATAGGCTGACATAACAATGGACATCGCCAATTTTGAACCAAGTAGAGGAATTGAAGTTAAACGGGCAATATCTGCATTAATAATTGCACGAAGAGCGGCTTCTTCTGATCCAAAATGGTTAAGAAGTTTCTGTTTTAATTTCGGACCAATTTTTGGAATATCATCCAAAGATATTTGCGATATTGATTTATTATTGATCATTCTAAATCACGTTAAAGAGAAAATCTTCAAGCAATATATGATTTATCGGAATTACTTCATGAGTTATGGAATAATGCAAACTTAAGTTAGTATTGATTTCCACGTGAAGTTCTAGATTTATTAAAGAAATCGATTTTATTATAAATGAATACAGAAAGCAAATTCTTGTTAAATAATTTTTTAAAAACTATAAATTTTCAACTAAAAATAATTTGCATAACTTCGTTAAACGTGATCTCATTCATAATTTAAACTACTTAGAGAGTAGATCAGTTACACGTTTTGCATAGGCCCTCAGTACTCTCACGGAGAGTCCAAGACTTGTTGCCTCACGCCCAGCGCCGATAAGTACAAACTTTCCTGCATCTGTTAAAATTATATAGCCCGATTTTCCTCGTACTATTACTTCAGACAGTTTTTCAAACCCCATTTTGTCAACAGCCATTTCTCCAGTACTTAATATGGCAGCAGATATTGCAGATAAGAGATCAGAGTCCACCTTTCCTGCAGCAAAAAAGGCAAGATGTAATCCCTCTTTGGTGATAACAGCAATCGCTTCAAGCTCTGCATAATTTACGACTTCACGTAAAACTTCAGTCAAATCTCGTTGTTTTGTAGGACTAAGTTTAAACACAGGAGCGCCTCCGCATCATAGGAAAGTCTTTTTTTAAATAATATCTATATCTTAGAATCTAAATAGATTTATGTTTATTTAGTCTTTCTTATGCAAC
>JAEOSF010000033.1 GCA_016840515.1 Candidatus Borrarchaeum yapensis | reverse complement strand
TTGCTTTAATTGTCATGCAGGTTTGTTCGCTCATTTTCTTTTCTCTTTTTATTATCGAAAAGCATTTCTAAATCCCAATTCAATAAACTTAAAAGTATTGTTCTATTTCATACTCCAAGAGACCTTAAAAAGGAAGAAATTAGATAGGAACTCATTTTCTTATTGTTTTCTTGTATTATAAATCTCTAATCAGTCTATATGCGTTTATATCTCATAATGGAAAAAAATATTGATTCCAAAGGGTTCATGCAAAGGTAGTTATTATGAGGAGAGAACTGGTACCACTTTACTTTACAGCCTTTTTTTCTTATTTTGCATACATGATTGTTCCACCTATTCTGCCCCTTTATGCGGAACAATTAGGTGCAAATCTCATTGAAATCAGCATATTATTTTCGTCATTTTTTCTCACTTACCTCTTATTTACGGTAATATGGGGTTCACTTAGCGACACTCTTCGAAAAAGAAGGCCCTTCTTGATGGGTGGTCTTTTTGCTTCAGGGTTCACCTTGATAGGCTTTTACTTCTCTAGGAACGTTTACGAACTTATTGGTCTGAGTCTAATCAGAGGAATAGCAATTGGAGCTTTTACTCCCATTGCACTAGCTATCGCCTCAAACCTAAACGGTAAAAAGAGGGGTAGTGGTATGGGCATAATGAACGCCGCACTCTCATCGGGATGGTTTGTTGGCGCCCTTGCAAGCGGTTTTCTGGTTGAATTATTTTCTTTATCGTTTCCTTTCATTGCTGCTGCTTTTGTAACATTTCTTGCAGCATGTATTGTTATCTTTGTTTTTTCAGATTTTAAGGACTTAGAAACACAAGTAGATCCCAATAATGAACCTGCTAACCTTAAAAAGGTAGTTAATGATTTAAAACGAAGATTTACAGTGATGTTCAAAAAAGATGAATTTGTTCGAAAACGTGGGCTATCAACCGTTTATATTACTCTCATACTCCGCCATGGAGGACTGCTGGGTCTGTATAGCTTATTTCCTTTGTATGTAGTTGCTGTGGGCGGGACACCAGCACAAGTTGGATTACTTTATGCACTCAATATGGGGACACAAGCGATTTTTATGTTCGTGATGGGACTCTGTTGCGATCGAATTGGACGAAGACCAGTAATGATAATGGGGCTTTTGGCTAGTGGACTTAGTGCGATTTGGTTTGGGCTCTCAACATCACCTGTTGCATTGATTCCATCTCAGATTCTTGTTGCTTTCGGCTATGCATCAGTAATGGTCTCCGCTACAACTATTGTTGCAGATGTTGCCCCAAGAGAGAATAGAGGCGAAGGAATGGGACTTATTATGACGAGTTTAGGAATTGGTGCAACTATTGGACCACTTATTGCCGGATTCCTTGCTGAACTTCTTGGTCTCGCTATGATGATGTTTATTATGGCTATTCTACCCTTCGCTGGCCTGCTTTTATTCTCTATAAGAATGAAAGAAACAGTAGACTTCCCAATTGATGAAGGGGCAACCACACTTCATTGAACTAATGATACTTTCTTCCCCTTAAACCATGCTTGCATTAATTCTTTACGTTCTTCATCGGTCAGCGGGCCGAGATCGTCAATCAATTGATGGAATGAATCAAAAACAGTAGCGAGTTTTCTCCAATCGGGCACAAAGATTCGACTAAACCATAGCCGCGAACTGTCAAGATCATAATCGTCCTCAAGTACTTCTTGGTATTCCTCAATTATTTTTTCTGCTGCTTTATGTGCTTCTGGAACGGGTCCTTCTTCTTCAGGCGCCTCTAAAAACATAATACCATCTGCTCCATTCGCGAAAGCATAAAGGATATATGAAAGTTTCAATCTCGCATTACTTGGAAGTGTTATAAACCTAGTACTGCTAGGATATGTTAGTCTAGAAACACCCGCAATATCTGCCGCCGTATATACAAGTTCTTTTTCCACGAACACCAAAATTTTCAGTTCAGCCTTCGAATCCACTAATGTTCCCTTAATTTGTGCGAGTAATTGTTCCTCAGAATATGATTGCATATCTATAGCATTCTCTGGACATATTGGAATGCATAATCCACAACCTGTACAAGCAAGATCATTGATCACTGCTTTTTCGTCTATAATTGTAATTGCCTCTTCTGGACAGATTTCAATACATTCCCTACAGCCAGTACATAGTTCAGGAATAACATACGCTTTATTGGGTTCGATTTCCTTTTTCGCGCTTACAAAATTCACAGCCTTCATTGCAGCTCCTTCAGCCTCAGAAACTGTGGTCTGTATATCTTTTGGACCTGTTGCTATTCCTGCTGCGTAAATTCCCTCTCGCTTGGTTGCTAAAGGATCAAGTTTCGGGTGGCTTTCTAGAAAAAATTTGTATTCATTTAGAGGAACCTTTAGCTTCTGTGCCAACTCTTCAGTTCCTTCACTTGGCAAAATTGGCGGACAAAGTACTACAAGATCTACATCATTTTCAATCATCCGGTTAATGAGCATGTCTTCGGCCCGAACTATGAGTCTTCCATCATTATTGGGAGTTGGCATGACTTCGGATACCTTGCCTTTAATGAATTTGACTCCTAATTCTTGTGTGTGATGATAAAAATCTTCATATTTTGTTCCTGGTGATCGAATGTCAATGTAGTGGATCCATACATCAATACCGAGTTTTCGCAAAAGTGTAGCTTGCTTCTGAGCGTAGAGACAGCATACAGTGGAGCAATAAGGAACACCTTCATCTTTATTTGCTCCTGCTTCATTATTTCGTGATCCCGCACAAAGCACAAAGGCGACCTTTTTAACGCTTTTTCCATCGCTTGGACGAACAACCCGGCTGGATGTTGGTCCTGTAATATCCAGCATACGTTCCATTTGAAGTGAAGTAAGGACATTGGGATGTTTCCCGTAAAGATATCTACCTAAAGCGCTGGGGTCATATAGGTCATAGCCCGTTGCTAAAATTATAGCGCCGACATCTAAGTTCTTTTCAAGAGGTTCTTGATTAAATTCGACCGCTCCAGCAGGACATAATTTTTCGCAAGTTTGACAAATCCCATACTTAAAATGAAGGCAATTGCTTTCATCTATTGTAAAAGCTTGTGGGACTGCCTGAAGAAAAGGTCGATAAGCGGCTTTTCGTTTTCCCAGACCTAGGTTGAATTCACTAGGGATTAATATTGGACATACGGTAGCACAGTCTCCACATGCAGTACATTTATCAACATTAATATAGCGAGGGGCTTGCCTTATTGTTACCTTTAAGTTTCCAGTATATCCCGTGATATCCTTTAACTCTGCCAATGTTAACAACTGAATAAGTTCTTGATCGTTTACATCCCCTAACTTAGGAGTTAAGATACATTGCGAACAATCAAGGGTAGGGAACACTTTTGGATATTGAATCATGTGGCCGCCTATGCTTGGCTCTTTTTCAACTAAATAGCAATCTATACCATTTTCTGCCACTCTAAGTGAAGCAATGATCCCTGCGATTCCTCCTCCAACGACTAAGACTTTTGGTGTAACATCAATTTCTTTTGTTTCAAGAGGCACCGATTTTTCGATTCTTCTAATTCCTCCACGAACAAGATCGGTGGCTTTCAGAGTCGCACCCTCAGGATCGTTTTCATGAACCCAACTACAGTGTTCTCTAACATTTACAACATCAACAAGTGCTGGGTTGACACCAGCTTCTTTAAGTACTCTCTGAAATTTCTTCAAGTGCATCTTAGGAGTACAGCAAGCTAAGACAAGTCTATCAAGTCCTTTTTCTTCAATGACCTCTTTCATTCTCTCGATTGCTGGCTCGCTACACAAATATGTTTGAACCTCTGTCAGTTCGATATCTTCGCTTTCGAGTTCCTTCGCTACTTTATCAACGTCAACCACATTTGAAATATTACCGCCGCATTGGCAGATGAATGCACCAATCTTCTTAGTCATTATCATTCAGCTCTATTATGATCATCCAAGCAATGGTAAAGCATGAGATATGGTCCTTTCGCCCCTATATTCAGGAAGTAGAATAGGTGCCCTTCTTTCTTTAGAAATTCCAGCATTCTCTAATAATTTCGTATATTTGGTTACATGATCTAAGTTTAATTTGCCTACAGTAGCGTTTTTAACATATTCTGTTGCATAAATGCCCATTCGTCTTCCATAGACACAATAATCTAAAATAGAGTTACCCATGAGTCGATTCTTGCCATGAACGCCACCAGTTGTTTCACCTGAAGCAAAAAGTCCTGGAACATTTACTACACTAGTACGCTCATTGATTACGATACCGCCATTTTGGAAATGGAGTGTAGGATAAACAAGTATAGGATCGTGTGTCATATCGATGTCAAATCGCTTATATTTAAGGTACATAGCTGAAAATTCCTTTTCGATAGTACCTTCTCCGTTTAGAATATCGATCAGCGGTGTATCCAGCCACACACCCGGCATCCCGGTTGGGGTGATGAGTCCGTTTCCCTTGTTGCATTCTCTAATTAAAGCTGCTGATTCAACGTCCCTCGGCTCAAGAGGATATACAAATTCTTCGCCATATTTATTTACGGGCTGTGACCCTCGTCCTCTTAATTTTTCTGTACATAAAAGACCAACAATTTGCTCAGGGTACGAACTTCCAGTTGGATGATACTGAACAGAGTCCATATCTATGATTCTCGCACCTACACGGTTTGCCATAACCAAGCCATCTGCTGTAGCTCCATAATGATTCGTTGTTGCAAATCCTTGAACATGAAGGCGCCCAAATCCTCCAGTTGCCATCAATGTAGCCTTCGCTCGTGCAACAGTATAATCTTCTTTTTCCATGTCCCAGAGAACAGCACCTGCAACTTTGCCCGCATCATCCATTAACAACTCAACAGCACTATTGAATTCAAGTACGGGTATTTCTAGATTGCGAGCCTCGTCCATCAGAACACGAACTATCTCCATGCCCGTATAGTCCTTAGCTGAGTGCATACGTTTTCGGCAGGTTCCGCCGCCGGCAGCAACAAACATACATCCTTCCTCGTCCTTATCGTACATTACACCTAGTTCTTCATGCCATTGTATAATCATAGGAGCTTCTCGAACTAACCATTTAACTAACTCAGGATCATTTGTGAAGTGTCCGCCTCCTAGTACATCGAGATAATGTAAGGAAGGGCTATCATCTTCGCAATCAGCAGCTTGAATGCCACCTTGAGACATTTTTGAGTTCGAATCACCCATGCGCAGTTTAGTTACGATCATGATATTATTGACATCAATACCGGAATATAAAGCCCAAAGAGCGGCAGTTAATCCTGCCCCACCAGCACCAATTATTAGAAGGTCGCAGTCAAAGTCAATCATAGACAAATCAATCTGTGTAGGATCAATTAGTGGGTATGCCTCAATCAGATCGGCTACCTCGTTAGGCATGACTTCGCCAGCATTCACGCCGACCTTTACGGTGCGTTTGGTACCCTCTTTGTAATCAGGATGGTATTGTCTTAGGATTGCTTCCCTTTCCTCAAGCGACATCAGTTCAGGGATCTCCTTTAATCGCCTCTCCCTCGTGTTCTTCACGAGTTCGATCGACTCCAGCATGTAATCGGGATATCCGCGTTCCATCTATCTATCCCACCTTAATTTCTCGCTCAACATATATCTTCTTTAATCTCTCAATATCTTCTTTTGCCAATATGATATAGTTGTCAAGTTCTTCGTCAAATACGCATGCGTTGATTTCATCCACACGCGCATGAGTTGGATGCGCCTTTGGCGCAATATATTTTGCGAACAATCTTCTTGCAATTTGCCCAACATTATAAGGTACAATCTCTGCAGGGCATCTCATGGCACACAATCCACACTGAATACAGTCAAAACTCAAATTAGCTACTTCTTCTATATCACCACGAATTGCTGCTTGAACATAATCCATTACTTCCAATTCTTGTGGACACGCTTTTGTACATGTATTGCATGCAACACATCGAGCAATTTCTGGATATAGTTCAAGCAAAACAGTTCCCCTTGGTTTTAGTTTATTCATGTCATATTTTGCCTTCTCAGCGGGCACAAAAGGCAGTATAGTAAGATACATACCATCTTCTACGGCCTTTTGGCAAGCCAAGGCAAAATTAAGTCTGTAATCATCTTTAAATCTGTAAACCGTAGCACACGCACCGCAGTATCCACCCCTACAACCGATTCCTCTGATAAATCTATAACCAGCATATTCGAATGCTTTAACGATATTTAGTGTTGCAGGAACTTCAAATTCTCGTCCCATGATATAAACTTTAACCATTTTTTCTTTTTCTGCTTCTTCTTGCAAATTAACCCCTCTTTTCAGTTCTTATTCCTTAATCAAAGACATAGGTTTGATTAGTGATTTTTCTTTAAGTAAGGGCATTGGATCAACATAATTTATCTCCAGGCCTAGTTTTTCTTCGTCTAGGCCAAATGCTAATGCCATTAACTGAGTGAAATATAATATTGGAATTTCAACAAAATCCGGAAATTGACGTTTTATCTCTCGCTGTCTATTATCCAAATTAAAAGCACAAAGGGGACAGCTTAGAACTAAGGCATCCGCCCCTGAATTTCTCGCATAGGTCAATATTTTATAGCCTAAATCAGCAACTAGGTTTGGCTTGTCGACAGTATGATAACTCCCACAACATTTGAGCTGATACGGATTATCAATTACGTCTGCTCCTAGAGATTTAACTAAGTCTTGTAATATTGTAGGATTTTCTGGATCATCAATGCCAAATTCTTTCGGTCTTACAAGCAGGCAACCGTAATACGGTGAAAGCGTCAATCCCTTAAGAGGTCTTTTTACCTTTTCTTTTAGTTTATAAAAGCCAATCTCCCTTAATAGTTCAAGGAAGTGTAATACCTTCACGTTGCCTTGATAATCACGTTCTCTGTACATGAATTGATTCATAGTTTTTAGTTTTTCAGGATCATTCTTCACGAGCGCATTGGACCGCTTAAGCGTGCTATAGCACACTGAACATAAAGTTACTAACTGGGTTTCATTTATGTCTTCAACACGAATAAGATTACGTACTGGGGCAAGATGGTGCATCAAATCATCAGTAGTGAGAGAACTGACCGTACCACAACAGACCCACCGAGGGAGTTCTTCTAGTTCGATATCTAAAACTGCAGCTGACGCTATGGCCGATTTTTCGAATCCTTCTCCTATAGTCTTCAGGGAACAACCAGGAAAATATGGAATCTTCATAAATCACATCAACTCATCTTGAAAATTTGCGCAAGTTCGAGATTATCGCAATTTGAGGAATTTCCTGCCTCTCTTCAATTGAAAGATCTCGTACCTCGACATAATCGAGTTTTTTCCGCAGTAATTCTTGTCGAAGTGCTTCAGCTACTTTAGCTATATCAATCCCTTTTGGGCACCGAGCTACGCAATTAAAACACGAAGCACAAACCCAGATGGTCTTTGAATTGATTAATTCATCTTTCAATCCTAATTGCGTAAAGCGAACCAATGTAGAAGGCATTAGATCCATATCTGAGGATACGGGACATGCAGAGGAGCATTCTCCACATTGAAAGCACATATCGATTGGCTCCCCACTTCTCTCTTGGATCTTTGCAGCAAATTTCGTTGCTTCCGGTGAATCTAATCTGATCGTTTTAGACATTTCAAATCACGATAGGGAGTTCTACAAGTTTAATATACGGAAACACGATGCTACTTGTCCGTTGTTACAAATTATTTAAACTTTACGTTTGTCAATATGCTTTACGTATCTAGATTTTTAAAGTTACATATATAAACACTAGGTTTTGTTAAAGTGCCTTATCTTTCCTAATTCACAATTCAACGCGTTTTTATTCAAGAAAGAACAGTAGAAGTAATAAATATATTAGAAATAAAGAAGAGAAGTAATTAATTGATTTACCATTTTTTCTTTGAATTCCTTCATAGCAGTATCCCACAAATTCCTGGGCGTTATTAACTTCAATTTTATTAGATATTTCATAGCCTTTTTTGGTAACATAGATACAATATTTACTAAAACTTCAATAGTCAAGTTTTCGTTCTTGTACTACTCGAACATAGTATTTACTAAAACCTGACTCTGATTTAATCAGTAAGCGAAAAGGACCGGTGTATTTAGGAATAACGAAGCAATACGCATCACTATCAGTTGAGCTATCATATTCAATCAAATTGCCATTCTCGTCATAGATATAGAGATCAAAATCAGTGTGTGGTTCAATTGGATTAACATAGATAGAATATTTTATCCCACTTTGTAATTCGACTCTGAAATCTTTGGTCTCTCCGTGACCAAGAGTACCTGAGGCGATTAAAGTTATCTATAACACCTCCTATATTATAAGCATAGATAGATATAGATAGAAGCGATATGGCATCTGTATTATTATTAAAATATTTAAGTTGATTGCATGTCAGTCACCATTAAATTCTTCCTTAAAAGGTGATCAATATGGGCGAATTTTACTTAACAATACCAATAACTGAAGAAGCTGTACGACGACTTAAAGTTGGAGATTCACTATATGTCTCAGGCACTATTGTAACTGCAAGAGATGAAGCGCATTTGAAAGCTTTAGAATTGTATGATGAAGGCAAAACACTGCCTGTTAATCTTGAAGGCATAGGAGTTTTCCACTGTGGCCCTGTGATGAAACAAAGTGAAACTGGCGAATGGACTGTTGTTGCTGCAGGTCCTACAACCTCAGCTCGCATGGAGATTTTCGAGGATGAATTTATCAAAGCGTTTCATCCCAAAATTATAATTGGAAAAGGTGGGATGGGTTCGAGAACAACAAAAGTCTGTCAAGAGGAGGCGTGTATTTACGGAGCATTTACTGGAGGTGCAGCGCTTCTTGCGGCAAATCTTATTACAAAGGTCAAAGATGTGTTTTGGTTAGAAGAATTAGGCATGCCTGAATGCCTTTGGGTTTTCGAAGTAAAAGATTTTGGTCCATTAGTTGTCGCCATAGATTCACATGGGAACAATCTCTTTGCGCAAGTAAATAATCACGTTAGAAAAAATGTAACAGAAGTTTACAAACAGTTAAATATAATTTAACTTGGAGGCTGAAAAATGGAACTTCCTGAAATCATTGAGAATGTTGCTATAGAACTCCTGAAATCAGCAGTTACTAAACTTCCAGATAGCATTGAGAATGCGCTACTTAAAGCCTTAGAGGAGAGCCAAACTGCAATTGCCAAAACGCAGTTACAAGCTATTGTAGATAATTTCATAACAGCAAAAACTTCAGTGCTTCCGATGTGCCAGGACACAGGAGTCGTTTCCTTTTTCGTTAAGGTGGGAGAACTATTTCCGATTATTGCAGAATTACTAAACATACTAAAAAAGGCTACTATTAAAGCTACACGGGATATTCCCTTAAGACCAAATGCTATTGATCTTTTCAAGGGAAATACTGGCAATAATGTAGCAGATTACATCCCATGGATTTATTGGGAGATTGTTCCTAACAGCGATGTCTTAGAACTCGTTGCATTTCCAAAAGGTGGAGGGAGCACAAACGTTTCAAAACTTGGATTATTGAAACCAGGAGAGGGGATAAAGGGGATAAAAAGATTTATTGTAGATTCAGTAGTTGATGCTGGAGCAAAAGGATGCCCTCCTTACTTCTTAGGGATAGGGATAGGAGGAGGAGAGGATATTGCAATGAACTTGGCGAAAAAAGCCTTGCTTCGTTCTGTTGGTTCACATAATCCAAACCTAAAGATCGCAGAATTAGAAAAGGAACTACTTAAAGCGCTAAATGAATTGAAAATAGGTGTAATGGGACTGGGTGAAGGTCCAACTGTTTTATCAGTCCACATCGAAGTTGCTGGAAGGCATCCTGCGAGCTTACCTGTTGGAATTGTATTCAGTTGCTGGGCGGATCGACATGCAGGGGCACGTATTGATTCAGAAGGTAATATAACATATCTAAGTTTTTAGGTTAGTGTTATCTAATATCCGATGCACTTTTCTTCTGAACCTAATAGAATGCTCTCAATCAATGTAAATAGTATTTTAAAACAAATTGTCAAGACACCTCTGCGATAAATTTTTTAAAAATGAATGTGGGGTTTCATAAGAGACTAAAAACTATCTCGGTGGACATGTATGGATAAGGAGATGACAAGGCAAAACGAAGCGTGGAATGGCAAGGCAAACGAAATCAGAGAAAAAATGCGATACACAGAGCTGTTAACAAAAATTGTCAGTTGTTTTGAAGATCATTTGAAAACAGCAGTCGAGAAAGTCACACAATTACGCCCCCGTTTCATAACCATCAACGATATAACGAGTATTCGAAAAATGGGTCGTACGGGTAAAATACATCTTGTTTCCGTCAATCTCGGTACAGATGCTGGTAGTTTCACAACAATGATTGCACTAAAAATCTCTTCAAGCCCCAGGAAGGTCATTCAAGAAGCAGAGAACTCTCAGATGTTAACACAGAGACTAGAACAACTTCCTGCTGATTTTGATTATCTAAAGACGCCTAAATTAATCCACAGTGATCCAGAATCCCGTCTACTTATCTATGAGGGTATCTTTGGACAAACGTATACAGAAACGAAGCTAGAGAGAACATTTAAAGCCAAAACCGTGGGAAAACTCCTTGCGGCAATCCATGGATCACAGGCAGATAGGATCGATGTGGACAAGTACAAGGGTCTAATGGCTTTAGTATTGATCGATTTACCATTATCAGATCAACATACGAGGGATATTTCTCTTGCAGTAGATTTCTCTTTAAGTAAAATGAGACATTCAATTGGTGGTAGCCTTATTTTTGCAGACTTTCATATGGACAATGTAATTTTCGGCCAGAGTATTAAGCGTGACAATCTGGATTACTCAGTTCTTAAAGACATGTCTGCAGTGTACAAACAAAACGTTTACATCATCGATCCAGAATACATGTACCCCGGAGATAGTGATCGTTTCGAAGATATTGGTACTTTTTTTGCCTACCAATGCTTACAGGAGTTTAGACAATTTGGAACTATAAATGAAACTAGAAAGGATATTCTGACCTTTCTGTTAGGTTACAATCAGGTTCTAAAATTAATCGCGAGGAAAGATTTAGCGGATTTATACCCTCATGGTGTTCCGATTGGGTTCCACATGGCATACAACCTGTTCTTGGGCGCAAGAGAATTAATAAGAAGGGCGAGGGGCGACGAAAAAGTGCTCCCCGAAGTAGAAGATAGAATACTTTTAGGAATACAACTTCTCCAAAATGATATAATTTAAAAGCATCTTTTTTAATAGTAAATACATAGTTTGCTATTGAACTTTTAAAACAATATTTTATAGATACGATCAATTCTGTCTATTATAAAGACAACTCTGGGTACTAATTCTATCGATTTCTAGTTAGATGATTATAGGTAACTTTACCTAACCAAAATTTAATTAAATAATATTCTTACTGTAAGCTATGAGAAGATAAGAAGTTCAAAAATCACCTCATCGGAGGACAATGAACTAATGAAAGAAGACCGCCCTTTATTTACACAACACTTGCATGTGCCTTGGAAAAACGCATATGTACAAAATAGGAATGGAAAACCAAAACTAAAAACAGGAGAATGCGTATTCTGCAAACTCGTAGATAGAGACCCGGACGTAGTTTCGAATGAAGTATATAGAAATGATGTAGCCCTTGTAGCACTCAATCTTTATCCATATAACCCCGGTCACTGTCTCGTTATCCCACTATCTCATAAAGAGCATTTTAGTGAACTCACAGAAGAAGAAGTATTCAATGTCTTTCGGTTGGCTCAAAAGTTCGTTAGACTATTAGAAGAACTCTACCACCCACATGGCTTTAACATTGGATTCAATGAGGGCAACGCTGCTGGCGCTAGTATTGACCATTTTCATATTCAGATAGTTCCCCGTTATAATGGAGACATAGGTTTCATGGAGATTTTAAGTGGTTCCCGCATTTTGGTTGAGAATGTTGATGAGACTCTTGAAAAACTACGAAAGAATGTTTACAGACTAAAGGATTACTAAACCTTATTGTGACGTTATTACTGAAATTTTATTAGTTTTAGTCTAAGAAAAACTATCTTTCATTGAGCTCAACTTTTTTCAAATTGCAGGCGGAATGTTACTTTTTCTTCCCCTATTTGTTGATGATGAATACTACGATACTCAGCAACGTTTTATTTAAAACTCTTAAGAGAAATAAAAACTTGGCGAGAAACCAAAATTTTAATTTTAATCTTTTAGATAGAGAGAGTCACAAATTTATTTCGCTCGAGATACCGAGAGACATTTAAGGTTTCATGTCACGTAAAAAGTAGAGATATCAATATATCAATGGAGTTTTGTCGATGGATGATATTACTAAGGACTTCAACAAATTCAAAGCGAAATTTGTAGGAAAAGATAGTTCATTAAGAAAGATCAGTTGGTCTGAATTAGCTAACAAGTATCCTAAAATTCATACTTGTCTAAAAAAGCCGCATATATTTCAGCCCTGTGAATCAATCATACATCCAGAACACGGAGAAATCTATGTAGTTCCTGTTAACAACTTATTTTATCAGTTTATTCTTTACTGCCCAAAAACTGATGAACTCTGGGAGACCTTCACGACTAGTGATGAGTCTGAAACTTCGGAAACATCCGTCTAACTCGATTAAACTTCTAATCTATCTTTTTTTAAATTAACCGAATTGCTTTTTCAAATAACTCAATTTCAATAAGAAAAACAAAATAAATTTTAAGTTTAAGCGTTCTAGAGAAAAAAGAAAGGATTTTTGTTAGTTTAAGGTAAAGGATATACGTTCTGTCCCCTTGGAAACTCTATGACAAATTCATATTCAATAAAGAATTCGCTTTTAGCCGGTACTTCTACTTCCCATTTATAAATACCAAGTCGCGTTTCTTTAGGCTCTGGTTTCATGGATTTTATTTCGACCTCAACCTCTTCACTTTGTGACTTTGGTATTCTGTCATAAACTGTTATGAGAGAATCTTCTCGAAGGTTTTCGATCTTAAGCTGATACTTATAAGATCTAGTTGATTTCTTACCGACAAGCCCAGTTTTTTCAGCCTCACGCTCCATGAGTTTCTTTTCCGCTTTGATCGTTGGACTTACTCTAGCTCCAGCGTCGAATTCTTCTCTTGGTGCGATTTTTGGTAAATTCGTTGCTCCAATAAAATCTTGACCTTCAAATACTTTTGCTCGACCTGGGAGAAGCGTCACATCATCGTTTGTAATTTTTAAAAGCTCAATAACTTCATTGCCGAGATAGGCATCCCAATAAAACTCACGTTTGAATTGCAACTTGTACGTTTGTGCTAAAAAGCCATGTGGTTCTCCATCAGGGGGAATCGTAACTTTCTCGGGTAATTTGAACACCTGAACTTCGCCTTCTGAACGCAGTTCAGCTTCTACAACTTTCAGATCTGGCGCAGGTGGAGGCATTAGGGCAGGTTCTTCCTCATAAGGTGCACCAGCAAGATCTTCATCCATTTCTTCTATTTCAGCCATTTTCTTTTCAGCTTCAAACATATCTCTTCTTGCCGCACTCCTGGGCTTTGCCACGTAGGGGGTCCCCAGATAGATATAGTATGGTTCTGGTTCTTGAATACTTGTGACACTTGTCGAAACGGTGCTTAGTGTTAAGTACGCATTATTCCATGGTTCGAATGTAGAATTCCTGACTAATACAAATTGCTCTACCTTGGCTGACTCTGACTCAAGAGTAATGTCATAAGTAGGATGCCAATATGAATCATAGATACGGTAAGCAACATCTAATTCAAAATCAGATTCTTGGTCAACATCGACGTTAACTACAATATCATAAAGTCGCTCAGTTTGCTCCCTAAATTGTGCATTTAACATTTCTAGTTGCTCATTTTTATCATCTATCTTTTCCTGTAACTTCTTAAGTTTTAGATCAAGGTCAAGCAATTTGGTGGAAAAATCTTGGAATACATAGGCTTCGAGAGTTTTTAATTTTTCAATGTCAATTTTACCCATAGCCCATCGTCTAAGGAAATGTTCTTCATGAGTTGTTTTGTTCCATAGGCTCAATAAACCTTCTTGTTGCTGTGCCAGAGCCGCTTTTTCAGCCTCAAGTGTTGCCTTTTCTAAATAAAGTTGTTCTAGTTCATCTAGCAAGGAAGTTATTTCAGGTAAAGGTGTTCTTTCACCCAGTTTCGATTTTATATCAGTTGATATTATAGATCCAAGGCCTCTACCATTCACACGTATTGAGTCTTGGTTTATTTTTGAACTGACATTGGGGATTATCACCTTTTGAAGCCCACTCGAAGGGAGATGTATCTTTCCCGTTCTTTTAATATCCGCTTCGGAGCGATAAACCGTCACCTCAACAATTGGGCAGTCTAATTCATTCATATAATCACCTAATGAAAGAACCACTTCGACTCTTATTTTTCTTTTGAATAACACCAAGATCTAAGGAAAAACAATAAAAACTAGTTCAAACTTGTTTAACTGATTTCAATAATGTGTTAAGTTGTTCGTGCTTAGTAATCTTCGTCTATGCTACCTAAATATTTCTTAATTTTTGTAATACTGTTTTCCATTGTACTTAGGGCAATACCAAGCATATAACTTCGAACTCGTGCGCCTAATGTTTCAGAGGTTTTCTTTACGTGGCAGCAAAAAAGAACCTTCTTTGTTGTTTCCTTAATAAAGAAATTACCTTTATCGCTCTCAATAATTGTAGTTTGAAATTTGCCAGTCTTTTCTAATTCTGTTACGGCTTGATTAGAAATCGAATGAACTGCAGCAGTCATGGCGGCAGTCAGAAGTGCTACATCCTCTGTTGAGTCTGATCCAACAGAAAATGCTAGTGGAAAACCATCCGTAGTACATAGTAAACTAACATTGATCTCAGACGAAGATACTATCTCAGCGAGAATATCTGATAGCCTACTATCGTGAACATGCAAAATGGAATCACCAATTGAGTATTGTTGTTGGATCACCCCATCCGAGGTAGCATATGCTGCCTATTAAAAACTCTCAAACATAACTTTTATTTTTTTTGAGAAAAATGTGCTTGGAAATAGCAATAATTCTTGGTGAAAGTTAGAAAAACTCATTCAGGAGGCTCTTTTTCCAAGTCGGTTAAATAGCGCATAATTTTTTCAGCACTGTTTTCCATTGCATTTAAGGCAATACCTATATGGTAACTCCTCACCCTTGCACCTTGACCCTTATCTTTTTTTGTTTTGGGAACATGTGCAACAAAGACGTAGTCCCCTAAATCTCTCAATAGTAGAGTTCCTTTGGCTGCTTCGATCGTCGTTGTCAAAAGGGGTCCTGTATTTAATTGCGTAACCGCTTGATTCGAAATAGAGTGAACTGAGGATGTCATAGCGCTCAGAAGTACGATGTCTTCCTCTGTGTCTGAATTCATTGCGAATGCTATTGGAAACCCTTCATGCGAACAAAGTAGGCTAACATTAATCTCTGATGAATCGGAGATGACTTCTGAGAGGAGATCAGATAACCTATTGTCGTGAACTTGCAAAAAATATCACCATAAGATCTCTTTAAAAGCTTCTTCTGATAATCAAGTGCTTAATAGAATTCCATCAAAAATCAAATTTAAAATTTGTGACAAAATTGTTCACTGGTTTTTAGGTTAAATCATTGCTTAACATGAACTTTACAGATCTTCAAGAGATCTTATTTAGCATTTTTTCAATGGAACTCATGTTAAGTTGAAGACCCAATTGCTCACTTTCAATTCCCATTGCCAACCCAAGCAGCTGCGTATAATACATGCTGAATATACCAGTGACATCTAGACCAGTAACTCTTGAGATCGCCTCTTGGCGTTCAAGCATTCTCTCACAAAAAGGACACACAGTAATGACGCCATCGAAACCTCGATTTTGAATAGCCATCAGTTTGTTTCCAGAGATTTGAAAAGATTCTTTATCAACTGTAGCTAGCATGGGTGCCCCACAGCACTCTAATCTTTCAGGATATTTTGCCGTACTTGCACCTGTAACCTCGATCAACGCTTCTAACTTACAAGGGTCATCTAACTCATCTGGCCGATCAATTGAGCTAGGTCTGATAATATGGCATCCATAGTGTGCCGCTAGTTTCAGATCCGACATTGGTTTAAAGTCTTGACTATGTTCTAATACTTGTTTGATTTTCTGTGGCCCTATATCATCATGAAGGAAATCTAAAAGATGTCTAATTCGAATTTGACCCTTGATTTCAAGGTCTTCCTCAGCTAACAGTTCTGCAATTTTTTCTCGCAGATTTTCATCTGATTCGATTATGTGTTTTGCTTCACAGATTGAAACATGACAGCCGTTACAAAGTGCTAGAAGAGTTTCAGCATTCTGTTGCTCAGCCAAAGCAATTATTCGAGAGGCTAAATACAGCCAACCTAAATTATCAATCCCTTTCAATGGTTGCCCGCAACAAGCCGCATTTTGTAGGTCAATTAGGTTCACACCAAAGTGAGGTAAAACCTCTCTTGCAGATACTTCATAGGCATACTCTTGTGTAGGAATTGTGCAACCAAGGTATAAAACAACGTTCATAAATTCCACCTATTTTATTACATGACGAAATCCAGTTTTCAATAAGTTCAGCTTTAATTTGTCAGCGTCTGGCATAGATAAATCCGGGAGTCCTAACTCGTCCCTGTCGAATTCATCGAAATCTGCTGAGATAACTTCTTGCGGCGCTTGAATTAAACCGATCTTGACGATTGACTTAATCATTTCAATATAAGCCGTTGGAATTGTAGATGTTCCTGCCTCAACAGCCTTGTTTTGTAGGAAATAGATCATATCTAAAGGGTTCACGCCCTGAGGACAAAATTCTTGGCATTTCATGCAGGTCGCACACGTCCATATTTCTTTACTATTTAGGACGCTATCCTTAAGTCCAAACACAATCTGTCGAACAATTTTGGCTATATTTAACACATTGACTTTTCCTGAAGTACATAATGAAGAGCAGGTTCTACATGTAAAGCATACAAGAGGATTTGCGCTAGTGTTTTGCTTGATATAATTTGAAAACTCTAAATCAAGTTGTGAAAAATCCACAATCTGTTTGGGGTCTTCCATTTTTCTCTCACCTTATTCGCTAATTGTTTTTGCCACTGGTATCTTTCTATGAGGACTCGGTCCTAGTGTTCTTATAGTTTCTACAAAATCCGTAACCACTTCCTCAAACTTCTTACCCTCTGATGCCGATACCCATTCAAGCCTTAGTCGCTCAGGCTCTAAACCAATTGCGTCTAACACGCTCATAAGGAATTTTATACGCACTTCTGCCCGAAGATTGCCTGCAATATAATGGCAGTCACCTGGATGACATCCCATCACTAGAACACCGTCAGCGCCTCCAGCCAACGCTTCAAGGATGTGAATCATGTCAATTCGTCCGGTACACATTACGCGGATATTTCTTACATTAGTAGGTTGCTGAAATCTAGAAACTCCTGCATTGTCAGCTCCTGCATAAGAACACCAATTACATAGGAAAGCAACGATAAAAGGTTCTGGAGAGATAGGTGGCTTTTCAAGAGCTGCATGAACCATCGCTAAAATCTGATCATCCGTGAAATGTTGCATGCGAATTGCACCCACTTGGCATTCAGATGAGCAGGTTCCACATCCCTTACACAAGGCAGGATTGATTTTGGCCTTTAATTCTTCTAAAAATTTATGTTCTTTACTTTCTACTTCTTCCATTGAAATCGCACCGAACTGGCAAACATCAACACAGAATTCACAACCAACACAAACATCTGGATCGATGACTCCAATTATTGGCTCAGATTCCACATATCCAAGGACTAACGGGATTAATGCTTTTGCAGCCGCTGCTTGTGCATGGGCTACGCTTTCTTCAATATTTTTTGGACCCTGTGCAGTTCCAGCTAGATAAATTCCGTCAGTTGCAAATTCAACAGGTCTTAGTTTCACATGAGCCTCCAAAAAAAATCCTTGCGAATCTGTCGGTACTTTTAGCATTTCTGCCAAGGCTTTATTATCATGAGCAATTAACGGTGCAGATAAAATCACTTTGTCTGCGGGAAGAGTAAATATAGTCTCTAGAAGTGTATCGGCAATCTTTACTTGTACCTTACCGTCTGCAAGCTGAGTTACTTCTGGTGGATTGTCTGGATCGTATCTCAAGAAACGTACTCCGCTATCTCTAATATCAAGATAGTATTCTTCCCCTGCCCCAAATACCCTCAAATCGCGATAAAGAACAAATATATTACTGTTTGGATAACTTTCCTTAAGGACTTTTGCGTTTTTGAGTGTCTCACCACAGCAGATTGCAGAACAATAAGTACGACCTTCTTTTTCTCTTGCACCCACACAATTTATCATCACAAATGTGCTGCCGTCTACTATTTTACCATCATGTATTAGTTCTTCAAGTTCTGTCTGCGTACAAACATTTTCAATTTCGTTGTAACTATAATATCCAACTGGTTTTAATTCGGTGCCACCAGTTGCTACAATAATCGTTCCGACATTTATGGTTTCTTCAGTAACACCTTGTAAAGTGATTGAAAACTCTCCAATTGAGCCTGCAACTTCTTTTATTTCCGTTGAAAGCATCAATTCTATCTTTTCGTGAGACCGTATACTTTTTTCTAGCTCACTAATAACTTCTTTAGTATCTTGTTCATAATTTCCGTGAGTGCGAATGCTTTTAAGATTCTTAATAAACCCACCAACCGCACTGTCTCTTTCAACTAAGTATACTTTGAACCCCTTATCAGCTATTATTTTTGCACTACTCATACCAGAAACGCCAGCACCAATCACGAGTGCTGAAGGAATTACATCTTTCTTAATAATAGCCTGAGGTTCTAATAATGAAGCACGAGCGACCGCCATCCGCACTAAATCTTTCGCTTTTTCTGTAGCGTCTTCAGGCTCCCGCATGTGAATCCAGCTGCACTGTTCACGGATGTTGGCTAATTCAAATAGATAAGGATTTAGTCCTGCTTCTTCGATTGTACTTCGAAATAGTGGTTCATGAGTTCGAGGTGTGCAAGAAGCTACAATGACCCGATTTAATCTATGTTCCTTTATCTTATCCTTTATCAGTTCCTGAGTGTCCGATGAGCAAGTATACAAATTCTCGGCTACAAAAGCAACATTAGGCAAAGTTTTTGCGTATTCGACAACTTCAGGTACTTTAACAACACCACCAATATTGATACCACAGTGACAGATAAACGCACCTATTCTGGGTTCTTCCTCAAGAGTTAGTTCTTCCTCAATTACTTTCTCTAGTTTTACAATTTCTACCTCGGTCCTCAGAACTGATTTTGCCGCTGCTGCACTAGCTTGGGCTACAGATAAAGGTATATCCTTTACACCTTCACATGCACCGGCGAGGAAAATACCTGAAATGTTAGTAGTTACAGGATCTATTGCATCTTTTGCTTTAAAGAAACCATATTCATCAAGTTCAATACCTAAGATTTCTGATAATTTTTCGTTTCCACTAGAAGGGATCATTGCAGGGCATAAAATTACTAAATCCGCTTTTAGTATCTTTTTATCGAGTGTGGAAAAATTTCCATATCCTATGAGCAATTTTCCAGTCTGAGGATCTTCCATTATCTCTCCTGGCAAAGATTTAAGGTATTTTATGTCATAAGTCTCTTCGGCTTTATTGAGATATTCTTCAAATCCCTTGCCAAATGTCCGAAGATCATTGTAAAGAATATATGCATCTATATGCGGATCATGTTCACGTGCAATTATAGCCTGTTTGGTTGCGTAAGTACAACAGATTTTAGAGCAGTATGGGCGGGCATTTGCGTGAACACAATCCCGTGATCCAACACATGCAATAAAGGCGATAGTTTTCGGCTCTTCACCATTTGACGGACAGAGTACATGACCTCCAGTAGGTCCTGATGCACTAAGGAGACGTTCAAATTCTAAAGAGCTTAAGACGTTCTTATACTGTAGATAACCATATCGAGTGAAATGAGATGGATCAAGAAGTTCGAAACCAGTAGCTACAATGATAGCTGCAACATCAATAATCGTTTCAATAGGCTCTTGGGTAAAATCAACAGCTCCAGCAGGACACATATTTCTGCAGGTTTCACATATTCCATAAGTGAAGTTAAGACAATGGCTTTCATCAATTGTATATATAAGAGGAACGGCTTGAGGAAAAGGAACATAAGTAGAAGCTCGTTTATCCAGTCCAACATTGAATTCATTTATACTTTTTACTGGACAGTTCATTGCACATATTCCACAACCCGTACACTTCTCCTCATCAATATATCGTGGTTTTCTCAAGATTTTAGCTTTAAAATGACCTTGGTCAGTCCTTTGAACGTCTAGTACTTCACTGTAAGTCCAAAGTCTGATATTTGGATGTCGGGAACATTCTACCATCTTTGGGCTTAAAATACACATTGAACAATCATTCGTTGGAAATGTCTTGTCCAATTGGGCCATTTTTCCACCAATACTTGGTTCTTTTTCTACTAAATACACATTGATGCCCTGTGCAGCCAGATCTAATGCGGCCTGTATGCCCGCAACCCCTCCTCCAATGATCAGAACCTGTTGTATGGCATTTGTGGACATATAAATCCCCAATATTTTGTCATGATCGATAATGAACTTTTTTTGTCGAAAAAACGGGCTTTTGTCATTACAATATTACTTTTGCCTTAAAGATTTTTTGAACAAAACACAAATCTTCATTTTTAGAACTAAATAAACAATAAGATGAGAAAAGAAATGTTTTAGGTTTAAAATTTTGATTAATAATTTTATTCTTCCTGTTAGAAATGACATTTATTGATTAATTTATAGTATAGCGTTTTTCTACTCCATCTAAACCAAAGCATTGACTTAATAAACATCGGAAGAAATATATCTATTGTAGATGAGAATTATATTAAACTGCTGAATGCCGCTGAATGAGCTTATTTACGAACAGGGATGTTTATAATCACCAGAAATCTACGTAAAGTTAGTAAAAAACCTAAATAACAACAAATGTTAATAGAATGGGTTGTCTAATGTCAATAGAAGAAAATGTCGCTGTAATAGAGTTACCATATACAGAAAGTGTATCTTGCTATCTAGAAAGGAAAGGAAAGTATCTATGGTCTTTTACGTTCGTTAAAGACGGAGCAAAAGTATTATTTAAGGGAAATGTTCTCAACCCTGATCAAGACAAACTTATTGAATCAATTACAGAGAACATGGCTGATTATTTCTCGTCATATGGAATCTCAGGATTGAAAGCTGCTGTTAGTAGAATTTTAGATGTCATTGAAAATCCAAGCAATTACACATGGCAGAACAGAGAGGACAGTGATATTCTTAATAAGATACCTGAAGACGTGGCAGAAATTAAAGAAGAAAAAGAAATTCCTCTTACAGATATCAGGGTAACTGATGAAACAAAAGAGACTCTTCTTGAAGTTGAGGAAATTAAAGAAACAGAAGAGCCGCTTTCAGAAACTATTAAAACATCCATCAGCAAAATCTCAGAAGAAAAGCCCGAACTGTTGCTAAAAGAGATAGTAGTAGAGGGAGGAAAAACAACTCTTCAAATTTATGCGAGAAATCCAAATGAATGGAAAATAATGGCAATTCAAGGACGATCGGAGAGCCCATTCGTAATAAATATTTCATCAACAGTTGTAGATGATGTTGCAGATAAATTAAATGAGCAGTTAGAGTTTTTTTCCTTTTCAGGAGCATATGATGCTGCAGAAAAACTTGTTGACGTCCTAAACAACATCGATGAATATTTTCCAAAAGAAGAAGTTTCATTATCAAGTGGTGATGAGACATCTATCGAAGAAATGCCTTCGCTAGAAGAAATCGTAAAAGAATTAAGAACTGCTGAAGATGTTGATCGTTATATTGAGTTGATGAAAGATAGCGTGAAAGACGAAGAGAGAATAGCTTTTCTAAAAGACACCCGGATTTCACATGTGGAAGACATAACTGGACATATTTATCGACGTGGAGCGGACAAGTGGCTTCTCTCATTTTCTTCGACTAATACAGGGGAGAGTTTGTCAAAAACGTTACAAATTAATGAACTCACTGAAGAAGACGTAGCAAGAGTATTGAATCAAGGAATTCCACAAATTTCTTTATCTGCTGCTTTGTTAGCGGCAGAAAAAGTGCTACAGATAATACAGGAACTCCGACAAAGACCTCAAGAGGAACTCGTTATCAATCAAGCAGTTGAACATTTCTTAGAGGTTGTTCAAGAACATAAAGATATTGAAAAGGCGACAGAACTTTCAATCGAGTTATTAAGGAAATTCGGTGAGTTAAAGAACTCATTAGGTGTAATAAAATTCGGTTCAAAAGCAATTTCTTTGCTTGATATGCGAGAAAAATATTCGGATGCCAATAAACTAAGAATGGATATTACAGATCAATTATTAGAATTAGATGTTGATCTCTTCATTGAGTTTGCTGATGAAAGTATCAACAAGTTAATTGAGCGAGAGCAACTATTAGATGCTTCAAAACTTTGTAGTATGCTAGTAGATGCGTTGATAAAACACTATTCAGAATATCGAGTTGATTTACGTGTAATTGTTCAATATATGAAGAAAACGGTTGAAGTATTACAAAAAGCCGATCTAATGAGGACACTTGCGGAGTATTCGGTTGAATACGGGGAATTCCTGCTAAATAATTTTGACCAGGTATCGGAAGATGATCACGAATTGAACAATTTAGTCAAAGAAGAGATTGTTGAATTCTTTACATCAGCACTTAATTTTTATGAAACTTTAGAAGATCGATTTGATCTACTTGAGACTACTGAGAAAGTGATCAATTTACTTTCAGAAACAGACAGATTGGAAGAAGAAGCAGTTTTATTCTCGCAAAAGGGCTTTAAATATTTCCAAGAGGAAGGTAAAGATGATCTAGTACTTGAACTTGCATCTACGCTTTCAAAAAGACTAATGAAAGAAGAAGAAAAGAAATATCTTAAAGCTCTAGAGTTTGTAAATGCTGTTATTAAGGTTTTTATCGAGAGAAAGGAATTTGAGAAAATCATTAAGTTTGGCTTTGAAACCGTTGATGACCTGATCAAGATCAACCAGATGAGTGAAGCTCGTGAATATCTGATGACATTTACAGATTTCGCCATACAG
This sequence comes from Candidatus Borrarchaeum yapensis, assembly GCA_016840515.1. Classification (GTDB taxonomy): domain Archaea; phylum Asgardarchaeota; class Sifarchaeia; order Borrarchaeales; family Borrarchaeaceae; genus Borrarchaeum; species Borrarchaeum yapensis. Next base: position 17,577 of record JAEOSF010000033.1, on the reverse strand, counting down.
GCTTATGAAAATGATTTTGATCAAACGGCTGAAATAATACTAAGTTCAGCAGCTAAAATGAAGGAAATCGGTGAATCCAAGGAAGTCATAGATCGTTTATTCACGTTAATAGAATACACTGAAGATATCGATGAAGCACTTAAAATTTATAATGAAAACGCACTTCCGATGTTATGTGCCGAGGGAGATTTTCAGCTATCAACAGAGTTTGTCAATCAGGTAAGTGAATATATCTCACAACTTGGAGGGCCAAATGCACCAAAACGAGTTGCTGAATTTAATTTTTCATTCGCAAAAGCGATTCTTAAAACAGATAGTTATAGTCTTGCTTTAGAATATTTAGAAAAAGCTTATGAGTCCTATGAAGCATCTGGAGATACCTATACAGCGATTAAAGTTTATTTAGACACTTATGAGACATTTGTTAATTCGAAATCCGAAGAAGGCTTCAAAGTTATTTCATACATCACTGATTATTATCAAGAAAAACGTCTACTCAGACTGCTTATTCCAATCCTAGAGAATGTAATCGGTATTCTAATTAAAAACGAAGTCTATGCTAGTTGTTTACAATACATCACTCAGGTATCTACACTTTATGAAGAAATGGCAGATATAGATAGCGCATACAATATATTAGCGAAACACAGAGATATTTTGCAAGATAAAGACTTAAATTTAGCAAAGAAATTAACTGAACAACTTTTAAATCGGGCAATTAATGTTGATCACGATTATAACGCAGGAATAGAGATTTTAAAGCCATTTATTGGATTTTTGATTCAGCAGAAAAACTATGAAACTGCATATGAATACATTACACAACTTAGGGAGTATTTTGAGGCAGTTAAAGGCATAGGGAAAGCGACAGTACTGTTTACGCAATATAAAGATCAAATAGTTGCAGTTGGAGATATTGGATGGGGTGAAAAATTAATTGAGTTTATCGTTGAGATGAATCTCGCGGAACATAGAGAGACGATTGCAGCGATAATCAGTAAGGAATTCGCTGAACAATTAATTTCTTTAAATCAGTACAATCGTGCTGTTAAGCATGCTAAAACAGCGGCTCACCAATTCTTCAAATCAGAAAAACATGATGATGCCATTAATTTTTTGCAGGAACTTGTTGAGTCCTTTGAAACAAATGATCAATTCAAAATAACTGACCAAGCTGAAATAATCAAAACTCTGGCTGAATTGAAAGCGAAAACGGATGAATGGACAAACGGCGCAGCACTTTGCATTCGTTTTGTTAAAAAACTGCTGGACAAAGAAACTCTAAATATTGAACTGGCAAATACAATGATGTTAACTGCAATTGAGATCACTAAAACTCACGATCCAACTAAGGCTATTGATATTGCGCAGAAATATATAGACAAACTTGATAATTTAGGAAGATATGAAGAAAGTGCTCAATTTACGCTTGAAATTATAAAGATATATTACACAATTAAGAATCCTGATGCCGCTGAAGAATATGCAAAGCAAGCTATCCAAAAACTATTGAAAATAGAAGGAGTTATAGGTACACAAAAGTTTGTTAAAACATTAGTCTCTGAAGTTAAAGATCTTAAAACTTTAGAGAAGCTTCTTTTAAGCCTTTCTGAAGAATTCACAAGTGCGGAATTTATTGAAGCGGCTAGAGCAGTTTTTGAGGAAGTTTTACAGACATTACAAGTAGAAAACAGAGCACGAATAAGTGCAAAATTATATGAGAAATTTTCATTTTTAGTTCAAGAATTCAGTCAAGATTTAATGGTAGAATACGCTTATAAGGCCGCTGATCACTTCCGCAGTTTTGAGGACTTTATTGGCATGACTAGAGTGTTTGAAAATCTCTCAGATCAATTGGCTTTTGATGATTTTGATCGTGCTATAAAAATCCTAAAAAGATGTATCTTTGTTCTCAAACAACTTAACGCAAACTTTCCTTTGCAAAACTTGATTCTTCATTTAGACGAAAGAGAAATTACATTACGTGCTATGGAATTAGGGCTGGATGTTAAACAACTACTTGAAATCGATTGAAATTAAAAACAGTTATTCTGTAGATTCTTGTTTATCAGTTCTTTGAGCTTCTGCTTCTTTCATAGCCAATTCGGTTAACTCTTTCATTATTAGACTATGAATAGCGGGTAATAAAGTCATAGTTCTTCTTTGTGCTGAAAAATCTCTTTTTGCTGCAGCACGTATGGTTTTTAAACGTTCAGCAGTCATAATACCTTTATCGATGCCAGGGCATTCTAAATCCCTTATGACAAAATTAGCTCCATTATAGCCAAGAGGAAACGCTTTACAGGTGATTGGTCTCGTGCTGTATACTGTGCACTCTTTAGTCTCACGATTTAATAATGGACAAACAGAATCAAACTGCTCTTCTTCTGGTCTTTTTTCCTCATCCTTGAGAATGGTCTTCTCTATTTTCATTTCATTTGGGACTAGAGCTTCCGTCAGATGAAGTTTTAAATGAGGAAAAACCGTGCCAAACGATCCATCGGTCCACCATCGAGCTAAGTCGATATCGTATATTTTGATTGGATCTCTTAAATAACAACATCTGCCAGTCTTTTGGCACTCGAATATGAATTTTGGGGCCTCGGACAATATATCCACATCTTAAAATGAACTTTAGTCATACAAAGATTGCATATAGAATTATGAAAAATACTAACTAGTTAAATGCTTTTATGGATTCCTTTTTTCGCATAACAATTTATGCAATTAAATGCGCGATGGAAACTAAAGTTTAGCGAAATCCTAAAATTAAATAATCTTGAAAAGAAAAGAAAAGAAAAGAATGTTAAAATGCAAGATATCCTGTGTAAAACAAAAAAATGAAGGCAAATATGTGTTTCTAGCAAACTTTGTTGGATCTAAGGGAAGATTTTTCAATTAATTATCTATTGAATAACATAGACTTCTGCAAACTCATTTGTACAAATAGAGAGCTGGGAAATTAATGAGCGAGGATTCGAAAGGAAACCCATCAAAGAATACCATGCTTATGGGGTTTCTGCGAAAGTTAAGCCAACAAAAACAGGCACAAGTATTAACTATTAGTTTAGAAAAGCTGGCTACTAGGTTTGGAGTAGATGAAACTGAGGTCCTAGCTCTTTTTAACCAAATGAAAAATGAAGCGTATAAAGACACATTTCTCTCTACACCCTACCATGAACGAATAATTCTCTTCCCACAGTGTCTTCGAAACCCTGATTGTGAGGCTGAACAAGATGAATGGGGGTATAAATGTGTGGACTGTGGAAGATGTGGAATTAGTAAAATTAAAAACCTTGCTGAAGAGTTAGGATACGCGGGCTGGTTTATAGTTAGAGGAGGATCAGTAATCGAACTCATATTCAAAGAATTCAATCCAAAAGCCGTAATCGGAGTTGCATGTAATAAAGAGATTTTTTTAGGTAACCTTGTCTGTGAAAAACATGGAGTAGTTACACAAAGTGTATTTTTGACGAGAGAAGGTTGCTATAATACTGATGTGAATTTCAAACAGGTAGAAAAGTGTGTCAAAGCGATCGATTCATCCATTTTAGAAGAACATAATGAAACAAAAGAAGAAACACACAGAAAAAAAGATACCAATTAAAAAAGATGTAAACCGTTCCTTTCACAATAAACATCTCTTACATGCTGTTCTAACATTACATATGGGACGTCAGTGATTTCTCTGAATTTTCCTGGTGAGTTCAAGAAATGGATTTGCTGTTCTTGTCAGAAACCCATTGAATTATTCCTTTTTTCCTTTAGCAAACAAAGAAAAAGCAAATATTCCATCATGATATTAAAAATTTCTTAAATAAAAAGAGAGAAGGCTGCTGTGAATTTTAAGCAGGCGGAGAAGAATGCTCGCTCGATTGATCCTTCAGTTTTGCAAAAACGTTCTGAAACAAAAGAAGAGGCATCTAAAAAACAAGATGAAGATTAAAAGAGATGCAAACCCTTTCGCTTATTCATTACAGCCACTGTATCATTTTGCATGATGGTTTCTTCAGTAGTAGGAACGATAAAGGCACCTTTTCTCATTATTCCAATAACATGAATATGGCGTTCTTTTTCAAAATCAATAACCTTCTGCTCTTCTTTTGTATCAGATATTCGAATCATTTTAAATTCAGCATCCCGGGTAATGTCCTCAAGAAATTCTAGAAAGATATCACCTCTAATCCTTGCATCAATATTATAGGACATTATTTTTGCAGGATCGATAACTTCTATTCCAAGTCTTTCACACGCCTCAATCCATTTGGGATCTTTTATTCGTGCGTAAATAGAGGGGACTTCATACGACTGTGCTAACATTGCACACAAAACGTTGGTTTTATCGTCATCAGTGACTGATAAAAAAATCTGAGTGTCTTTTATTCCAACCTCTTCTAAAGAACGTGGTAGAGTTCCATCCGCACAAAAAATATCATGCCCTAAGTCCTCAGAAAGCACTTCACAGCGTTCCAGATTGCGTTCTATGAGAGTCACTTTATGTTTTTTTCCTGCAGTAAGTAATTTAGCAGTTTCTTGCCCGACTCTCCCTCCTCCGACTATTAATACTCTAATTTTAGACCCTCCAGTATCAATTGCTAGTATCATAGTATTATCTAAAGTCTAATCAATTATACTCCGATTATTATCTATAATTTGTCTCATAGAATTACGAGTCTTTGTTATTATCATACAACGAAATTCTGTTTATTTAATAATGCGGTATTTATGAGCAACTTTTAAAGGTTTGTTTCGACTGATAAGCGTACTTCGGTAAATGCTATCTTCAGCAGCAATCCATGAGCCTATAATACCAACTAAAATAGCAGGGATCACAAATTGAAAACTAAATAATTCAGCGCACATAAATGCTCCAGTAATAGGAATATGTGCTATGGCGGCGAAAAGACAAACTGCACCAATGATTGCCATAATTTTCGGATCAAAACCCATCAAAATACCTAACATTATGCCTAAAACAGCACCAATAAATAAAGACGGCGAAACAACACCTCCTGAACCACCAGAACCAATGGTGGCTGCAGTGGCTAGTATTTTTGCAATTAATAGTAATAGCAAGAAAAGGAGTGGAAAATAGAACGGAGTTTCGATTAATAAATTTACAGTATCCCACCCAAGACCATAAACACGAAATCCTTCTGAAAAGTCCTGATCCAAGAGTAAACTTATGACACACAATGATAAGGCGATAAGACTTGTTAATACACCACCGACCAAAGTTCTAACGTATTCTGGACGGTTCCATTGCAAGAATAGTTCGTCAAGAAAATATAAAGATTTGATGTACAAAAATCCAACTAGACCACAACATACCCCCAGCACTAAGAAGTAAGGGATATGAATTATTTTAAAACTGTAGTCTGGGATCGTTACAAAGATCAATTGTTCAGGAAACAACAACCAATGTGTGAGAAATCCAATAGTGCTTGAAAACGTCGCTGGAAGCAAACCTTGATACTCTATATCATCTCTGAACACTACCTCGCAAGAAAAAAGCGCTCCCGCAAGAGGAGAAAGAAAAACGCTTGAGAAAGCCGCACTCATTCCACATAACACTAGTGTTTTTCTATCAGCAAAACTAACATCTAGAACTTGCCCTGTATTTGAACTTATACCACCGCCCATTTGAACAACGGGGCCTTCTCTTCCTGCTGAACCTCCAAACGCTATAGTAATTATACTTGCAATGAGTTTTGTAGCTATAACTCTAAGTCGTGTAACCTTTTGTTCGTGATATGCAGCAATAATTGCATCGGTTCCATGACCTCGCGCTTCTGGTGCGATATAGCCCGTCAAAAGCCCACTCAGAAACAAACCTATCGGAGGAAAGAAAAAAAGTATCCAGATTATGTTCACCGACTTAAGAAGTGTGATAGAGTTAAGTAAACCGATTTGGAAAATTATTGTGATCAGTCCGACAAGAAAACCAACAATACTTGAGAGTGCTAACCATTTCAGAATTTTTATTGCAACATCTTTAATCTCAATCAAAGGATATTTGTGTTCTTTTAGAAAAGTTTTAATTCTTCGCATGGAAGTTCACTTCTATTAAACGCCCATAAACATCTATTTAAAATTATTCCGATATGTTTTCTAACCAAAAAAATGAATGAACCTAGATTATGAGTTCTAAACATTAAATAGCTTTATGGATAGTAGCCAAGGTGCGTAAAAATTAGCTAAAACAAGTATAAGAAAAGATATTGAAGGTACAGTGATATTATCATCAATGGGACCAAATTCGAAATGTTCCACAACTGAAACTATTGCTCCAGCAATAACTCCCGCAATACCTAATATAACTCCTGCAGGTATTGAAAATGCAGCCATAGCTAAGTTTCCCCACCAAGATTTTGTTCTCTGTTTGTAGAGGGCGTTTCTTATAACTCCTGTAACCGCGTCACCCACTGCCATGAAGAGTAGCGGTAACACTCCGAACCAGAAATTTCCTCCAGAAACTATCCACCCTAGTGTAAGAATACCACCCCACATAAAGGCAAATGTACACTCACAGATATTATCTTCTGTCTGAAACCACCACATAAGATTACCAGTACGGTGTGGCACGTACGTATAAACAGTTAATAATAGGGCAAAAATAAGCGGCAATAAAGGTGTTTGATAAAAAAAGGGAACCAATACAGCTATTAAACCGCCAGCAAAGATATGGATGATTTTCCGATTATAGTAAACTGAAACGTTATGCTCAAAGCCTCTTTTTTCCATTTGACCATAGAGGTACTTTGTCAGAATTGTTATTACAAATAATCCCCAAATCAAGAGTACAATTGTAACAATTATTTCTACTAGAGAGATTTGCACAGAGTACCTCCTTTGGTTTAATAAAATCGCTTAAATTATCTTCGTTCAATTCGTACTCCTTCGACACCTAATTCGACTTGCTCGGGCACATATCCTAATTCGCTTATTGTTTGTTTGAGTAGTTGAAGGTCTTCGTGATAACAAACCATGTAACCGCCTCCACCTGCACCTGATAATTTGGCTCCTCCGTTAATGTCTTTTACGGCTGTATGAATTCTGTCAATTGCATCTATAGACACACCAAGTTCTGAAAGTAATTCTTGTGCCAAATTCATAAACTCCTTTATTCTGGCGAAATCCTGTTTTGCCAAACATTTCCGCATTTCGTACGTGTATGTGCCTAGTTTTTCTACACGGAAATTTCTGTATTCAGGTTCTAAAGAGCGTACATATGCGACAAGTTCTCCAGTGGTCAACTTAGGAATGCCTGTAAACACTAAAACAAAGTTTTTCATTTTAAAGTCTAAATGAAGCGGTTCTATTATATTTGGAATCCCTTTTTTGAACCAAATAGCACCGCCGTAACAACAAATTGAATTGTCGCCCCCACTTGGAGTTCCGTGAGCAAGACTTTCTATTTTGTAGGCAACTTGATTTACCTCATCTAAAGTCAGATTGCTTTTAAAGAGCTCAGACAGTGCTTTTGGAACGGCAACACTTAATGCTGCTGAAGAGCCTAATCCAGATCCGATTGGAATGTCTGAACTTATATTTAAACTGAAAGGAGAATTAATATCTAGTTCTGTTATAGTCTTGGCAATCATGGCTTTTATGTGACCTAGATGTTCATTTTTTAATAGAGAATAAAGTGGAGAGAAATTCTTGGTTTCAAAGCAGTTATCCCACACTTGCTGAAGTTTTTCTGCAAACTCGTTCAATTCTGAAACAGAAAACTCTCCTTTTTGACTAATATCCTGTGCGTAGATTTTTACACTCTCCGATTTCTCAGCAGAAATATATGCGCGTTTTCCAACAGAGATAATTATTGCGGGTTCCCCATATACAACAGCATGTTCACCGATTAAATGTGTCTTGCCAGGTGCGGAACAAGTTATCACGATTATCACAACTCCAGAGCTAATGTGAGGTTTAATGATAGAGTACCTTTGTGAACTACCATCCAACAAGTTGAATGGCTTCCTGCTTCATAGACGACCTGCAGCGTCTCCAACCATACCTTTAACAGGTATTGGCTTAACACAGGCTTTAAATCGGACAGTCCCTGCCCTACTGTGTCCCCTTCCAACCCACTTGGCTTTACGGCATACAGGGTTCAGAAGGGTACTCGCATGCCAACCTCTTGCCTGCAGGTAGACACAGATCATATATATGTGAACAGCTATTTAAAAGTTATAGAGACCTGCGTGAATGTGAAAACAGTAACGCAATTCATCCCCCCAACAAGTTGAGGGGTCTTCTTGCGAACCTTTATAAAGGTGAATTTTACATAGGTAAAATCTCTATTCATATTAGAAATCAAATAGTTTTCTAGAAGGTGAAAACTTGACTGAAAAGAAATATACCGTTGAAGAGTTATTAGAAAAGGCATATCAACCTGCTAAAGATGCCATGAAACTTCACCCATACTACGAGGGAAAGATCCAAACCCTACCAAAATGTGCAATCAGAGATTTCAATGATTTTGCCATATGGTACAGCCCCGGAGACCTCAATTGTAAGTGAGATAATAGAATCTCACAAGCCGGAGTGGCTGAGCCGTGTTTGGATATACAAAAAAATCCTGAGAAAGTATATGAGCACACGAATAAATGGAACACGGTAGCTGTAGTTTCAGATGGTACCCGAGTATTAGGACTTGGCAACATCGGTCCTAAGGCAGCTATGCCTGTAATGGAAGGTAAAGCGCTACTTTTCAAGTATTTAGGCGGCGTTGATGCAGTCCCTCTTTGTCTGGATACCAAGGATCCTGACAAAATTATCGAAACCGTCAAACTCATACAGCCTTCATTTGGTGGGATCAACCTCGAAGATATTGCCAAACCTAAATGTTTCTATATTTTAGATACACTAAGAGCAGATCCAGACGTAGAAATTCCCGTATGGCATGATGACCAGCAGGGAACGGCTTGTATTGTCACGGCTGGACTTATTAACGCATTAAAAGTCGTTGGCAAAAAGATGGATGAAGTTCTTGTGTCCATGATTGGTGCCGGTGCCGCAAACATTGCTATTGGAAGGGTTATGATGACGGCTGGAGTCAAGCCAGAAAATATGATGTTCTGTGACAGTAAGGGTATCCTAGGAACTCATAGAAAAGATCTTGAAGCAAAAAAGGATGAAAATCCTCAAAAATGGAACATGTGCCTCAAGACCAATAGTGAGAAAAGAGAAGGCGATATGGCAGAATGCATGAGATCCACTGATGTCTGTGTAGCTATGAGCCAGTCAGGACCTGGCGTAATTAAAAAAGAATGGGTTACTGCTATGGCGACAGATGCGATCATGTTCCCATGTGCTAATCCAATTCCTGAAATTTGGCCCTGGGAATGCAAAGAAGCAGGGGCAAGGGTAGTCGGTACTGGTCGCTCTGATTTTGAAAATCAAGTTAACAATAGTCTAGGTTTCCCTGGAATTTTCCGAGGAACTCTGGATGTTAAAGCGAAAACAATTACCGATGAAATGGTTATTGTTGCTGCTCAAGAGATCGCTAAAACAGCAGAGGATAAAGGAATCCACGAAGGATATATCGTGCCAAACATGGATGAGTGGGAGGTTTTCCCAAGAGAAGCTGTAGCTGTGGCACTGAAAGCTATAGAACAAGGCATAGCTCGAGTAAAACGAACTAAGCAAGAGCTTTGGGATCGTGCGTCTAAAATAATCAAAGAAACAAGAGACATGACACAACTGTTAATGAAAGAAAACTTTATATCAATGCCACCTGCAGATTTGTAGCCCCCTTTTTCCTTTTTTATTTATTCGAAATTGAACTCTTTTTCTTCACTTTTATTACATAATAGTGAAACACTATATAGAGAAAATAGCCTCTAAAAAGAAAATAGGCATATAAGATTCATTTTATTGCACACAATAAGTGAACACAATAAGCCGCAATTAGAACTTTTATAAAGAACTACCGCTATGACTATAGCTGAGGCTAGTTTTATGACGCTCACTCAACAAGAAGGTGAATTCCATTTTAGTGTAGCTACTGAAACCACGCCTGGATATCTACGTTATCTGCCCGAATTTCTGGAGAACTATTATGTGCTTCGTGCTTTTCGAAGAGTAGAAAACATACGTCGATTTAACATCGGAAATCAATATTATCTTGTCTTTACTGCTTATCTGCCGAAATCATCTGAACATATAGATGTAACAATAGAAGCATCTACAGAACGAGGTCGCCCAATTCACGTGATTGTATCTCGTAGTTCGCCAGACATTTCTGAGGAGTTAATAAAGGGCATAGAAGAGAATATATTGTTAGAACTACAGCTCTTCGAGGACTATGCGCGCCAATATACTCTTTATCTGGCATATATCCCTGGCCAAAAGATTTCTGAACAAAAATATGGGCGTGGGATACTCGAAAAATTGTTTACAGATTCAATGGTTAATTTATTTATTATCTTCATTGTGGTTGCCGTAGGTACATTTGCACTATTTAATGCGGTATTTGGTCAGGAGTTGAGTTTGCTACTCTCACCGATTGTGATCGTAGTATCTCAATTGCTGGTTGTGGCGTATTCTGGAAGGCTCATTGCCAGAACATCTGACTGGCGAATTACGAAAGACCGGCCTGAAGTTAAAGTACTTCAGTATACTTTGACAGAACAAGAAGCGGATATTTTAAGGAAAAAACATAGAAAAGAACTCCCCAAAATTCGCAAAGAAATCTATGATAGTACGTTAGCCACAGGAAAACAAATAACATGCGAGAACGCGCACCCGATCTTTACAAAATATGGAATTGCATGTACGCCACAAAATCTCATCGTCAAAACGGTAAATTTGTATGATCTTGTCAGTAAGGCCTGTGGCAAGTTTAATGTGCCAATCCCAACAATTGTCGTAAGCAATAAAATGGCTGCCAACGCAGCAGCAACCGGATTAAGCCCCAAAAGAGGAACTATGCTTGTCACAACAGGTGCTATAGTTCAATTAAATGAAAACGAACTATTCCAAGTTATTGGACATGAAGTTAGTCATCTTAAAGGACATGATCCCTTCATTCTCTTCTTCATACTATCAATTGAATATATAATCCGGGTTTATGCATTGACCTTTCTTCCAGCGATCGCGGCTATAATACAAGGGATTTTCGTTATCTACTTTCTCGCACTTCTGGGCTTAACGTTTTTCATTGGTAAATTCTTTGAAGCTAAGAGTGATCTAGAGGCCGCAGTGTATCTTAAAGAACCGAAAGTTATGGCAAACAGTTTGAGAAAAATTGGATTCCGACGACTTCTGATTAAGAAAGGAGGAATCTCATGGTCTTTCCTCGATTGGATTCGATTAGATCCGCACCCACCGTTAAGTTGGAGGATTAAACGGTTAGACGAAATTGAGGATACCAACCAGATTAAACATACCTTCCTAAAATCTGTTGGCGACGTCTTTAAGGGGTTCATTTCATCAATTGCGTAATTCCTTCAAGATGTCCCATGACTTTTTGTATGGGACAGCCTATTTTTTATAAGAAATTAGTCTGAAAAGAGTTTACGGAGTTTACAACATTTTTGTATCAAAATCATAGCATTGAAACAAGGGAAGTAAGTTTATGGATGAAAAACCACCACCTCTAGAAAACTCAAACAGTTTTGATAAAATAAGCGAAATTCCTTTGAATGCAGAAGCGGCCTTTTATGTAAGTGAAAAGGGAATTACAGAATTACTTGTTTATAATTATCTCGATGGAGAATACTTCTATCATAAATTATGTGCCTCAGAAAACTATGATACTGAAATGAACAAAATAAAGGATAACATGCAGTTCTATCTCGATCAAGATACAGTGTTAGTAAACCATGAAGAAAAACGCATGAAATTGAGTGAAGTAGAACTTAAATTCAAGGATGGATTACCAGAATATCCCCAGCTCAATTTTATGATATTAATCCGCTGTAAACTTAGAGAAGGAAATAATGTAATTGAATTCGATATGGAAGATGAGATTGCCCCTTATGATTTTCTAATTAAATATCATTTCCCTCACGGTTCTGAGATCATTGAGGTGGAAAGTTTGCTTTCATTCAAGATAATCGATAATAAGATAATTATGACTGCCAAAAAAGGAGATCGCGTTGGTGGCTATGAAAAGATCATTTTTAAGGTTTGATAGGAGAGAAAAGAACAAATGAGAAACGATGAAATTGTGTTATTAAAAGTTGACGAAATAAAAGGATCAAAAAAAGCAGAAGGAGTTCTTGTCAAACTTTTAGCTTCTGGAGAAAATGTTTCACTCTCGTTACTTCAAGCTGAACCAGGTACAAGTTTCGAAATACATGATCATGAAGAAGAGGAACTCAGTTATATCGTACAAGGCAAAGCAATCATGACCGTAGAGGACGAATCATATGATATTGAAGCTCCTTATGTGATAAAAGTCCCACCTCATATGCGGCATGGACTCACAGTTATTGGAACAGAAACATTACTAAAATTGAATGCCCATTCTCCTCCGAGAATCTCTGCATTAAAAAGTGAATCTCTTAAATAGAATATTCTCACTGAAAGTATTTTGCTAGTTTATTAGTCGATAATAAAAATAGAAAAAAGAAAAGTGACTACCCTTTCATGTTAGCTACAGGGCAGACTGCGGGATCCTTGACATATTCGCATGGCCTATCCATGCCCTCATAAAACTTAAAGTTTAGCATTTTACAAAGTCCGGCTTCAGCATCATATTGATCGCATGTCATATTGATCACCTTCCGCTTGGAATTGTTTGAAATCATAATTCCCACTAAGATTAGAAAAATCCAAATGGGAAAGGAGGGAAAATTAAGAGAGACACGATTTCGACTATTAAAATAATTGTGGTAAAATTCTCCGCCTGCAATACAACAGTAAAGATAACGGTGTATATGAAACGTAGACTTGTGTTCATTCAAAAGTTTCGTTTTTGAGGAAGTAAACCTCAGTGGACAACATTTAAAGAATCATATTTCTCTTTAAATGAACTCATAAAAGTAAAATGTTTAAAACCTGAAATACCAAAAAGCGGATTATTCATTTATGAAATCTTTTTAACATCATTAATCAGTTAGAATCGAGAATGCCCTAATATAATTAAAGGCAGTTGAAATCAATGACAGATGACGTAATGATACTCAAAAAAGAGATAGAGCAACATTTGAAGCTAGCTATGGGACCTATTGAAAACAAAATTAAGGAACTATTATTAGAGGATACGACTCAAGATTTTCAAGAAGTGATATTATATCAAGTTGCTTCTGGGGGAAAAAGACTTCGTCCAGTACTCACTTTATTATTTTGTGAATTAGTTAATGGTAATACTGAGGATGCATTGAGTTCAGCGGCTGGAGTTGAGTTAATCCATAATTACTCATTGTTAATGGATGATATTATTGATCGATCTCCTTACAGAAGAAATAGACCCACTACTTGGGTCAAATTTGGCCTCCCAATCGCATTACTTGCAGGTATGCATTATAGAGAGGCTATATTTTTATCAGCCTTAAAATCACCTAAACCAGAGATCATTAATAGGATATTTTCAGATACTATACGACAACTGGTTGAAGGTGAACGTAAGGATGTACTCTTCGAGCAAGCGGGACGCAAAGAAGATTATATTTTGGAGAAGAGATATAGAACAATAACTCTCGATGATTACTTTGAAATGGTTGGGGATAAGACCGCAATTCTGATAAAAGCAGCGTGTGAAGTTGGCGTAATATGTGCAAATGGTTCTAAAGAAATGATTGATGCAGCAAGTTCTTATGGATGGAACGCTGGATTAGCATTTCAAGCCAAAGATGATGTGCTGGATTTATTTGCTGATGCAGAAAAATTAGGAAAGCCTGTTGGACATGACATCAAAGAACATAAAATGGGTAATATTACTGTACTTTATGCCTTAGAAGAACTTGAAAGTAAACAAAGTGAATATGTCTTGAACATTTTACGGAAAGAAAAGGTAACAGATGAAGAAGTAAATGAAGTAATTGAGCTCATAAAATCAACTAAAGCACCTCAAAAAGCTGAAGAAAAAGCGAAGGAGTTAAAAGAAGAGGCTAGAAAACAATTATTAAATTTTCCTGATTCATCAGCAAAAAAGATGTTAGAAAATATTGCAACGTATTTTGTAGAGCGCACATACTAAAGAAAACCATCTTAAAAAAGAATACAAACAGCTTATTTTTTAAACGATGAAAAGACCCATTTATAATGAGAGTCAAATATAGAGAATTATACTTAAGTAGATAGTCCAGTCGGCTCCCGAAAGCACGAGTGGTCTCGCGCACCGGGCTTCAAACCCGGTAGCTCGATGAGGGCTTGCGGTTCGATATATTTGCAAAATCAAAAAGGATACGAAAATCCGCTCGGGAGCCGCCATATTTCTTTTAAATACTTTAAGTCTAGCAACAGCTCAGAAACTTTTATGCTTTATTTATTTTCTTTGAATCGGGTGGTTTGAGTGATTTCTGTAACGTCCGAGGTTAAGGTAGTTGTCGTATCTACACTGAATTCCTGGGTTTTCTTATTGAAATAATCTAAAGATTTGCAACGAAATATTTCTTCGCCATATTTGCTATATCCTTCTATAAGGAACTTTTTTAGCTCATCGTTATCCATAAAACTACTGCCTGAAAAACTTCCAATCTGGATTGTATCTCCAAAGATATCTTCTTTTTCAATTGTTAAAATTGCCGTTCGAGAGATTTCTGATTCATAGATAGTTGGTTTGAACTCAGCGTCAATTTCAGCTCCAGAAGTTTTTACATATTTTAATAATTTATTTTTCTTCACATATTCAACTGTTTTATTTTCTGTCTCTTTAGGGATTACAAGATAAATTTCAACTGGCGAAATCTTTGCATAAGAAAGAATTGTGACCAACATTGTCTTGAAACTTTCGAAAGACTCGATATCTAAGTGTTCCATGACAAAAGCGCAAATGTCGTTACTCTCTTTCCTCCCTAAAATATCAATATTTAGAATAGTCTTTCCTTTTCCAATAGTAGCATCAGTTTTGTATGCATCTAAACTAACTTCATCTTGAAAATAACTTTCTGTTTTTTTTATCATTTCACTCTTGAATTTTCCTCTTTTTTCAAGCACTATGCTCTTAAAAAGAGATGGAAGAGCCATTTCGCTTGTAGAACTAAGCGTGTTCAAAATATCCTTAATATCTTTGTCTTTGTTCGATGAATAGTCTGGTAAAACATCCTTGATCTCTTTTACTGTAAGAGGAGGATACAGGTGCGATAATAACTTAATCATAGCTTCATCATTTACAACCGATCTCATTTTTCTTCACCTTTGGTAAGGATTTTCTACGATTCAGCGATTTGCTGCTTTCTAAGTCTTGCATGTAATACTGGAAGTCTGAATTTCTTCCTCTTTGCTTTTTCCATAGCATCTGTAGTTGTCCCTGTTTCTACAAAGCCATCAATTTCAATTCGTGGAGGTTTTGACAAATATGATTCTGATCCTTTAGCAAAATATGCAACTGTAAATATCTGATCAGTTTCAAAGTTCTTGAGTGTCCAAACTGCTTCTTTTGCATCTTCTTGAGTTTTAATCTTTGGTTTTTCCTTTTGTGGCAGAAATTTGGAAATTTCAAAGGAAAGCGGTAGTTCATCAATGATCTTCAATTTTTTCAGGGTTATGCCACTGCTGTTTTTAAATGCAATTGAAACAGTGTAAGTCATGTTAGGGCCTTTTTCGATTACTTTTAGCATTTTTCCTAAGTCTTTTTGCTTCCATTTAAGATTTGAGGTCAGAGTAGTAATTGTAGGACGTAGTTTTACTGTCTTTTCTGCTGGTACCTCTGCTACCTCCTTTATTTCATCCTCTGCAATTTCACTTATTGGGATAGCCTTTGCTTCTTCAGCGGAAATAACAGAGAGAGCAGCAAATGCTTCCTTTCTGATGTCTTTATCAGAATCTTTTTGTAATTCCTTTAAGGGTTCAATCACTGAGTCCATTTTGTCTGGGAAATTCCTATAGAGTTCACTTGTAGCCCTGATTGCTATCAGACGTACATCTTTATCTGAATCATTAAACTTGTCAATTATGCGTGGCAAACCTGAAGAAATAACTTCAAACAAAACAATATTCTTAAGAGCATCTATTGTTACATAGCGTACTTCCTTGTTTACATCATATGTAAGTTGACTTAGTTGTGGAATGGTTGAACGCACTTTCTCTGGGTCGATGCTTCCAATAACGCCAATGGTTTTTGCAGTCATATAACGGACATCAAGATCGACATCATTTAGAAGAAGTTTTAGTTTTTCAACGACATCCGTTACCCACTCGGGAAGGGTGTTCTCCAAAACCATTCCATACGCTGAAAAAAGATGGGCCAAGGAATCTACTGCAAAATATCGTACCCATTCAGATTCATCTGAGAGCGCTAACTCAAGCTCAGTTCCCAATTCTTTAACTTTTGAAAATTCTTGAAGTGTCAATGTTGGCAATGATGCCATAATGTCATTCAATTTCTTTTGGATTTCTTTACGCTTCTTGGGATCTGGATCACTTATTTCACTTTGAATTCGTCGTAATTCACTCTCCGAAACTGATTTAACCATTGAATTTGTTCGTTCAATCCTCCCTTGCATTATAACAAAATTCATCGGTTCGGCTATCTCTTTGAGTTCACCAGTGCTTGTTGTAAGGTTATTTACTTCAACAGCTCTTATTATTCTGGCTTGCTCTGTCGCTCTTTTTGTTTCATCTAAAATCTCTTTTGCAATGCCTTTAACTTTGCTTCTTCTGTTAACCTCTGTGAACAATTCGAAGGAGAAAATACTTGCTCCAACAGCTCCTATTCCAAAAAGAGCATAATATCCAAGTTTGTCTAAACTGAATCCAATGAGAATGCTGCTACTAATAACCAAAATAAGAATTCCAATTAGTCCACTAAAACTTCCTAGACTTAATTTTTCGGTAAATCGAAACACAATCGAAAGTACTACAAATGTTGAAAATGCACTTACAAGAATTAATACTAAAACTATAGAATCTGTAAGAACAGCACCTCCCGTACGACTAATCAACCCAAAAGCCGTCATCAAGGAACCAGGAATTGCATAAAAGAGGGGAATTCTCAAAGCTAATGATGGAGAAAAGCCTGCTGCAAGAAATGCAATAACTAGTGCAAAAATTCCGACCCTAAGATCAACAATTTGTAATAGACCAAAGAAGAATGCTCCAAACAGAAATTGCGGGGCACTAACCTTTTTTCTCGCTACAGTTCTCACGAATCTTCCGGTTCGGTAAGCCATAACACCAATAAATATGAGAACAACACTTAGAGTGATTGCTAAATAGTCTCCAATTATAAGAAGCGTGTTTTCTACCGATCGAAGATAATCTTCAAATGGAGTTATGAGCTTTGTAATAAAACCAGTAAGTGCAACGATGGAAATTGCGCACCCAAAGAGTGCAATTGATTGAACAGCGCTTTTTTGCGTCTCTCCTCCACTGAAGAATCCTTCAGTAGCACCACGTACCCCTGCAGACCCTAATTTCATGAGGGTAGTATAGGCATCTAAAATGAAGCGACATCCTAAACCTATC
>JAEOSF010000068.1 GCA_016840515.1 Candidatus Borrarchaeum yapensis | reverse complement strand
AACAGTCGCTTATGGAAAGATGGAAAGCATGCAGGACGCCACTTCGCTGGAGATGATTTAACTCCAGGCATGATAAACGCTCCCCACGATGACATAATTTTCGTGAAATTTCCTATTGTCGGTGAGTTGAGTACGGAAGTACCAGCTATGCAGAACCTTAAACAAAAACTAGAGGGATTGCATATTCATCCCATTGTGGTTCATTTTTCTATAGCATATTCAATCATTATTTCTTTATTAACTCTTCTTTATGTTTTTACAGGTGTAACCTCTTTTGAAGCAGCCTCGTATTATATGCTTATATTGGGATTCTTGACGGGTACCCCATGTGCACTCTCGGGCGTCTTCAGTTGGAAAGTCACTTACGAAGGGAGAAGGACTAAAACCTTTGTTCGTAAAATAGTATATACTATCTTGTTAATTGCAATCATTACAGCAGGTTTTACATGGCGAACTTTGAATCCAAACATCCTACTTTCATTAACTAACTTAAGTTACATTTACTTGGCAGTAGTATGGAGTTTAGTGCCAATAGCCACAATTCTTGGTCACTATGGAGGCAAAATAGTCTATTCTTAAAGTTTTAAAAGTAGGGGTGTGTGTTTGTCGAAAAGAATTAAAGAGTTAGAAGAAATGGTTGAAATATTATGCATCGCCTTGGCCCGTGAACAAAATTCTGTACACTATTATACGGAAATCTACCAAAAAACACTAACTGAAAGAGCACGAAGAATGATTTCGACCTTATTAGAAGAAGAGAAAAGACATGTGATAAACATTAAAAATCATATTAATGAAATACAGTCAATAATAGACGCAGAACGAAAGAAACTGAAATAGAAATGGCAAATCGAGAATCTGTCCGTATTGATATGAGAATTAATTACTAAAGTAATTATAATTGAGGTGGGCGTGTGTCTAGTAAAATAAAATCGTTGGAAGAAATGAAGGAAATAATCACAATTGCTATAGCTCGCGAACAAGCCTCTATGCGTTATTATACTGAAGCTTTTCAAAAAGCAACTACTGATAACGCACAAAGGCTGTTTTCTTTGTTGATAGAACAAGAAAAGGGACATGAAGCGAAATTACGAGCTCAACTTCACGAAATCCAAGTGGAGATAGAATTTGAACAAATGAAGTCGTAATGATTTATATGATTTGTATGAGTATCTAATTTGTCTTCCTTTTCTTGATAAATAAATTTTTCAACTAAATGCA
Organism: Candidatus Borrarchaeum yapensis; assembly: GCA_016840515.1. Taxonomy (GTDB): domain Archaea; phylum Asgardarchaeota; class Sifarchaeia; order Borrarchaeales; family Borrarchaeaceae; genus Borrarchaeum; species Borrarchaeum yapensis. The sequence goes on along the minus strand of JAEOSF010000068.1, from coordinate 13,256 downwards.
CTTTTAAACTTGCATTTCTGGCAATAAGTTAGCGTATGAATGTTTGAATCCCCTAAATAAAAGCTAGCATATTACAATGTTCACATAGATGTCAAACCGTTATTCTAATTTTACTGACAGTTAAGCCAGAAAGCAACATCGCTGCTATGAGGTAATGAAGTGCTAGGCATTTATACACTCAGTTGTCCTTAAATATGAGCACCTATGGTTTGTAGGGAATTCAGGCTTGTTAACATCGAGACCTCCGCCCCACCAAGGGGACGAGTCTGGTTGTTGAAGCAGGAAGCCTCATAGCTTGAGTATGAGGTAACTCACCAGTCAACTCATCCGTTGATACGTACAACTAGAAGAGTTTTGCATTTACCAAAAAATATAATATTCTCACATAAAAGAATAGACTACTTGATTTTAAAGAACGATGTAGTAAAAATGGTCTTAGAAAAAGTCCTCGTATTAGGAGCAACAGGTTACGTAGGTAGAAGACTTGTTTCAAGTCTACTAAAAGAAGGATACACAGTTCGTGCTTCTTGGCGAAAATTGAGTAAACTTGAACGTCATTCTTGGGCGCATCATCCCAAAGTAGAGCCCGTAGCTGTTGATATATTTGATCGGGAGTCTGTAAGAAAGGCTTGTGAGGGTTGTTTTGCAGCTTACTACCTTATACATTCGATGTATCATGGCAAGGATTTCGCTAAACTTGATAAAAAAGCTGCGGAAAATATGGTTTGGGCTACAGAACATACAGAACTTAAGCGTATCGTTTATTTGAGTGGACTAGGGGAAGAACAGGCCGGTCTCAGCAAACATTTACGATCAAGATTTGAGGTCGGGAAAATCCTTCGGTCAGGTAGTGTCCCAGTTACAATACTAAGAGCTGCAATGATAATAGGAGCTGGTAGCGTCTCATTTGAGATTCTAAGATATATGACTGAACGATTACCTGTAACGATCATTCCTGGTTGGTTAAGGACAAAAAGCCAGCCAATAGCCATTAGTAATGTTTTGAAATACTTAGTTGGTTGCTTAGAGAACCCTGCAACAAGTGATAGAACGCTTGATATCGGTGGTCCAGAGATCATTACTTACTATGATTTAGGGAAACTTTATGCGCAAGAAGCAAAACTTGTAAAAAGATTTGTTGTTCATGTTCCTTTTGTTACACCAAGATTGAGTTCTTATTGGATCAATTTAATTACTCCTATATCAGCATCTATCGCTCTTCCATTAATCATGGGTTTAAAATACGATTTAATTTGCTTAAATGATGATATTACAAATATTATCCCACAAAGACTGCTTACAAATAAGGAAGCCATTCAGTTAGCATTAAGCCAGATTGAATACACTCTTATAAGAACTGTAACTAGTAGAAAATATCCCGAATTTATTCCTGAGTGGACACAACTCGGAGATCCTTTGTGGGCAGGAGGTTCTACTTATCGAGATCATCGTTCAATAGTTATAGAATCTCCTCTTGAAGACGTCTGGAACACAATTATAGAAATGCTAGGGTTAGGAGGTTATTGTGACAATTTGCCATCGCAGTTTCGAGGTGTAATAGACAAATTAATTGGCGAATTAGGTATAAGAACAGGCAAAAAGGATTCATCGAATTTAAAACTTATTGATTTTGTCAATTGCTGGAATGTGATTAGCATAAAGCACCAAAAACATCTTAAACTGTATGCTGAATTGAGAATACCCGGCCGAGCCGCTTTGGAATTTTTACTAAGAAAAATTGATAACCAAACAACAGAAGTTCATCAACATACCATGTTTGTTCCGAGAGGATTATTTGGTCTTCTTTATTGGTATGGATTTCTTCCAATTCATGGAATTACTTTAAGAAATAGGTTAAAAAAAGAAGTGGATACATTGAAAAATAGTAAATAGCTGAATTATTGTATATGTTATAATTGGCACTAATCAAATGTTTTTTAAGATGTTTAACGCGCTGATGAATTATTTAGTAAAATTTGATGAAAGATTATTATAGAATTTTGATGTTTGCGTATGTCGAAACTCTTATTTACATCCTTTCTAAGTATTCCAATGTCATAAATTCATATAGGAGTATTACTAAATGCTTGAAGAAAAGATTGAACGTGTTTACGATATACTTCGGGATAAAACTGTAATTGTAGCATTTTCCGGAGGAGTTGATAGTTCGACAATTGCGTTATTAGCAAAAGATGTAGCTAAACGTGTTGTGGCTATCACAGCCGACTCGCAAACTGTACCCCTTGGCGAAATTGGAAACGCACAGAGAATTGCGGAAGAAATTGGTGGTATTTCTCATATGATTGTTAAAGTTGACGAATTAGCACATCCAGAATTTGTAAAAAATCCAGATAATCGGTGTTATTATTGTAAAAAAGCATTATTTACCATATTAAGTGAATATCGAGCCCTGGAAGGAGCAGAACTAATTGTTGACGGGACTAATGCTTCAGAGTTGGAAGGACATCGACCAGGTTATGTTGCATTAAAAGAATTAGGTATCAGAAGTCCTTTAGCTGAGGCTGGCATTACAAAACCGGAAGTAAGAGAAATAGCACGATCTCGTGGCCTTTCTTTTGCGGACAAACCCCAACTAGCTTGTCTTTCTTCTAGAATACCTTATGGACATCTAATTACAGAAGAGAAAATATTTAGAGTTGGAAAAGCAGAAAGGTTTGTTCGAAATCTCCTTCATGCTCGTGTTCTACGTGTACGTGACTATGACGATTATGCCAAAATAGAAATTGGAAAAGATGAATTTGACAAATTATTTAATAAAGACGCAATACGCCAAATAGTTGCACATCTAAAAGACCTAGGATACAAGCATGTGTATTTAGATCTCGAAGGCTATAAACCGATGATACCACAACAATGGAAACAAAAGTAGAATCTTGTTGTCATTTTTTGTGAATCTTTTTTCTTCTACGATTTTTTCATTTATTTCCTTATGAGTGTGAAAATATGCCCAAGAAAATAATGGTTATAATCCACAGTTGCACTTGGACAAGAAATAAGTAAATTGGAAATCTTTGGCAGTAATTCTAAAACATTGGATGCGAAATAGAATAATTCCTTGATACTAAGTAGCGACTTCGGAAAACAAGAATGGATATTCACTGAAACTGGTACGAAGGTTTGGGGTCAATTACAAAGCGATTTATACTTTATAGAATGCATTATTCAAAGAAGGAAGCCCTAATAACAGGTCAGCTACCCCACCCTATCGAAGGGGACTCCTTCGCCCAATTAATTGAAGCAAAAAATACCAATTTTTTGAAATCAAAATTTAAAAAGAACAAATTATTTACTTTAAATTATTTTGGGTGATTGGATGAACAAGAAGATAGTAATAATTGGCGGAGGCTATGGCGGGACAGAGACTTTGAGACAACTAATACTTAGAAAGGTTGAAAATATAGAAATTGAACTAATAACTAATAAAAAGTACTTTGAGAATATAATAGGATGTGCAGAGATTATAAGTGAAAAAATAAAAGTCGAAGAACTTGTATATGATCTTAAAAATGCTTCTGGACAATGGGATTTTGAACTAACAGTTGGCAATGTTGAAAGCATCGACTTAAATAGAAAAAAGTTAAAAGTTGATGGAAAGGAAAAAACTTATGATGTCTTGGTCGTGGCCGTAGGTGCAAAACCTAACTTTTTTAATGTTGTAGGAGCAAATCTTGCGCTTCCAGCTCATACTCTAACTGATTTTATAAATATTCACGAAAAACTGACACAATTGGATTTGGAAAACCCTCACATTGTAGTTGTAGGAGCAGGATTTGTAGGTCTAGAAATTGTGGCTGAATTACTCGATTTTTTCAAAATCAAAAATAGGAATGGTAAAGTTACTGTAGTCGACAAAATGAACTCAATAATGCCCATGTACAACAATGATTTAGCTCGAAAGATTGCACATGAATATTTCATTTCACGTGGCACAAACTTCCTATTAGGGAAAGGAGTAAAAGAAATAGAGAAAGAAAGATGCATTCTCGAAGACGGTAGCACTGTTGAAGCAGATATAACAATTTGGGCTGCTGGAGTTCAGAGCCCTGAAATTACCTCCAAAATTATTGGCGCAAACTTATATAAAGGTTATATTGAGGTTGATAAAAGATTGTTGATAAATGGAAGTGCGGATTCTTTTGCAATTGGAGACGCTGCTTTTATAAAAATTAATGGAACAATAGCCCAAAAAATGGCTGCTGAAGCCTTAGAAGAAGCTAAGACTGTTGCTAAAAACATAGGTTTGATCGCTTATGGTCACAAACCATCCTTTACTCATGTCATACGATATACAACAGATTTTCCAAAGGCAATTCTTTCAATTGGAGAGGACAAAGCTATATTAATCGGCTCTGAAATACCAAGTTACTTAGAAGCAGCGCCAAATATACTACATCGACTTATATATATGCCAGGAATAGATCGCATAATAGATGCTTTTTCTAAAGTGATCTCTGGCCCAAAATATGCGAGTATGGGAACTATGGAATACCTCCTCAAGAAAAAGATAGTCACAGAAGAAATAATGGGAAGATTACCATAAATTTGCAACAGGTCTAAGCAGGAAGCCTCGATGATTTAGCTTGAGGTCGCTCATATTTGTTATATACTGTTATAATAGGTGATGAGGCTTATGACAAAAAATTTTGTGACAGTTGGAGGAGAAAAATATAATGTAAGAGATAATATCCTCGACCTTAGTAGAAAAGAAATTACTGATATCAGTGAGATTAAGGGTTTAGAGAACCTAAAATCTCTCCAAGAACTAGATCTGAGTCATAATCAGATAGAAGAGATCACGGGGCTAGAAAAGCTTATTCATCTAAAAAAATTGTTCCTTTGGAAAAATCGGATTACAGAAATCAAGGGACTGGAGACACTTACTCGCTTAGAAAAGCTTTTTCTTTGGGACAATCAGATAAAAGAGATTAGAGGATTGGAGCATCTCACTAGTCTAAAAAAACTTCATATTAGTTTAAATCGGATAGAAGAGATCGAGGGGTTAGAGGACCTTACAGAACTCCAAACACTAGAACTTATTAGCAATCAGATAGAAGAAATTAAGGGTTTGGAGCACCTCATTAACCTTAAGGAATTATACCTTGAGCGAAATCAGATAGAAAAAATTAAAGGATTAGAATACCTCACCGATCTTCAAACACTAGTGCTTAGTTGGAATAGGATTAAAGAGATTAGAGGGTTGGAGCATCTCTCTATCCTAAAAATATTGTCACTTAAGATGAATCAGATAGAAGAGATCAAGGGTTTGGAGACACTTACTAACCTCCGAGAACTAGATCTCAGTGGTAATCAAATAAAAGAAATTGGTGGATTAGAAAATCTCACTAAGCTCCAAATACTAGATCTTGGAGGCAATCAAATAGAGGAAATTAGGGGATTAGAGCCTGTTACTAACCTTCTGACACTGGTACTTAGTTGGAATAAGATTAAAGAGATTAGAGGTTTGGAGCTTCTCAGTAATCTCCAACAACTGAAACTCAGGAATAATTCGATAAGAAATGATGAAAGGCATTTATTAGAGAGGAATGCGCAGGAGATTGTAAGATATTGCCAACAGAACGTGAAAAAAGAACAAAATAACGTCTAAAGAATTAGAGATCCCTTAAAATTTTTTACGCCTTATTTGATTTATATTTTAACGCAGGGCATTTGGCAGTCTTAATGGTTCGTGCTCTCAATTTAGGATTGACGAAATGGTTTTAAATATCTCTAATGAGCATGTTTTTCAGTTTTATCATGATTCCTAAAATGTGCTTTTTTCAAAGAACGTTTGCTTTTACATTAAGTCCATTAACAACAATAGCACTATGCATAACTTTATATGTCACTGTCATGCGAATAATTATTTGGGGTGTGTAATTTGACCCAGCTTCCCTTCGAGTTTACAATGGAGCAATTACAAAGATATAGCCGCCAAATTATTTTACCAAACGTAGGAGCAAAAGGACAAAAAAAGCTACTTGAGTCTAAAGTACTAATTATCGGTGCTGGTGGATTAGGATCTCCCGCCGCATACTATTTGGTAGCAGCAGGCGTTGGAGAGGTTGGAATTGTAGATATGGACAACGTGGATATCTCAAATTTACAACGCCAGATTCTCCATTTTTCAAAGGATATTGGTAAGCCAAAAACAGTTTCTGCAACAGAAAAATTGGAAGCCCTTAACCCAGATGTGGTAGTAACATCGATTCAAGATCAAATAACAAAGAAAAATGTTTATCAAATAATTGACAAATTTGATTTCATATTAGAAGGATCTGATAACTTTGCAACGAAATTTTTAATAAATGATGCATGTGTCTCTTTAAGAAAGCCATTCACGATTGCTGGAGTATTGAGATTTGAAGGACAATTATTAACTGTCGTCCCAGGCAATTCAAATTGTTATCGTTGTATTTTTCCAGATCCTCCACCACCAGGTTTAATTCCATCATGCCAAGAAGCGGGTATTCTAGGTGCGGTAACAGGATTATTTGGTTCTTTACAAGCTAGCGAAGCGTTAAAATATTTATTGGGTATCGGAGATCTTTTGAGTGGACGCATGCTTATCTTTGATGTGCTTTCAATGTCTTCAACTATTGTGAGTATAGCCAAAGATCGAAATTGTAAGGCTTGCAGTGATTTATCGGTTGATTTAGTTAATAACTATGATTACGAATCTTATGATGCGTGTGAATTACCTAATGACAGATAATCTGAAAGGAGGGCTTTAATGAACCAAGAAAATATGCGAAAGGTAATTGACTTACAAGGCTATCAATGCCCATTTACCTTTGTTCTAACCAAGACATATTTGGAGGAAATGGATTCCGGAATATTAGAAGTAATCGTAGATTACCTTCCATCAGTCGATAATGTTCCAAAAAGTGTTATAGCACAAAATTTAGGGAGAATCATTAGTGTTGAATGTATTGAAGGGAACAAGTATAAAATTACAATTCAAAAATCTTAGGAGGGATAAAGAATATGATCGCTGTTCATGTTAAGCCTTTGGCAATGCTAAGAGATTTTTTAGGAATAAAAGAGTTATCAGTAGAGCTGGATGAACATTCTAAAGTTAAGAATCTCTTAGAAGCATTATTTCGAAAATTTGGAAATGGATTTCGCGAAAAAATTATGGATCCTAATTCTAATCAGCTTAAACATCATTGGGTAGTCATGGTAAACGGAAATAATATTAATTCACTGCAAAAACTTGATACATCACTTAAAAACGGCGATGAAGTCCTTATATTTCCGCCAGTTGCTGGAGGTTAATCAGAAGGCGATACAGAAGCCTTTGAACATACAAAAGAACTTTGGACGAAGGGATATCCTGTTGGAACTTCGTCTGGTCTCAATTACTCAGCGGTAAGAAAAATTGCAAGAAAAATAAGAAAAGGCGTTATAACTACGATTTTTCCAGATATGTTCTTTAATTCATTTAAAATAATGGAAAATTACCTCATAACATAAAGAATTGAGATTGCCTAAGTCTTATTGATCAAGAGGATATTTTTACTTTTTTAAAATTCGGACCTCGCCAGTAAGAAATACTTGTTATTTTCAACTCTACCATTACCCTTTCTAAACTGCCTGATACTACCTCCACATCCCGACCAGGGCTTGCGAGGAATTGAGGATATTTTTTTTGGAACGATGAAAGAACACGTAAAATCGTTTCTGATGCTTCATAATCTTCACGTGAAATGTATCTTCGTTTAGTATAACTTGTGAATAAACTAGATTCTCTTCGATCTTTTTCCATAGTTTTTAAAGTAAGTTTTAATTCTGGAGACCAAAACTGATAAATTGGAACTGCCTTTCCTCTCACAAGGATTCCTTCATTGTTGAACGGATTCTGAATATCTCTCCTGTCTATGGTCAAAGAAATCCTTCGATAATTTAGTAAGTTCCTAAATTTTTTAGACGTTGGGGAAGTAATGAAGTATATAGCTTGTGTCTTCTGATCATACAAGTAGAATATTGTTGCTATATGAGGCATCCAAGTTTTGTCTGTAGTGCACAAGTATGCAAAGATGCCATTCTCTAATAAATCTAATATTTCCTGAGGAATTATTTGCGCTGTCGAGTTTTCCATATTGTCTTTCTCCTATCATAAGGCTGCACTAATATCAATCATTTTGACTCCATGCCAATATACCATTCTATCAGGATCCACTCTGATTAATTTTCGACTGACAAATGGTTTTGTTTTCCAAGCTAAAGGCACCTCTTTATCCTTCTTCTTATATGCACTCAAATAGCGCGGATATTTTTTAATAAAGAGGTGCCTAGTTCTAAGCATACGAATCCCTTGTATTAACGTTTCAATAAAATTATAGACTTTTCCTCGTCCATGAATTAATAGTGCTTGATTATTGTAACTCTCATTAGGATCTCTGTGATCAACTACAAATGCTATCTTGGTGTTTTTCTTCAAATCCTTAAGTTTTTGGGATTTTTTAGACGTAGCAAAATATAACGACCGTCCATCAAATACATAGATTACAGGTGTTACATGGGTGAACTTAAGTGGTACCACAGTGCCAACATATGCGAAATCTGAGTGTTTTAAGAGTTTAATAATATGTGGAGGTAGTTTTGGAATTGCATCAACAATGCCAATAGCTAGAGTGCCTAAAACAATAACTAAAATGAAATATCCAATTGTAGTTGCGAGGAGTATCCTATCATCCATGAATATCGGTAGAAGAAGAAGCGCGACCGTCCCGAATAATTGATTTGCTAAACTCACCTTTATGAAAGTCCTAATATTAACCATAGGCATGTATTCTAAAGGTCCCCTAAATTTTGCAGCGTTAAAAAGTCGTATACTCTTGAAAAAGGTCAGACTTGATGTATAGAGGCCTAATCCAGCTCTATAGGCTGCATCCCACCATAAAATAAATACAAAAATTAATAAAACTGGATTTAAGTTGCCGCCTAGCCATCCACTAAACGATTTTAAGCCCAAAGTAGGTGTCAGAAAATATACCGCTCCACCAAAGAATATAATTAGCCCAAGTGTAAGAATTATTTTCGATTCAAACATCTTTTCTCGATATCTTTCAAAGATTGTTTTTTCTACTGGATTGATGGGAGGATGCAATTTACGAAACGCTGGACCATAATAAATTGCTACGGCACTCCATAAGATCACAACAAAAATTACCAGTAAGCCGTAGAATAGTGAAGTTAAAGGTAACCGAAAAATGACGTTTATTATACTACCAGCAATTGCCATGATTATTAATTGCGCCAAAACATCAAAGTGCCGAGGTAACCATTTGAAGGGAGGAATTTTTTCAACAATTAATTCATATGTCCATTTTCTCTCATTTAGAGTCATATTTTTCCCCTTCGATATTTTTGCGCATAAAATTATATTCTAGTGAAATTAATTCTAAAATGACCTTTTTCTTGCCCTACATGACAGTGATCTCTCTAAATAAAAAAATATAGGTATTAACATCATTTCTCAACATAAAAATTACTCATGCAACAATAATGCATTTTTTACAGAAATGCGGAAATTTTCTTACCTAGTCTAAAGGGATAATGGAATAAAGAATCATAAACAAATTTATCAAATACTATAAGAGACTAGAAACAATTAAAAATATGGGTACACTTACTTGCGCCCATTTTACATCCAGAATGCTGAGTGATTATATGTCAGAAATACCAAAGGAAGAAATCTTAGATGTGTTAAAGTTGAATATGATAGGACATCTAGCTCTTTCTGTCAACAATATGCCATATGTAGTCCCATTATGCTATTCATACATGAATGGGAAACTTTATTTTAACCTTAATACTCCAGGGAAAAAAATTGAAGCGTTAAAAGCAAATCCAAAAATCTGTTTTGTAGTAGATGAATGGGAGGAAGATGGCTCTTGGCGATCAGTAATTATCTATGGCAATGCCAAACTTTTTAATGATCCAGAATTGAGTTGGAAGATATTGGAGAACTTCGTGGGTACACTCTCATTCGAAGCATTTATTGGCGTGAACGAGGAAGATATTTCAGAGGATATCTTATCACAAATGGGCTTTTTGGTATGTGAAGTTGAAATTGAAGAGATAACGGGAAGAAGTTCTAAAACACTTTTGGAATAATTCATTAGTAATTACCCTTAATAGAGTCATCGTCCATTTTCTTTTTTAACGAAATATCTCCATTTAGCGATGCGCGTGCGATTTATTTATTTCCATATCGATGCAATTTTTTTGCATAATTCATACTTTTTAGGCAAATGTTTTTCATTATCGGCTACAAATTGTTTGACAAAAATAGATAAAGGCACGTAATCTTTTCTACAGCAATTCTTTGTAAAATTGCAAGGATGTACAAAGATGGCGGTAGAAGAATTTGTGCCAATTCTTATTTTTCAAGTAGTTGTTACTTCGATGTTCGTGCTCGCCCTTATTATTTCACGCATAGTAAGTCCTCGAAACCCTGATCCGGCGAAAACATCTCCTTTTGAATGCGGAGAAGAGCTAATTGGGAGTGAGGAAGGAAGAGCACAATTTGTTATGCAGTATTACCCATATATCTTAATGTTTCTTATTTTCGATGTAACTTCGATGTTCTTATTTGCTTGGGCAGCTTCTTTTAGCTCATTTACACTTGAAACAAATCTACCAATTATTATCTTTCTTCTTGTGCTCTCATTTCTTTTAGGATACGCTTTATACTATTCAGCAAAAAAGGAGAATTGGACATAAATGGATACGGTTGGAAATGCATTCGTAGGGCGCTTACGCAGCGTAGTGGAAAAAGTAGTAAATGGCCTCAAACCAATTCGGTATCTCGTCAATTGGTCACGCCTCTATTCACTTTGGCCGGTCCATCTGACCACTGCGTGTTGTTCTGTAGAATTTGGCGCAGCATCTTGTCCACGATTTGATGTAGAACGGATGGGAATGCTTCCTATTGGATCATTAAGGCAATGTGATCTGATTATAATTGAGGGGACGGTCACAAAGAAAATGGCCAAGCGAGTAAAAAAGATTTATTCTCAAATGGCAAGTCCTCGATACGTCGTTGCTATGGGAGCATGTTCCATCAGCGGTGGCTTATTTTACAATTCCTATAACATAATCAAGAGTGTTGACGAAATCTTACCGGTCGATATTTATGTCCCAGGTTGCCCACCAAGACCAGAAGCACTTGCCAATGGAATTATGATGTTACAAGACAAAATACGAAAAAAGCAAGTCAACATTGTAAAAGGTGAATAATCATGAATGAAGCGAAATTAATCGACGAACTTAGAGATAAATTCGGTGAAAGTGTCGGCATTACGGAATTAATGGGGCAGAACGAAATTATAGTGACTGTTGAAAAGGAGAAAGTAGTAGAAATCGCCCAATTTTTGAAAGATACATACGCCCTAAACTATGTGATTTCTGTTTCTGGTGTAGATTACCCGGAAGAAAACAAATTCTTAGTGGTTTATCATGTCTCTTCGATGTCAGAAAATGGACATTTGCCTCTTGTATTAGCTCTTAAAGTATCAGTTGATAGACAGAACCCTTCTACACCTTCCCTTATTTCTATTTGGAGAAGTGCTGAGTGGCACGAGAGAGAAACATGGGAATTGTTTGGTATAGAGTTTAATGGGCATCCAAAACTTGAACGATTACTTCTTCATGACGAATGGGAAGAAGAAAATCCTAATAATCAATTTCCTTTAAGAAAAGATTTTTTATTGGAGGATTAATGATCAAAAATGTCACCTCTCTACTTTAGCGTAGGTCCGCAGCATTCTGGAAGTGGACATCTCCGAATGAAGATTGAATTGCAGGGAGATATTATCCTTAATGCAGAACCTGATCCTGGGTTTGTTCATCGGGGTACTGAAAAAATAGCTGAAACTAGAGAATATCAACAAAATGTTCCAATGATTGAAAGGCAATGCTTACCTGATGTTTCATCAGTTAGTTTAGCGTACGCAATGGCAATTGAAGAGTTATTGGGTATAGAGATCCCGCCAAGAGCGCAATTCATTCGAATAATCATGTGTGAATTGTCGCGGATTATGAGCCATTTATATTGGCTTTCAATTATGGGTATTTTCCTTGGACATTCGACTATGTTCATGTGGCCATTTGGAGATCGAGATATATTCATAGATATTGCCGAAAAGATTACTGGCTCAAGAGTGAGTTATACTTACATTGTTCCAGGGGGCATTCGATACGATTTACCAGATAAAATTAAAGAACAAACAATCAAAACATTAGATTACTTTCAAGGACGTCTAAAAGAATATGATGCAATTTTTCTATCAAACCCGATCTTCGAGAGAAGAACCAAAGGTGTCGGCGTACTTAGTCAAACTGATGCAATTAACTTAGGAGTAACAGGTCCAACGCTTCGAGGCTCAGGTGTAAGGGGAGATATAAGAAAGGGTATTCCTTATTCATCTTATGATCAATTAGACTTAGAGATTCCCGTATTTACTGAAGGAGACTCATATGCAAGATCTATGGTTAGATTTAAGGAAATGGAAATTAGTTCCTCAATTATTAGACACGCACTTGATAATTTACCAGATGGTGATTTTGCAGTTAAGACTAGGAAGAAAGTTCCAGAAGGAGAAGCGCTTTCACGAGTAGAAGCCGCTAGAGGCGAATTAGCCTGTTATATCATGAGCGATGGCACTTCAAAGCCCTATAGACTTAAGATGTCAACTCCTTCTTTTCGAAATCTTCCAGGTTTTTCGTTAATGAAAGGTTCCATGCTGGCAGATATGCCAACTATTTACTGGAGTCTTGATTATTGGCCTCCAGATGCAGATAGGTAGATTATTATGAATATAGTAAACAATATCGAAAATGTTCTTAATAATATCCAAATCGTAGAGCTTCGTCAATTACTTTTATTTGTCTTTGGAGTCCTCCGTTCAGAATTGTTTTTTAAAATTATATTCTTTCCAGGCATATTCACTATTTTAATCACTGTGAGTGAACTTATCTGGCTAGAGAGAAAATTTCTCGCAAAAATGCAACTCCGTGTCGGTCCTCAATATGCAGGGCGCATAGGGGGCATTCTCCAGCCTATTGCGGATTTTGTAAAACTGCTCTTTAAGGAGGCGATTATTCCCGAAAAAGCAGATAAGAAATTTTTCCAAATAGTACCAATTTTACTTGTAGTCTTAGCTACAACAACACTCACTGTCATCCCAATAAGCGAAACTGCTGTTATATCGAACTTAGACGTCTCTCTG
>JAEOSF010000108.1 GCA_016840515.1 Candidatus Borrarchaeum yapensis | reverse complement strand
CGGAACGGCTTCGATAGGAAAAGTTGTAGACACAAACCAAGAAACCGAGGTAAAAGGCCTCTTTGTTAGCGACGCCAGTGTTTTACCCACCTCTCCGGGACTGCCATTGATACTAACCATAGTGGCTCTTTCTAAGAGGCTTGCAAAGAAGCTGGTTCAGGAGTACACATAAATAGTCATTCAGGGGATATTTTTGAAATTAAAAGAACGCTTTAGAGTAGCCACCAATAATCATTTGGAGCTCTACGGAGTAGATCTAGTAAAACTAAGTAATAAGTTCGGCACCCCTCTCTTCGTTTTTGATGAAAAACTTTTTCGACAGAATTATCGGAGATTTCTTCGTACATTCCAAAAAAACTATCAAAAAACAATTATTTGCTACTCAATCAAGACCAACTATAATTTGACATTATGTAGAATAATGCAACAAGAAGGTGCTTATGCTGAAGTAGCTTCAGGACTTGATCTACATGTTGCTAAAAGAGCGGGTTTTCAAGCAGACCGCATCATATTAGACGGGTTATATAAATCTGCAAGGACGCTTCGGGAAGCTACAAGATATAAAATTAATCTAATAAATGTCGAATCCTTCTCTGAAATGGAACGTATAAATAAAATTGCAGGGGAAATGGGTGTAAAGCAATCCGTTGGCATCAGAGTAAACCTATACCGAAAAAGGATGAGCTTCAAGAGTATGTACAAAAGTCTCTATTGTCATCCGGATTCTAGATTTGGTTTTTCAATAGATACTGCTTATCTTGTTTTCAGAAGAGCTTCGAAGTTTGAGAATCTCCAAATCACAGGGATATTAACGCATCCATACTACGAGACCATTGCTTCTCTTCCCAAACTTTGTTCCCTCATTAAGCGAATTCAAAGTGAATTAGGAATAGAGTTACAATATATAAATTTTGGCGGTGGATTTCGATCAACTTGGTCAATCAGTCCTATCGATTTGATAAAGGACTTTTTTAGGCAAAAAATTGGCCTTAAATCTAAACTAGATAAAGAGAAGAAGAGTACAGATATAGAAAAAATAAGTGCGTTAATCGCAAACACTTTGAAAAAAAGGCTGACAGACATGCCGGAACCATCCATCGTTTTTGAGCCTGGGCATAACCTTGTTAATGACGCCGGACTTTTACTTCTTCGTGTTGGATGCATAAAGGAAGCTAGCGGATGTAAGTGGATCGTTGTTGACGGAGGAACAAACCTTATTCCCATATATACAGAGCGAAGAGAACTCATTGTTGCTAACCGGGCGAGTGCTCCTCCAGCCGAGACAGTAAATGTAGTCGGGCCACTCCTTTATGGGATGGATTTCATCGCCATAAAAACGCGTCTTCCTAGGATTAAGGAAGGAGACCTTCTAGCTGTTCTTAATTCAGGTGCATATACTATGTCTTTCTCCACTCAATTTCTATACCCGCGGCCCCCTGTCGTTCTATTAGATCATAATGCAGAAATCAAAGTAATTCGGGACAAAGAAACATATGAGGACGTAGTACATCTGGAAAAAGTTGCTTAAAGAAAGTTGAAAAAATTTTATGTTTGCGATCGCGTAACATTGCACTTACAGGGCCCACTTTATAGAGTAGAATAACTTTATCGCGAAGCTCATCTATAAGCATGAACTACATAGAAGTTTAGTCAATAGAGGTAGCTGAATAGTAGCACTCGAAAAAAAGCTAACCAACCGTTTTAGGATTGTAGTTCAAATCGACACATGGATTAGATTTATTGTGCTAATATACCTTTACATGTAAGAAAAACGGATAGTATGTTGTGTGATAAGCATGAGGTTAATGGAATATCTTATCACAGGTACCATAGGTATAAAGTTTCTATTGCAGTTAAAAAGGAATCAATGGAGACCCTTGAAAGAACTGCAAACTATTCAACTCAAAAAATTGAAAGCAATCCTTTATCATGCATATAATTATGTTCCATACTATCATAGACTGTTTAAGTCCGCCAGATTTGTGCCGGAAGATTTAAAGGGATTCAAAGACCTTCAAAAAATACCAGTAACCACGAAATCAGATGTCCAAAACAACTTTTCGGACTTTATGGCCAGAGAAATGGCTCCATCAAAATGCGTAGAATCCTTTACTTCAGGCACAACAGGTATACCTTTGAAGACGTATAAGGATGTAAGAGCTGCGTCAGTAGATACGGCTTTGAAAACATATGCTTTTCTTGAGTGCGGAATGAAAATAACGGATAAATTTGTAACAATAGCTGGAACACCAAGGTCTTTATTTTTACCAAATCAAACGTTAATTTCATGGTTTTATGAAAACAGTATTATCCTTGATTACCTTCGGAAAATCAACCCAGCAGTTATTTACGCTTGTCCTCACATATTTGAAGATCTAGTTACCCATGATACGTCTGGAATAAACCCTAAGCTAATTTTTAGTCAAGCCGAGAACCTAACTCAACATTGTAGAAATCTTATTCGACTTACTTTTGATTTAGAAATAAACGATACATATGGCTCAACTGAAATCAGTCGTTTAGCATTTGAATGTAACGAACATTCAGGCCTCCATTTGATTACTGATAGTGGGTTATTGGAATTTGTAGATGATAACAACGAACCAGTCGCCGCCGGCGAAATCGGTGAAACCGTAGTGACTGGGCTTAACAATTACGCAATGCCATTAATCAGATATGACCTTGGAGATTTAGGTGTTTATTCTGATGAAAGGTGTGCTTGTGGACGAAGTTGGCCGCTTATAAAGAGTATTGATGGGAGAAAAAGTGATGTTTTTATTACGCCTAACGGGGCAAAAATTTACTCGCATTTTTTAAAAAAATGTGTATTTTCTGAAATCAAAAAGAACCTTTTTATTGTTTCACAATTTCAGATAGTTCAGGAAAAGAGAAATAAAATCGTGTTAAAAGTCGTAAAGGGTAATAAATTTGACGCAAACATTGTTGATAAGATTAAAAATAACATAGAAACGCTTTGCGTGGGTTTTGGTGAAGATATTTCTGTTGAAACGGAGATTGTTCAAAATATTTCTAGAGATAAATCCGGTAAAAGAAGGACAATAATTTCAATGGTGAACAACTCTTAACATGTCCAACTAATTTAATAATCTGGTAGAGAGGAAAAAGCATATTGCTAAAAATTGTTAGGTGAACGGGGGTTCTATTGGAATGTTGTGTTCCTTTTTTATAAAAAGTATTTTTTACTAGGGCAACTTGATTAAGTTTCAAGGTGCAATATTCTTAGTTTCCTTTGAA
The DNA here is from genome assembly GCA_016840515.1 of Candidatus Borrarchaeum yapensis. Lineage (GTDB taxonomy): Archaea > Asgardarchaeota > Sifarchaeia > Borrarchaeales > Borrarchaeaceae > Borrarchaeum > Borrarchaeum yapensis. Next base: position 939 of record JAEOSF010000108.1, on the reverse strand, counting down.
AGTAAGCTGATTCTCATGAAGGTTCTCATGATTAACCATGAGTTTCCACCGGTTGGCGGTGGTGGTGGACAGGCTGCGTTCAACATATCTCGTGAACTGGTTCGAATGGGCCTAGATGTCTTTGTATTAACCTCAAAGTTCAATGGTGCTAAAGATCGGGAAACTATTGATGGCATAAAAGTGATGAGAGTTCCGGTTGCTCGTAGGCGAATTAGCTTCACATCAACGCCGGAAATGCTTACTTTTATTTTATCTGCATTTCCGACTTTAGTGAACGTTCTAAGGAAGAAAAGGATAGATATAATTCACACATTCTTTGGATTACCTTCAGGCGTATTGTCCTTTCTCGCAAAGAAGATTTTTGCTGTCCCATATATTATAAGAATGGGAGGCTCTGACGTTCCGGGATTCAACCCCTATAGATTAAAAGTCAGCTTGAAAGCTTTCACACCGTTTCTTCTCAGAATCTGGCAAGACGCAGCCATTCTTATAGCTGTCAGTCATGGCCTCCGTAGTCTCGCGTTGAAAGCAGATCCAGGCGCAAATATTCTAGTCATCCCTAATGGCGTGGACACTCAAAAGTTTAGACCCGTGCCTATCTTAAATCGTATGGAGAACAACATTCTATTTGTGGGAAGACTTGCATCACAGAGAAAAGGCGTACAGTTCTTGTTGCAAGCAGTAAGAAAATTGAATGAAGAGAACCTGCCCTGCAGATTGACCGTGATAGGAACTGGTCCCCATAAGCCTAGGTTAGAGAAGATGACGAGAGATCTAAATTTAAAGAACGTCAAATTTTTAGGATACGTACCAAATGAAAGATTGCCCACATACTATAACGAAGCAGATGTGTTTGCTCTCCCATCTTCATCAGAAGGTATGTCAAATGTGATCTTAGAAGCCATGGCCTGCGGGTTACCCGTCGTTGCTACAAATGTT
>JAEOSF010000107.1 GCA_016840515.1 Candidatus Borrarchaeum yapensis | reverse complement strand
TGTGTGGGACAGCAACAACCCACACCAACCGGTGAGAAACCAAGTCAGGATGTGAAGTCTTGATGAAATTTAAAGTCGGCCACCCCGCCGCCTTGATGGAGAAGTATTTTCTCTTGACACGGGAGGCCTCATAGGTGTTAGGCATCTTCTTATCGACGGGCTCATCTTCAATATCTAATCATCTATTGAAACTGTTTTATATCCACCACGAATTTCGAGTGAACAGAAGATGCGCTTGTTTCCCGGAAAAGGTCTGGAAAACAGAGAATAATTCGGAAGGTATGGAAATTTTTGAGATGGTTTCTCCCCAGTCGGTCAAGTTGGTAAAAGCGAATGCATCCAAAATTAGAAGAATTATGGGTTCACCAATTTCTCGCAGGAGCTTAGCTTTTCTCTCTAAAGTAACGCAAAGAAGACTCTGGAGTTCGTTTTGAGCTTGACCTTCAAACTTGGCGCCTAAGGAAATTATTTTATCAACAAAGTCCCGATCTGACTTAATTTTACCTATTGATAGACTATGATATCCAACATCACCCAAAAAGAACTTGTTAGCTGACTCTAAATTGCGAGTACGATCGATATAGGAAATAGCTTCCTTGAAAATACGTTGTTTTTGTTTCCGAAAATTAGGAATGGGTGAAAGAGAGAAAATATATACTCCGTTGAGAGGGCCTTTACTCTTTGCATATTTCTCCACTCGATCAACAAAATTAGACAATGAAATAGAAATCGTGGCTATAGATAGAGGTGGATCAAACTCAGCAACATAGTCAACAATAGATGTAGCCTCAATTGCATATCGAACATCACCTATTGTCAGATACCAATCGGGAGGCTCATCCTCTTGCTTTACTTCCTGCCATCGAATAGACTTTGATATTGACTTAGTATTGAGCCAGGATGTAAATGACTCTTTTGACACTTCTTCATGTTTTCGCTTCATGACAAGATTGGAATATGCCTAACACTATGCTAACCGGCGCGAACATAGGAAGCACTATAAAAAAGTTCTGCCTAAACTAATCCGCGGACACCAAAACTGGCCAGACGCAGCGAAGGTTCGCGTCAGGTTGAGCAATGGGTTAGGCATTTTCTTTTATTGCAGATTGTAAATCTAATTGAGTAATTCTTCCAAAGGAGAATTTATATCCTTCAAAAATTGCAGGTCCATAAATAAAATATCCATGGCCTGGAACGTATCAGCATATATTGAAACTATTATTGATGGTGTCAATTTAGATAAAATTGCTAAAAATCAAATTACCTATCAGTGTGAGCAGAATTGAAAGTTCATCTCTCCTTATCGTCTGACAAGCTCAAGTTTCTTCTCAACGTCGAAGCGTTTCATTTCGTCTTGGTCGAAGGGGTGAGGTGGATTTTTGCCACCGAGCAACTTTTGTTCAATTATATAGAAATCGAGGAACACGAAGACAGTCATGTACACTACCGCAAGCAACCAACCCCACAAGTTCAGCATATTATTCGCTATAATGTGGTATATGTAAATCACACCGATCGGGACGAAACCAAAAACAACGGCGGCAGCACCAGGACTATAGAAAGTTCTTAGCTTAATGTTCACATAAATGACGTGGCCGATGAATTGAATAGTTAAGCCGACAAGGACAGGCGCCAAACCCAGCCAAATCACATTGGGGAAAAGGACCGGAAGCAAATAGAACCCATACGCAAAAATAAGGTTGGTCACCATGGACGAATTCTGGTTCAGCGGGGTCATAATGCGGTCCAGCTTTAAACTTGGCATCAAAACTATATTAGCGACCGCTGGAAATCCACCTGGCCAACTGTATTCTTCAAATTGATGTATAAGAACGGCAATAAAGTTCAGAAGAAGAAGTTTTTGTAAAAGAACAATTTCATTCCAGGCAAATATCAGGTAGGCTCCAGCGACCATTACTGAAATAAGACCAAGATCATGCCAATGCCGCCGTAGAAATTTTAAAGGACTCATTTTATCTCCTTGTTGTTGATAACTTATAGGAAGTTCATATCATTTCTTTTTAATGCCTAACGGCTGGGGCATCAGGCGCGGCGGGTGCAGGGGCAGGTTTTGACTAGATTAGTTGTGCAGTAAACCGCCGTCACCTGGATGCCCTTGTTATGCATTGAATGCTTCACCTGTGTTATCATTCAGTGACCAGTAGTTCAGGTGTAGATTCTGCAATTACTTCCGAAGACACATAGAGCAGACTTGATCCGCTTGCTTCGGGATGGGCATTTATGTAGTTCTCTACAATACGCCAACCGAGTGAATAGCCAGTAAAGCTCGGTATAGAATCACTTCCCGAACGACCGAAGAGCCAGGGAGTCAAATGCTTTGCCTCAAATTCATCCCAAGATTCTGTCGTTATATGCATGTGTGACTTAAACTTAGTCATATATTGCTTAATATCCTCTTCCGAAAGAGCTCGAGTCCATGGTCCAGCCTCACTACCCGTTACTTCTACTAAAAAGTGATCAGCCAATCCTTCCATAATGATACATTCAAGTAATGACCAATGCCAGCCTGGTTTTCGCATGCGAATTACATGGTGGATTTCATGAGGAAGCCCCCATGCAACATACTTAGCTTTGAAGTTCGGATTTTCTGGCTGAATGTACATCCGTACTGCATCTGTACCCATCGGGTGTCCACCAATGCCCATAAAGGGGATGATGTTACCTACATTCGTTGTGTCACACAAAACTATATAGATGGTCAAATCATTCGCAGGGATCAATGCTTGAATCGATGACATAACCTGTCGTATTTCATACTCAATTTCATGTGTAAGTGTATCCTTCGGATCTAATCTTAAATCAAAGGCCAAGGTACAATTATGCTCTAGCTCAATTATGTGTTCTTGAGCCATATTCTGAGCCGGCAATTGCGCCGCGATTAAACTTCCATTTCCAGCAAATTGAATAAGGACGGAAATAGCGAGAATATGGAAAATATGATGTGTTTTCATTGATTTCTCATTTGATGCATAACGGCTAGGGCATAACGCGCTGGGCAATGGCCTGCCCAAACCACGTAATTTTTCGAAATAGAATAGCACGTGATCCAGTCGCGTTGATGCCCGGGTTATACCGCCTATAAAAAAACGCTATCTTAATTATCATCCTTTATCCAAGAGACAATTAGATCAGCAATTTCTTCTCTTACATTCTTAAATGAGTGGTCGGAATCAAATACTTCAATTTTTATTGTACTAGAATTATATTCTTGCAAAGATCGATATAAGGGCAAAATATGATCTTCAAGCAATATTGCTTTGTCCCGCCATCCGCCTAAGAATAAAATTGATTTTTGCGATAATTCTTTTGAGTGAATAAGAAGATTATAATCATTTTTATATTTCAACAACCATTCATGTGAAGCTTTTCCTCCCAGTCCTCTTGATATTGTAGAATCTGACATAAATCTATCTAAAAATGCTTGATGATTCTTTCTGAATTCATCATCTTGTTCAATCATTCTCGCAATCATACTTAAATCACCACCTGCAATTGATACAACTTTTTTTACAGAGGTATCCGATATCGAGCCTAGTAATGCAAAGCCTCCTCCATAACTGTATCCTACTATGGAGATATTGGAAGTATCTATAGCAAATCTGTCAACCATTTGCTGAGATTTAATAAATTGGATTGATTCTACAACATCCTCTAATGATGTTTTTGGAAGATAAATTCCCTCGCTTTTCCAAGTTCCTCTATAATTGAAAGTGAAAGCATTAATAGAATTTTGATTCAAGCGTTTACCAAGTCCAAATAAATCACCTTCTCCACCTGGATAGCCATGAAGTAGAATGACTGTGGGGAACGGACCTTGTCCCTTTGAAGGAAAGAACATCCCAGAAATTTTAAAGCCATTACTTCTAAATTCAATGGGGATGGTGTTAATTTCTTTACTTTGACAATAGATATTATTAAAGGATAAGTAAACAATAAATAAGATGGAAATAATAGAATTACTCCATTGACGTAACATCTTATTACCTCCCTATTTATTTAGCGGTCTAACGGCTGGGGCATCAGGCGCGGCGGTGGAGATGCGCTTGTTTTGACTAGAATAGATATGCTCTAAAGAGCCGTCGCCTGAATGCCCTTGATATTCATTGAGGCCTCCCCTTTGGGAGTCATCTGAATTATATTCAGATCCCACTTTTCACCTCTCACCGAAAGGAGGAGACCTCAATGAATTTTTATACCAAAGAGCACCTTTTCTACTGCGG
>JAEOSF010000067.1 GCA_016840515.1 Candidatus Borrarchaeum yapensis | reverse complement strand
CCTCACTAAGAAAAGAGGATGGAGGCTACCTCCCGATTCCTGGTAGGGAGGGGTTGTCCTTTTTGGATAATTTAAAAGCGCCCTTCCCATGTCTGAGTATCAACATATGGTAAATTATATGAAGATATGGTAAGGTATCGTGACAAGGATGAGAATGACAAAACTCTTAACCGAGACTCAGAAAATTTTGAAGAAATATAATATTAAGCCAAGAAAACGAATGGGGCAAAACTTCCTAATAGATTCAGATGTACTTGACAAACAAATCGTATATGCTGACTTACAAGGAACGGATATTGTCTTAGAAATTGGAGCAGGCATTGGGACACTAACAAGGCGTCTGGCAGATCATGCAAAAAAAATAATAGCCGTTGAGAAGGACCCACGCCTTTTGGATATTTTAAAGGAACAATGTGCCAAATATGATAACGTTAAGATCATTCACGATGACATTCTACAAGCGGATATACCCCGGTTCACAAAAGTGGTTTCAAACATTCCTTATTCAATTTCTTCACCTTTAACATTCAAATTACTCACTTACGATTTTGACTATGCGATATTAACCTATCAACTAGATTTTGCGGAGAGATTAGCCGCAACAGTTGGTTCCCGTGAATATAGCCGCCTCTCTGTAACTGCTTATTACAGAGCAAAAGTTAAAATTCTTGAAAAAATTTCAAGAGACGCATTCTATCCCACGCCACTAGTAAATTCCGCAATTGTCAAAATCACACCACATCCCCCACCATTTCTTATTGAAGACGAGGACCTTTTTTTTGAAGTTATTCGAGCAATTTTCAATCGAAAAAACAGAAAGGTAAAAACAATGCTTTCAATATTTTTAGACAAACAAAAGATACCCATCTCAAAGAAACAAATTCTTCTAGAATTGACTCAAGAACTTCCATTTCTTGAAAAAAGAGGCAGAGAGATGTTACCAGAAGAAATTGGTCTTTTAACTAATCATCTTCGTAGAATGATATAGGCTGAATATATGGAGGCTTTCTAATATAAAGCAACTTAAGTTCAATAATTTGTGTTTTCTAGTGTTCGATGAAGTATATGAACCTGCAGAAGATTCCTTTTTGTTGGCAGATTATTTAAGCCATGAGATTCGTTCACAGGATGTAATTCTTGACTTAGGAACAGGAATTGGAATTCAAGCTATAGTAGCAGCCACATTAAAAGACGATATTCAAATTGTTGCAACAGATATCAATCCTATTGCAGTACAAAATGCAAAAAAGAATGCTCAGATAAACAATGTAAGTGATAGAATAGAATTTATCCATGGTGATTTGTTTCAGCCTCTTCTTGAAAAAGGACATTTCAGTTTGATCATGTTCAATTTTCCTTACCTCCCTCTCCCATCGCCTGATCTCGAAGAGAAAGATTGGATTTCACTTGCTTGGTCTCAAGGCATTGGTGCCGATAATATATTAGAAAGATTTTTTTTTGGCTTACAACCATTTTTAAGTGATAAAGGGCGTATTTTGTTGATTCATTCTACACTTTCAGAAGTTGATTTAAAAAAATGGGAAGACATCTATTCTATTGAGAAACTGGCAGAACGCTCCTTTTTTTTTGAAAAAATTATTCTAGTCAAAATAATGCAGGATTAGAAGTTATAATAGTTCAAAGGCAATAAGAGATGCCAAATCCTCCTCCCTTTTCAAAATGATTTGTATATTGGGTCTTTAGTGAGCAACCTCGTGCCAAAGCATTGAGACTTCCTGCTTCTGCGACAGACTCGATCCCCTTGACGGGTTACGGAGGTCTTATCTCCACAGGCTTAACATCCCTACGCCCCGTAGGTACTCATAGACTTCAAGACCTACAAACTATTTAAACCTAGCACAATTCATCACCACGCTGAAGCTGTGATGCTTGCTTACTTTTCTTCCTGTAATAGTAGATTTTAAACATGGTCTTTAAATTGTTTTTTGGAGGAGAATACAGCAGATATATTAAAAATGGAACATGATCTTTGAAATCCGAACGAAACAACGTAAAAAATAAGTATTGGAACAGGTAAATACAAAATAGGTGGAGCAGATGGCAAAATTATATAGGGTTGTAGGTGAAGATTTAGAAATCGCCTCATATCAGCGTACAACTTTAATGAACGCTTCAAATGAGATCTTCGTGCTTGATGACAGCGAAAACAAGAAGATTTGGATTTGGATTGGTAAGAAAGCCAGTACTCGCCAAAGATTCAATGCGGCACGGTTAGCTGAGAAATTAGATAAAGAGGCTGAAGGTTTACCTGTCATTAAGACGATAGATGAAGCGGAGGAACCTCAAGAATTCCTGGATATGCTCTAAAGGTTATCTTCTTCAAAATTAAACCATAAAAACAACTCTTAATGACATAATGTGTCTTTTATTAAAGATGAATTAAGAAACCAAGTTTATACTTTTTCTAATTTTTGCTAATTAAGTTAAGAGGGGCCTATTCTTCCTTTTTGGTATTAAATGATCAGTAAGGTACAGAAATCTATATCTGAAGAGATTAATTTTAATTGGAAAAACTGTGATAAAATCGTTATTTTTGAAAATTACAACGATAATATTGACAATGAGTTTTAAGAGATAAGTCTTATACATATCATTAGTGAGTCATGAGCACGAATTAGTTCTATATCTCCGAGTAATGAAACTGATTTGAGCATTAAAGGAGAGAAGGATTTATATAGACGTAATGACGTTAAATGTTTAGTACAGAGATTATATAATAGCTTGATTTTACAGATTTGGGGGTACCTATAGGAGGTCAAATATTTGGCAAAAAAGAAAAAAGCAGCACCGAAGAGAGCAGCTAGCAAGACAAGATTAGCCCTTGCCCCAGTAAGGGAACTTATGAAGGATGCAGGCGCTGATTTAGTCGCTAAAGATGCTATTATGACTGTTGTAGAGCATTTGGAGGCAACAATTAAGAAAGTTAGCAAAAACGCTCTTGAACTTGTCAAACTTTCTAAACGGAAGAAGGTCACTGGCGCGGATGTTGCCAAGGCTTTCACGATGTAATAACTTTGTTACATCAATCTAGATCTCATTCCCTTTTTTTTATTATTTAAAAAAACTACCTTCAAAGTTATATCCTTGTTTTGTAATAAATTAGTCCTTAGATGATAAAACATGAAGAAATTAAGTATAAATCGCTGGTGGCTTTTTGAAGGTAAAGAAATCCCTGATACAATTAAAGAAATTTCCAATTTTGGATTTAATGGAGTAGAATTGGATTTAGCAGACCCCACTAACTATAACATAAATGAACTCAAAAAGATGTTAAACAAATACAAAATGCAGCCTTCTGGCATCGCAGCGGTAAATACCCTGAAAGAAGAATATGATCTCTGTAGTTTAGACGAAGATATCAGAAAAAGAGCGATAAATGACGTGAAAAGTTGCTTATATTTTGCCAAGAAAGTAGGTGCACCAGTTGTCGTTATTCTTCCTGGGCTTAAACGGGAAGGAAACGACTACGAGTTGCTGTTCAATAATTTCATAGAAAACCTAAAAGAACTTGGAGAAGTATGTGAGGAATTAAATCTTAGAATATGCATAGAGAACGCACATGGACGTATTTGTGAGAATTCAGATGATCTCTTGCAAGTATTTGAGACCATTAGAGGCCTATCACGATATATAGGAGCTTTATTTGATACAGGACATTTTTTACTTAGCAAAGAGAATTTAAACGATGTTGCAACAAAATTAAGGCGCTACATCTACCATCTTCATATAGATAACAATGGAGGCAAAATAGACGATCATGCACTGCCCACAGTGGGACTTTTAACGGAACATGATTTCGTCAAGTTTTTTGAGACACTAAAAGCAAACAACTATCAAGGTTGGTACAGTTTCGAAATACGTCCTAAAAATGAAACAGTTTCTTTCATTCTTAAGGCTTGTAAAAAGTTTTTTGATAACTTTGTGGAGCAACCTTGCGATTATTTATAACCCTGTGAAATTCTTGACGACATTCCACGTTTTATGATAATCATCAATCTTTCCGTGAGGGGAAAGACCAGCCCTAAGGTTATCAGGCTGTGGTGAGACATAATTTAAAGGTATTAGTCCTTCTCACGGTTGAAGCCTCTGACACTAAGAGAGTCACCAAAACTATTTAACGGTTAGGGAGACCGTGATGAACGTGATGCAATTGAAAAAAAGAACACTACCGCAATTCATCCAACCCCTGAAGAAGTAAGGTGGTAAAGTGTCACTTCACGAAGAAAATAACTCCATTTTAGATAAGAAAAGTATTCGAGAGGATAGGATCACTGAAGCTACACGGATAATTGATGTTGCTAGAAAAAAGGGTGCTATCTTAAGACTCATAGGCGGTCTGGCAGTGCGAAATCATTGCGAAATAATTGATTTTTGTGAGAGAGACTATGGAGATATAGATTTGGTTGGCTTAAAGAAGCATTTTAAGAAAATCAACGAGACTTTCAAGGAACTTGGCTACAAGGAAAACAGGAACGTTGCCATAGCAACTTCAGGTCAACAGATGCAGTTTTATAAGGAAGATTTAGAAGACCATGTGGATGTCTTCTTAGATACGTTTCGAATGGAGCACGATGTCGTTTTAAAGGACAGGCTCACCATTGAAGATTACACCATATCTATAAGCGATATACTAATCACCAAATTGCAAATATACACAATGAATGAGAAGGACCTAAGAGATATACTCACTATTGTAAAAGATATACCCTTAGGCGAAGAAGACAAATCTGGAATGATCAATAAGAGATATATTTCTAAACTCTGTTCACGCGATTGGGGACTTTACACTGATATCATTTCTAATATAGACAAATGCCTTAATTTAATGCATCATTACAACCTTTCACTTGAGGAAGTTGAGCAAATCCAAAACAAACTAAAAAAGATCAAAGAAATGATAGAAAAAGAATCAAAAACGCGTAGATGGAAGTTGAGAGCAAAAATTGGAAAGAAAAAAGTATGGTACAGGGTAGTTGAGGAAGAAGGTGCAAGGCCAGTTTCATTAGAAGAGGAAATTGAAAAAAAAAGAACTAAATAATAGCAATAATTTCAGATAAAAAATGAAAGGAGAAAAAAATTCTCCAACAAGACAAACTAAGGCTTATTTAGGCTAAATCCTTGTTCAGAGTATAGGTTCCTGTGATTTTAGCTTCAGCTAGAATATGCCCCTTTATAGCTTCCAAGACTTCAGGTCTTCCGAATTTTTTTGGGACGTGAAGATGGTCAACGTCCAACGCATACAAGGTGAACACATAATGATGAATGATCTCGTCATTCCATGGAGGACACGGTCCATCGTAACCGTAATAGTCGCCTTCCATGTTCTCATCACCTTTGAACCAATCAGTGTAGTTATTAAGGCCTTGTATTGTCCCTTGTGAAACTCTTCCGCTTGGCTTGCCACGAGCTGTTATGCCGCTGGAAAATTCTCCCTTTTTGATACCTGGTGAATCTGCCGGAATTTCAATGAGCACCCAGTGCGTGAAATCAACGCGAGGGAGATCTTTTGAAACGGTTACTCCTTCCTTATTCACGTTGTCAGGTTTTGAGGGTACATCAGGGTCATGACAGATTAGTACAAAGGACTTAGTTCCTGCGGGAACATCCCAAGAAAAGTCTGGGTTAATGTTTTCTCCCATCTGCACACCTTCAGGAGTCAGCACACAGAAGCCATATTTTCCCGGAATTCGCTCGCCATCTTTAAATGCAGTTGTTGTTAATTTCATAAGATCACTTCTACTAAGTTCTTTCATGTAAGAATTATATAACAATGATAGATTGTTACAGGTTTTCAAATAGTGTGTACATTAAATTTTCCAAAAAGGGCAGTAGATGCACCAGCGAGACTTGTGGTCGGAGTAGCATAGTTCCGTTCTATGAGGCATATCACATTTTGAGGAGGGCGTTGCTGAGGTGGTGTGTGACAAATACTGTTACAAATACTCAAGAGATTTATAGATCACAATGAAGATCTTTACCATTTCACGCGTGATATTAACTCTAAGTTTGTTATCTATTAGAAATATCACCTTTTCGCATCTTATTCGTCATAAACTTTTTTCTAAAGTTAATATATTTGTAGTTACATATCACTTGAATACTAGTTTTCTTGGAGGTGGAGTTTTGTGTAAAGTAGGTGTAGTTTTGTCTGGGTGCGGTGTATACGACGGCGCAGAAATCCATGAGACAGTAATTACCCTTTTAGCACTTGATCGTGCTGGCTGCAAAATCGTTATGATGGCACCAAATATTCCTCAAATGCATGTTGTCAATCATTTAACAGGGGAGGAAGCTAAGGGCGAAACAAGAAATGTGTTAGTAGAGTCTGCACGCATTGCACGTGGAAATGTTAAAGATATGAAAGATGTAAAGGGCGCAGATTTGGATGCATTAATTTTCCCAGGTGGATTTGGAGCAGCCAAGAATCTTTCAAATTTTGCGACCAAAGGGACTGGAATGGAAGTTAATCCTGAAGTTGACCGGTTATTTAAGGAAATGTTTGGTAAGAAACCAATCGGATTAATTTGCATTGCACCAGCAATTGGCGCGAAGTCTGGAGAAGGTGTAACACTGACGATTGGCACTGATAAAGATACAGCAGCCGCATTAGAGACGATAGGTGCTAAGCATGTAGACAAACCTGTGACCGATATTGTTGTGGATGAGAAAAATAAAATTGTCTCAACACCGGCCTATATGTTAGGACAACGTATATCCGAAGTAGCTACTGGCATTGAAAAGTTAGTTGACCAAGTTGTGAAAATGACATAAGCGTAAATTAAAGGACTGCTTAATTAAACAGTAGTCCTCTTTTTTTTAAAAACTCGACATATCTTTCGGCGTCAAATACGTGTGAGAAATAATCGCTTAAAATATAGGACAAAAAAAAGAGGAAAAAAAGTTATACATACATTTCAGGCATATCTTTGTCATGATAGTGAGCGGGCTCACGTTTTTCTTTTAGGTCAACTAATTTTTCTGTCAATTCTGCTAATTCTGCAAAATGATCTTGAATGTCGTTTATAACTTCTGCAACACGCTTTATAGCCTCAAATAAGGCTTTTTGATTCTTAATCAGTATTTCTTGACCCTTATTAAGTTCTTCTAATTTTATGTCGGATTCTTTTTTAAATTCATTCATTTTAAATACACTTTGACACATATTTTTGGGTACACTACAATAGGAAAATTCCTTAATAAATCTTTTTTTAAATCAAGTTTTAACTAAAAGTATAACTGTTCTTTTAGGAAAAGGGCGTCTCACCATGAAGATTTTCTTCCCAGTAATCATAATAAAAGGTTCGAGAATGTGTCAAAAAATGTAGTATGATCTTTTGAATCCGAAGACTTAACGGTCGTATTGCAGATTAAATCTTCTTAATTGTCCTCATAATAGATTAAAACTATATTAAAAGGAAAAAATTAACGGATATGACCTCCCGTCAATAAGTCGTTAAGTTTCTGTTTTAATTGCTACAAGACCCTTTTCTCTAAGAAATTCAATTGCATTAATAGTTTCTGTCACAGATAAGTCTGTCCTTTTTGAGATTTCTCGAATAGTCAATTCCCCCTCACTAAGAAGTGGAAGAATTTTTTGAACAATATTTGAAGGAAGATAAGGTATATAGCTAGTAAGAAGGTCAAGACGCGTGCTGATAATGATAGGTTTTAAAGCGGCCAGTTCGTATATAAGCATCTTTTCTTTTTGATCCAATGGTGGACTGATTTGCTGAGCATCAAGTTCTGATACAAGGAAGTTGTATAAATCATCAATAAGTTCTTGAAAGGGATGTCCCTTCCTTATTGCTTTCACGATAGGTACAATTCGGTGTGAAAACATCCATGCTTTTTCATACAGAAGTGATAAATAGTTTCTTTCAACAAGAATTGAGACAGTAGCAGGAACTACACCGCCTCTTTTCTCAGGATTTTCAATATAGAAATAATAAGCGAATGAAATAAACTGTTCCATAGGGAACGGAATAATAGACTTACCCTCCACACTAGATGTTTTTCCTTTTTCTTCTACACCTATGAAACAAATCGTCATGATTTTAATGACCTTATCGTGAATAAAATCTTCATCTAAAGCATCAGGATGCCAATAAACAGGTTGAGGTCCGATGGTTTCGTCAATAACTGAATAAATGACACCACGAACCATTTTAAGTGCCTCAAAGAGATCGATTTTCATTTTTTATGTCCATATGAAGCATCTAATTGTATAGACTTCCACAGATCATCCAGTTGTCTTTCTACCCATCCTAACTCATAGCAAATCTTTTCACAATCTTGATAGAACACGTCACGTGTGTGAGCATTGGAGTATTTTTTGTGAAAAAGCCCTATGTCTAACAAACGACGATAAATCAGCCATCTGTATTTATCTATTTGATTAAGTTTTATAGCGATGAGTTGCTGAAACAAGGAATCAGCATTATAAATTGGTTTTTTTTGCTTAATGAAGTTTTCTAATAAGTTTTCTAACTTAAAATAGAGCAGTTCAACACATTGATATCTCATCAATACTGCGTTTCTGCGAATCCACATTTTGTGAAAAAAGCTGTCAGCAAAGAAAATACTCAGGTCTTCAGCCCATGTTGTGATACCATCAAATGAATATGAGCCTACGACTGGAGATTTATTCAGAAGGTCATTTGCATGCCAAATAGAGATGTCTGTTCTTTGTGATTCTTTCTCAAACACATGCCATAATAGAGAGAAATATACATCCGAACGATAGTATCCAAAGGTTTCTGCATCAAGTGCAATAAGTAAAGGAGAAAGATGATTCTTTTGTGTCACCATATCAAGTATTTGTTCGGCACGAGGCCATCCATGACTTAAAGCATAACTAAGGTCCTGATTTCTCGGAAAAAGTTTCATTTCTGTTCCATAGAACTCACAATTATAAATGCCCCCAAGATCTTGCTTGTCAAAAGCGATGGGATCTCCATCCACAACAATATAACTAAGTCCTAACTCTGACAATGTAGGCAAAATATCTTTGGCAAAAATCAATTCTGGGGGAAAAAATCCTGCTGGTTTAATCCCAAAAGAGTCACGTATCATTTTTTGATGATGAAAAATCTGTTCCTTTAACAGACCATCCGGTGTAAAGAAAGAGGGGGCCTGATGAAAAGGGGAAGTCATCAATTCAAGAACCTTGGAATCAACTAATTCCCCTATTAGACTAAAAAGATCATCTCTTTTCCTCTCAAACCATTTTAATAACGCACCAGTAATATTTGCGGTGATTCTAACAGGGCTAAAGTTGTGTTCTAAGTCTCGAATTAAATATAGTAGCCTTTCATAGCACTTTTGACAAATCTCGAAAAATATTTCGTCAGGACCGTAATAAGGATAATGAAAATGAAGTAATAGTGCAATATCTGTCATTTAAACTCCACAATGTGCTAAATAGATTCTAGGTGAAATAATTGCAATCATTTCTTTTCTAGATTGTGGATGATCATCTAAATATAGAGTTAGATTTTTGCAAAGAAGCATTTTTAACCTGACCAACTTAAATTGCATAAAACACTGGTCTCAATCAGGAGGATGCTATCATAAAAGAAATCCTTTATAAGCTTTCAAAAATCGAAAATACAAGAGTAATTGGTGTAAACAGCACTGAAAAAGAAGTATTTATAGAATTGTTCGTTCCACAGGCTATGGAAGGAACTCAAGAAAACGTACAAGTAAACAAGATAGTTAAAGAGATATCTAAGATCATAGATGAAGGATCATCCCAAAGACATTCAATAAAGGTCAAAGGTGCGGTTATTTCTATAAAAATTCCAGTTTTTAAATAGAAAGAAGAAAAAGTTTGTGTGAACTACCCACGAATGAATTCGTGGGCTTCCTGCGAGTCCTCCGAACTATATCCGAAAATCGGACTAGGTGCTCTCGTTTTACCATTGGCTGTATGTCGCAGATTACCAAGAAATTCTTGGTAGCCCGTCCACTTTGCATTCTGCGATAGAAAACGTTTCATCATGTTGACGCAACTATTTTTATCGAGGTCTATTTCGTTTCCACAATCGCAATTCATTTCTCTTACCCATAAGGGCATATCATGTATTCTTCCACATACACAACACATTTTTGACGTATTACACTCGCTAATTCTTATTATTCTCTTACCTACACGTTCAGCCTTGTAGGTCAAGAATTGAACGAACCGTCCTAATGTTCCTGTATTTTGTATTGCACGATTTAGACTTCTCTTACCTTTATGGTTTGCTCTACCCTTCTTTCTACTAGCCATCTCTTTGACGTCAAGTTCTCCGACTATGATAGTATTTGCTTTTGTATTTTCCACGATCTTCTTACTTAGTTTGTGTTGAAAGTCCTTGATTTGATTCGCACATTTTCTTTTCATATGTTTTAATTGTTCGTTGTACTTATACCACCTTTTAGAAAGACGTTTACAACGATCTCTTTTACTTTGAACGTCTTCGACCTTCTTTTCCCAGTATTTGTCTGGACGTTTATTTTTTATTTGTATGAATTTTCCTTCCATGTTTACAGCCGTAACGATATTAGTAATTCCAAGATCGATTGCTTGGTACATTCCATTATCAACATAGTCTTTATCGTCGATTTCATAACAAATAGAAACATAGTATTCTTTAGAAAGATTGTCCTGAGAGATTGAAACTTGTTTTACGTTCTCGAATTGAAATTTCTCTGGAATTTCGAGAAGCAAAGGAACGTTATTATACTTATGCGAAATTTTAATGAACCTGTTCCCTATTTTGAATCCAGACTGATTATATACCATCGTTGTGAAATATTTCTTACCCTTGAACTTTGGCGGTCTGGCTTTTTTGCTTCCGCGCTTCCAGAGTGCGAAGAAGGATTTATAGTTTGCATCTAAAATTCTCAAAACGTATTGAAGAACTTTAGAATAGACCCATTTATATTCTGGAAACTTTTCTTTAAGTTCTGGCAAATCGTTTTGTTGTTTATAGTAGTTGATTCCTTTTACTCCATTCTTCCAAGTATTTATTCTCTCCTCTAATGCAAAATTATAGAGCAGTCTACATTTTTCAGAGAGTTTCCATAAAACTTCTTCCTGATCGGAAGTGGGAAATACTCTAATTCTTTGACTTACTTCTATTCCTATCATTTCCTTGATTTTCTACGTATTTTCGTAGAATTTCTAAACTAACTTCTCCTGTGGTCGCCATGAAATAACTTCTACTCCATAATCCCCTATTTGAAAATGGGTAACTTCTCGCCGATAAGTTAAAGAAAAATAAAAAGTTTATTTAAGATTATCTTGTGCTTTTTTGTTTTAAACATCAGGGGTCTCCAATGCCATCTTCCTTGATCACAAATACGGCTTCAGATTCAGGAAGGCAGGGGCTATCTACTACTCTTGCAACGCGTCGATCGCCCTTGGATTTGCGTAGGTAAACGCGCGTGGTACAGGCATGAGCAACTATATGTCCACCGACTGGGGCTGTAGGATCGCCAAAGAACATATCTGGCCTGGCCATTACCTGATTCGCCACCACTACCGCTAAATGATGCACCTCTGCAAGACGGAGCAGTTGATGCAAGTGCTTATTAAGTTTCTGCTGTCTTTCTGCTAATGTTCCTCGTCCGATGTATTCGCTTCTGAAGTAACTGGTCAGGGCGTCAACCACGACCAGTTTAATGTTTTTTTCTTGAATGATATTGGGGGCTTCTTCTATAAGTAAGATTTGATGATCACTATTATACGCCCGTGCATAGACTACATTCTGCAATGTTGAATCGATTTCAAGATCTTCTTTTTCCATCATTTGAACAAGACGCTCTGGACGGAAAGTACCCTCTGTATCAACATACAGGGCTCCACCACCTAATCCTCCGTTTTCAGGGGGTAGTTGAGTCTTTATACATAGTTCGTGGCAAAGCTGTGTCTTGCCCGATCGAAATGGTCCGTAGAATTCAGTAATACCATTAGTTTCTATGCCGCCACCTAGTACTGCGTCTAATTGTTCACTACCTGTGGTTATGCGCCCAACAATTTTGCGCACTTCATAGAATTCCAAGGCGGTGGAATAACCAATCTCCAATTGTTCTCGCGCCGATTGTACTATCTTTTGGGCGGTGCTTTCACCAATATCAACAGCTGTTGACAGTTCTTTGGGTGAAGCGACAGCTAATGTTTCGAGAGACGCGTATCCTGCTTCTTTCAGTTTCGCTGCTGTAGCGGGGCCCACACCGGGCAGCTCTTCTAAATCAACCATACAATCACCTTATCACACTTCATGTTAACTTCTTGGTCTTTAAATAAAATTGAGGGATAAGTGAAAGTAAAACTATTTTAATTATGAATCATCATCTATAAAACAAGAAAAGCGGCTTATACCGCCAATTTTATGTTTTTAAAATAACCCTCATCATATATTTTCTCTTTATGGTTAATTTTAGTTTCATGAAAACATTTTAATGCTGCCTCCTTAAATTTTCAATTCTTAAATAACTATCCAATGCTTTTTCCGCACTCAAAAACTATTTAACTAAAATAGAAAAATCTTAATTGGTTTTGTGTTCTATGAGGAAGGCAAAATCTCACTAAACAACGCTGCAAAAATCTTACCATCTTTACGGATTGGAAAAGGAGCTTAATAGGGCAATGCAACTGCTAATGCCAACAAGTTGTGCTTTCTCAATCACCTATAAATGTAACTCTAGGTGCGTTATGTGTAACATTTGGCAGAAATATGAAAAAGATCCTCAAGCACATCAAAAGGAAATTCGAAGTGACCAATTCTTCGCGTTTGTAAAGAAATGGCATACCATTACATCATATAATATTGTTGGAGGAGAACCTTTTTTAAGCCCATATATCGAAGATACAGCTTTGTTTTTACTTTCACACGGAAAAAACTTTACCATCACAACTAATGGTGTCCTCTCATCCAAAATCACTGATTTTGTTACAAAACTGTCTACATTTCCTCAACAGTATGGTATCTCGATCTCTCTTGATGCAATTGGCGCAATTCATGATAAAATTCGAGGCAGAAAAAAATTCTATGAAAAGGCAATGCAGACGCTAAAAAAGTTAATACAAGCAAAAGAAAACGGTTCGAATATTCGACTTTCAATACATTTTACTTTATCGCCCCTCAACTACAACCAATTGTGGCAAGTATATGAATTGGCCAAAGAATTAAAGCTTAGCTTTCGTTTCAATTTTATGGCATACAGCGATTTTTACTTTGAAAACAAAGATACACGCATGAAATTTACTGAAACTCAATTTAATATAATAGAAAACCAGATAAACGAGATTATTTCTGATGAAAGAAATGGAAAAAATACAAACGATAAATTAGAAAAACGTCATGCCCATTTTCGAGCAATGCTAGCATATGAAAAAAACCAAGTGAAAAATATGTTATGCACGGCGTATACAACACGCATGTATCTTGATCCCTATGGGGCGATCTATCCGTGCTGTTTTTTGAATAAAAAAGTTGGAACTATAGATGACCCTCCAGAAGTCGTATGGGCAAATGAAGAACTTAAAGAATTTATTAAATGTGATTGCAAATGTAATATCTGCCCACATTGGTTTGAAAGTGTTTGTCTTATGAGTTGATACCATGAAAAAGAATAATATGACCTCTATTTGTTTCTATTTTGAGGTACATCAGCCTTTTCGATTGCGAAAAGATTTCCATGTCAAAAGATTTTCATTGCTTGGTCGTTCTTTATTTGATCAATATTTTGATGATGATGTTAATAAGGCCTTATTCAATAGAATTGCAGAAAAATGCTATTTACCCACAAATGAAATTCTTTTGAAAAAAATTGACCAGTTCAAAAAGGAACGCCGCCAATTTAAGGTATCATTTGGATTAACAGGACTTTTTATTGAACAATGCGAGCGCTACAATACAGACCTACTAGACTCATTTAAGCAACTTGTTGATACGGGGTGTGTTGAGCTACTTAACGAAACGTATTATCACTCAATAAGTAGTTTATATAATGTAGAGCGCGAAGAATTTGTAGACCAAGTGACTTTACATCAAGAATTGATTCAAGATGTTTTCAGTTACAAACCTACAGCCTTCATCAATACTGAATGCTTATATAATAACAGTATTGCGCGGGTAGTAGAAGAAATGGGCTATAAAGTCATCCTGACCGAAGGAGTCGATTGGGTTTTAAATAATTGGAGATCACCAAATTTTGTTTACAAACCACCCTCCAATTTTTGTAAGCGTTTACGAGTTTTGTTAAGGAATTATCGATTAACGGATGATATTGGTTTTAGATTTTCTTCAAGGGACTGGGCAGAGTGGCCTCTTACTGCAGGTAAATATGCATCATGGTTATCCTCAACTTCAGGACAATGTATTAATCTTTTCATGGACTATGAAACTTTCGGAGAACATCACTGGACAGATTCAGGGATCCATTGGTTTTTGCAGGCGCTCCCTGATGAAATTTTCAAACATAAATCCCTTGATTTTGCCACACCAAGCGAAATTGTTGAAGAAAATGCTCCAATTGGTGGTGAAATTAGTATAGGAGACTATGAAACAATTTCATGGGCCGATGAGGAACGAAGTACCGAGAGTTGGATTGGGAATTGGATGCAACAAGAAGTTTATCAAGAGTTATTAGCTTTGGAAAAACCAGTGAAAGAAATTGATGATAAGACTCTAATTCAAATATGGCGAAATTTACAAGCGAGTGATCATCTATA
>JAEOSF010000032.1 GCA_016840515.1 Candidatus Borrarchaeum yapensis | reverse complement strand
CATCGCAGGTATGGGTTATGGCATCAAATACGACTCGATGAATCACACCCTAAAACGAGTCAAAGTCACTCGTCCAGGACAAAAAATCAAAAAATCATTCAAAGATGATATCACCGAACAATCACTCCATGAGATCGAACGCTTCAAAGAAGATACGCTAGACGCGATCTTACAGGGGAAAACCATTACACAACCTTCACTCGAAACCTTTATGTGAATCTTAATTTTTTGCGATGTTATCTTTTTATACCTTTTTTTTCAACTGTTTTTGAATACTATGGGAGGAGAACGTGATGCAATGTGTTTGTGGTTCCAATATGGAAGTCGAAGATGTACGAGGAAACATCTACCTTATGTCATGTCCATTTTGTTTCGCCATTGCCGAATTCTCATGGAAGTCATGGGAAGTAGAATTGAAAACACTTGAATGGATTTCACTTGACGAGTCCAACAAGACTCCCCTCGAACACTCTAAACTCAAACTCATTATTGACACGTCAGGACGTGAAGATGAAGAGATTCAAGAGATATATATACTTGAAATCCAATCTCGAATCGAGAAATTACTTTCAAGCAAAGATGTTCAATTATTTTTCGAAAATATTACAGTTGACTATGATACAAGGAATGCCAAGTTCATAATGAGGCGAAGAGCAGAGTTTTCTCATAAAAAACTACACCACGCATTATCTCTACACCTATCCGATACAGGTTTCGATCTCATCAGTCTAAAGGAAATATAACATCTTAATTTCAATTTTCTTTTTTCTCTTATCTAAATCATAATTTGAATCAACCAAAAGCGTGTTTTTTCAATATTAATATATAAAGTTGGGTGTCCAATGTATACATGAAAGATGGATAGGATGTTTCTCGATGAGAGAATACTCGGTTACTTTATTAGAAGAAAATGATCTCATCTTCCTTCAACAATCCCTCTTTGCTGTCGATGGAAAGGATGCGATCACAAAGACATGGTCGAAATTTAAGACAGATAACCCTCTCTATATCCATCGTTATTATAACTGCTTTTTTACTGCCGTAACATTTTATGACCAAAATCCAACTTCTAAAGCAGTTTGGACAATTTTCACAGATAAGCTAGCCAATATTAAGGAATTAAGCCTAGTACCCTTAACCAACATGCTTTCATAACTCCTTATGACCATGTTTTTAACGTGGAGTTTTTAAACAGTCTTTAATCTTAGATCGTGAGTTTGTACTCAAGTTACTTTCCGGGAGAAACATGACATGACACTTGAAGAAGGCTCTTTATACCGTCCTCAGTTTGAACCACATACTCAGCTATCTGCTCACGATAAACATGAAATCTTCGCCGATTTTCAGAATTTATTGCTTACCGCCTCACGTCTACTAACCGATAGTGGTTTTTACCTCGAACTAGATGAGGTACTTCTTTCCTTGTTTACGGATCAACTTTATGACCACCTAATCAATCATTGCAATTTTCCCGAGTTTGGTGATAAAGGCGTCTTTCTTATGATGTTCTTTCATAGCCCCTTTGGGATCGTTCAGTTCTTCAATCACTTCGAACATGATTTAACATATGAAGAACACACATTGGATCTCAACACAGAACTTCGAAATCTCGTACTACAACATAAACATACTACATTCCAGCCTTACTTCAGCAAAGCACGACTTACTACGATCTCCACAATACTTCGACTAATGCGTCTTTATCGTATAACCATCAACGAGCTCATCGATCATATTGATCCAATACTTTAATTACTTTTTCAGTTACACATTTGCCTCTCTCTTTTTTTGTATCCTTAAATCCTATGTTCTTCTATGGGGAAAGATTGATCTTCTTAAAATCATGTCATGTACTGTTTCTCTGGTTTACCCTTTCCCCTTTCTCCCCCTTTCTCCTTCATCTAAAACCAATGATGCGGGCTTTATATATCAACTTCCATTATTTGATCATAGGAGAGAATCAAATGCGAAGAGGGAGATCTATTCGGATAAGATCAATAAGGACGAGAAATCTATCCAGCAAACGACGAGGCGGTGGAAAACGTCCTATCAGATTATTCACACCAAAAGACCTGAATGAACTGTATCTTAAACGCGACGCAATTAAATACGAGTTGGAGTCACTTAAAGAGATGACGACATCCATTTTATGGTTAATCAGCAAGAACACATGGAAGGACTGGAGTACAGAACAGAAAGTTGATGAGATGAAAAAATTAAATTCAAGCATTCGGAGGATCGCTGAAACTGAAAAACAACTTGCGTCGATCAACAGTCAAATCACAGCATTGGAAAAAGACACAACTTCTCATATTTTGTCAGTAAGTTGATATACTCCATTCTAAGTTTAAAGATACATAAGTAATTGCCTCCTGCTCCTGATTTTTTCTACAAAACCCGTTCCACAATTTCCCAAGATAAATGTGGAGGGTGTTATATACTATTTTTGAATGTAGTCTATGATTTTCACAACATTTCGAGGTAGAAAAAAATGCAAAACACAGCAAGAGAGGGACAACACACGATCTATGAAAAAGGTAAATGCCCACATTGCGGTCTCTCAAATATCACACGAGGAAACCTAACAGTTGATGGTGGGGTAATCTTCTATCCTGTTCTCTGCAATGATTGTCTAATGCCATCACAAGAACGATACAACGTAGTTTATGAAATGACCACAGGCAACCTCACTCACAAACCGATCCCTTCTAAAGACCAAATCCAACAATATTTCCAACGAGAAAAAGAAGAAGGGAATCTTTCAATGGACTGCGATCCCACAGAAGTCGTTGAGGAAGCATTCAATGATATTCTCACAGTATCTTTGAGATGTGGATTCCCCGACGATGAAGCAAAACTAAATATATGTGAGATAATTGCACCTACTCTCAATTTCAGTCTCGATACTCTTCTTGCCATCTGGGAGGAATCGTTAATAGAGTTCTTTCTTTATATTCCAGAAGATGATTCAATGCCTATCAAGGTCATTAATTCTCGGCAGAATCCAGATTTTAGTGGCATCGTTGAAGGACCATACTACAGTAAACGTCAGATCATCGACCGTCTTAACTTACTTCATATTACCAATGACCGACGTCCAGATGATTTCCACGATCCCTACTTCTAAGCCCCATTTTTTTATTATCAAAAATAAATAACAGCGGATCAAGACTAACTCATTCCCTCATACTTTGATGGTTGTCTTTAAATATTCATCTGAAGAGAAGTTTACGATTCAAAACTTCTTAGAGGGGTATATTATATGCACGTTTTTGAACAATTTCTGTTTGCTCCATCTTTTCAGTCGAGTCCATTCTTATCTACTTCGAATAAAGAAAAGATATACAACGATTTTTTAAACCTTATGCAAGGCATTGAAGAAGCGCTTTTTAATTCAGAACCGTTTTACTTCGAGTTGAGTCCAATTTTGTTGAGTGAGGAACTCTTTGAGCATCTTACAACTCGTTGTGGCTTTCCTATCCATGAAGGAAGTGAACAGATTCCACCATTTATACGCTTTCATTCACATTACTTGGACTCTATCTCAGGTTTGGAGGAGTTTTTTGATTTCATGGAACACGAACTCATTTTTAACTCTTGTACTGAGGATATTAACAGAGAAATCCGTAATATCGCGCTACTTTATAGATACATTAATTTTGAATGTTTCTTCACCGAAGAAAGGGAACGAGCATTACAGAAAGTTAAGGAAATTATGAAAAAACACCGAATCAGCATTAACTGTATTATTTGCTGATTTTGAATATATATAGAGGGAAGTGATCTTTAAATGGGAGATTATAAATATATTTGCAATAATACTGGTTGTCCAGCGATCATTGCCACTCCAATACGATTTAAATCCAATGAAAAACAGAAATGTCCGTTCTGTGGACATATGGTTGTTGAAAATACTCCAAATGTGAATTTTGAGGAAAAAACTTTCGTTGCAGAAATTGAGGATGGAGAAGTTAAAGTTCTCTCAAGAACTGAGAGTGAGGACTAAATAAAGAGGTGAACTCGATCATGATTCTATCCAAGGTAATAAAAAAGCATTTTAACCAAATTTCACAATTTCTGTATCAAGGCGATTGCCCTGAATGTGGACACACCACACGACAATTATTGAACTCTAGCAATCAAGTCCATGCCTTCAAATGCGATGAATGCGCCACACCAATTGCATCCACTCACATTACTCAGGTTAATCCTGCACTATTCATCCTAGAAGAGATCATTCATGTGTACAGCGAGGATATTCTCGACCAACGCTACTTTGAGATAATGAACAAACAACTTCTTACCATAGACTCCCTACCCGTAGACTATATTCGCCATTTAATAAAGGAAAATGACTGGAAATGGGATGAAAATCTCTCCATTTCTTTGGCTGAACTATTAGGCAATTTTTTGGATGATGTCTTCGATTTTTTACATCGAGATTTTGATGTTCTAGTCAAAGAACATGATTGAGATAATGGACTGAGATTAAAATCGAAATAGGTGACAAACGATGACAACTGACCTAATATCACATGAAAACTCAATCCTTTTCATAATACTGTATATGTTACTAGGTGTTAAGGCGACTGGTTTTGGTTTGTCGTTATCCCAAGACCAAGCTCACGATCTTATCGAGATATTCGATTTGCAACTTATTCAACGATACTACAATCCTACGGGTTATGTAAGTGCTGTTTTTGATTACGAAGGTGAAGCATTTCGTCTTGAACGTAGTTGGACCAAGCGATTCTCCTTGTACAAGGGCGAATGGCAAAGCGATCCTCGATGGACAGGTGACTGATTGTCTATCCCTTCCTTTAAAGGTAAATTAATACTTTCGGTGATCTGTTGCCTTTATATATACTTTTGCATCTTAGTAATCAGAAGGGCACCTTGAGAGTCAGTTAGATCACCACACAAGGAGTGCGCCACTTCTTTATTTCTTTTTCTCTTTGCGCCCTTCTTTTTTATACGTTGAGCAGAGGGAATGCAACTTGAAAATCATTTGCCTTGCTTGCAATCATACAAACGAGATTAAACCAACCGAAGAAAAAATCAGTTGTTCGCTATGTGGAAAGACGCTAACTCGGGAAAATTCGACCAAACATCCCGACTACTTTCGTGGGATCGCTTCAATGGGAGAAAACTTGTAGTACCACTATTTTTTTCCCCTATCAAAAAACTTGGTTCTCTTGTAACTACGTTGTCTTTAAATATGATGTTATTACTAGTAATAGTATCTCAGAACTGGAACGGAACCTGACTACTTTGTTTTTTGGTTCCTAGTACGTTCTGAGTCCCTCCCCCTCCGATTTTTTCAGCACTAGTGGTCTTTAAATATCTCACTTGAGATAGGTTTGTGGACTTGTCAGGAGGGAGTAAATGACCAATACGCAAACTCGGCAAACGTCTCTTTTTGAAAAAAATGCCAACAATGAAAACACCATCTCTGTATCTATTTCTGAATCATCTGAACACACAGAAGAAATAGAGGAAGAGAAAAAACAACTAGCTCTCTTTAGTCAAACTCTTTATGATATATTCAGTCTTCCGAAGGTTGTTTTTACTGGAATGGAGGGCTTTTACACGTCAGCCATTCAAACAGAAATCACAATTCATCGCATGGCGACCTTGATGAAAACCAAAGACTACTCGAACTACACGGTCTCGGATTTTGAAATATTCTTCTATCTTGCTACTACAGGTTATACACGCACGTTAGACGACACCTTCTATAACATTACGTGCTTCCTTTACAGCAGTCTTTACCCCGAACTAGCAAAAGACATCGGTTTATACAACGATGCGTTAGACGACTATGAACTCGTATACCTTACTTGCCTCAAGACGTGGATATTCCTTCAACAGATCAATGAACAGCATAAAAGGCGATGGAAAACGCCACTTTTTAGAAACATCTCAAAATAATTATGGAGCGAAAACGATGACAAAAACCAAAACTTCTGGTATTCCAAGCATACTCGACTTTGTTGATCCTCGCACATCGCCCAAAAATGATATAATTATTCCTAAAATGAGACCTCAAACCGAAACCATAAGGAAATCATATACACTTGAACAAGGTCATAAAGCCTTCATTCAAGCCTTCAAAATTCTTGAGGCACGGTATCATAGTCAGTATCGGGCTTTTGAAGCATTACTAGAATATCTAGGCTTTTCACTATTTCTTACTACAGAAACCACTATTCTCAACCAACAGACCTTCCGAGCTGTACAAGACGTCTTAGATCTAAGTCGAATACGCGAAATCGATGATTACTTACTGAAAGTCTTTACAACATATGAACTTGGTAACGTAAAAGGCTTAGGGCAATGCCTCACACCCCCGCAAGTTGCTGATTTTATGATCCAAATGGTAATTGGCACCGATTTAGAACAGCGCAAACAACAAAAAAATCCTCAACCCTTGACAGTTGCAGAACCCGCGTGTGGCACGGGTGTTTTCATTATAAGAACGTGGCGAATGTTCCAGAACGAGAATATAGTTTTCTATTGTGCTGATATTGATCTTAGAATGTATCGTTCAACCTTAGTGCAGACTCAATTGTTCAATATTCCAGCGTATGTATTATGTGTCGATTCCCTTGGTTACGATTTACAAAACCCAGACATCTGGGCACTAGCTAATCGCTGGAACCCTCCCTTTCGTGAAATAGAGAAATTTAGTTACATAAACAAACAACAGAAATAGTTAGTGATTCGCGTCTCTTATATATTCTCCTGAATAGAGAATGTGAGGGATCGATATGTCAAAAGAAGAAGAAAATACACCTAAGAGAAATTGGCTAAATGAAATGATTTTTCAAACTCTTATTAACACCATAGATAGTTCAGAAAGAGGAGTTTTCGGCATGGCGTCAAAATTTCGCGAAAATCTCGCGATGAAGCAACTTGCAGAATTAGAGAAATAACACCTAAATCACTTTTTTAGGAGACTAAAATATGAAACAAGAAATTAACTTTCCGCCACAAATAACTGTATATTTAACGTTGCTGGACGAGTATAATCAATTAATCCGTATTAAACATAAAACTGAATCTCAATTGATGGCGATACGCGAGTTGACTAAAGAAATGACACATAGACGCACTAATTTAACTATCAAACAACTGGACGTCATCAGAAGTGTGCAACGGATCAACGCACTCCAACGATCAAAATTCGATCCAAATCTAATCGCTATCGAGATAGATATTGAATGGGCAAAAATCGAACACGCATTGGACAAAATCGACTTTATCGAACTGTCAAAAAGACTTCAAATTCTGGAAAAGCGTAAATACAGCGATGGAATTGATTTTGCCTACAATTTAACGATCATTGAAAATCAAAAAGCAAACAGGTAATTAAAATGACGCAAGACTTCGATATATTTAACAACGAAGATCGAAAACAAGTTCATATCACACATTTTTGCTGTTCGACAAATCAGGCACCTGAATATTATACTAACAAAAACCGAAGAGATTTCAAACGAATGAAGGCACTAATTACCACCATCGAACTTTCCACCTTCTCAGACATTCAGAGAATTTTAGCCAATAACAAAATTTCTCTCAGGATTTCGCCGCCCTCTGAACGTCTTAGTGCCAATGATCGACAATACGAAGGACTCTAGCGTAGCAACTTCTTCCTTCTTTCTCTCCCTTTTTTTATAAATAAACCCACCTTCATCCTAAAAAGTCGTTGTCTTTTTATACCATCCTAGACTAAGATTACGGAGGGATGTTATGAGATCATTAAGACTAACCGTTTCTCAGCTTCGACGACAACATCTACTACGAATTTTAGTAAAATCGGCTAACTTTTCACAAGGAATAAGGCACACCCGACTGTCTAAATTGCTTGACTACCACCAAAACAGAGCAGTCACTCTTCTAGCAGAGTTAGCATGCCCTCGATCACAACTTACGAGGGAAGAAAAGCAGGTCATAGTCAAAAAAATCATTGCACATATCGAGAAAGTGACATCAGTTAGAAGGTTATTAAGGGCACACCGACCACTAGATCAATTACAACCAGCAAGCGACCTTTCAGCGATGCTACCAGAAATGATCGTTGAAAACTGATGTCTTTTTCCACATTCTTCTTTTTATTCCCACAATAGGAGGAACACAAATGAAATTTAAAGATTTATTTCTTCGCAATTTGGACGCATTTATGAAAATTCAAAAAGTCCTATCACAAGGACTTGGAGGGGATTTCGTAAGCCCAATCTATGAATTAGCTAAGGTGACCAATGGTACGCTAAGAGTCCCAATTTATTATCTTTGCACTACCGAGCAAATCCCAGAGTTCTCTGAGATCGTCAAATCGGCGATCATCGGTCACGCGGAAGTTTCTCCCAATGGAGAAGTTACTGTAATCCCCGAGTTTCCAGAAATGGGAAGCAAATGCAAAGCCACCTACAAGACTTTTTTACAGGCAATCATCAACACAGCTCAAGAACATCTAGCCGAGTTATCTATCATAGAGGCAGAGGCAAGGCAGTCGCAAGCAGAACTATCTGAATACTAACACTCTTTTTTCTTTTTTGAAATTTGGTTTTGCTTTTATATTTTCCTTGAGTAAGCATATGGAGGAATTTAGAATGGCAATAGAATTATCCAATAGATACCCCGATAGAAACGAGTTCAATCAAATGCTTGAGTTATTTGTTAAGAAAACCAACAGCGAAAAAGACGACATTGCAAGGCGTTTTATCTTACACAATCTACCGACTATCACACAGGGTTTAATCATGAATAAACCGTTTGCTGAACTTGATTTCCCACTTGGGCTTGATCTTGACACCTTTCTTTCAGGCAAACCATATGACATAGTTGACGCGATCCCAATACTCTTAGCTAGTAATGAAGAACCCAAAGGCGAAATAGAAGCACCCACATGGCGAGAACAACTATCCGCGTGGGCGGAATGGGTGTATAAACAAGACATTCATCAAATGATCTGCGAAACCTACGAATCATTTACAGATGCGATCTATAATCCAGATGAATTTTTCTCTAACTATTCTATCAACGAGAGAACTCACCGAGTTTTAAAGGAATATAAGGATGGTAACTTTCCTTAATTTCGTTCCATTCTTTTTTTCCGTGGTGGATATAAATTCATTTTCATAGAGAAAGTAGTTAACTCAATTCCTGGAGGTAATAATATGGCAGTTTGCTTAGATTGTGGTTCAATTGAATGGAGAGAAGATTATGCTGATGTAACTTTTCATTCAAAAATTAATAAGCATGGACAAAAAGAGGAGATTGATGCTATATATGGCGACCAACTAGGACAAAGTTGCGCCCAATGTCACTCAAAGAACCTTGAAACCGATCTGACCGAAAGTGACATAGATAAACTCCCTAAAATGACTAATGAAGAGAGAATCCAATATGCAAAACAACCAAAATTTTATGTCGGAGTCAAAATTCCGTTTACACTCGAACAAATAATTCGAGCGACAAATTTAGAAGAAGCACAACAAAAAGCCCTAGATCTAGAACCTGATGATTTCGACAATTTTCATCGCTTCTACGATTTTGTTGGCGATGAATACCGTAAACTGAAAAGAAAAAATATGGAAGTCAGGCAATGGTAAACCTATTTAATTTGGCATCAAAGATCGACTCTTTTCTCTCTTTTTGTTGTTAAACTCTTTTTTATTTTGCTTAATTATCAAAGGTTGTTACGATGAAAGATAAACAAGTTTGTAAATTAGGACGAGAATTAGGCGACTTACAAGATAAAGAAAAAGACATAGAACGTGAAATACATAAAATCAAAAAACGTATTTCTTCTAAAACTAAAAAATGGGCAGACAAGGCCTCATTACAAATCGAACTCGAAGCAAACAAAAATCAATTGAAAACAACACGACAAGCAAGAAAATTCAAACAAAAAGAATACATTTCAAAACTACAAGATCGCATCATAGAACTGATAAGAGAACATAACCTAACTACATCTTATGACTTGTACGATACGATCTTTATTGGCGATAGACCAAAAAACGATGACTATTTCTGGAGGATCCTAAACTCTCTTACAGACGCAAACATTCTGATTGAAACAGAGGATAGTGACCAATTCCACTATCAGTATAATATCAACACGACAGAGCATAAAACACCGAAAAGCATTATCCGTCAATTCGCTATCAGCAAAAAAGACAACCCCAAAGTACCGATCTACACCTTAATCGAAGTCTGGTCAATGCTCAATAATCGACCAACAGGCTTAGTTTATGAGCGGTTCCGAAGTTACGAAAAAGCTGTTAATTTTGCCGAGAAACATGGAGACTTGATATATTCAGACGGGGAATAGCGAATCATAATTCGGGGTGCTTATTAGATTATTTAAACTAGGATTGTGAGGTAACCAAATTGAAACCAATGTGTATGAAATTTGAAGGATTGCCTTGCAAACACTTTTCTTCCGTTGGTAGTTGTTGCGTCAAAGAAGGTTATTGTCCTTATCAGAGGATGAGATTGAGTCACGAAGAAAAATTAGCGTTGTTTAACGAGCCGTATTAAGAACGCCTTCCTTTCCCTTTTTTAATTTTATTTTTCCGATGGCGTTTCGTGGTTCTTATATAGGTTCTTTTACATAAGTCTAGGGATTTCATGGACATAGAAACGATCAAACACACTTGCCCTATTACATTCATTAGTGCAGGAAGTTTCATCGAGGAAAAACACATCCCGGCAAGTTATTTTTTCATTAATCCTTTCATACTACACTATAAAGGCAGACTGGAGCAATACCTTTCTGATGAAGTTAACTATATAGTGATTGATCGCGGAATTAATCATAAATTCACGCCCCTTGAGATTCTTAAATTACAGTTATCGCATAGTCAATGGCTTATCTCGTTAGATGTTATCGAGAATCCAAAAAACAATATTTCTACGCAAGAGAAATGGTTTACAGAAACCTATAAACCCTTCATTCTCTCATTACTAGACAAGGCCTATGACACAAATCCCCTCGATCTCTACTCCTACAACACCACCTGTTTAGACATCACCTTTGGACTCTCAGGAGGAACACTCTTGAATCACCTTAGAGTAAATCAGGATGGGTGTGACTCAGAAGAACTTACACGGAGAAAAATATTCGATCAACACATCAACCCACAGATTCAATTGGTTTTCACACTCCAAGGAGATAGTTCTTATGAATACCTTTCTCAACTTGAAGCGTTACAAGATTCATCAATCTATGGATATATAGCTCATTCTATTCCCAACAGCATAATCGCTCTCGGAGGACTAATTAAAAAAACCTCACAATCAAAGAGAAACATCATCAACAAAGTAAGTCCCGCTATTCGATCAGTCTTTGGTAAACAAATAAAAATTCATGGCTTTGGTTTGGGTCCAGAACTCCTAGATACCCTAATACAAAACCAAATCTACTCCCATGATTCAAGTACAATTATGTTACTTGCAGCTCGCAGAGATCAACTCGAATTTAATGAACGCACATTACGTCTTGAACGCATACATGCGACACCCGACCTTCACCTCACTAAAACCGAACAAAAAATACAAATAGCCATCAAAAGTTACTTCGCCACTCTGAAATACAAACAAGCACTCGTAGAAAACCTGAAGAGGTTTGGCACGATCAAGAAACACACCCCCGCACTTGTAAGTTATTGTAAATAAATGAAAAGGACGTGATATAATGGAAAACAAGAGATATCGTGTAGATATAGAAACCGATCTAAACATAGTAGAACTTCAGCAAATACTCGAAAAATTTTCAGATCATATGGCATCAGTACATGATATAACTTTTTTTGATCTGGAATGTATCAACTAAAACTCTTTGTTTTTTATTTCTACTAGTTTACTTTCTCACCTTTTTTTCATCTTCTCGTGGTCTTTATATTTCTTCTTGAAATTAGAATATGTCCATAACGGGAGGGAGAACATGACCTTAATCAGTCAAATTCAAGAAACGCTCAAAGTAAATTATCCCACACAAAACGCTAACTCTCGTTCATTACGCACACTAACCCAATCAACGTTTAAGCGTTTCATGGAAATTGACCAGAGTTATAAACAGGACAAACTGACGGTACTCTCCCTAGGGGCAGGACATGACTCAACAGCCCTCCTCGCTGAACTTATTTTCAATGATAATATGAGAAGAAAGATTGCCCCAGAACGCTTTTTAGTTGTGATGTCCGATACCGGCAACGAACACGATGAAACCTATAACTACATTCCTTTCCTACAAAAACTCTGTGACACACATGACATTGAATTTTACTTTATCACAAAAGAGATGGGATTTCACTCTCCCGCATGGCAAAGTCTTGTTGAATTTTATGAGCGGACACGTACGTGTGGAAGTAAGGTATTCAAACGATCATGCACCGACAACCTCAAAGTGAAGGTAATCTATCGTTTCTTGGCTTGGTGGCTCCAACAAAACTACGGTCTCAAGAAAGCCCGAAAACAAGGATTTTATCAATTCAAACGCCTCTTTGGTAAACTTAACGTGCTGATAGGGTTTGCCAAAGGTGAGGAAAAACGGATCAAGAAACGAGAACCTATCAAATGGCGAGCTGAATGCATCAATTTACAATATCCATTGATCAATTGTCTGAAATGGTCGCGTCTCGATTGCCAGCGTATTATTAGAGATGAGTACGTACTTGAATTATCACTTCCAACAAACTGCAAGTTTTGTCCGTATTCGAGACCGCTCGAACTTCTTTGGCTGAAACGCTTTCACCCCGAAGATTTTTCTCATTGGGTTCGCATTGAACGGGCGAAACTCGACCATTTCAACGGTCGCAAAGGTACTAATCATGGTGTTTTCCCTACCCCAAAAAACGCAAAAACTAGCGTCACATTAGAAGATATTGTCACCAAGGCAGAAGAACAAAATCCAAACATCACAGATGAACAACTAATGGAATACAAGATGGTACACGGTCACGGTGTCATGTCTTCGTTTTGATCGAGGCTTTAGTTGTCCTTTTAACTTAACTTGCACATAGATTACGGAGGGAAACAAATGAACCTAAACTATCAAATAGATGACTGGACGGAAAACGGAGAACCCCTACATCTACGCCTTCCCAGCGTGATAATTCGTAACTTACTCTTTGAACCAGAAATTAGATACATCGGCATAAACGATAAATTTCTTGTAAAAATCTCCATTCTTGAGCATAAAGACTACACCATAACAGGCGAACGCGGAAAGATCACACATTTCCACAAAACAGTTGAGCAATGCAAAGAGTTCGTGGAGAATGTTTTAGAGAAGAAATTCGATGAGCAAATAACCCTAATCTTGAAAGAAGCAAACGATGGGCGATATTCCGAGGGAATCATCAAAACCCAAGATGGCTTTACATTGCTGTTTCACCTATACGATGCTTCCGACAACACACACATCACACAGCTTGATGAAAAGGCACTCCAAGCACTAGAAGGAACCGAAATCACAATAACATGACTCATGGAGATGAAACACCATGCAAATGAATATGAAAACAACCCTAACTGAAGAGAAATGTAATATATGCGGGCGATCCGTTAAAAAAGGACACGGACTTTTCATTAATCGAATTATTTGTGATCTATCACAATCACAACGTCTTGAAAAGCAACGGAGTTTTCCCGTGGGCGACTATATTTGTCGGGAATGTGACGCAGGAGAGAACCCTCATATCGTGTACGTCCATGATTTCATCAAACAACTATTGAACATCACAGAGGATGAAAGACGAACCGCTTTAAACCATGCAACGCACTTTCTCACCACCGATGAAGAAAAGGAATTCCTAGAATGCTATGTTTGCATTGTAAACCTATTCAAGAAGCACGAGGATAATCTCGAAATCATTCAGGAAATCTGTAACATCTTTGTTGCCCATGAAGAAACAACCCAATTGTTTTCCATTCAACGATTTAGACGACCAACCTTCTATGTCCTGCACCCCACCAATCACACACAACAGGTAAAAGTCATCAACGAGGAACCTCACCCCGATGATTACCGCCCCGCGTTTGGATACGCCTATGGACCCTGTTTTTCAGTCACAGAAGTCACACATTACTTGAACTTCATGAACGTACCAAACTCTAAACGCCCTTCTCGCTATAAAGACGCACGGTTCGATTTAACCTTTATCTCTAAAACCTAGAACCCGCTACGCCTCCTTTTTTTTATCACGAACAATTTTTGTGTTGTCCTTATATTCACTACTTTACAGAGTTATTGCAAATCACATAATTGTGAGGAAAGGAAGTCCTTTCAATAATGTGATTGAGTATTGTGAATCTTGGAGGAAAGGAATTGGAAAACAAAACACACGAAATTCCATCTTGGAAGAAACTTAATCCACACCTTTATGAACTGCGCGAAAATGGACAACTCAAAGCTCAAATAGAGATAAAACAAAACACCGACACACCGCATAATAGATGGAATATAACCTCAAGAAAAGCACATTGGAAAGGAGTCATCAGCAGAGCTTTTCACTACGACACTGCAACAGAGGCTAAAGCAGAGATAGAGAAAGTTATAGACGAACAGAACAAAACTTTTCAAGAAAAAGGCACAACGGGCATTGAATACGAAATCAATACCGAAAATAAAGAGTTTCTTGTTTCGGTTCCCCTTGATTTCTCTGTTCACCTTGTAATTTCCGCCAAAAACAAAGAAGAAGCGGAAAAAAGAGTTCAACATATCGACGCATCAGATTTTGTTGACGACAACGATCTTTACGCATACTTAGGAGATGCGTTTAAGAGGTTGAGATCAAAGATGAAAATTGAACCTCTATGAATGTGTCTTCTAATACTTACTTTTTTCTTTTACTTTTCAAGGATAACAAAGCGTGATCTACAGCAATAATCAACTTTTTTTTCGTACCTTTGCACGATATGAAAATAAATAATTTATCTACTCCAAGATAACCCAAAAATCACTCAGAAAAACTTATATATGATATTAATGTTAGTTTAAGTATAGTTTAATTCGGAGGGTAGATCAAAATGACACTATATTTATTTTCAATCTCTATTTCTCGAGATGAGGAGGGCGGATATTCATGTCAGAATGCTTAAGCCTATCCCCATCGACTACAACTCCTTATTGTGAAGTTTGTGGTGTTTTACAAACTCGCAATAATGGCTTTTTTGTATGTCCTCGTTGTGGGCTAGTTGGCGATCAAATATTTGCAGCAAACTTCGTGATCGCAGACATTGAAACCAACTTTGGATGTCAATATGTTAATCCAGGGGAAAGAGTCGAACTTGTTGACGGAGTTGGATCGTGTATCGGAAAGTTCAACAAAACTCCTACCAACGACATACACGGGAATCCACTTTCACAGCATAAACAAAAACTATACAACAGACTAAAACTTTACAGTTTTCGAGCGAGGATCAAAGACAAAGAATCTATGTATAGGCTACTAAATTCTCTCAGTCGTGCGTCAACACTCTTACAACTCTCAGATGACACTCGCCAACGAGCTGCCTATATTTATCGCAAGGGACAAATACTTTTACAATACAAGGAACTTCGTCTAACTCATCCTGTCCTTATGACTTCCTCACTACTCCTTGCCATCCGAGAACGAAGGGAGCCAATTCGCCTTGATGAGCTTGTAAAGGTAATGAAATCATTAGGACATCGTGTTTCTAAGAAGAAAACCTTAAAGATAGCTGATTGTTTGAGTAAACTCCCGAGTATCTCACTTATTCGCAGAAATTTTGAAGAATATCTTCCAAGGGTAATCAGCAAAGCGTACCGGCACACCAAGACACAAACCAAACTTCAAAAAAACAACTGGAATGCAGACAACTACTTAAGACAACTTCGTCTTTCAGTCTCTAAACTCATTAAACTACTCCCAGATATAGGAGGCAGACATCCCTATGTTTTCGCTGTTGCTCTTCTATATACATCAGATCAATATATCGCTAGGACGCATGACACAACCCCTATTCTCACCCAGAAATTTCTTGCACATATCTGCAACTGCGGAGAATACACTGTAAGAGCACACTTCGCCGATATTTTAAAACCCGTCCTTAATGAAATAACCAATTCAATGACAACACCAGAACCACATTCAGAACCCAAACAACCGCAGACTAACTTATTTCAATTTTTATCTTAGGTGGGTTGCATCTTGAGAACATTTGAGAAAGCACATTTCAAACTCGACACGCTAGATGAAATGACACACCACATGGCGATCAAGGGTATTCCAATATCAAAAGAGATAGACATCTACAAATGGAGGGCTGTTGTCATCCTTCCTTTTGTTTACATCTGGGACAACATCCAAGACAACACACAACTCCATCTTGCAGCTTGTGAGATTATGTCAACAGAACACGGAACCATCTGTAAGTGGGTGATCGTCTATCGAATCCTTGCAACAAAACAACACCTTATTTTTTACTTCTTTAACCAAGAATCGCTACTAAGGAAGGTAAAAATGCTCATGAGAATACCTCTAAATCCCACTTACGCCACATAACAATAATTATGAATGAGTTTCTCTTTCTTTTTCTCTCTTTCGCGTAAACACTTCTCACAACTTTTTTATTCGCTCGTGTAAAAAAAGCGGAGTTTATAAAGTTTCTTAGACTTTGTTAGTGATTATGTATTACCCATATCGAAAAATTATCAGCAAGGATGTGATCAAACGACTGAACTACTAACAGAAACAACAAACATAGAAAAAGACAAATTCTTTGAAACAGTATCTCCAAATGACATTGACTACCAAACAGCTTACAACGCATACCGCAACTTAAGTTTTTCTCCAGATACCAGAGCATCACAAGAACAACAAGAATACTATAATCACATGAATAACCTTTTCGATCAATTAGCACTGCTTGCTAAAAACGAAGATCAAAAAGAAATCCTACAAGCAGAGTTACAACGATATAAAACAACATACTTGAAGAAGAAACTAGAACTTCTTTACAAGATGTCAAGACTTGCTTCTACAATGATTGTGGGTCCTGCAAATTTCCCAAAACCACAGCAAGAAAAACGTCATAACAGTTTTGAACGGAAACGAAAAGAGTTTTGGGATTGGATTAAGAAAGCACAGAATAGCATCAAGCGAAAAATCAATAAAGCGACTTCAAAAGAAGAAATTGAAGAAAAAAACAAACAACAACTATTAAACGACTTACAACAAGCCACTATAAATGAACCCCGATACATCAAAACAAATGCAAAATCGAGAATTTTCTCAAGAGTAGAAACTCTGGTTTACAACGGAAATACAGACAAAATAAAAGCCATCCTAGAAACGATTAAGAAATTTCAGGAAACCAATTGCGTTATTTTTACTGATAAACATAAAATTTGGAAATCTTTAGAACGGGCAAAGAAATATAACAATAGAGAGGGGAATCAAGGCACGGAAACACTCTTTAAATTCTCTTTTGGTAAAGTAATTAACAACCATGACTTAGAGAGAACTCAAATTATTTTTAATGATAAACCGCCTTCCGACGTTAGAGATTCATTAAAAAGCAATGGTTGGCGATGGAGTCCTAAAAATAAGGCATGGCAACGAAAGATTACTCTTAACGCCAAACACAACGCTAAATTCATCATCTCACAGTATTATGAAATAGTACACTCAGAAACCAAATAGACCTAATATCTTTTCTTATTTTTTTTCTGTCCCTCAAAAACTATGTTTTCTTTTATCTGTCAATAAAAACTACGTACAAAGAAATTGTGGTCTTTATATATCATATTAATATTAATTTAATGCTAGTTTAATTATTTGGTGAATAAGATGTATCCGTCAATCAACGATCTGATCGAACTCACACGCTCTGCCTATCCAACAATACCCCAATACGCACAAAGTTACATCAACTCACTCCTTACCTTCTGCGAATTCAACACACTTCCCACAGATCAAAATATTCGACTATTCAAGAAAACTATTGCCAGCATTCGCTCACCTGAAGAACTCGAAAAAATCAAAGTTACATATAACCTTTCAGATCAAAAACTCAGAGAACTGTACAACACAAGCGCGGATGATGTCATAAGACGACATCTTTCCTATATCGCCGAAACTCTCATCCCAGAAGAACATAATGAGAATCAAAGGATGATTAAACAACTACTTTTGTGGATCGGAGATAATCAAGAGCCACCCCATGATTTAGACTTTGAACAACTTGAGGCTTTACCGCTTAACACCGTTTTAATGATTTTTCGGTGTACTAACTTTCATAACCCCGACGCTATAAATAGTCACGCCAGTTTAATCGTTGAAATCCTTTCAAGAACTCGATTTGAATGCGACGATAGACCTAAAGGTATCCCAAGTAGAGACTTTTGATACCTATAAACTCACTCTCTTTTTTTTTTCATTGAATTATTTATCAACTCTTATACACAATCATTTTAATATCTAATCAAGTATAGATTAATTAAATTAACGCACACCCTTATAATGCTTAGACATCGCTGTTATTCCCTTGACATTTCTCATATGCTTTCAGCACGACACCGATCAATTTCTATTCCAAGAAACACAAAACATTTATATTATTCACCAACTTTATCAAAAAAAGGCAGTGAGTCGAAGGGCGGCTGACGGACGAATACGTCTGAGGAAATTCCACTCACCGCACAGGTACTCTGGCACCTAAGGTGCCTGTCGAGAGGCAGGGCTCTGGAGCAGAAACGACACGTCCACTTGCCAGATGACGAGGATGCGGCTGAAGAACACACGGGAGAGTTTGTGTTCTGAGAAGACTTCGGTAACGAAAGTTGAGTTAACCCGCTGAGAAGACAAGTGGGATCGATGAAACGGCCATCCCAGAGGGTGCAAGTCTAAATAGGCTACCCATGATTTGCCTGTGGGAGGTAGCGGGTAAGACGCATAGTTGAATGCCGCCAAGAGACGTGTAGTAGTAACTGCACCTTTCTAACAGAAAGTGGATTACTCTCGACACACTGCCATCTCATTTATAATGTCATAGGAAAAGAAATTATGCTATTCCTTGTTTACATCGCAAAGAAACTCGATATATTCTTCAAAGTCTTTTCAGAAGATATTTGACATAAATTCGAAAAAATTCTTAAACTAGAGGGGGATTTAGCAAATTGGACGTTTTCAGAAAAGTAAGAAGAACAAAAGTTATGACAATGTATAAAGACGCAATAAACTTGGAAACAAGTAGCGATAAGGTTAAAAAACTTACGGAATTAGTAGACTATCTTATATCTGAACTACAAAAGAACGGTTTAATCTAGTAAAAAGGACAAGATCGTTTCCATGCATAATATTGTTCGTTTTCAAGAATTATAATTCTTGAAGGATCTGTTTTTGTAGTTCGAGCATATGGTCACTCGTATCTGCTTTGATGTAAAGTTGAAGGAGTTCTTGGTTAACTGTTAGAAAATTGAGTCCCCAATTAAATTTGGAGAGAATGTTTTTAGCTTGCTTCTCAAAACCTAATATCACAAGAGTTGCAGCTAAAGCTTCAACGGTACTTAATCTAATCGGTTTTCCATAATTTGTTGGATTTGCTGCAATTAGAAAAGGTAAAGCTCTCTTTACTCCACGTAACTTTTCAACAGAATCAGATGTGAATTTAGCCCACGAGGCATCTATTGCCAGGATTCCATAATGAACTGCAAGTTCCAGATCTTGTTTTGAGAGGATAACCTCAGAAAAAGGATCTAGTAGGATAACTCGTTTAGGTATTTGAGAGAGTTTTCGAAGGTCAGTTACTAACTTATATCGAGATAATCGTTGCCCGGTACATTTTTTTGGGTCACATTGCTTAACATGATAGATATAGAGAGGAATCAGCGTAGCGCAACCTCCTTTTTTCTTAATATTGCCTTTGCAAAGCCTAAACAAGTCCATAAATATAATATAAGATGATTTCCAGTAGAAATGTGAGAGTTATAGTAGATTGACAGAAAGTCCTTGCAATATTTAAAACATATTTCAACGAAATTCATCGGAGATAATTTTTTCTAGGGGAAACAATCAAATATAAGAAACAACAAATAGTTGTAAGATTTATCCCCATTTATGGGGGAATAAAGGAATTTAGGAGGACGCTCCAGTGCCCATGGCGTTTATATTAATAAATTCTGAAATTGGAGCCGAGGAGTCTGTTTTAAACTCGCTACGCGACCTTAGAGGCGTTGAAGAGGCCTATATTGTCTACGGTGTGTACGATATCATCGCAAAGATACGCGAGGACACGATGGAGAAGTTAAAAGAACTTATTACCTGGCAGATAAGACGCTTGGACAAAGTCCGCAGCACTTTGACTATGATCATCGTTGAAAAGGCAGAATGAACTTCCTTCTCTATCTTTTTCTTAATTTTCGCTATTTACTCTCCTCTTTTCGTCTCGATCTTATATGCCATAGTTCCTTTAATTCTTCAAAGGTAAAATCTTTTGGTGGTAGAACCACGTCTGCTGATTGAAATCCTCTGATCTTAACGCTTTTACCATTTCTAGCTATAAAATTGATAAGCTCGTCATACATCTGAAAAGATTCTTCCTCGCAGCCACCATTGTTAGCAGTAAAGAAAAAGGCGAGGCTTTCTTCAAATTCGTTGATTTTCTTAATGACTCTTTTTTCTCGACTCTTGTCAATAAAAATAAGGTATTCTCCTGCAATCTTAATAATCACTTTAGATGACCTCAAATATATAGAACCTTTTTATAGGATCTCATGAGGATAAAAGCATGCCTTAAAAGAGTTTTTATATAGGACAAATAGTTACCATCGCTATATTTAAATATTCACTATCTAAATGAAAATAAGAGCTTAAGAATTAAGCGCCTTTTAATAATCTCCTCAGATTTGGATTCCCCTCCTTGATTTTGTAGCGGGGTGGGGTAGACAGGAGATCCCGCGGGGCTCATAACCCCGAGATCGGTGGTTCAAATCTATGGGCTAACGCCTATGGAGGATAAATCCATCCCCCGCTACCATTTTTACATTCTTTCTTTAGAATTTTCAAATAACGCAATATTGTCTCTTTTCAAGATAATCTTGAAGTACCACATCTAATAAATTCTTTTCATCTTTGAGGAAATGAGCAGAACCTTCTCCTGCGCGAGCCAGTTTCTTTGAAAACTCAATATCAACATCTCCTCCTCTTAGAATACATACCACAGAGCAACTGATTTTATTTGCACGACAAATTTTGACTTGACGAAGGGCAGCGAGTTTAGCACGTGCCTTCTCGTCTATAGCATCTGGTTGTTTGGTAGATTCGTGGAAGTTGTGCGTAGTTGGGACGCCGTCCGTGATTACTATAATGTGCTTTTCAGCATTTCTTGACGCTGATAATAAGATTTCTCGTGCATTTTTAATACCGTCCTCTAGGTTTGTATACCCTGCTGGTCTTACTTCAGTGATCTTCTCTAATATAGACTGAACATTATATGTGAGTTTATTGAGTTTTGTTGCAGTATTAGCGAAAGTAACAACACTATGTCGATCTCCATTCTTAAAGGCTGCTAATGCCAGTCCTATTGCTGCTTTACGTGCATATTGAAACTTATTATGCTCAATCATGGATGAGCTTCTGTCTAAGACTAATACAACATCCATACAACCAAGAGGTCGTCGTTCTTTTATTCGAATATCTTCTCTTTGAATTTTTTCCGGGTGTCTTCGTTTCGTTATCACTTCTCTCATCGTTCTTCGCAGTGAGATATCGCGAAATCTGTCTTCACATTCATATTTTCTTATATCAACGACATCTTCTCCATCTATAGATTTTCCAGAACGGGTCTTATGTTTACCTTTCATAAGGGCACATTCTGCCTCTGCGAGGATATCTTCGTAAAGTATGGCGTATCCTTTATCTGTTATCCTAATTTTAGAGTGTACGTCCTCAATAAGCTCTTCGTCAGTCAAATTTTTGAGGATATCAATGAGAGCGTCATAAGCGGCATACTTATGATCATCTCTTTGTAAATCGATAGCCACTCCAAGGTTCTCTCGCAATAATTCTTTAAGATAATCCAGAAGAGACGGATCCGCATGTTTAAGCAGGTTTTGAAACGAAGCTCCTCTTGAAGAAGCGTCCTGTGCATTTTGGATTGACCTAAGCGCGTTCTTAATCATGTTCCTCGAAATTTGTTTTGAGGTTGACCCTTGGGAACTTCCTTTTTTTGACGGAATGGTTTGGCTGTGTGATACTGATTTCTTTGTTTTCGAGCCTCGCATTAAATCTTCGGCTTTGTCTGTAAACTCGAATTTTGTTCCTAATTCTGGCTTTTGTTTTTGAATTGGTTGACCTTTCAACAGTCCTTCTTTTTCTAAATAATTAGGTACGCTGTATAAGAGTCGTAACATTTCCATAGTAGGATTTTGTGTCGTCTTATCGACTTGTCTTTTCATTCGTCTAAAAAAATCTGAGAGTGCAGGGAATTGTTTTTTCAGTTCTTCTGGATCAATATTCATTAGATTGGAAAAATCTTGCTGTGTTAATTTATCTTTAAATCCAACGGATTTCTTATGGTCTAGTTGGCGGTAAAATTCCTCCTTACGCCTGGTAAACTCCTGTAATTCTTTCATAATATTTCCCATTTGCCCTTCGTTAAGCGGTAGTGTTGGAGTGCAGATTGAAGGACTTTTTATATGATCCTTTGCCATTTCCTCTTTAAAAAGTGCCTCGATTATTTCCACAATTAGTTCAGCAGGCGTTCTCAAGGATTTCATTTGAATTCGATGCGCTAGAGTAATTAAGGCAGCATCTATTATGTGTTCTTTGGTCATTTCCTTACCCTTGCTTAAAATAGTATAACTCCTCAAAACGTCAAGAAAAGCTAAAACACCCCTACTTGAAGGTCCTTTTGCGACTTCAGGATGAGTTCGAATCGCCTCAGCGATTTTAGCGAGTAATCCTGGTAAGTCTTGACTGAAGGCAAGGGCGTGTGTCGTCATCACATTTCCTTCTAATTATTATTAAGAACGCTGTCAACTAAGGAATGGATGTATTCAGTAGGATGTTCAAAATAAGGGCTCTCAGGAGCTAATGCAACGCGCCCGCGCAAAGCAACACGTGCGGCCTTTCTTATATCATCTACAGAAACTGTTGTATCCTTACGTAGGGTAGTAAAACTTTGACTTAAGTTCCACGTAGAGAGTGTAGCTCGAACACTGGCTGCATTTTCGATATCTTTGTCATTACGAGTCCTTTGAATGATCTCCACAATCTCTTGTGCTAATTTGAGCGGGATTTCTTTGTCAGTTTTAACTCCATATCGCTGAACAATTTCCAATTCTTCCTCAGCAGTTGGATAAGTGATTTTAACCCTTTCGAGTCTATCCTTTAAGGCTTCTGAAATCCGTTCTACACCTGCATATTCCGCAGGATTCATTGTAGCAATCAAAATAGTATCAATGTCAAATTCAACGTCAAAGTTACCAATTGTTATCACATGTTCCTGAAGAACTTGTAAAAGTGTATTTTGTAAGCGTTCAGAAAGACGGTTTATTTCGTCAATAAAAAGAATTTTCCGGTTAGCTTTGATAATTTTGCCTGGTTTAAACGCACGCGGATCAAAAGGACCGTGCTTAAATGCAACTACGGGGTCGATATCTCCAATTAAGTCCTCAGCAGTGAGTTCGGGGGATCCTTGAACTCTAACAAATCTTTTGGAACCTAGAATAGTAATAATGGGCGCATCTTTCTGAGTTTCACATTGGGGACATTCTGGGCTTTCAGGAAGACAGTTAAAACCGCAATCACGGACTTTCATATCTGGTAATCTGCTAGCAAGTTCTTTTGCAATAAGAGTTTTTCCAGAGCCAACAGGTCCCTCAAGAAGTAAATGGCGTCCGGAATGAAGAACTGCTAAAATTTGTTCCTTAATGTCCTCTGGACCTATCCAAGCATCAATGAGGTTTGTTCCTTTCTGCTCAATTAACTCTTTCAGTTCA
Organism: Candidatus Borrarchaeum yapensis; assembly: GCA_016840515.1. Lineage (GTDB taxonomy): Archaea > Asgardarchaeota > Sifarchaeia > Borrarchaeales > Borrarchaeaceae > Borrarchaeum > Borrarchaeum yapensis. Next base: position 17,996 of record JAEOSF010000032.1, on the reverse strand, counting down.
TTTCTCAAAGAATTCATGGCTTTCCATCCACTTTTTAACTTCTATTCTCCTAATCACGTAATCTGAGCACATTCTGATTTAATAACATTTTCGAAGATGCAAGAAGGTAGGTTATTCTTGTCGATAACCAAAAATTATTTTATTTCTTCGGGAAACTTAAGTTTCAATTGTTATTATACAGGTGTTTTCATAATGATATCTAGAGATTTGGAAAAAATCAGAGAACGTACCCAATCGGCCTACGAATATGTGTCCTCCCTCGAACCATTCAAGTACGTTTACGATAATTATCAACTAAATCAAGAGATTGTAAATGAACTTAAAAAATTCGTAAATGATTATACTGTGGTTTTATTTGCTGCAAGTTGGTGTCGAGATAGTAGGGCTGGTGTTCCCGTGTTTGCCCTTTTGGAAACAGAGATAGGACTGGAAGTGAGAGCTTTCGGAGGAATGCAGCCTGCCCCGAGACTACCTCCTGAAGCGGAAGAGTGGGGTGTCACGGCAGTGCCGACCATTTTTGTCTTCACTAAAAGCGGGCCTAAACGCGGGCAAGAGATTGGAAAAATTATTGAAAGGCCGCGATGGGGGATGACAATGGAAGAAGAACTTCTAGAGATAATAAAAAATGCACAGGCTGGATAAGTCGTTACCTTTTTTTAAATAGTCTCTTCAAAAAGTTGTACACCTTCGACCATATTCTTTAATACCATTTCTGCTTTTTCAGGAGAAATAACCTTAAGACCACAGTCGGGATGAATGAATTTTATATTATCGAGTCCTATTTTTTCTACTGCAACTGCGATGTGTGCTTTTACAGTTTCAGGATCGCTTAAAACAGCATTAGCACCAGAGATACACCCCAATCCCAGCTTCTTACCGTGATCCTCCATAACTTTTCGTGAAATGATGTTAATATTGTCCTTTTCTATGAAGCCGTCAAAGGCAAAACTTAACGTTCCTATATTCTCAAACTTAACGATGATGTCCTCAAAAAGGCTTTTTGTTAATCTCCCGCATACATGCATGATGGTGTTTTCTGATTTCAGTTCTGGGGTCAAGTATTCATTTATCCATTGAAGAATCTCTTTACTGAATTTTCTATAGTTGATATAGCCTGCACCAAACCCCGGCTCGTCAATTTGTACGAGGACATCTCTTTTCTGGAGTTCCTCAGCTATAGGTTTTAAAGCGGTTGATACATCTGCATAAAGGGCTACATCTATTATACTTGAATATGGGCCTAAATTACCTTTTCCATACGAGACCGAGGTGGTTGCACATGTGAAGCCAAGGGTGATTGGACCCGTTATTGTAATCTTAATCTTGTTGTTTGTTTCCTCTCTCTGTTTAAGATAGTTCTTAACTAGTTCAATATCATGAAATTTCGAAAATGCGCTGAGTTCTATAGGAGATTTGATTTCTCCAGTGATATATGATCTATTATCTTTATGTTTTAATCCAGGAAGTACTTCACTAAAATATGCTATCATATCATACCGTTGCTCTCCTGGAGAAATGACGTCAAATCCATATTTAAGTTGTAAGTCGATAATCTTCAATATTGAACTCTCTATGTCGTTTACATCAAAATTTGGAAAACTTCCAACAACGGTGCGTATTAATCGTTTCATTAAGAATCCCTTCCCTGATATTCTGTTAACCTGTATATGTAGTTTAAAAAAGATTGCGGCGCTATGTTTTATTTTGATTGCTTAATTGATATTCTCAAGAAGTTTTGCTCCTTCAGTCATGTTCGATATTACCATCTCTGCTTTTTCAGGCGATAGAGCTTTAAGACCACAATCTGGATGAATGAATTCTATGTTCTCAAGTCCTACTTTTTCTATTGCAACTGCGATGTTTGCTTTTACAGTTTCAGGATCGCTTAAAACAGCATTAGCACCAGAGATGCACCCCAATCCCAGCTTCTTACCGTGATCCTCCAAAACTTTGCGAGAAATGATGTTAATATTGTCCTTTTCAATAGAGCCGTCAAAAGCAAAACTTAGGGTTTCTATATTCTCAAACTTAACAAGAATATCTTCAAAAAGGCGTTTAGGTAAGCGACCACAGACATGCATCACCGTGTTCTCTGACTGCAGTTCTGAGGTTATCTCATTTATCCATTGAAAAAGTTCTTTTGAGAAATCTTTCCAATTGATATAACCAGCCGAAAGACCTGGCTCATCAATTTGTACTAATGCCCCGATCTTTTGGAATCCATCGGCAATAGCTTTCAAAGCGGTTGAAACGTCCGCGTAAAGTTGCAAATCTTTTACAGTTGAATATGGACTGTCTTCTAAACCATTTAGTCCACATGAGAAGCCTAAAGTGACAGGACCAGTGATTGTCAGTTTGATTTTATTCGTTTTCCTATTTTGTTCAAGATAATTTTTCACAAATATAAAGTCCTTAATCTTCGAGAATGTAGTGAGCTCTTCTGGGGATTTGATTTTTCCAGTGACATATGAGTTGGTGCCTTCATGTTTTAATCCAGGAAGCACTTCACTAAAATATGCTATCATATCATACCGTTGCTCTCCTGGAGAAATGACATCAATTCCATATTTAAGTTGTAAGTCGATGATTTTCAATATTGAACTCTCTATGTCGTTTTCATCAAAAGTTGGAAAACTACCAACCACAGCATGTGTTAATCGTTTCATTAGGAATGCCTCATCCGTTGGTTATTTGTTAATTGTTTTTATATGTCGTGCAATATCACTATCAGATATAAAAACTTTGTTAAAAATGAATAACAATCATAATATTATTCGAATATTTCTTTCCTTCAATAAGATTTTGCCTCATATGCTAGTTACCGGAGAAAAACCAGGGCCAGAAAAGCTCAAGAAAGAGGGAGAATTAGACATCAAGGTTATATCATGGAAGGAATTTGTAGCAAATTATAAAAAGAATGGGTAAATCGTTTCATCTTTTCTTCTTGCTCTTTTTAGATTCTTCTTCTACCTTGTCAATGTATGAAAAAAAACCCGAAGTCACCTTTTCTATAAGAGCTATAGTACTATCTCCCTCAGTCTCTTTTGCGCTCTCTGTTTTTTCGTAATTAGAAAGAAATCCTTTGCTCCAATCTTCGTAATCGTCTCTACGATCTAAGTTAGGATACTCTGGAGTGTCATATCGATTGAAAAAATTCTTTGACCAACGTTTTAAGAATCTGTGAAAATCGTCATCATCACTCATAGTACTCACATTCTAACTAGTCGGATATTCTTTATAATCTTACTTCAAATATATTTTCTTAGAAGATAAGTGGGCAATCAAGAAATCGCATTAAATTAAATGTGGTTGAACCTTCTTCTCATTCTTTGTTCTTATGCATTATTTTGCTAAGAACACATTGTTTTCTGATTTCTTGATAAAGTATCCACTTAAACTTGTCTTATGTAAAGGAAAATTATATATATAACTTGTCATTATAGTAAATTTTGCATTGTCATATATGTAATAATTATCTGTTAAAATAGATAATTGTCAAAAAATATATTGATATATGACAAGGCAAGAGGCGAGTTCACGTCGGTGAAAGGTGTCATGAGCTGAAGAGCTAAATGATTAACTCTCAAAGAACTGTGACCCTAGCGCCTCCAAGCGCCGAGGAGGGGCGCTCTACAAATACCCAACTTAAGGAGGAGGAGGAGAATATGTCTAAATCTGATGAATTGACAGAAGCGATAATGAAGAAGATTCCTGACGAAATAAAATGGAAAGCAGCGTATGAATCCTACGTTGGATCAGTCTGCGGGTATGATTTGACTATGGCTGCAGTCTTGGGGATGGATAAGTGGACAGAGATACATGACAATCTATGGGGCGAAGGCGGTAAATTTACGTATCCACAAGTTAAGGAAGGCTTCAATGTACCTTGTACGAACGCAATAGAGGCCGCTACTTTAGCTGCTGTCGTTTCAAACTTAGGACACGGACCTAGGTATGAGTGGGAAGTTATAGAGGAAACGCCGAAAAGAGCCGTATACAGGTTTACTAAGTGCCCGTGGTGGGATACCTATCTAGCGTTCGGTGGAAAGCCAGAAAACATCGTTTGTGCTGGTGGACATGAAAGATTCGTGGGAGATGGTCTCAAGGCGGTTAATCCTAAGCTAAAACACACGCTTACTAAAGCACTGCCTAGAGGAGATCCCTACTGCGAAGCGTGCTATGAGTTAGAAGACTAGGAAACAGACAAACCCTGTGTAATTTTGACCCTTATATCTTCTCCCTATTTTTTTTGGGATATCTACGCGCCGAGGAGGGGCGCTCAATAAGTACCCAACTTAAAGGAATGAGAGAAATATGTCGAAAATGTCGAAAGAGGAAGTTGACAAGATGCCGGCTGAGCAGCGATGGGCAATAGCAGGTGCAAACTTCGTTGGAGCTTATACTGCGATAGGAATGTTCGTTGAACCTCTCTTGGGGAAGGAAAAGTGGCAAGAGATAAATGATAATCTATGGCGTGAAGGTGGTAAAATGTCATATCCAATGATAAAAGAGGCCCTCAACATACCCGTTGAGGATGCAATAGGGGGTTATAAAGTACTCGCGGCTTGTACATCAATACAAATGGGACCAACATTCGAGGATGAAATGGTTGAGGTAACATCTGAAAGAGTTGTTTGGAATACAGTCAAATGTCCGTGGTGGGACACAGCTAAACAATTCGGAGAGAAACCTGAAAACATGACGTGCCCTGGTGGTCACCAAGCAATTTGTGAAGCTGGACTTAAAGCGCTTAATCCCAATTTTACATTTAAACTCACAAAAGCAATGCCAAAGGGAGATCCCGTCTGCCAAAATGTCATCGAGTTCAAAAAGTAAGCGTAAATAGCAAGTTCTTGTGCGGTCTTGAATCTCATAACCTCAATATTTTTTTTGAAAATGTCTAAGCGCCGAGGAGGGGCGCTCTACAAATACCCAGGGTAAGGAGAGGAGGAAAAAATGGCTGAAGAGATTTTAAAGAAGATATCACCTGAAGAGAAATGGGCTTGGACTGCTAATACTCATACCGCAACTCTAGTGATAAGAGGAGAAAACACCCTTGCGCCTCTTATAGGGCCTGAAAAGTACAAAGAGATAAATACCAAGATATATGGTGAAGGCGGAAAGATTCTGTTTCCAATGATTAAAGAGGCTTACAATATAGAAGTCAAGGATGCAATAGGTGCATCTATCTTAGCCAATGTTGTTGGTGAGTTAACTGTAGGGCCTGGATTCGAAGGTGAAACGGTGGAAGAAACCCCAGAACGAGTTGTCGCTCGAACAACTAAGTGTCCATGGATGGAGAAGTACAAAGAATATAATGTAAAATCAAAGTATATCCCTTGCGTCGAAGGTCATGAAGCTTGGGGGGACTTAGGAGTCAAGGCAATAAATCCCAGGTTATCTTTCAAGATGCTAAGGGCAATGCCAAAAGGAGATCCCTACTGTGAATACGTCTTTGAGTTTAAGTAAACTCATACAACTGGCTCTAGTGCGGTCTTGACCCTTATATCTTCTCCACTTTTTTTGGAAATGTCTAAATGCCGAGGAGGGGCGTTCTACAAATACCCAACTTAAGGGAGGTGAAAGAGATGGTAATAAAGATAATCTATACTTGTAATTTCTTACCAGGCAAACAGCAGGAGTACCTTGAGTGGGCTCAGAAAGCGGTGCCGATTTTTTTGGCCCCCGAAGAACTGAAGAAAATGAGTGCTTATCAGAATTGGTTAGTCACTCGACCCCAATGCGATGGGTAGAGTTTGAGTTTGAGGATATGAAAGCTTATCAAAAGTATTGGGCACGAGAAGAGATTATAAAGGTAAGTGACGAGTGGGCCAGCATAACAACAAACCAAGAAGCTAAGATATTATTGCTAGTTTATGAAAAGGCGAAATAACAACATGTTCATAAAGAGTGGTTGTTTTTCAACCAATTTTCCTTTTTTTCAAAAAAACAGTAAGTTTGTATGTTTACATTTGTCAAATTATTGGTTTATGTAAACGCAAATTCTTTTAAAGATTAGTCTCAATTAAGAGAAAGAATTTTGATATAACCTGCTGTCGAGTTTTGGTTTTTAATACCTTTACGAAGGTAAAGATTTGCTTTACGTAAACGGATAAACTTATAAGTTATAAGTTGTAGATGAACCAAAAAAGAGATCTTTTAATTTAATAATGTCTCAATAATTTTTACATTTGTAAACATGACTTTAAAAGAAATGCTATCTATTGGATTGATTGTGATGGATGATCTCATAGTGAATACACAAAACTCAGCAGCAGTTCTGAAAGAGAAGATAGCAGCAAATTTACAGCTTTTCAGAAAAGAGAATTACGATCTTCAAAATGTAACTAGACCCCAACTTTTTGAGGATATCTTTCCTTATGATCAGTTTCCACGAATAATTTTTGATAATGTCCATTGCCCGATAAATTTACCGGAAAAAATCTATATTACAGATACAACGTTTCGTGATGGACAGCAGGCACGCCCTCCATTTACGGTTGAACAGATCCTAACCTTATATGATTTCTTACACGAATTAAGCGGTCCAAAGGGAGCAATTCGGATGAGTGAATTTTTTGTGTACTCCCAAAAAGACCAATTGGCAGTTAAGAAGTGTATTGATCGTGATTATGAATATCCAAAAGTAACTGGATGGATTCGTGCGACTAGAAGTGACCTTCAACTTATTAAAGAAATGAAAATTGAGGAAACAGGTATCTTAACGTCTGCATCGGATTATCACATCTTTTTCAAGTTAAACATGACGAGACAAAAAGCTATGGACAAATATCTGAGTATTGTAAAATCGGCCATCAACGCCGGTATTATTCCCCGCTGCCATCTTGAGGATATTACAAGAGCAGATCTCTATGGCTTTGTCCTTCCCTTTGTGCAAGAACTAATGAAACTTGCAGAAAAATATGACACTCCCGTTAAAATCAGGGCATGTGATACTCTGGGGATCGGACTGCCGTTTTCCGAGGTTACACTCCCAAGAAGTGTGCCAAAGATCATTTACAGCCTACAGTGTGAAGGTGGCGTTCCCTCAGAATGGTTAGAATGGCATGGCCATAATGACTTCCATAAGGTTCATAGCAACTCTTTTGCTGCGTGGCTATATGGCGCAGCTAATGTAAATGGGACATTGTTAGGAATAGGGGAACGGACTGGTAATAGTCCAATAGAAGGATTAGTGGCCGAGTTGGCATCGCTCTATCCGAATCACGGCATCAACACAACAGTACTTACTGAGATCGGAGAGTACATGAAATCTATAGGCGTGGACTTTCCTGAAAACTATCCTCTTCTCGGAGATGACATCACAAAAACGCGTGCTGGCGTCCATGCAGATGGAGTAATGAAAAATGAACGTGTATATTCGGCATTTGACCCACAGAAATTACTAAACAGGCCATTTGAAGTTGCCGTTACAGACAAATCAGGCCTTGCAGGTGTTGCGTGTTGGGTTCAATTATATTTCAGAAGTTGCAATATACATTCTGTAGTTGACAAGACCCATCCTGGAGTTAAAAAGATGCACCAATGGGTTACAATGCAATATGAATCAGGTCGAACAACTGCTATTTCTGATCGTGAAATGATCGAGCTAGGCGTTCAATATTTGTCTGACTATTTTTCATCAAATCTCTAAAGGAAAATTAAATAATAATTGAAATAAATGGAGATTGACTCTCTCCATTCTGTTTTTATTTGGAGTTGGCAAATGTGGCTGAATTTGACAAACTTGAGTTACCTAAGGAAGGTACTCGCATAACGATCGAAAATGGTGAATTACTCGTACCACACGACCCTATTATTCCATTTATCGAAGGTGACGGGATAGGACGCGAAGTAATCAATATAGCGAGAAGGGTTCTAGACGAAGGAGTAAAGAAAGCGTATGGTGGAACTCATCAAATAGTTTGGCTAGAAATCTACGCTGGTGAGAAAGCTGAAGAAAAATATGGCAAAATTCTCCCCGATGATACTATTTCAGCGATTGCCCATTTCATTGTGGGTCTAAAAGGTCCAGTAAGGACTCCAGTCAGTGGTGGATATAGAAGCGTTAATGTACAATTACGGCAATCTCTTGATCTTTATGCGAATGTTCGACCAATTTTTCATATTGAGGGTGTTCCTACTCCTATTGTTCATCCAGAAACAGTTGATCTCGTCATTTTTCGTGAAAATACGGAAGATCTGTACGGAGGTCTTGAATGGCCTGCTGAAAGTGAGCCGGCAAAAAAAATTGGCGATTTTTTGTTTCAACAATTGAAAGTTGAAACCAGAGTTGATGCTGGGTTGGGGCTTAAAGTAATCAGTGAATATGGTACAAAGCGGATAATGAGGAAAGCCATTCAATACGCCCTTAAGCACGATAGAAAACGTATTACGCTAGTACATAAGGGCAATATAATGAAATTTACCGAGGGGGCATTTAGAGAGTGGGGCTATGAGATTGCAAAAGAAGAGTTTGGTAACATAACTATTACCGAAAAAGAACTAGAAGAAAAATATAATGGAACGCTTCCTACCGGAAAAATAGTAGTCAATGACCGAATTACCGATGCAATGTTCCAAGAAATTCTATTAAGACCTGGGGACTACGATATCTTAGTTGCACCCAATCTTACGGGTGATTATATGTCAGACGCTGCAGCCGCTCTCATCGGTGGGCTAGGCGTTGCCCCAGGTGTAAACATGGGTGATCATATCGCTGTTTTTGAAGCGATACATGGAACAGCTCCAGATATTGCAGGAAAAAATATAGCAAACCCCAGCTCTGCGATTCTCTCTGGAATTTTGCTGTTAGAATATTTAGGTTGGCAAAAAGCAGCTAGCACAGCCTTTCGAGCAGTGCTAAAAACTATACAAAATGGAAAAGTAACAGCTGATCTGGCGAGGCTTCTTAAAGGACTCTCACCTGTGAGCACAACAGAATTTGCAGATTATGTTATTGCCAACATGAACTAGCATTTCTTTTGCGTTTTTTTAATCGTGTACTGAAAAAATCTGTTCAGCAAAATCTGCTGTTTCATCAGTTAGAGGAATCAGTTGAATGTCTTCTGCAGATCTCACGCTATCTATTCCAAGTTCTACAGCCCGTGCTATTTGTTCTTGTTCAAAAAGCTTTCCTTGAGAGACTTCAGGTGTTGTTCCGTACGATCGCAATAATTTCACGCCGACTGCATCTATAGCTATCCGATCTGTTCCTGCTATTAAAAGCCCTGGATTTATAAGCTCTCCTTTTTCGGGCCCCTCATTTTTGAATCCAGAGATCGCATCCATAAGTACTAAAGCAGGTGTATACGCCTCATTTATTTCAGCTATCATCAGTCGCTGGGCTTTTGAGTAATGTAACTCCGCCATATAATCATATCTATCCCATGGATTTCGCTTAGCAATCATACCCACGGAATTTTTGAGAGATAACGTAAAATGCCCACCAAATCGGTGTGTTTTCAGATTACATGTCTGAATGATTTTATCTGCTTCTTTGAAGACGTTAGCAAGGAGAAATCCTCTTTTCCAGTGCCTTTTTCCTTCCTTAGTGGGCTCTTTTGTGATTTTTGTGAATTTTTCGTAAGGGAGCATGTCCAAATTGACTAAATTAAACCCCAGCTCATCAGCTAAATCCTCCACTCCCATTTGCATTAGAACGGACCAAGTTACTCCCATTCCAGAACGTGCTCCTAGTTTAATTTCTTTTGCACCTTTTTCTTGTAAATGAGTGACAAGCGTTCTTAACGTATCGATATGAGTTGTTGCGGGATATGGATCAGCACTGTTATAATTTGCTTTCAAAGCTATACACTCATCTTTTACGTCTAAATTAAATTGATCAAGAAGTGTATTTATCCCTTCTACTCTGTCCTCAGTCTTTATCAGATATACTTCTGCTTTCATAATTACCACCTCACGGAACAAGCCCCCTAACTTGTTAGGGGGTGATTGATATTCTACCTTTCCTTTATTCCTTCTAAATTCCATATTGAAAACTTGTAAATTATAACTATCGAATTGGGTAACTTCTAAGTTTGATTAGAGGGAGGTTAGTTTTAACTCTAAATCCATAGAAATTGCACCAACTTCGTGAATTTGTCCTTAACATCGGCATAAATAATAGGATTTGAATTTTGATTAAGTATAGGAGCCAATATGTTTAATAAAACTCTTATTGGTATCACTCAGCTTTTTAATTAACTGTATATCTGCAGTATACAAATTTGTTTGCATCATTTTGGCTAGTGCAATATATGCGGCATCATGAATTGTTATATCATCATCTATAGCAATTTCTGTGGTTTTTAGAAGTCTTTCCTCATTAAACGATAAATATTTGATCCCATAATGTAATAGACTCTTACCGACTCCTTCCAGTTGATCCTTTTTAATTCCTTTACTAGAGTATCTTATTGCATTTAATACTTCAAATGGCATAATAGCAGCTGACATCAACTCAATTTTTCCCTTAATGTAATCATCTCTCAACTGTATTGCTTGTTCTCTGAATTCTTCAATCAAGAACCACTTCACGACTACGCTAGCATCAACTACTACTTCCATCTGATTATTTCCCTCCATTTTCTAATTTCCTCGGTGCTTTTCCATCCTTCATCTGGAGTCAATACGAATCTTTCATTAAGTAAAACAGCTAACGCTAAATTTTTTTTAGCTTCGTTTTCAATAGCCTGTTCTATTGCCTTTCGCAAGATTTCACTCCAATTAATATGATCTATGTTTTTCATCTTCTCCTTTAGCTCGTTTGAGATTCTGAAACTAATAGTGCTCATGTTATTCCCTCATTTTTGTACTTACATGTAATACAAGTTCATATTGTATTACATTATATATATGTTATATGTTAAAAAAGTGAAGTATAGCTTTAATTCAATTATGACCCCCCCCGAAGTGAATAGATCCTTCAGCAGTACATTTTTTAAATTAATAAGTGTTCTAACCATCTTCATATTCTTCCCCTGTCGGAAGGGGACTCCCGCCGCATAAATTAAAAAGATGAGGTCTTGAAATAATTGCATTATCCTACCAAAGGAAATGTCTCCTCTTCAGTGGTACATTTTTTAACTATTACAAAAGGTTCTTAGTCATCTTCAGTATCCTCAGTATCCTCAGCATCCTCAGCTTCTTCAATTCTTTTATCTTTCATCATACCAACTGTGGCAATAGCGTGTGCCCGTCCAGCAGGGTGGTCAAGTAATTCTGGATGTTCTGCAAGATATTCATCCACTTCTTCTTGATTTACCACGCTGAACGGTGTTCCATGCTCTTGTTGATCTGCAACAAGTTTTTCTTTTAGGGTCTCAGTAAGGGCGTGTTCTCCAAGGGCGATAAAATCTTCTATCTCTTCTGTTTCAGAAAAGGCAAACAGTTCTTCAAGGTCACAATGAAACGCAAATTGACCGTCATAAAGCAGAACTAAAAAGTATTTATGAAGTGGAGAGTCACAACTCCCATCACAAGTGCGAATTGTGACAACTGGGGATCCATAACTTCTGTCTTCCCTGCGAAACGCTTCTAAAATAGAGGGTGCTGAGAGTAGTTCTTTCGAAATGTGCTTGATGTCCCATCCCAGAAGCGCATTGGTTTCTTTTTCATCTTCAATGAAAGCGAATTCTCCCAGTTGGACAAAATTTGTGTCTTCTGTTTGAGAAAAAGCAACTAACTCATTATAACTACAATGGAACGAATGTTCATCATCAAACATCGATACGAGGAATTGTTTGTGCATCGGAGAGTTGCAACTCCCATCACAAGGGCCAATCATAACAAAGGGTGTGCCCCAAAACCACCCAGGCGTTGTACCTGTTTGCCCACCAAGAAACTCTTTGGAAATTTCACAAATCTCGCGTCCAAGATCTCTAAGCATCCGTTGTTCTTCTCTTTTTTGTCTCTCCTTTCTTGTCTTTTCCTTCTCCCGTTTGCTACGTTTCGTATACTTCTTTTTTTTGTGCTTGGGCGTTTTCTTGGGCGTTTTCTTGGACGTTGTCATCATGATCGCTTCAAAAACCTAAACAATGTGATTAATTCTAATCCCAATATATTGGGCTACAGAAAGTATAATAAATCCAACGCAATTCATCCATCAACATAAGGTGGTTTTCGTGCAGAGGATTGATAAAGAGAGTTCTCAAGCAATTTTTGATATCGCCGACAAAAATAAACAAAAAATTGTTGATCTATTAATAGACTTAATTGGAATTCAAACCCCCGTACCCCCTGGACTCAATTATGAAAAGGCAATTGAGTTTTTATCCCCAAAATTTGAATCATTTGGATTCACGTGTACAAAACATGTTATGCCAGAGAATCTCTTTTTAGAGAAACAAAAATCCACTAATCAATTACTCGATGGTCCTCGTATTAATCTTCAGGCTGAGAAAAAAACCGGAAAGAAACCTGGTCTTGTTCTTTACGCACATGTTGATGTTGTTCCCGTACAGGAAGAGAGTTGGACAGTTCCTCCGTGGGAGGGTGTGATCAAAGATGAAAAAATGTATGGCAGAGGTACCTCTGACTGTAAATCGTCAATAGCCGCAATTCTTGGTGCATTAGAAACAATTTCAGTTTTGGAATTAGATGAAGCTTTTGATCTAAATATTCTTATTACCACTGATGAAGAGGTAGGACCATATTCTGGTTTATGCTGGCTTGCTGACATGGGTGTGGTCTGGGGAGATTATTTCTTCTGTCTGGATGGAGGGTCAGATACTTTAGGGATTGGTGCAAATGGGATGCTCGAATGGATGGTTGAGGTCTATGGACAATCGGTGCATAGCGGCATTAGTTTTCTCGGGCAAAACGCGATCGAACAAACAAACTTCATCATTAGCGGATTTTTAGAACTTAAAAATGAAATAGAAAAAAGAAGATCGGCTATGCCTAGTTCTCCTGAGGTACAGAGTCAAACAGGAGGCAAACGAACAAATATAAGTCCGGTACTAAACGTGACAATGATTAATGCTGGAGTAAAAGTCAATATCATTCCAGATAAATGTATAATTCAAGGAGACAGGCGATATATTCCAGAGGAAAATATTGACGAAGTAATAAAAGAACTGGAGGACAAACTCGCTGAAATAAAGAATGCACATCCAGAAATTAGTTATAATCTAAAAACTCGTAAGATTTATGGTGGATATTCTACCGACCCAACACATCCTTGGGTTTCCTTTGTAAAAAATATTATCAGCTATGTTAAAGGTGAAGTGCCCCCAATAGCTGGTGCGCAGGGCAGTATTGATGTTGGATGTGTTATGGAAAAACGTAAGGGTATGCCTCAATGCGCCTTCGGTGCAGGGACAACATTAGAGTCTCGTATTCACGGACACGATGAAAACATCAGAATCAGCGATCTACTTGATCTAACAAAGGTCCTTGCAATGGTTATTACAAATAGCTTAGATTAATCAGTTATGGGAAGAATCCTCTTAATTGAATTGCTCGAGCTAATCTTTCAACAGCCTTACAGTAAGCAGCAGCCCTCATCGAAATTTCTTGCTTCGTAGAGAGGTTAAAAACTTCATTATATGCTTTTAATATAACTTTCTCAAGTTCTCTGTTGACTTCTTCTTCTGGCCACAAATATGCTTGTGTATCTTGCACCCATTCAAAATAAGATGCAATAACTCCACCAGCATTTGCGAGTACATCAGGTACAACGAAAGTTCCCTTCTCGTTAAGAATACGATCTGCTGATGGCGTTGTTGGACCATTAGCAGCCTCAACAAGAACCTTTGCGTTGATTGAACCCGCATTTCGCTCAGTTATTTGATCTTCAAGTGCAGCGGGGACTAAAAGATCTACTTCTGTTTCAAAGAGTCTTTTATTTGCTTCATCTACATCTTCTATGAATGTATGATTTTCAAACTCAGACCAAGGCTTCTCCCCATAATAATGATCAAAGAGTTTAGGAATATTCAGTCCGTTCTTATCGAAATAGCCGCCATCGATTGAAGTGACACCAACGATTTTATATCCCATCTCATAAAGAAATTTAGCAAGCCATGATCCAACGTTTCCAAATCCTTGGATTGCCACTGTTGGATGATTTCGAATTCCTAAATGTTCCATTGTTTTTTGCGTTACAAATGCTACACCTTTGCCAGTAGCATATTTTCTGCCCAACGATCCTCCAAGTTCAATTGGCTTTCCGGTCACTATTTCAGGAACTGCATATCCCTTGAAAATGCTGTATGTATCCATTATCCATGCCATCACTCGTTCATCAGTGTAAACGTCTGGAGCAGGGATATCTTTTTCTGGTCCAATCATCGGCAATATCATGTAAATATATCTGCGAGTCATCCGTTCTATTTCTGTCCGTGACATTTTCGTAGGGTCGCAATTTATGCCTCCTTTTGCTCCGCCGTAAGGAATATCTACAACAGCGCATTTTATTGTCATCCAGCCAGCTAAAGCGATTGTCTCATTGAGAGTTACTGAAGGATGATAACGAAGCCCGCCCTTACAGGGTCCCCTACTGTCATTGTAGTGAACCCGATATCCGTCATAGATCTTATATTCGCCGTTGTCATGTACAATACCTACCGCTACATGAAGTGTTCTCATTGGCCGGCGAAGAAATGTATGAAGATTTGCGTCCAGATTTAATCGTTCTGCAGCTTCATCTAATGTTTCTAAAAAATTCTCAAAAGGATTCTCTTCTTCGCTCATGAAAAATCCCTCATTACCTTCACATAATTTGATGTTTAAATTTTTTAACACTCTTTTAATTATTTCTTTGATAGGTATTTTTTCGCCTTTTCAAGTGTTGATTTACTAACAATTCCATGACATCTTACCAGAGCAGAAAAGTAGCACAGACAGCCGGGATCTTCAGGAGAGCCGATATAGTTTAAAATAGAGTCATATTTCTCTACGTCTAAATAAAGTGAGTGTATGGGACACGAATAGCCCTTGTTGGTTAAAAAGAGCCCCATACAGGGGGGGCTATCAGAAACTGGTTTCTCTAGTCCTTCTATTATGAAAGAACTCATTTCATTAGAGATTCTTTGGAAATCTTCCTTAGAAAGGCTTACATCCTCATTATGATATTCTTTAAGCCCCCTAGCTATAGATTGAATGCCTAAGTCAATTGCATTCTTTATAGTCACACCAGAACTAAGTTTTTGGATCAATCGTTGGAACAGGCATTCATTGCTACGCTCTCGATAGAAAAGACAAGGCATACGAATTAGAGATGTGACTATGGTATGAGACATTGACAGGGTCACTCCAAGAAAAAACCTTAAGTGAGATACATCAACACGACTCAATTTTCATAACAATGGTTTTTTGTTACATACTATTCTCATAATTCATCATATATGTATATTTCTTTACGCATCTAATCAATTAAGTTTTGCATCTTTTTCATCCGTAAAACCTTTTGAATACTCGACAAATCGCCAATCCCATCCATAAAGGCAAATCTTTGTCGCTGCCCTTGGTCAATTTCAAATTCCATTTCCCGTTCTCTTCTTGGATGTTAGTAAACCAATCAAGAGCTTCCTTGATTTGTGGATTATCAGCAGAAAATCCAAAATAAGACAGCGAATCAAGTGATGACAGTAAGTCGGTAAACCAAAAAGGAAATGTAAATCTAGTCCAAAAATTGACAGCTTGTCGATCACTATATTTATCCCGTTTGAAAAAACGAGATGCCAAGAGTTCTCCAGCAACTTTGGCTTCTTTTGTTTTTCGAAATTCAGGATGAGCAGCAAACGCTCTTAATACACATCCTGTTACTAAATGGGAAGATGGTTTTGAATAATCAGGCTTTAAAATTTCAGAATGCAACATTTCTCTATCTAATTTCTTGCCAACTGTTCGAAAAGGAATTGCCCAGCCGCCATCAGTCTGACGAATAGAAAGGAGCCATTTAAATCCTTTTTCTATCCTTGGATCATTCTCATAGCCTGCCTTAATAAGAATTTCCATGGTCATTGCAGTATAGTTAGGAGTGTACTGAGTCCCATAAATTCCTCTAAAATCTCCTTCATCTGTCTGAAAACTGAATAAAAACTCAGCAGCTTTTTGGATTGCAGGATGTTTTTTGTTTAATCCATATTTTTCTACTAACTCTCCAATGATTCTATAAGTCTCAAGTTGATTATAGTTCTCTCTTGAACGAATGGACGTGTCACCACCAGGATACTTCCAAAAACCATCCTCTTGCTGTTTTCGTATGAGTTTTTTAACTTGGGATAACTGCCACAGTGTTTCAACAGATTCCATTTTCTTTGTACCGAGTAAATCACGTTGGGTAAAAAACAGAATTGCCTCATTTTCTGATGTTAGCAATGGTGGTAATGGATCAAAATTTATTTTTTTTATCCATCTCTCTGTCATCCTCATTCACCGTTAATATAAAACAGAAACATGTATAAGTGAATTTATAGCATTCTGTTTAAAAAATCTAAGGTGGCAAGATGTATATCTGGTTTTTCTTATGCCTTATTGGTTTAATTGCAGTAATACCACTTCATTTTTTATCTGTAGAGCACTTGAAACTTCAAGAAAAGTACGGGAAAGAGAAGGGAATTAAACGAGGTGAGATTTATGGTCTCATTTCAGGTTGGTTTTTCTTCATTTTTTGGATGGGACTCTGGTTTTCACCTCAGACTAGATTTACAATTCCACTTTTTCAGAATGTATCTATCATCATTCCAATAATTAATTTTTCAATTCCTGTATTTCATATGCTAGTTTGTACGCCCTTAGTCGTGCTTGGTGCCTGGTTTGGAATCAAAGGTGTACATGAGACTACTCTAAGAGTAGCAGAAACGCATAGAACAGAAAGAATTATTACAGGAGGAGTTTATTCCGTTGTTAGGCACCCACAGTATCTTGGTGGATTACTCGCTCATGTGGGGATCTCTTTTCTCTTATCCGCATTATATTCTTTGTTTGTTACTCCTCTGATGATCCTACTTGTCTATCTCATATCATGGAAAGAAGAAAAGGAGTTAGTCAGAGAATTTGGCAAAGAATATGAAGACTATAAAAAGAAAGTACCAATGCTACTGCCACAGATTAAAAAATGATCTTCAGATGTTTTACTCCTCTCTTTTTCCTTCGTGACAATTACTGATTTCTTTGGCTATAAAACGGCATTTAAGGCTATATTTTAAGGTTCACTTGCCCTTATCCCTTAATAAATGCAAAAAACTCTTTTTCTTTTGATTCAACAAAGTTAACGAAAAATTCTACGAGAGCCATTTTGCTGACCTTTAATTTTTGGTTTAACAGTAATTTCGCCTGCAATTCGTCAATCTTGTTTTTCACTTCAGTTGCAACCCTAATTGTTGTGACCAAGCAACTCCCCCTGTTTTTGATTAATTTTATTTAAGTTATAGTTTATTCGAAAGACTAAATCTCAAAATTAACATATATTATACATTCATACATATATACTTTTATACCAGATATTTAACGCTCTCTGAAGAATTATTTCAGTAAAACTATTTCTAAATTTTTGCGAGAATACATAAAAATCTACAAGTCTTCTTTGTATCCCTTTTAGAGTCTCCTCATCCTTTGATACCTCTTTTGGCAAGCTAAGGCGAATACCTTTTCCAAAAAACATATAAGTGATGTTAATGGGCATCTCTTATCCTCTTTCCAAAGATTATGCTAACACACATGAGAGCGAGTAATAACAAAGCGTTCTGGTCGAAGGGAATCTGAAACTAGATGACTGGAAGTTAAAAGAAGATTGAACTGCGATGGTGAAACAAATGGAGGTGAATTTGATGTCAGAGAAGGAACCGATAAGGAAATATCGAACAGTAGATGGTACATTTCAGATCTTGTGCTATAAGGTACATGAGCAATGTGGTAAGGATTGCCCACAAATGAAACTATGGCGGGAGGAAGCAGCGTTTCAGAAACTGGGCTTTAAGTGCTTGATTAGAAACGGTGGCGATATATGGGAAACAAAATTTTCATATGATCCTTTAGGGATGATGTTT